>JAGCWY010000028.1 GCA_017961625.1 Ruminococcus sp. | reverse complement strand
ATCCTGTATCGGTGACTTTTTATTGTTGATAAGCTCCACTTTCTCAGGTATGATATCTACTGCCATTACAGTATTGTGCTGCGCAAGCAGAGTTGCTATTGAAAGTCCTACATATCCTGTTCCTGCTACTGCTATTTTCATCGTTTTTCCGATCTCCTTAAAATAGGCGTAAAACCTTTGATTTTAGATAGTTGATTTGAAACAATATATAGTATAGCACATCCTGATCAAAAATGCAAGACTTCATATACTAAAGAATGAATAAAACATTTTTTTGTCTGTTATCGCCGAAATTATGTCCGAAATGATAAAAAAGATCCCGGAAACAGTGAGATGCTTTCGGGATCGATTCTTATTCAGCTTCGCATTTTGGCGGAGTATTTTTATTTTTACAGGAGAGAGCTCAGTTTACCGAGAAGATATTCCTGTATTTTCAGTGCATCGTTTGAGGTAAGGCCATGTACAGACGAGTCCACATCGCCGTTTTCAGCTCCTTGAGCAGTCATACGCCTTGCAGAGCTGCCATAGAGTCCGTACTTGTCGGGATTTGCAAGAAATTGCATTATGAGGACAGCGTCTGACATATCAATGACACCATCGCAGTTTGCGTCGCCGATGAGATGTTTCGGGTTTTTAGAGGTCGTGGTGTCTGCTGTAGTAGTAACAGTTGTGGGTTTAGCGGTAGTAGTTGTTGTTGTTGGCTTGGCAGTGGTAGTAGTTGCTATAGTTGTTGTAGTTGTGAGCTTAGAGGTAGTAGTTGTCTTTGTTGTTGTAGTTGTAGGCTTGGCAGTGGTAGTAGTTGCCTTTGTTGTTGTAGTTGTGGGCTTAGCGGTAGTAGCCGCCGTAGTTGTTATAGTTGTAGGCTTGGCAGTGGTAGTAGCTGCCTTTGTTGTTGTAGTTGTGGGTTTGGCAGTAGTAGTTGCTGTCTGAGTGGGTAATTCCTTGATGTTTGCGTCTGCATCTACGTCACCTGATGAGAGCTCGTCGTCTTCATCTGACGGGAGAGTAACTGTTCCCATTGCATCGGTACCGAGAACCTTCTTTATGGTCTCCTGATCTGGAAGTTCATCGTGCTGAGTATAATAGAGGAAACAGAAAAGCCCTCTCATTGCCTGAGCGGAATCGTGATTTCCAGAGGCGAAAATATGGCTTACAAAATTATTCTTATTACCGAATCTCTCGTTATAGTAGTCTGTATACTTGTATGCTCCGTAATTTGCTTCTGTGTGGCTACAGGTGAAAAATAGGTGGGGATTCTGTTCTGCGGTTGCAAATCCGAGGTCTGTAACGTCAGCGTCTGAGAGTGCCCAGCCTCTGACCTGTCCCACCTTCGCGTCATAGAACAGATACTGTTGCGCAGAACTAAGTGCGCCAACATTGGGAAACTTGTCCCTGAACTTGCTGCCTACGTACAGAGCGGCTGCTCCGCCCATTGAGAAGCCGGAAACTGAAAAGTCCTTTGTCGTATCTATACGGTCGCAGAGACTACCGTCCTCTATTTTTTGGAGAAGGCCGTGGAACTCGTTGCGTATGAAAACGCGGAAGTCCTCGTTCTGATTGTTATAGCGGCTAGTCTTTTCGATATACGGTGATACAAATATTACAGGGGAAAGATAACCTCCCTCGACCCATGAAGCCATTTTTTTCATTATGAGGTTTGAAAGTCCCTCGCTGGGAGTTCCGATGCCGTGAAAGAAAACTACCACGGGAAGCTTTTCCTCACCTTCGGGAGCCATTACGAAGCCGTAATTTGTGGTACCCTTCTCACCATAAAGGGTCTTGGTATAATTCACTGTGATCCCGGCTTTTACTCGGGCAAAGTGTATGCCTTGGGGGATGGTAATGAGCAGCAATGCTGCAACAGCTACGGTAGTAAGCCTTGAAAATAGTTTTTTCATGATTTGTCCTCCTTTTTTATTATATCGTTGTGCTGTGAAAACAGAGATATATGCCGGCAATTCTTGAAAAACCGGAATCTCCGAAAACGTCCCAGCACAGGGCGTTCCGAATCTTTGAGACTGCGTCACCAGCAGAACAAAACTATCATAACACCATTATATCACAAGGGATAATAAAGAGCAAGCCCTTTTGTTCATAATTTCTTCAAAATTATTGCAGAATAGCAGTTTCCTATGTATTTTCGGAAGCTACATGTGCCTGTAAATATAGGGGGATAGCTTTAAAACCATTTGTCTTAATATACAAAAACTGACTTTATGCTTTGTAAGAAATTCCAATTTTTTTTTGCTTTGTAAATTTTTATTATATCACATTGAAGAGTGGGGGTATAAATGGTAAAATTAATTTGAGAATAGAGGGGAGTGAACATGCTTCAATATTTTATTTATTATGTATCATCAGATATAGCAGGCGTTATTATTTTCGGTATCATGCTTGCGCATGACAGAATGAGCATAGATAAACAGGAAAAGCAGTTGAAATATGATCATCCCCTGATTGCGTTCATGATGATATCACATCCGTTTACAGAGGCAGAAATAAAGGAACTTGCGACAGAGATCAGGGAATGTATGCACCGTGCTGACGAAAAGCTCTATTCGGACAAGGAGTACTACAAGTTCAACGGAAAGAGCACGTTCTGCAAATAGATACGATTGTGGAAACAGATTTATTATCAGGGGGCTGAATTATGAGATTCCAGACGATTGTCGACAGCATAAGTACGGCTGCTTGTGTTTTATCTGTTGAGAAAACAGGCGAGGATAATTACGGAAAAATACGGGTAGTAACAGGTAACCGTTCATATATAGACTCAATTGAAAGACCGATGCAGGAAACAGGAATGCTGGCAAGAAAATTCGTGCCGGGGCTTGAATATACAGAATATGTTGCAAAGGATCTGAATTTTGAAGAAGCCTGCTATCAGGCTGCCTTAAAAATGAAATATATACACTCTTATGCGCACCCCGCAAGATATGATATATGGTTCAATATGACGTTTGTTCCGTTGCTACCGGACGAAGGAAATGTATACTACTGCCTTTACATAATGGAGTTAAATTTCAAGCCAGACGCAAAAAGACTGTCCGCTATCTCGGCAGACATAGCATGTTCTGTGCTTGAGACCTGTATCAAGCTTCAGAACCCCGATGATTTCAGTGAGGCTATGAAAGCGGTATGTTCGGATATCCGCGACCTCTGCGATTCCGAGCACTGCTGTATACTGCTTATGGATACTGTCAAACGTCAGTGTTCTGTGCTCTGCGAGGCTTTTTCCAAGGACAGCAATCTTCTCCCTATGGACAGCTATGTGGACGACGCCTTTTATGATATCGCCTATTCATGGCTGGATACTATCGGAGGAAGCAACTGCCTAATCATAAAAAATGAGAACGATATGGAGCTTATAAGGAAAAGGAACCCTTTATGGCATCAATCTATCACAAGTGCAGGTGGCAAAACGATAGTATTGTTTCCACTGATGTTCAAGAGCGAGCTACTGGGATATATATGGGCTATCAATTTCAGTGACGATAAGGCAAATACTATCAAGGAGACACTGGAGCTGACATCGTTTATTTTAGCATCTGAGCTTTACAGCTACAGAATGATAGAGCACCTCAAATACATGAGCTATACAGATGCCCTGACAAAGCTACCGAACCGCTTTGCCTCATCGGAGTACGTTACCGATCTTGTAAGGCGCGGAGAGAGGTTTACTGTGGTCTCCATAGACCTTAATAACTTCAAGAGCGTCAATGATACCCTAGGCTTCAAGGCTGGTAATACGGTGTTGAAAGAAATTGCTAAGCGTTGGAAGGCTGTTGCGGATAAATGCTCCGACTCGAATGACTATATCACACGTATAAACGGCGATGAGTTCCTGCTTATTATATGGGGATACAACAGCGAGGAATCGCTCAGAGACGCTATTATGCCTTATGTAGAAGCTCTCGGAGATCATCTAACTGTGGACGGATGTGATCTATACATTACCGCAAGCTTTGGCTATGCCGAGTATCCAACAGATGCTGGCACGGCAGATTCGCTTATATCACACGCGAATTTGGCTATGAATGAAATAAAAAAGGCCAACAGCAGCGATCATATTCTTAAATATTCTGCAGATATCCTGAGAAATGAGCGCACTCTTGAAATAGAGAACATGATAAGAACGGCTCTCAAAAATGATACGATATACTTCAATTTGCAGCCACAGTTCAATATGGAGCACAAGCTCCGCGGCTTTGAAGCCCTTGCGCGTATGAGGGATGCTGAGGGAAATTTCGTTTCTCCCGGAGAGTTCATACCTATTGCGGAAAAGGTCGGACTTATTGACAAGGTAGACAGTATGGTGTTTAAAAAGGCGGTCGCTTTTTTCAGCAGTCTCATAAAAAATACATGTCTTGATTTGACTCTGAGTCTCAATGCGTCTGTAAGGCACCTGATGAAAAACGGCTTTACCGATGAGATACGCTCCCTTCTTGTCAACAGTGAAATGGTTCCAGAGCAGCTGGAGATAGAGATAACAGAATCAATACTTATAGATTCTGCTGACAAGGCACTGGATTGCGTGAACCGTATAAGGGATATGGGCGTAAAGCTTGCGATAGATGATTTCGGAACCGGCTATTCATCACTGAGTTACCTTAGCAAGATACCTGCGAACCTTCTAAAAATAGACAAATCCTTTATCGACAAGATAAATACCAACGAGTCTTCGAAGCAGTATGTTGCGGCGATGATATCAATGGGACATATCATGGGACTTGACGTTATTTCGGAAGGCGTTGAGGAAATGGAACAGCTTGAAGCTCTCAGGAGTATAGGTTGCGATTATGTGCAGGGCTTCATCTGGGGACGTCCGATGTCGGCAGAGGATGCCGAAAAACTCGTGACTGGTATGAGCTGAGGTATATGCGGTACTGCTCATATAATGTATCACGGAAGGATACAAGAATGATAATAAGCATGTCATTATCCGAAAGAAGGATGTTTTATGGATTTTCAAAAATTAACTGACAGTTTTAGTTCTATGGCGTGTGTCGTTTCGGTTGAAAAGAAGAGCGGCGGAGAATACGGAGATATACGGATTATTACCGGAAATAAGCTGTTTATTGATATGGCTGAGCATCCGGCTTATATTACCAATCCGGATGCACCGCCAAGAAAGTTTGTCCCGAACAGTCTGTACGATGTCTATCTTCCGAAAGCTCCGGATTTTGAAAGTATGTGCTATCGCTCTGCTGTTCTGAAAAAAACAGTACATACGTATATACACCCGAATATGACCAATCTATGGTTTGTTCTGTATACGATCCCTCTGGATTACGCTGAGGGAGATATATCATACTGTATATATTCTACGGAACAATGCAGTATCAATGATATCGAGCTTGCCCCATCAGGTTCTCAGGGAATCGCAAACGATGTGCTTAAGACCTGTATAAGGCTGCGCGGTGCCAGTGATTTCAGGAAGGCTATGAACGAGGTCATAGATGATATACGTAATATCTGTGACGCTTCTGTATGCACGCTTATGCTAATGAATCTGGATCAAGGAAGCTGTTCTATACTTGCTTCAAGCAGAAAGAAAAATAGCGGCGTAAGAACAATATCAGATTATGACAATATTTATGATATTGCTGTTTCATGGATAGATACGATAAGCGAGGGCGACTGTGTTATTATAAGTAACGATAAGGATATGGAATATCTTAGGAATGCAAATTATATGTGGTATAAAGCTCTTGTGGAATTAGGTGTCAGCAGCATTGTCCTGTTCCCACTCAGACACAATAAGGAGCTACTGGGATATATATGGGCTTCAAATTTTGATACCAAAAACTCACGTCGTATCAAGGATACGCTGGAGCTTACAACGTTTTTCCTGTCCTCCGAGATAGCAAGCTACAATATGATGCAGCAGCTGGAGCATATAAGCTTTACTGATATACTTACAGGTATAAATAACCGCAACGCAATGAACAACAGGGTGGATAAGATCCTGTCAGGAAAGAACATAATAGACAAGCCTTATGGTGTCGTATTTTCCGACCTGAACGGACTGAAAACGGTCAATGATAAAGGAGGACATACCGCCGGCGATCTGCTCATAAAAAAAGCTGCGCTGCTCCTTCAGGAGATATTTATCGGAGACGAGATATACCGTGCAGGCGGCGATGAATTCATGGTTATAGTATCCAGCTGCTCCGAGGAGGAGTTTAGCAGAAAAGTTCTCATGCTGAGGCAAAGAGCGTCTGATCCGGACAAGGTCTGCTTTTCAGTTGGCTGTTTCTATAACGATCTGAAAAGCAGTATCACGGATGCTATGAGAATAGCAGACGAGGCAATGTACAAGGATAAGGAAAGATACTATGCCGAACACCCCGAGAGAAGGAACATACGATAACAATGTCCGGCTCGCGGAGCGTGGAATACATAAACAGCGGTCGCAGCTGCATATTTCTCAGAATAACGTAAAATGCCCTCCCGGTCCAATCTGACGATTGAACTGAGAGGGCTCTTTTTAATCCTCTTTTAAGACTGAATACCAAAACATTCCAAAATAACGGGAGAAGAACTCTCTTATCTTATGGCTAGGGATATTTCGGCTTTCGCCGTAATACCGTTCAATCACCTGTTCCATTTCAAAGAAGCACTCGCTGTAGTTGTTCTGAATGAATCGGTCAATGGTTTCTTCCTCGCTGCCATTTGTTTTCAAATACTTGAGCTTGATATCGGGATATTTATTCCATATTTTTACAAGGGCTGTATATGTGTGTTCAAATCTGGTATCAAACATTTTTCATTCTCCTTTTGGATTAACCGTATTTCGGTAAAGAGACGTTTGCTTATATGTTTAAATTCACACTTTTCTGATATGCACACAAATTATAAGATTGCTTAAAGCTTCCTTATCACGCTTTCCATTGGAATCAGTCCTTTAGCATTTTTTAAGGATATAAATTACCACCTTATGTGTTTCATGATACAGTATAGACGGTTGGATGTCAATATTATCAAACAAAAAGCGTAAGATTTTAAACATCGGTATATTAATTTTCTATATGGCCCTAATATGTAAAAGGTTGACACGTATACTATTAAATGTTATAATCTAAACGGATACTATTATTTGTCACACTAACTACACTACACTAACGGAGGTAAGAAATGAGATCCACATTTAAAAAACTAATCTTCACTATTTTTATCAGTACCTTTATGCTTGGCTGTCTGGTCAGCTGCTCCGGAAACATGGAAGACGGGGGCACATTCAGCGCCAGTCCGTCATTTGGCGGTAATGTCGGTACGTTCAGCATCACCGGAGGTCAGTATGACGGAAAATCTGGAGGCTATGAAAAAATCAATGACAATAAGTATCATATCGTTTCCGGAAGCGAGACTTTTTATGTGACCAGAGCTAATAAAAACGCAAAATGGAAGGTCAAGCCGGCAAAGTAATTAAATCTGTAAAAGCTGACGGTCATATTTATGTGAGCGTCAACATATTCGATCTAAAGCAGCGGACTGATTTAGTTTTAATACTAAGCCGGTCCGCTGCCTTTTATATACGAGTATAATAGTTAAAACATAATAATATATTGATGCATGTTATGTTTTGATGTATAATTTACAATAGATATAGTGAAAGCCCAAATAAATGCATTTATATAAGCTTGAAGGCGGTGAGGCGAATGACGCATGAGGAATTTCGTGATAAAAAGAAAAAATCATCTGAACAGGCGCATAAGGAATTGTTTGAAGCATATTGCGGCTATGTATATACAATAGTTTTCAACAGGCTCAGAAGCGTTGCCGCTCGTGAAGATATAGAGGAATGTGTCTGCGATGTATTCGCAGATGTATACTGCTATTATAATCCCGAAAAGAATGTCAGTGGTGATTTGTCAGGCTTTATCGGGACAATTGCAAGGAGAAAGGCAGCCGCGCTGTATAAAAGCAGGATATCCGGTGCTGAGACCGTTTCCATAGACGATGAATCCCTGAGCTCGGAGCAGGACGTAGAAAGCGAGACAGCGGCAAATGAGCAACGCAGGATAATACTCGGAAAGATAGCCGAGCTAGGTGAGCCTGATTCCACCATTATCATTCAGAAATATTACTACGGACGCAGTGCAGCGGAGATAGCCGGCATGGTGAAGCTTACACCAGAGAATATCCGCGTCCGCAGCGGACGGGCTGTAAAAAAGCTAAAAGAAATGCTCGAAAAAGCAGATATCTCTTTGTAAGGGGGCTTATCTATGCAGAATGATGAACTTAATCTCAATATACTTGAAAATGCGGACAGTAAGACCATAGAAACGCTGTCTGAAAGCTACAGCGCTCTGTCAGACAGCGACGTTTCAAGGCTATTTGCAAGGAGCGAAGAGCTCTTTAAAAACAGGGCGTCAGACAGAGACGGCGAGTATTCAGCGTCAGTTTCCGGCGTTGAGATATACCACAGACCTTTATGGCAAAAGATTTTAACAGTTTCCGCTTCACTGGCCCTTATCTGCTCGGCGCTTACCGGGGCGGCGATCTTCTATAAAAACAATTCCTTTTATATGCGCGACGGAGGCGGCGAACTTTCTTCGGGCTCCATAGAGGATCAAATTGGCTCCACTGAGGAGATACCCTACGAGACGGTTATTGAAAACGGGAAATTTACGATGTCCTACGATAGTTTCACCTGCGATTCAAATCCATTGCAAATCAGTGGAGCACCTTATCGTGATGCAGTAGTTGCAAAGCCATTCAAATCAGTTCTAGTCGGAGATGATACGGTAGTCGCGCCTTTGAATGATTGGATTTTCCCCGTAGTAAGCGGTAAACAGTATGTAGGCTTTGTAAACTGTGATATGCGCTTCCTGAGAAATCATGAGCTCAGTTTCTGGGGCGGTCAGATGTATGCACCGAAGCTCAATGAAGCTCTTGAAAAAGGCAGTATAGCACTTTTTGATACAGTTGATGGTACCTACGGAATTTACGAGGACAACACTGTTATCGAACTTCAAACGCATGTTCCTTACAGCGGAAATATCACCTTTGAAGAGGTTAATCAGGGGTATAATCTCGTGACCGCTGACTCTGCGTCGGATATAGTTTACGGTCCTATGTCAAAGGAATGGGGCATTACGCTGAAAGCCCTCGACGTTACGCCTACAGGTCTGACGATAGAGTGTACTCAGTCAGGTGGAAAGAAGGTGCATGAATTATCTACGGGAAGCTATTTTGTGATACAGAATCTAAATGGCGGCGTGTGGGAGGATGTTGAGTATCTCCCTCATGAAGAAGAGCTCGCCTGGACATCGGAAGCATGGATTATACAAAAGGAAGCCACGGGTACATGGGAAGTGGAATGGGATATGATCTACGGTGAACTGCCGGCAGGTGAATACCGTATCGGTAAAAAGATCATTAATCTGAGGGGGACCGGAGCATCTAGTGAAGGATATGCTTTTGCTGAATTTACGATACAGGAAGATGATGGTTCTGTAGCTAAGGTATGTGAAAGAGGTCCCTCGCCTGAGGAGATTTTTGAAAATAATAAGCTACTTACGGCGGAAGAAGCTCTGGAATGGGCTTATAATAACCCTGTCGTTGTTCAGGACGACACTCATATTACTTCTGGAAAGGAGATATGGGACAGCTTTTTTGATTCCGTAAACACGAAAAAGCCTGCTTCAGTTATGTGCGTATATAATTATGTGCTGCATGAGGAAGGCATTTCTCCTGAACTTTATGAGAAAGAAAAAGACCTATATCCTCAGCTGTTCTTCTGTATGCTGCGTTATGACGGAGAAGAATTTCATGTAAAAATGAGAAAAAGTGATGAGACAGAGCTTGATACCGATGAAACATATAAATATCTGCTGCATTTGTCCGCAGAAAATCCAGATACGGCATTATACAGATACACAGATAAATATGTTCTGGTAAACGATTCGTCAGTGACATGGGAAAAGCTGCAAAGGTCAATGATCAGTTCACTGTCAGATGATTGGATCAAACATTCAACAGTATATATGGATATGTATGACTGACAGCTGAAAAGAAGGCGTAAGGGAGCTTGCTCTCTTGCGCCTTTTTTGAAATAGTATTTTGAAAAGATGTGACACCTGGCTTCTTGGATGCGTATGTTATATTTGAAAAACGGTACATAGCAGATCAATTGCGGTAAATATCTATCAGCTCGTCTGCATTGCCGGTAATAGAAAGGAAAGATACTTCTCCGCAGTTGATTTATGGAAACAACTAGATATAATTTAAAAGTTATTTTACAGCAAAGCTATTTCAGGAAGGATCGAAAGAAAATGAAAAGAACAAAATCAAAACTCACACTGTTTTTTATGCTTGCAGTATTCACGCTGACAGGCTGCGGAAAGACCGGTTCTGATAAACAGAATGACGGAAGCAAGAACGATACAACTGTTACCACTGCTTCGGAAACCATTTCTGCAACAGTTACTGCCGGTATTGAAAATACAGAAGTCGCAGTCACTCAGACTGCAACAGACGATGTCTCAGCATCTGATTATTCAGTTAGCGATCTTGTGGGAGAATGGGTACAGGAAGATATCGGAAACATGCTCACAGTTAACGATGATGGATCCTGCTCTGTGAAATACAGGTATGGCGGTACACGTTATGGCACTATAAAAATTGATACAAAGGAACAGCTTGACGGTAGCAAAAAATATATGTATTCGTTCTATCAGCCCGATGATACACTATGGGCCGAATTTGCTTGTCCCGAAAAACCTTTCGATATGATCTGCTCCGATAATGAGGGCGGTATGACTTTTCACCGCAATATTACGGGGAAGCCATTTGCACCGTTTGTGCCCGAAGCAATGGACATAAGAGATGCGCTTGCCTTTGCCGACTGTCTTATGAGCGGTAGCGGTGTGGAGACGGATACGAATGCAGAATATATTACTTACGACGGAACAGTTTATCATAAGTCTACCAACAGTTTGTACAGGACCACTGCTGATGTATACGATTATCTCAGGATACGTATGACAGAAGAATTTCTGAACAGCAGGTATGATTCACTCTTTGGAACAGAGCATCCTAAGTGCATAGACGTTAACGGCGAACTTTACATAGAATATCGTCCTGTTGGCGGCAGATATTCATTCAGCGATGATAATCCTGTTATAACTGAGTCTGAAACAAATGCCGACGGTTATTCTATAAAGATAAAAAACAATAATTACGGCGCTGAAGAAACAGTGACAGTCGAGGTCGTAAAGGAAGACGGAAAATGGAAGATAACAGACGTGTCAGATAATTTCTGAGCAAACAGCTCCGGGCTATAAGTCAGGAGCTGTTTTTATTTCAGATATGCAGAGTTTAAGCTATGAAAAAGCTACAGTAAGTCCCGCAATCGCGGGGACTTGTTCGTATAGCCGTATTGACTTTTGTAGATAGTGCAGTGTATAATATGGATAGTAAAAAATCACTAAGAAAATCGGGAATTTAAGGAGGAACAGATCATGGATTTTTATGAAGCTGTAAACAAAAGAAGCAGTGTTCGAGATTTTACTGATGAAACGATACCGCAGGAAACTTTGAAACGAATTATAGAGGCAGCTTATAAAGCACCGACTAATGATCATTTCAGGGACTGGCATTTTATCGTTGTGACAGATAAAGCAGTTATGCGCGAAGTACTGGAGGGCGTTCCTAAGGATCTGACTGTTAAGGATGTCGATAAAATGACGTTTATATCCGATCCTGTTCAGAAGGAAAGCTATCAAATTGCTGTTCCTAAACAGTACAGTATGCTGATAAATGCGGCGGCGGTCATCATTCCACTTATGAAGAAAAAAGTTGATGTGCTTCATCCTGCCGATCTTTCGAATTTGAATTGTTTTGCTTCTATATGGTGCAGTATTGAGAATCTGTGGCTTGCCGCAACGGCAGAGGGATACGGCTGTAATCTTCGTATCCCCTGCGGCAATGAGGAGGCACTGGCGAGAAAGGCGACGGGATTCCCAGAGGAGTATATGATACCGTGTTTTATAGGGATAGGAAGGCAAGCTGACAATGCCATTCGCACGAAACAGCTTATCCCCGATTTGGAAAAACAGCTGCACTGGCAAAAATTCTGATTGTGAGCTAGTTAAGTAATAACATATAGCATTTTTGGAAAGAGGAAATTATGAGAAAACACATATACGCACTTATTGTAGCATTGATATTAACTCTGACAGGATGTGCAGAGAAAAAAAGAGATACAGACACTCCTATAGTACCGCTTATAACAGAAACTGTTATGGCGGTTAATCTCGATGTAACGGAAGGGCTCGTTTACGACGAGACTGACAACACATGGAGCACCGATGATGAGGAACTCCAAAAATTTGTTGATATAATGAAAAATGAATGCGCTGAGTCGAAGGACGAAAAGGGTGTGCGTATACTTGCTGCAGATGATAAGATAATATTTATCGCAGGACTTAATTCATTGGATATTGACGGGAATAAGGTCAGCGCATACACAACTTACGATATAGCTTCCTTGTCAAAAATGTTCACTGCGACCTGTATATTTCAGCTTTGCGAACAGGGAAAGCTTTCACTTGATGATACCATTGATAAGTTCTTTCCCGAATTTGACAGAGGCAAGGATATTACCATATATGATCTTCTTCATATGCAGGCAGGATTAAACAGGGAATTCTTTCCTGAGAATGTCATGCTGAATGAGGACGGCTCTGACAACATTGAGATTGCTCGTAAATATTATACAGACGGTTACACTGATGAGGAGCTTCTGAACGGACTTTTCAGTTCCGAGCTTATCTGTGAACCGGGTACAGAGAGTAATTACAGCAACGCAGGATATACTCTGCTTGCTATGATAATCGAGAAGATAACAGGCATTGGCTATGATGAATACGTAAAGAACAATATCTTCAACGTGTGCGGAATGGCACATTCCAGCAGCATGAAAACAGGCGATCTCACAAGCGTTGCCGAGCTTCCTGAAGAAGATGAGTATATTGAATTCATAGAATTGATGGGCTCATCAGGCATGGACTCTCCGAGAACAGCCAGAGGAGCCGGAGGTATTCATTCCTGTGCGGCTGATATGGTAGCATTTGACAGGGCACTTATCGGCGGCAAGCTGATAAATGAGGATTCACTTGCCAAGATGTTTGATCTTCAGCTTGATCCTGATAATCCTGTTGCTTCGATGTACGACAATAAATATGACTACGGCTGCGGTTGGGAACTTCATCCGACACGTCCTACAAGCATAGAGGCATACTGGCATGGCGGCGATGAAATTTATTATAAAAGCGGCAATATGTACTGCAAAAGTGAAAAATACGGCAATATATACCTGATACAGCTTTACTCATCAAGAAAAGAGCAAACATTCGATAACATGATGCACTGTGATAACAGCATCATTGAAGCCTTAAAGAAATAAAAACTGAAGAATGATACAGAATGTCTCCACACTTGCGGGGGCTTTTTTGTCTTCAAGTCAGTAAAACGTTGTAAACGTTTCACATATTATCAGCAAAATCTGCATCGAAATTGAAATATTACACAAACCTTGCTGAACTATATTGACAAATCTGTTTCATCTGTGTATACTGTGTATATACAGATGAAACTTGATAAACAGTTCTGAATTCGAGGTGATATTTTGAATATATTCATTGATAATAAAAACGGCGCTCCCATTTATGACCAGATCTACAATCAGATCAAGAGCAGTATCATAAACGGAGAGCTGAAAGAAAACGATCCGCTCCCGTCCATACGGAATCTTGCAAAAGACCTTCGTATAAGCGTCATAACCACCAAACGTGCTTATGACGAGCTTGAACGTGAGGGGTTCATATATACCCAGCCTGCCAAGGGCTGCTTTGTGGCTCCTAAGAATACGGAGCTTCTGCGGGAGGAAAACCTCAAGAAGATAGAGGAGCTCCTGACGGAGGTCCGGCAGCGTGCCGCCTCATGCAGCCTTTCTACAGAGGATATAATAGATATGTACAGATACCTCAGCGAAAATTAAAGGAGATGTTTTTATGAACGCATTGAATATCAGTAATCTTACAAAAAAATACAAGGGCTTTACACTTGATAATGTTTCGTTTTCACTGCCTCAGGGTTGTATCCTCGGACTTATCGGTGAAAACGGCGCCGGAAAAAGTACGACTATCCGTTCTATTCTCGGTTCGATAAAATATGATGGCAGCATAGAAGTTCTCGGACAGCCTATCTCGGCAAAGCTGAAAAACCGTATCGGCGTAGTTCTTGATGAAGTCGGATTTCCCGATAAGCTGAACGCAAACGACATCAATAAGATAATGAAGAATATGTTCACCAACTGGGACGAAAAGATATACCTTGAATATATAAGCAAGTTTAGCCTGCCAGAAAACAAGGCTTTCTCGGAGTTTTCAAAGGGTATGAAAATGAAGCTGGGCATCGCAGTCGCACTTTCCCATCACGCTGAGCTGCTCATACTCGACGAGCCCACAAGCGGACTTGATCCCCTTGTAAGAGACGAGATAATCGACATTCTCAACGACTTTACCCGTGAGGAGAACCACTCAATACTTATCTCGTCACATATCGTAAGCGACCTTGAGAAGCTCTGCGACTATATCGCCTTTATGCACAAGGGCAAGCTTATGCTCTGCGAAGAAAAGGATAATCTCCTTGAGCAGTATGTGTTTATCAACACTACCGAAGAACAGCTTGCAGAGCTGGACGAAAACGCTGTCAAGGGCAAGCGCTCCAACAAATGGAGCACCGAGGCTATCGTTGACAGAAACATGATACCCGCTTCTTTCACTACAAAACCCGTTTCAATAGAGGACCTGTTCGTATTTATGGCTAAGGAGGAAAACTAAGATGATGAAAGGTTTAATTACAAAGGAAATACTTGTACTGATAAAGAACAACAAAATGCAGTTTTTATGCCTGCTCATGTTTGTGGTGCTGGGAGTATTCATGAAGAGCCCCGCATATATCATGTTCATACCGTTCCTGATTCCCATGCTTGTAAAGCAGGGACTGACCGTAGATGAAATGAGCAAGTGGGACAAATACTCAGCATGCTTCCCCGTTGACAGAAAGAAGATCGTTTCTTCAAAGTACATTGTTGTGCTTATTTCTGCTGTATTAGCCTCAATAATAGCACTTGTATCATTTATTCTTATAAATGTCGTAAACAAGGATTCGGCTCTGAGCCTTAGCGAGATCGAGGTTTATCTTACTGCGGCATCTTCGATATCCATTATTCTTCCTGCATTTATGTATCCCTTTGATTTCAAATACGGTACAGCCAAGGGCAGAGTGGTATATTTTATTCTGACAGGTATTGCCGTTGCTGGTTTATCTTCAGCATTTATGGGAGCTGATGTAGCAGCGTTCGTAACAAAGCTGACTCAGCCCATACTTATTGCAGCTATCTTTGCAGCAGCTCTGATAATATTCATTGTTTCATGGTTTATTTCTGCGAAGATATATGAGGCAAGAGAGATATAAAAACAATGAAGCTCCTTCGCTGTGTTATTGCTGTAATACTGCTTCTGATTACAGCGGCGGCTGTTTATTTCTTCCAGTTCAATCAATGCGGTTATCTGATGACCGTTCCGTACAGACCAGCTTTTACTGAGATCGCAGACAATGTCTATATCAACAAAAATTATGCAGGAGATCAGCAGGAAGTGCTTGAGCTTATCAGTCAGGCGGAGGAGCGTGACAGGGCTTTCTTCGGAGAGTTGAACTTTTGGGACGAGACTATTGTCATTATATGCGATGACGAAAAACTTATCTCAAAGCTTGGCGAAGATCACGCTACTCCCACTTATTTTGTACCTTCAAAAAAGCAATATATATGTATATCTGTCGAGTATATGAATCTTGATATTCTGGCGCATGAGCTCACTCATGCAGAGCTGCACACACGGCTTTCAAAGGAGGCATTGAAACGTATACCGACATGGTTCGATGAGGGACTTGCCACCCAGAATGACTACCGTGAGCAGTACAGCGAAGAACAGTGGATAAAGCAGACGGACAGCGGAAGAAACATAATTGCCCTTGAAGATATGGACACTCCTGCGGAATTCTATGCAGGAGAAGCCGGGGACAGACGCTTCCGCTACTTGAATGCGAAGCATGAACTTGCAAGTTGGATAGAGAAACACGGACAGCTGGGTCTGAGAGATCTGCTTGTCGAGCTCAATAACGGAACAGATTTCGGTATTGCTTACGGAAAATAATACTTCATAAAGAAGCTGCCAAGAAAGATGTCTTTTGGAATGTTGTAACATTTGGTGTTTTAAAGGCGGCGGAGCAGCTATAAATAAATTGCCGGAGCAAGAAATGCAGCCAAATACGGAAGCTCTACCATAAACGCTTTAAAAGTGGCAGGCTTCACTACTTAAGAAATCAACGCTCAAATCAAGACATTTCGTGAATTAGGAATGACTCAGCAGACGATGCATTGCTGAAAATCCTAAGTGTATGGCTCTTGGCAGCGATGTTTTAAGTGTTATCGGCAAAACAGGCGGAAGTCAAAGACTGCTTGCGGAGGCTGTTTTACCTGCTTATAGTATGTATCGTTTTTTTATAAAACACGTAGCAGAATTATCTGCTCGGTACCTTAGAAGAGGAACGGATCAATTGCACCAATGTACAGCCCCCTGTTCTTATATTTATAACTGTTAACAGGTTAAAAAGCACGAAAGATAAAAGTTTACCAATTTGAAAAATATTCAAAACGGAAAAAATCGCCCTGAATTACCATATACTCTAAAAACCACTTGACAAGCGAAAGAGAACAGTGTATACTTATATCGTTGGTGTACACTGTTCATTTACTTTTGGGGAGGTGAGTTTATGCCGAGAGACAAAACGCAGAGCCACGAAAGAATCATTGAAGCTGCCAAAAATGAGTTTATGGAGTACGGATTTACAGATGCATCACTCCGAAGAATAGCAACTGAGGCAGGCATTCAGGTAGGCGGTCTGTATAAGCATTTTTCAAGTAAGGAGGAAATGTTTGCATCGTTGGTTGATCCTGCGATAGAAGGTCTTATGGAGTGCTTTCACGGGATAGAGGACGACTATTTTGATGAGATAGGTAAGGTAGCAGCTGAATCAATATGGGAAGATAAGATGGAAACTGTTCGATTTATGGAATACATTTATGACCATTTTGATGAGTTCAAGCTGATTGTTTGCAGATCTCAGGGTACAAAATATGAAAACTTCACTCATGACATTGCAAAGCTTGAGGAAGAAGTCACTATCCGATATATGAATGCACTGAAGAAAAGCGGGATTGCAGTCAATGACATAGACGAAAAGGAATTTCATCTGCTTGTGACGGCAAGTGTTGAAGCGATACTCCAGGCAGTCATACATGATTTCACAAAAGATGAAGCCATGCACTACGCCCATACACTCGAAAAGTTTTATCTTTCGGCGTGGAAGGCTCTCTTCGGTCTTTAATCAACCAAATCAAGGGAAGCGCATTATGTGTGTTTCCCTATAAAATAAAACATACGTTAGCTTTATCAAACTGATTTAGAGGAGAATATAATAATGAAAAAGAAACGCAGTCTATTATCCTGGGTAATTGAATTTGCAGGGAGAAAGAAAAGCTATTTCGGAGGAAGTGTTGTGCTTGCTGTTTTGGGTGTAGCAGCATCGTTTATCCCTTATCTTATAATGGCTGATATTGTAGAAAAGCTTCTTGATGGCAATAGAGAATGGGAATATTACCTGAAACAAACACTCCTGATGGGCGTGTTTTGGGGGATAAGAATAACACTACATTCATTATCAACTTCATTATCACATGTGGCAACTTTTAATGTGTTGGGTAGCATACGAAAACAGCTCTGTGAAAAGTTGTCCAAAATACCGCTTGGCTCAGTGCTGGATGACAACAGCGGCAGCTACAAAAACATTATCGTTGACAGAGTTGATTCCATGGAAACGACACTGGCACATATAGTTCCAGAGTTTACGGCAAATATCCTTCTTCCCGTCATTATGTTCATATATCTGCTTTTAATTGACTGGAGGTTAGGGTTAGCTAACTTGTTGGGTGCTGCAATCGGTCTTACTTGCGCTGTAATTATGTTTGCAAGAAGTAAAGGCGGTTATGAATTATCCGTTGAAAAGACCAAAAAGCTTAATGATACAGCTGTCGAGTATATCAACGGCATAGAGGTCATCAAAGCTTTTGGAAAGACAGGCAGTTCGTATGTAAAATTCATGAATGCTGCAAGAGAAGGCGCAGATGTTTTCATCGACTGGATGCGCCGTTGTATATGGCCACAGTCGGGAACTATGGCTTTTCTGCCTGCAACTTTCTTAGGCGTTCTTCCAATAGGTATGATACTGGTGAGAAACGGCTCGCTGACTGTGGAGGATTTCATTACAGGTATCATTCTCTCGGCAGGACTTATCACTCCTCTCGTTGTCGCATTTTCTTACATGGACGATATTCTGAAGATGCAAACAATCTTCGGTGAAGTAACAGAGATCATTGAACGCGAGGACATGGTAAGACCGTCAGCGATGACAAAGAAACTTGTTGGTTCAGACATCAAGCTATCCGATGTGAGATTTACCTACAAGGACAAGGAAGTGCTACACGGTATTAATATGGATATTAAGCAGGGGGAGGTTGCAGCAATTGTTGGTCCTTCGGGTTCTGGCAAGAGCACTATCGCAAGGCTGATTGATTCGCTGTGGGATACCGATTCAGGCGATATTACATACGGGGGCGTGAATATCAAAGAACTGCCCCTTGATTATTACATGGCACAGATATCCTATGTGGCACAGGATAACTACCTTTTCGATATGTCAATCAAGGAAAATATCCGACTCGGCAGGTCGGGAGCGACTGACGAGGACGTTATCAATGCGGCAAAGGCATCGGGCTGTCATGAATTCATCTTGGGACTTGAAAATGGATATGATACAGTGGTCGGCGGAGCAGGCGGACATCTTTCTGGCGGTGAGCGTCAGAGGTTATGTATTGCAAGGGCAATGCTCAAAAATGCACCAGTTGTCATACTGGATGAAGCAACTGCTTACACCGATCCCGAAAACGAAGCGCTTGTTCAGGCAAGTGTTGCAAAGCTTGTAAAGGGCAGGACACTTATCGTGATTGCACATCGCCTTTCGACGATTGTTGACGCAGATAAGATATTTGTCATCAATAATGGAAATATAGAGGCTTGCGGCACACAGCAGGAGCTTCTTGCAAACTGTGAACTTTACAGAAAAATGTGGGAAGCGCATAGTATGGTCAGGGATAACGATATCAGAAAGGAGAATGCATATGCTTGAGATGATAAAAAAGTTCTTTGACTTTTGTAATGACAAGAACAGAAGAAATTTCTACACTGCTATCGTACTCGGAGTTATTGAGGCAATGTTCACTGCCATGAAGATACCAGCCGCGTTTGTTGCAATTCAAGCGGTGCTTAATGATAATATCAACATAAAGACAATACTGACTGTCATAGGTCTGATGTTGATAAGTACGCTTGGAAAGACGGTGATAAGCCGCTTTTCAACCATGCTCCAGACAGAGGGCGGATATGATACGGCTGCTCTCAAACGAATTGAGATAGGTGAGCATCTGCGATATCTTCCTATGGGATATTTCAATGATACAAGTCTTGGACATATCACCTCGGTTGCTACAAACACAATGGAGCAGATGGGAGACATCGCTACCCGTGCAATCATGCTGGTATTGCAAGGCAGCATCACGACTGTGGTCATTGCTCTTTTCATGTTTGTTTTTGATGTCCGTATCGGACTGATTTCGCTTGTTGGCATAGTCATTTTTATTCTTGTAAATCAGTGGACGAATCACAGTGTTGCAAAGGTGGCCGATGAAAAGCTCTCTGCCGACAGAGAAATGGTAGGTGTGATACTGGAATACATTCAGGGAATATCGGAGATCAGAAACTACAACATAATCGGGCTCAATCAGTCGAGGCTCCAAAACTCTATTGAGCGCAAGAAAAACGCTGACATTTCTGCAGAGCTGGCGGCGATACCTGCCGTGGGTGTTCAGAATCTTATATGCAAGCTGATAGGAGTTGCAATAGCAGGTGCATCAGTCTATTTCTATCTGAATGGAAGTATGGAACTTGTATATACCATCACCATGCTGCTTTGTTCCTTCATGGTGTTTGAGTCACTGGATTCGGCAGGCATTTACACAGCCCTGCTTCGTGTTATCGGAAAAGGCGTTGACCTGGCGTCTGAGATACTGAACATCGAGCAGATGGATACCGACGGAGAAAACATCACACCTCAGAACAGGGACATCCGCCTTGAACATGTCAGCTTTGCATATGAGAACAGAAAGATCATTGACGATGTATCGCTTGAAATAAATGAGAATACAACCACCGCGCTCGTAGGGCCTTCCGGCGGAGGCAAGACTACTATCACTTCTCTTATCTCCCGTTTCTGGGATGTTCAGGAGGGGCAGGTCACACTCGGCGGAAGAAATGTAAAAGATTACAGTTTTGATTCACTTATGAAAAATTTCAGCTTCGTTTTTCAACGTGTATACCTTTTTGAAGACACTATCGCTAACAATATCCGTTTCGGCAGACCCGAAGCATCGATGGCGGAAGTAGAAGAAGCCGCAAAGAAAGCCGCTTGTCATGATTTTATAATGTCACTTCCCAACGGCTATGATACAGTGATAGGCGAGGGTGGTGCTACCCTTTCTGGGGGCGAAAAGCAAAGACTAGCTATTGCACGTGCAATTATGAAGGATGCGCCTATTATCATACTTGATGAGGCGACTGCAAATGTTGATCCTGAAAATGAAAAGGAACTCACGGAAGCCATAGAGAATTTGACCAAGCACAAAACGATTATTATGATCGCTCATAGGCTCAAAACAGTTAGAAACGCTGACCAGATTATTGTCGTGGACAAGGGTCGTATCGTTCAGAAAGGACGTCACGAAGAACTGATGGCACAGGATGGAATCTACAAAAACTTTATCAGCGGCAGAAAACAGGCGGTAAGTTGGAAACTGGCGTAACGAAAAACACGATCAGGAGAGTTTGAAAATGAACGGAAAGAAATTACAGGCAAAGGATTTTATTACTATAGGAATATTCACAGCGCTCTTGTTCGTTGTGGAATTTGCCTGCGGAATGCTGGGATTTATCCATCCCTACATAGTAGCGTCATATGTTGTTATGATACCGATAGTTGGTTCTATTCCGATGATGCTGTTTTATACAAAGATTGAGAAATTTGGCATGCTGAGCATCATGTCCGTATTGCTTGCCATTATCATGTTCATAACAGGTATGGGATACCTTGGTGCTCCGCTTATCATTGCTGCTGGCTTGATAGCCGATCTGATCGCAAAATCGGGCGGATATAAGAGCTTAAAGAAAACAGTAATAAGCTATGGAATTTTCTGCCTGTGGATATGTGCAAACTATTTCCCTGTGGTGGTCTCTGCAGATTCCTACAGAAAGAACCTTATTGATGGCGGTTACTCTGTTGAATACTGTGACAATCTCTTACGTGCAATTAATTCAAAAACCATAGCGTTATTGCTTATATTTTGTTTTGTATTTGGCTGTGTTGGGGCTTTAATTGGAAAAGCTATTGTAAAGAAACATTTTGAGAAAGCAGGAATTGTGTGATGACCTTAAAGCTTGATCCCAGAGCAAAGCTGTACATGATATTTGTTGTGTCAGCGGTCGTGATGATGAGCGCCACAACGCCATTCCTTTGGACAGTAAGAATCGTCTTGACCATGATACCGATACTTCTACTTATCATGGAAAAGCATTATGCTGCTGCATTTCGGTTCCTGATTTTTTATGGGACAGCTTTGCTGCTGACATTCAGGTTCCTTTCTGAAAACTCAAAAGGATTTCTGTCTGCTTTTCTGGTAGGTTATTGCAGTGTAATCGTGCAGTTTATGCCTGCGATGATAACAGCGTGGTATGTGGTGAGGACGACGAAGATTGGCGAATTCGTTAGTGCTATGCAGAAGATGCATATTCCCGACGGAATAACGATTTCTCTTGCAGTACTCATGCGATTTTTTCCCACCATCAAAGAGGAATACACAGCTATCCGTGATGCTATGAAAATGCGTGGTATCATGCTGGGGGGAGGAAATGCCGCAGGTATGATAGAATACCGTTTGATACCGCTGCTGTTTTCCTGCGTGAATATCGGAGATGAATTATCCGCAGCCGCTGTGACAAGAGGGCTCGGAGGAAAGGTAAAAAGAACCAGTGTGCAGGTGCTGAAAATGAGGGCGGCAGACTATCTGCTGATGCTGCTGTTCACCGCAGCTCTTGCAGTTTTCGTGGTTTCTAAATATTTCAGATGATGCAGACGATAGCGCAGATTAACAATGTGACATACAGATACAAGGGCGCATCTGAAAACTCGCTTGACGGTGTTTCTTTGACGATACAGGAGGGCGAAACGCTTCTTTTGTGTGGTGCGTCGGGATCGGGAAAGACCTCGGTGATACGACTGTTAAACGGGTTGATACCGCATTACTATCACGGCGATATGACGGGGGATGTCACAGTGAACAGGCTGAATATAGCCAAAACACAGCTCTATGAGCTTGCAGGTGTTGTGGGTACAGTCTTTCAAAATCCGAGAAGTCAGTTCTTTTCGGTGGATACCGACGGAGAGATCGTATTCGGTCCTGAGAATATTGGTCTTGATCCCAAAGAAATAAAATCAAGGAAAGAGATCATAGCAAAACAGATGAAGCTGGACAAACTGCTCGGCAGAAGCCTTTTTGAATTATCCGGCGGTGAAAAGCAACGTATCGCCTGTGCTTCGGTGGCGGCACTTCTCCCAGAGATCATACTACTGGATGAGCCTTCCTCAAACCTTGATATGGAGGCAATACAGATGCTGCATGAGATAATCTGTGATTGGAAAAGGCAGGGCAAGACGATAATCATTTCTGAGCATAGGCTTTGGTATCTGAATGATTTAATTGACCGTGTGGTATATATGGATAAGGGTAGAATAGCCCAGGAGTGGAATACTAAGGATTTTGCTATGCTTTCCAATGATGAGACCAGGCAACTTGGGCTTCGTCCGACAAGTATCAATTTACATTATCTGGAATTACTTTCAAATCAAGGACATACAGCTTGCAGTCAAGAGTATATTTCGGACGGGATATTTCTAAAGGACTTTTATTTTTCCTATTATCATAAGCCATATATCCTGAGAAGGAAGAAATTTTCAGCCTCTGACGGCGATGCCTTGAGCCTGTGTATTTCGGAACTTGCTATTCCCAAAGGAAAAGTGACCGCAGTCATTGGCAGTAACGGTACGGGAAAATCCACCTTTCTCAGGTGTATCTGCGGATTGGAAAGGGACTGTACAGGTGTTATTGTCTCTGACGGAAAAGAATACAGAAAAAGACGGCGCATCGGCTTTTCCTATATGGTCATGCAGGATGTGAACCACCAGCTTTTTACAGACAGCGTGGAAAAAGAGGTACTACTTTCGATGAAGGAGAATGACATAAAAAGATGCCATGAGATACTCAATAAGCTCGGTCTGCTCGGATACAAGGACACTCATCCTATGGCGCTTTCCGGTGGCCAGAAACAGCGTGTAGCGATAGCATCCGCAATAGCTGCAGGTGCAGAGCTACTGCTGTTTGACGAGCCGACTTCGGGACTTGATTACGCTCATATGGAAAAAGTCGGAAAACTTCTGCGTCAGCTTACAGAATCAGGCTGCACGGTACTTGTTTCGACACATGATCCCGAATTTATTGAGCAATGTTGCGATTACACACTTCGGATAAAAAAAGGCAGATTGTTTTCATTCGAAGAGCGAGAAAGTTAGTTTCAAATGTCATCATATCCTTTATATTTTTTGCCTCCGTAAATGGAGGCACTTATTTTGCTATAAAGGAGATGTAGGGACTGCCGTTTGGCACGAATTCCTCGTATTCAGCAGGCTGCATAAATCGCTGAAAAGCCACAGCAGGAGCGAAATCATCACGGAATACAAGATAGTAGAAAACTGCACCTATGAACTGAAATACAGTGTGGGCAAAATACGCGATAACTATATATTTCCAGTTCTGACCAAATCTGAGTCTCTAGCCCATTCCCTTTATATCTGCTTTTACAAGCAACGCTCCTAGCGTCGGCATGAACATACATAGTGCCGGAGTGCCTCCGAGGCTACCATTGCAGGTCGCAATCCCTACAAATATTCACACGATAACAAAAGTGAACAGCAGGTATTTCATCAACTTTGACAAATCATATCACCCTCGAAGAGCGTTTCTGAGAGTATCATCTTATCATAACGATATCATTTGATTCTGTCTATCAGCTTTTCAACTTCTTTTGCAAATTCTTCAGGCTTCTTGTCTGATATGTCATGACTTGCGGGGATGTTCACTTCTTCGCAGTTGCCGAGGCTCTTGCAGTATTCACTTATTTTTCTCCTGTGTTCTTTATGCCATTCACTTTGAGATTCTTCAAAACGCTCCAGTGCAAGTTCTTCATTAACTTCACCGTATAGGAACATCAGATATTCTCTTACATCTTCAAGTGTTTCATAATCGTTCGTTATGTACACCTTTGGGATATCGTTTGCCTGTATGGCATCCCATGCTGTTTTCATATTGATGTTATAGTTCTTTACTTCTCCGTAATTTGGAACCGCAGCCTTTTCGAATGCCAGAACATCTTTTGCGTATTCACCGTAATAATTTTCATCTTCTTTCGCAAACAAAGCATTCATTGCCGTTGTCCATCCTGTCTTGTTGGCGAAGGTTCCAATCGCAACAGCTGTGTTTCTCATTAATTTTGGGACGCCATTTTCTGGCATTTCATCCTCCGCCGAGCTGATGCTGTTACGGAATATAACCCCTGATACTTCTTCGGGATATTTGTTCTCCCAGTATGTCACATAAGGACCGCTCATTGAATGCGCCATAAGTATGTACGGTGCTTCGACGCCTGCGTTTTTCAGTGCGGTACGTGTGCTTTCAACGATATACTCTGTTGTGACATCTTTTTTTGTCTCACCCGATATGCCGTAACCCGGACGTGTCACAGCAACAAAAGATATATTATCATCGAGATACTCGGATAACTGCTTCATTTCAACAGGCAAACCGTAGTCCCAGCTTGCCGGCATTGCTATGATCTTATACTTTCCGTCACCGAAAATATTGACGTTCATGTCGAAATCACCTGCTGAAACAAGATTAACAAAGCCGTCCGCTTCAAGAATATCCATATTCTTTTGACGCAATGACTTTTTCATGCAGGCGAAGACAATCGTTAAAACAACAAAAAGTATCAGCAGAACAAGCAATATCCGACCGATCACCTTAAAGAATTTTTTCATGGCTTTTTTCATAGCTTTTCACCTTTCGATATTATTCCTTGCAGTATTGCAGCAGCATACCCGTCACGATGCCTGCGTGGACTTCTATCAGGATAGCAATATCCTGTTTTTCAAAATGCAGCCTGTTGATGACGGTATCGGCGACGATGCTCTGCTCCCCGATGGATACAAACGCACCGCAGGGCTTGATATGCACATTCCAGCTGACTTCAAAGAAGCCCGGAGGCATCTGCCGCATATCATCGTCCAGATAACCTTGCAGTTCATCAAAACGGCGTTCCAATATCAGCTTGGTGCATTCACCGGCAATGCGCTTCATCTCCTCATGATCCGGTGGCAGGCTGAGACGCTTTTCTGTCTCGTAGATATTCTCACCCTGTTCCGCAGCCGCAATTACCTCTGTCAGCAGGTTGACGCGTTCCACCAGTTCATTTATCTCCGTTTTCATCGCTGCTTTTTTGCTTTTGATAAGTTCAGCTGCTTTTACATCGCTATCAATGACATCTGCGATATCATCAAGCCCCATACCCAATTTCCGTAGAAAGCAGATCCTGCGCAGGCGTTCAATGGTTTCTGTGCCGAGTTGGCGCGGCGCAGTATTGCTTTTCCTGACCGTTTTTATCAGTCCAAGCTGTTCATAGTAACGTATCGTCCGTGAGGTTATACCAAGCAGTCTGCATACCTCTGTTATATTTTTCATATCGTCCATATTCACCACCAATACCACTGATCTGACTTCAAAGTCAAATCTCTTACATAAAGATTCAAAACAAGTTCTTATTCATCAAAACATGGACAGCAGAAAATCCCATATCATGTGCAGAGTCACGGGAATGAGAATATTTCTGCTTTTCAAAAAGGTTATACTGAATATGACACTCAGAATGATGATCTGAATAAATCCGAAATGAAGAAAAGCGTCTGAAAGTTTCCCGTGTATGGTCCATGTTGGAATATGAATTGCAACGAACAGCAGCGAACTCAGCAGTATCGCCTTCCACTGATTCTGCTTATTTTTGCCTGTCATGGCATTGAGCAGCCAGCCGCGAAAGACCATTTCTTCTGTGATGCCGACAAATGAAAAATCTATGACCTCTTTGGCTCCAAAATCGCTGCTTAGAGATAATGAACCTTTCATTCGATACGCACTGACAAGAGGATAGAGCACAAAGAGCAGGAATACGGGCAGATAATGCTGCCATTTCACCTTAGTTGTGAACATCTCTTTCAGACCGATACAGACATCGTCTTTGTAGTGATGTACAAGAAGTGCTGCCGGAAGTATCCATACAAGATTTTTGATAACAACCTCATTTACGATCTCTGAACTGATTTCTCCGGGAAAAATATCACTTATGACCGGTTTCCCGAAGAATTCAAAAAGAGCCCATATGGTGTAAAAGGCAATGATGTAAATGATGAGTGCTTTGTTTTTTGGTAAACGTTTTTCAGTAGTTCCCATATTAATCACTTCTCCTTCTGGTTTATGTAACAATTATATCACTTGACGTAGCGTCAATGTCAAGTATGTATTTTCAAAATATGATATTCTGCATTTTCTACAGATGAACTCCTGAAGTTTTGTCAGATATGCTGTATGACGTTACATTAAATGACATTAACGATATTTCTGTTTCAATTATACAGCGAAAGATATTAGAAGTATTAGGTTTCAAGAAATATAGCATTACTTCTCATGGCAGCAACCTTGACTTTTGGAGACAATGCAGTGTATAATATGGATAAACAGCGCGTAACTTGTCGTATATAATAAGAATTTTTAGAAGGTGATGAAATGGGCCTTAATTTCTTTAAGAGAAAAAACAAGGGAAACAACGAACTAACTGCAAGTGTGACACCAGAAATAGCGAAGATACTTACAAAAGAAGAAATAATTGATAGGATACTTAACGGAGAATTTTCAAGCTTCATTGAGCTGAAATCTGAGACCAGAGGCGATGTTATTTATATTCCCGAACTGGAAATGGAAATCAAACCATATGTCTGGGAAGTAAAGGAAAGAATAGTAAACATCAGCTTTGATATGTACAGTGACGTATTGAAAACGCGTTTTTTTGAGATCTGTGCAGGTTTGGGCGAAGACAGTGAATCAGCTTATGGAATGGCTATAGGTTCTTTTGCATTTTCGTTTATGCAGGGATTAAAAGCAGTAGCTGATAATGATGTGAAATGCAGGATCACATCTGAATTTGCAGGTCATTCACACTCATGGAGCGTTTACAGCAGTGATATCGTACGTGCAGGTGCAAGTAAAGAGAAGCATGAAGTATCAGATTATTGGGAACTGCTGAAAGATGACATTATAAAACGTCTTGGAAATCAGAAAACCGTATATGTGAAGGTGTTTAACTCCGGTTTTGGATCGAAAGTGATTGGTGAATGCAGGATAAATGATATCGTGATACCCGAACTCGGAGTTAAGGTCGCTGAAATAGCAAAAAAATGGGAAACATCACAGTATAAAAGCGAAAAGCAGTTTTTCTTTATCGTTCAGGATGATGATACAATTTTAGATTATCCTTATTCAGGAACTGAAGGAAGGGATAAACTTCAAGCGGCAGTTACTGTATATTTAAAGATATTCAGCCAAATCAAATCGCAGGAAGAATATGACAATATTGTTGAAACTACGGCTTCTGTTATAGGTGACAGAACACTTGCTGTTGAATGCAATCGCTTTATAACAGAAATTTGTGCTGAAAAATATTTTGAAGATATTTTCATATGCGGAGATAAATTGGATATTGTTTTTCCTGATAATGCTTCAATCGGTTCGTATAAGTGTCAGCTTTCAGATTATGTTCAGATCAGAGATGCTGTGTTTTTTACGTTCGGGTCGCCTATTTTTGGAGATGATAGAGGTAGGGTTTACGGTCAGTTGATAGAAATGAGTTCATTACATAATTTACTTGAACAGGTCAAGGAAAAAACGAATGATCCTAAAGGACTGAAGGTTGATAATGTAATATACAATGTGCCTGAGGATTTTGAAGTAAGGTAAAATACAAACTATTACAGAGAGTCGCCGCGAGTGCGTAATGGGGCTGTAAAAAAACAGCCCGCCAAAACAACACAGTTGCCTCTTCAAGAAAAATTTGAAGGGGCAACTGTGTTTTCCATGTTAATTGTTGAAAACTTCTCAAATTCCCCATAAACAGGGTATAACGAACAAGCACGAAGAAAAAATGCTTTTTTCGCGCTGGTAAAGATATATTTTATTGATAGTTCAGGCGGCTTTCAAAGCTGCCTGTTT
>JAGCWY010000027.1 GCA_017961625.1 Ruminococcus sp. | reverse complement strand
TTTATGTATACACATTGCTGATATGTTCAGCGCCTTTAAATGTCTTCAAAAAGTCTCTAAACATTTCACCTGTTTCACAGTCTTCAAAGTATACATTCTTAGTATATACAAGCTTTATAAACTGTGCAAACAGGCCGCGCTGCGGCAGATAGTTGAACGTGTTTATATCCTTAAATACACGTATCTGATTTATTAGTTTAGCTGTGGGCTTTTCTACTTCTCCTGTATCACGTTCCACGCTGCCGTATATCTTACCGTATCGACTGCGGCAGAATGTCCATATCAATGCACTGTCACTGTCCTTGCATACTATTTTAATAGTCAGCTTTGTAGCGTCGGCGCGTCTGTCCTGTATTGGCATATATGGATAGTTGGCCGTTGTCCAATCACCGTGATAGATCATCTGTAGCCTGTCAGATTCAAAGCGGCTGTAATATACGTCAGCGGCCTGCTGCATGACTTCAACTTCCGCACAGTATTCAAATACCATTGTGGGAACATCTTTACTGTTCTTTACTACAGTAATTGTGCCCTTCTGCATTTTGTACAGGTTCACGCCGAAATTTTTAATAAGACTGCTGCCGCGTGTAACAGTATTACCTACTAAGATAAGCGGGCAATAATAGCCTGTTCTGTTACGCGTACAATTGTTGTGGAAGATCATTAAATTGTAAAATTCGTCGGGTAGTTCTTTTTCACGGCTTAAAAATTCGTCATAGAATATTGCGCTGCACTCTCCTTCATCTGCACCTGTGAAGCCTTCAACAGAGTTCAAAGCGCTGCAGATTATAAACGGCTGTATATCCTTATCTACTATTTTTCCGTCATCGTCACGCCTGATAAAGTAAAAGCGGTTTGCAAAATACTGGAAGTCATTAAAGCGGCCGTTAGATAGATTCATAAGCGCCTGCTTATGTGGGCTACAAAGTGACATTAACGCCTTACGGCTGATACTCTCACGATACCGGCGCAGATATCGCAGCGGCCGGCCTGTCTTAAATCTGTCTTTTAGATATCTTAATAGTATGCCGTATGTTTTGCCGTTGCCCTTGCCGCCGGCAATGCCGACGACAGGACAGGCTATTTTTTCTGCATAGTCTATAACTGGATTGGGGTCATAATGTATGTTATTATCTTCTGTCATGGCAAATACACCCCTTTAATAAGCGCCTGCTGTATAGCTGCTTTATGGTGCGCCGGCGCGTCTATAGCGTCAAGCTTTACATTGCTGCATACTGTAAGGCCGTGAAAGTCTGACAGCTTACCCGCTTTACAGCACGCAAAGCCCACTGTATTACCATATGTTGCAAGGTCAGCGCCTGCAAGTGTGGCCGGCTTATAAATAAATATTCGCGCTGCCTGCTCAGATAATGCACCGTTGAAGGGGCTTGCAGCTGATACATTATTTATTGACGGTGCTACATGATCAATATTGTATTCTGCTGCTTCTCTGCTTACGTCGGCGCTATACATCTGCTTTAAGCTGTTTGCCATACCTAAAGCACCTAAAGCAACGCCGGCCGCGCCACCTGTAGCGGCTGCCGCTACTGTTCCGACTATTGCACCTATACCGGCAGCAGCTGCGCCTGCCTGTGACAGCTTCGACTGCTTCAAAGCAATTTCGGCCTGTTTGATAGCTGTCTGATAGCTGCCCTGTGCGATTGCTGATAGCGGTATATCTACGCCTACTGTACCGTTTATAGTTTCCATAAGCAGGCCGTCA
>JAGCWY010000026.1 GCA_017961625.1 Ruminococcus sp. | reverse complement strand
TATTTGGATTTGTCGGAAACAAACTTGATTATGCAAATATTAAAGTGAGGTAATTATGCAGATAGATGTGAAGGCGATATTCGAGAGCTTTGTAAGCGGGCTCACATATCTTCCGAAGACTTTGATCCTTATCCTGGTTCCCTTGAGCATAGGTTTGGTGGTCGGTACGTTGATCGCTCTGGTGAGAATATATAAAGTGCCGGTTCTATCGCAGTTTTTCGCGGTTTTTATTCCAGTGTATCAAGGTGTGCCGATAGTAGTAGCATTAATGGTCTATAACCTGATATATCTGATGAAGACTAACGACGTTTTAAAGTTTTTCGGGAGCAGCAAGACTATTGCTGATATTGACAGTATCTATGTCGGATTGTTCGCTCTGTCTCTAATGATGATATGCAGTATATCCGAGGTGATGAGGGGAGCTCTTTTATCAATAAACAAAGGTCAGTATGAAGCTTCGTATTCGGTTGGAATGACAAAACCACAGACACTTCGTAAGATCATTCTTCCGCAGGTCATATCGATCGCAATACCTGCTCTTATAAATACTACGGTAGGCCTTATTAAATCAACATCCATCGTATATGCGATCGGGATCGCGGAGATACTTTCAGGAGCTCTGGTTCCCTCTTCTCGAAAATACACTTTTTTCGAAGGGTATCTGGCAGCCGCGATCATATACTGGATATTAACGATATTGATAGAACTTTTGTATTCATATTTGGAAAAGAGAACAAGTATTTTCAAAACAGGCAAGACAGAGAATAAAAAACTATGGAGTTTAAAATGTTGGAGATCAAACACATCAGAAAAAGCTTCGGCCGAAATGAAGTCCTGAAAGACGTATCGCTTAATGTAAAAAAAGGAGAGGTCGTTGTTATCCTGGGACCGAGCGGATCCGGTAAGACTACTCTGTTAAGATGTCTTAACTTTCTCGAAAAAGCTGACAGCGGCGAGATTACGATCGGCGATAAAAATGTGGTCATTCAAAATGCAGGGAGAAAAGACATATTGGATCTGAGAAGAAAAACGGGATTCGTTTTTCAGAACTATAACCTTTTCGCGAATAAGACGGCTCTTGAAAACATTATGGAAGGATTGGTTACTGCACGTAAGGTGCCGAAGAAGGATGCGCGAAATATTGCTGAAGAGACACTGAAGTGGGTGGGACTTCATGATAAGGCAGATTACTATCCGAGTCAGCTTTCGGGCGGACAGCAGCAACGAGTCGGTATAGCACGAGCCGTTGCGCTTAATCCTGAAGTTATATTATTTGACGAGCCGACGTCGGCCCTCGATCCTGAACTTGTCGGTGAGATCCTGGAGCTGATCAAGAAAGTTGCGACTAAAGGCATAACTATGATAGTTGTTACTCACGAGATGACTTTTGCCCAGGATGTTGCGGATAAAGTGATTTTTATGGACGGAGGTGTTGTCGTTGAAGAAGGAGCTCCTAAGGAAATTTTCTATCGGCCGAAAGAAGAACGAACAAAGCAGTTCCTTGCTAAATTCATTATCCCGGACAACATGTACTATATTTAATGAGACACAGATAATCAAGATAATCAGGCTCGCATTTCCGGCTTTGGTGGAATTTGCTCTGCAATCTGTTGTTCAATATATTGACCTATACATGGTAGGTGAACTCGGGGTTAATGCTACGGCTGTTGTAGGACTGGGTTCACAGGTTCAGTTTCTGGTCAAGTTCCCAATGACCGGAATGTCGATCGGAGTCCTCTCTTCGATAGCAATGGCGAAGGGTAGAGGAGATGTTGAAAAGATCCGATCAATGGCGGGACAATCGTTAAGATTCAGTGCTGTCGTCGGAATCTTTTTCTGGTTTTTATCTTTTGTTGTAGGTGTTGTATCACCGATCGTTTTTCATTTGGATCCTGAACTTGTCAGGGATTTCTATAACTACTACTTTATCTGCTATTCAACAACGGTATTCTTTTCATTGTCTTCGACTTACGGTTCAGTCCTTAAGGGTGTTGGAGATATGACTTCTCCTATGGTCATTAACGGTCTGGTCAATATATTGAATATCATCCTGAATTTTGTATTTATCTATCGTCTGTCGTGGGGAGTGAAAGGTGCAGCGAGTGGAACTGCTATATCTGTCGCTGTCGGAGGAGTGATGATGCTGATCGCTGCCTTGAGGAATCACGAGACAAAGTTCAGCAGGAATGATATCAGAAAAAATAGGGAAGTTCAGAAACAGTTTTACAGGATAGGTCTTCCTGCGGGATTTACGTATGTCTCGTCAGGTATAGGAAGAACGATATTCACTTCACTCATCTCAAATCTGGATCCGATAAGTGTGGTTGCACATTTTATCTCGATGACAGTAGAGAGTATCTTCTATATCCCGGCTGTCGGAATACAAAGAGGGGTTGCTACTCTCTCGGGATATTATTACGGCGGTTCCAGGCAGCGTGAACTCAGAAGGATGCTGATCGACGGAAGTGTGATCACATTTCTGATCATGGCGGTTACGGGTGCGGCATTATATGCTTTGGGCGGTGATATTGCAGGCTTTTTCACGGATAGTGAGGACGCAGTAAAAGTTAGTGATGAAGTCTTAAAGATCATCTCGTTCAGCGAACCGATATTCGGGATCAGTATAGTTTTTCAAGCTGTTCTTGAAGGAATGGGGAAGACAAAAGAGACTTTTCTATTATCTTCGTTTACGATGTGGCTCTGTCGTGTGGTGATCTGTTCGTGTGTCGTATATGTTTTTAAGGGGGATCTCAGATCGATCTGGTATTGCATGATAGCAGATAATGTTCTTAGAGCTGTCCTTATGTACGGAAGATTGAAGTTCAAGTATCTTAAGATCGACAAATCTGACACAACAAGTTCT
>JAGCWY010000025.1 GCA_017961625.1 Ruminococcus sp. | reverse complement strand
CAGTTCCATATATATACCTCCCGTGCAGACAAGCCGCTTTTTTACTATCTTCATTTTAACATGTCAATATTACTTTAGCGTGACTTTTCCATTACAATTATGTCACTTAACCAATTTAATTTGATGTGGCTTGCTAAATTTCCAGTTGTTAGATAAACTATTAAAATGAAACAGATCAGGGAAAAAAGAGGATAAAGAGAACAATAATCATTCACTTTTTTTAGATATTGAAGACCTCATTAATTAACATCGACTTCAGACAGTCCTTTGTTGCAGCCGATGATTTTAGGGAAAACAAAAACAGCCGCGGTAGAAACTGCGGCTGTTGAAATTAGAGCGTATTTAGTCGACACTGCGGATCTGATCAATGAGCGATGTCTTCTGCATTCTTCTGAGCGGAATGACAGCCGCGAGTACGGACACTATGAACGCGAAGCCCGAAGCTGCGATCACTCGCCAGATTGGGTCGGTGTAGCTAATGATCTTGCCTCTGCCGGCTTCTGAGATGATCTCGATGCTGATGAGGAACTGCTCGGTAAGGAGTATCCCCAGCAGGCAAATTGCGATAGCACCTACCGTCGCGAAGAGCGTATACTGTACGCCTTCGATGACAGCCATTTTGTAGAGCTGACCCTGCGTCATACCGACGCACTGCATGGAGGCGAGTTCGCTTCTGCGGTTGATAATTCCCGTAGACACGATATTTACCATATTTACGATAGCTATGAGCGCGATAAGACTTGTAATGAAGTTCGCCGCTATCTTATAGGCTCCAATCGTTGTGCGAATCTTCTGCAGCTCTCCGAACATATCCCACCAGAGTTCAATATCATCATTCTGCTTGACGTATTTCAGCGCCTTCTCATAGACCTCAGGCGACTTGATATCGACTTCAAGAGTTGTTATCGGGCTCGTAAAGTTGCCATAGAGCTTATACTCTCCTGTCTCATACTGATCGATAGATGCAATGAGACACTTATTCTGATTCTCCTCTTCGAGATAATAGTTGTAGTCGAGATCGAACGGGTTATCATTATCAGGCACGATAGTCTTGCACGAAGCTGCTATCTTGAAGGTGTGATTAGACTGCTTACAGGTATCCTTTGTGGCTTTGACAAGTTCGATATAGCCGTCTCTGTAAGCATTCCAGCCATCGTCCTCGTCATCCTCATAGTCAGAGTCTGAATTACCCGCGGCATTTTTCTTTGCTTCCTTCTTTTCTGCCATTGCAGCCGAATACCTCTCCTCGAAGTCCTTCTTCACTTCGTCGGAAGCAATACACTCATTCACTCTCAGCTCAAGCTCCTTGATGCTGTCGTCGGGCTCGTCAGCGCCCGTGATAAAGAGATAGCTGCCCGAGTCTCTCAGTTCCTCGTAGGTCACGGGAGCCTTGCCATGGGTATAGCTTTCATACTCATCATTGGTAAGATACATGACATAGTATCTTCTTTCGCTGTTAAGATCCTGAGCGCTCTTGGTTACGCCAAAGTAATACTTGCTGAAATAGCCACTATTTTCGAGGTATTCTACACTCTTCTTATAGCCCATTAAGTCGAAGCAGTTGTAATCGAGAGACATTTCAAAATCGTGTCCCGCTAAAGCAGTGGGTGCTGATATCAGCCTTGTGAATGAATCCATAACGCTTCCTATGCCTGCAAACATCGCGAGTGAGAGCGTGAGCGAAATGATAGTGATGATAAATCGCTTCTTCTGACGGCGTGCGTTACGCGATGTGAGCTTTCCAATCCAGCCGAAGAGCAGTCCCATGAGAGTGTGTCTGCGAACCTTTTTGACATTGTTGCTTCTTGCGGAGATAGCGTCCACAGGCGACTTCTTTATAACTCGCATACCAGTTCCGTAGGCTGAGAAGAGCACCCATACAAGACCGGTTATCGCTGCTATCACAAGCATCAGAGGACTTATGTGGAAGCGCACGATATCTCCTGCCTTTTCGGAGGTGAAGAATGCGTCAGCAAGACCATTTCCGACAATGCGTCTGAATGCGATGTATGCGCATCCGATACCGAGCACAATACCTATTGGTATGCCTATTACTGACAGCATAAGACCTTCAGCTGTCATTATGCGGACAATCTGTTTTGGAGTAGCTCCCACAGACTGTAAAACGCCAAACTGTTTTTCACGCTCTTTTGATGATACTTCAAAAGCTGTATCTATAATAAGTCTCAGTGTCAGAGCGATTATGATAATGAATACATAGAATATACAGAGAGTACGAACAAAGCTGAAACGCGCTCCGTCGTCAACAAGGTCGTCATTCATCAGTTGTGTGTTGGAGTTGACATGGATGTCTATCCATACAGGTACATCCTTCAGCTCCACACCGAGTTTCTCATGTGATACTTCCTGAAGGTATCGAAGTGAATCTTTCATACTCTGCTTTTTGAACATGACTGCTATGTCGTAAGTGCTGTCATCAAGATCGTTCTTGTTAATGTTGTATGACTCAACTTCTGGTAGTTTTTTTACTGCGTCAGCCTGTTCGGACGTGATGCCCATAAAGCACATATGGTATGGCTTGCTGTCGTAGTGAGCGTCACGGAGACAGCCGAGCAGAGTAGCGAAGCCGGTGAACAGCATGCTCATCAGTGTTACCGCAATGGTTATACTGCATATTGTAAGCGCAGAATGACGTTTCTGCGTTGTGATATATTTTCGCGCAAGAAGGAATTCAAACATATTTCACGCCTCCTTACTTTATATTGTTGAGCTTGTCACTGACTATCTTACCATCGGTTAGAGTGATGATGCGATCACACTGGAGCGCAATGTTTTCATCATGAGTTATTATAACCATTGTCTGTTCAAACTCGCGGTTGGACTGTTGCAGGAGTTTCATAATCTCAGCGCTGTTTTTGCTGTCAAGATTTCCTGTAGGTTCGTCAGCGAGGATAACTCCTGGTGAAGTGAACAGTGCTCTTCCAATTGATACTCTCTGCTGCTGACCACCAGAAAGCTGTGATGGAAGGTGATGACGTCGCTCCTTGATCTGAAGCATTTCAAGCAGTTTGTCCAGGTGTTTAGGATCTGGTTTCCTTCCGTCCATGATAAGAGGAAGGGTGATATTTTCTTCAGCGTCGAGGACCGGAATAAGGTTATAGAACTGATAAATCAGTCCGACCTGTCTGCGGCGGAAAATAGCGAGGTCTTTATTGTTCTGTGCAAATACGTCCTGATTGTCAAGAAATACTTTACCTGAAGTCGGACGATCGACACCGCCAAGAATGTGAAGAAGTGTGGATTTTCCGGAACCGCTGGGGCCGATAACAGCCAGCATTTGTCCCTTTGGTATTGTGAAAGAAACATTGTCAAGAGCCTTGACTTCGTTTTCGCCTTTACCATATGTCTTGCATAGATTTTCAATTTTCATCAGTTCCATATATATACCTCCCGTGCAGACAAGCCGCTTTTTTACTATCTTCATTTTAACATGTCAATATTACTTTAGCGTGACTTTTCCATTACAATTATGTCACTTAACCAATTTAATTTGATGTGGCTTGCTAAATTT
>JAGCWY010000024.1 GCA_017961625.1 Ruminococcus sp. | reverse complement strand
TCTTGTACGGCAGTTCACAGCGTCCCAGAACAGGTAATTATGATGTGTGCCGTCAGCCTTGTTGACGAGTTTCCCGTCTGGATACGCTGTTACGTCCCAGCCACTGTTGTACTTTGGATATGTTGTGGAGAGCTCGGATTCAGTCAGTTCGAGCTCCACATGAACATCTGTCTCAGCTTCAGGGTATAGGTAGATCACAGGCTTATCAGCATATACCTCGTAACGGATAGTCGGGGTCTCATTATCGTCCTTCACTGTCTTGATCCAACCGTTCCTGCCGTTATATTCCGTAAAGAGCCATGTATCGTTGTTTTTGTTATATCCAATCTCAAAGAGCCTTTCGCCTTTAGAGATTGTATCTATTGTTCTGTAGCCTTTACCGGGACCTGAATAAAGTGTCAGTCCGTCTTCGATAACAATAAAGGGTGATCCGTAGAGAACGCGGTAATCTGGCATAACATCAACAAAAGCGTTTTTGCCTGACAGATATTCATCTATCAGAGTATTCAGTTTGTAAACGATATCTGCCATGTATGCCTTTGTTTCTGCTTTGGAGCCGTCCGAATATGTCAGGACCGATGTGTACTCGATCTCGTTCGGTGCAGGAGTTATGAGATCTTTGTAATTTTCGATGAGCCTGTTATAATCCTGAGACATTATATCACGGTAGTCCTGTATGCTGATCTCCATGTACAGAGGTTCGATATCCATATCCTTTTTTATTTCGTCATAATACAGGAGATATCGGTTGTTTTCACGATACACTTTATAAGTCTTATTGACATCGTCGTATCCGCCCTTTTCGTTTATGGTGATCGCAACAGGGAGCTTTACCGATTTAATAAGCGCTTTTCTCATCAGGACAAGATCGAATACATCTATACTGTTGTCGCGGCAGTAATCCACGGTTTTCCAGTCATAAAGACGTGTATTCTTTTTCCCCTGGAGCCATTCCTGCAAAAGCACCAGATCTGCGATACTGAATGAACCGTCACGGTTGGCATCGCCGCTGGGGGTCCATTTCATCCGGCAAGTAAGCTCGGTGCATTCGGCATCATCTGATGTGGTACTGAGCTCAAGGAAATCATACTGTCCGTATCTGGTATTAAAGTGGAAAGAGCAGGTACATGACTCGTCAAACAAATAACCTGAAACGATCGTACATGGATTTGATGTAATACCGAATCTCTCACTTTCGGACGGATCATCATTTTTACATTTCAGAAGATGAAAATCTTCATCGTATCTGGGATCATCTATCAGCTCTCCCGTATCCGCGTCATAAAATGTAATCTTTGCGGGCTTTTCGGAAGCGCTTTTCTTTTTCAGCCTGAACACAACGTCGGCAGTGCCGTTATCGTACTGTTTAACGGACATATAATCGTCGGGGACGACGGTTCCGTTGTAGTAACCGGGATGTCTTCCCTCCGTAGCGGGGAGCGAATAGCCTTTAGGCGGTCCGTTCAGACCAAATGAGAAATTATAACCGTTGAAGAAACGACCCAAGCCGACAATGGAGGGGTTCTTGAAAAGCCTGCATGGCTCCATATTCATGCTGATCCTGCCTTCGATGACGGTATCGAGGAAGATGTCTGTCCAGACCGAAGGAGCTTCGTCCTCAGTGAAGGAGAGCTGTTCGCTCGTGTCATAGTCAACAAGGGTGATCCTCATATCTCCAGAAAGCAGTACGGTCTGAGCATTGTCAAGTACGATACAGTCGGCAGCAAGAGTTTTTTCTATTTCGCCGTCGTTGATATAAACTGCGCCGAAATCGTAGGAGATCTTGTCATAGCCGTCCTTTATGGCCTTATATACAAAGATAGTATTGATCTGTCCTCCGTCAAGAGGAACAGCGGATATGGTGCTGCAATCGCTAACCGCTGCAAGTTCAAAACACTCCTCTCCTTTATCTTTCAGAGTCCAGTCATATGCTGTACCTGCACTGTGTGAAAGACAGAAAACAACATAATTATCCTTTGCGGATACACAAGAGTTGCTGTTTGAATAATTCCTGAATTCCTCCACACTGTCGGGAAGCCAGCTGTAGATATCAGTCTCTATCACCTGAGTTCCGAAGCTTGTAAAAGAGTATTCTTTCTGAACTTCCGAATCACAGCTGAACTGGACCTTGAAATCGGGCTTTGATGTAGCTGCGTTTTTGTATGTCATTACTTCATAGGCAGTATCGGTATCTTCGTCCACAAATACATCATTGTAGAATACTGTAACAAGTCCCGCTGTTCGCTTGATCTCATATTTCTTTGTACTGTAATTCGGCTCCTGAAATACAACGCAAAGCAGATCACTTTCGCTCTGCCCGCCTATGTGTGTTGCACCATAGGTGTTGAGAAAATCGACTGCCGATTCAAGATCCTTTGGTATCCAGTCGGGAATCGAGGCGACAGCCTCGGCGGGAGCGATTTGTTCGGCAGCAATTACCGGAGGCGTGGATACCGCAGATGTTAACATCATACCTGTTGTAAGTACAGCAATTAGTTTGGACTTCATTTGTATTCCTCCGTTCTTCAAGTAAAGTATTCATGCGCAGGCGCTTTTCACGCCGTTATTATTTGCCGGTATCAAGTTTAAGAGCAGTCAGCTCTGTATCTGACCGTTAATCGAATTTAATTTTAAGAGTCTTGCTTATCATATAAATAATATCGGACATATCCGCAGAAGTTTTCTTTTCAGAACCGTCCTCATAGGTTAGAACAGTATTATAAACAAATCCGTCCCATACTTCTTCATGCTGACTGGTATTGTATTTTTCTATAATTCTGTCATAGTCCTGAGACATTATTTCCAGATAGTCATGTTCTGTAATCTCAATGACTGAGGGCTCTGTATCCCGTTTTTCATTTTTATAATAGACAAAGAATCTGTCATTGTCCTGATAAACCTTCCAGACTCTGTGCACACCTGCATATCCGCCTGTTTCTGTAATACTTAGTGCTACGGGAATATTTATTGATTTGATAAGTGCCTTTCTCATAAGGCAGAGATCAAATATATCCACCTTGTTATCCGAGTTGAAATCAGCCAGTGACCAATCCGCGATCTTAACGTCAGTTACACCTAAAAGCCACCTTTGCAGCAAGACCAGATCTGATATGCTGAATATCTTGTCACCGTTCAGATCACCGACAGGCGGTTTGGAGGTCTTGAAAACCAGATCCATTGCACCGTTGCCATAATATATGATCTCAGGCGGATCTTCTGTAGTGATCTTAAAAAGGTCTGCATTTTTATATGCCATAGCAAGTGATGAAAGGCTGGGGCAAAGATAACATTCTTGTAAAATATTCTTATTCTTTGTTACAGTATAATTGGGGAAATATCCATTCAGACTCGAAAACAGTTCGTCTTCATAGATAATATCCGCATGGAACTTAAACGGATATGATTCCAGATATTTATCCGATATCAATTCACCTGTCTCTTTATCGGTTACAGTTACTCTTGTCTGACCATTAAGAAGAACGGTCTGTGCATCATCAAGGATAACGCAGTCTGCGATCAGCGGATCTTTCAGTTCGTCTTCAGAGAAAGGCGGATTCAATTCCCAGGTGATATTGGGTAAGTACTCCCATTCTATTTTGGCATAACCATCTTTGACAGCCTGATATGCAACAACTTCATGCAGTTCCTTGTCGTCTTCATAAAATATAGATGTATCATAATTACATAATGAATATGAGTGCCTCTTGAAGTTTTCTGAGTATTCCATTGGTTTATCACACCATCTGAGAAATCCCCCTGACTTTGAACTCATGCAGAATACAACAAAATTATCCCTGACAGAGACCTCTCCATATTTTTCAACATAGTCCTTATACTCGGGATCGCAGTCGGGAAGCCAGCTGTAAATATCTGTTTCTATGGTAGTGTGACTGTCTATTGCATTAAAAGAATAATGACCTGCGGAATATTGAGCCTCGTTATATAACGATGATGAATCAGTGTATTTGCCTATCAGATCAATCTCAAATTCACCCTTAGGACGTGTTGCGATTATCACAACTTCATACACTGTAGCATCTTCAAAAATATTCTCATTAGCATAGTAGTTTATTATCGCTGATTCTCCGACACCGTTTGTACCTTTTAATTCATATTGGTTCTTGAAATACGTAATATCAATATCATCATCTTGACGACCTAATTCAAAAACGATGCAAACTACTCCGTCAACAATATGCGTAGCTCCATAGGTGTTGAGGAATTCCCGTGCGGATTTGGAATCAGTCGGTATCCATGCTATTTGAGACGGCTGTACACTTTGATCTTCTGCATATACAACTGTAGTCTCTGAAATAGTCCGGTCATTCACTAATACCGGAGTAACTGACGTTGAAGCTGCTATAACAGCAGCAGCGAGTTTCTTTAACATCATAATATCACCTGCCATTTCTGAATTTACAGTACATAACTGCTAGTTCAATTATACATCAATACGCCTATAAAAGCAATGAAAATATATTTGATTTTGGTAAATGTGCTTTTGTTATTTAACGTATGAGACTGGTGAAATGTGCGGCTGAAAACGTAAACTTTCTATGAACATATAGACTTAGAATGGAAAAGGCAGCCCAATGGGCTGCCTTTCGTTTGTTTGCCCGACATGGGCACAATCTAACGGGTGAAAGTCCCGAACATGCCCAGATAGTGGGAAGTGTATAGCCGAACAGCAAGGGTGTCCGTCGTGAGGCGGAATCTGAAGGAAGCTGTAAGCAAACCTCTGGTCTGACGAACAGAAATCGCATATAAGGCTGGGCTGCGATAGATAAGCTGGCAAACAACAGCGAAGTCTGATAAGAATAATGAATAATCGTTATATACCTCAGCATTTATAATGATTGATAGTAAATATTTATCTCAGAATGCGTATTAAGGAACTGTAAAAGAACTTGGTATGATAGAAATATCCGCACAGGCACAACGATTCATCACTTCGTTCTCCTGTGCGGATATTTTTTTAGATATTGTGTCGGAAGGCGTTTTTTTAACCCCCGTGTTCGTTTTGGGGAATTAGTTTTTTACAGTTCCTATTAACTTTTCTTAAGCTTAATGACATTAACCAGTAGGCGGATATCTGATTTGTGCTATATTTGATATGCTTTATGACTTAATTTCACTGCCGCCCCATTCAACAACTGTGAAGCCTTTCCTCTCAAAGGTTTCAAGTTGCTGAGGCTCGACATCAATTGCTTCTTCAAGTGGAACATAAGCCATGAATACGCGGAGTATGCTGTCTGGAGTAGGTGAGATGTTCAGCTTTGCTGAATTAGTATAAGCATCACCCTGGAATGAAATGAGGTTATACGTGTTATGCTCCATTAACGGCAGCCAATATACGATGAATTCGTTCATTTCTTCCTCGGTAAGGCCCATATATGTGAGCTTTTCCTTTAGAAAGCTCTCGGTATCATTTCCTGCAACGCAGAAGCCTTCAGAGAAGTCGAATCTTGTACGGCAGTTCACAGCGTCCCAGAACAGGTAATTATGATGTGTGCCGTCAGCCTTGTTG
>JAGCWY010000023.1 GCA_017961625.1 Ruminococcus sp. | reverse complement strand
CTCTTTCTCTATCTCTATCTCTGGTGGACGATTGTCCGGACATTTGTCCGCTATTTGTTTAATGCTTTGTTTTTCTGCCGTTATCCTCTGACGATATTGCTTCTTTCTATCGGCTTCTGTGCTGCTTTTGCCAATGAATTGTTGAATGTTCATCATGTAGATAGCTCCGTTATCAAGAACCTCGATAAGCCCCATTTGTTTGAATATATCAAGTGCTTTTTCTACTGTTCCCACCTGAGACCGTGTAATTTTTGCAATCATTTCTGCGTTGTATGGTATGACGTTATTGAACATAAGCCTGCCCTCGCTTTTTAGGCTTTTGCAGTACATTTTTAGTAAAATATTCTGGTAAATCAAGCCGTCAGGGAGCGTTTCAAGAAGTATTATTTCTTCGCTTTCAAAAAAGTCATCTTTAAGCTTCATGTAATAATATTTTTTTGAATCTGCCATTGCTTATATCCCCTTGCATAAATTAGAACGGCACTGCTCCGTCACTGATAACCTCATACTCGTCAAGGCTGCCTGTCTCTATGCCTGCTCCCTGTGCCTGCTGTACCATGTTCTGAGCTGGTGTCTGTTCAGCCTGTCCGCTGCCCTTATCACCGCAAAACTCAACATTATCCACAAGCACGTCTGTGGTGTAGTGAGTTACATCATCATGCTTCTTGTCCTTGTAGCTGCCTGTTCTCAGCGAACCTTCAACGGCTATCATCTTGCCTTTCTGAAACCATTTAGCAATGAACTCGGCAGAATTCTTGAACGCTATGCAGGTTATGAAGTCTGCTTCACGCTCGTTTGTCTGCTTGTTTGCAAACCGTCTATCACAAGCAACTGTAAAGCGGCAAGTTGCAATGCCGCTCTGTGTCTGCCTTAACTCTGGGTCTGAGGTCATACGCCCTATAATAATTACTTTATTCATTGTTCATTACCTCCGTAATTGCCTGAAATACAGGCTGTAATTCTTTAACTTCACCATATTTAACTTGAAATTTATAAAGTTCTCTTAAAGCCGTGCGTAATAGCCTGCTGTTATGTGCTTTTTCTGCTGATTTGCTAAGAAGGTTAATTGCGTTAATATATTCCTCTTTTTCTTCGTCGGAAAGCTCATAACGCAATTTACGAAACAGGGTATTCTCACTCACTCCCATAACAGCGGCAAGTGTATAAGCTGTAACGTGTTTCTCTTTCATCATTTCTCTTATATCCTGATTTCCCATATTTAATCTCTCCTTTTTTATTTAGCGTTTAAAACGCTGTTTTAAGCCCTTGTAAATTTAATAGGGTAATTATACTACCCATGCCATTAAAATTGATTGTCGTGCATCCTGAACGCTCTCAGAGGCATTATACGTCATCGATATAACTTGCACCGAAAATTTCTCTGAATTGTTCAACCGTCCAGTTTTGTTCTTTCATTGCTTTGCGCTGTCCGTACTTGTGGAGATAGTCCATAACTTCTGCGTTCTGGTGTACGCTGTACTTGCCGAAGATATGACAGCGTTCGTGGCATAATAAAACCACTAAGCCGTATTTCTCGGACTTGCTTCTGTTAGCTGCTCCGAAGATGTGATGCCTATCCAGCTTATCGCCGTTGCCATTTCTGCGTTCGGCAGAGAAAACACTCTTTGCATTCCTCCGTATCAATCACTTCCTTTCGCCATATCTCCAGCGTAAACCTCTGTGAAGTTTTCTTTTGCCTTTGCAACACATACATACGCTTGGTGGATCATATCCTTTGTTTTTACATAAAGAAAGTTTATCAAACTTCTCTATAATTTCGTTTGTTTCAGGATCGTATGCTTCTATTGGTTTGTTTTTCCATTCTAAGGATTTTTTAAGTTTGTCTCTCCATTGCTGTGTTCGTTCCATTCTGCCGCTTTTTAAAGCGTGTTGAGAATTGCCTTTCATCGTTGTCCATTCAAGATTAGAAGCTTTATTGTTTAAATAATCGCTATCAATATGATTAACAACTGTATTGCATTCCTCATTGGAATTGTAGCAAAACGCTTTTGCAACAAGTCTGTGAACAAAGGAACGCTGACTTTTACCTTCATGCCGTAATATTACTCTAAGATAGCCAGATGAATTCGCAACAGGTTTAAGCATCTTGCCTTTTCTTTTTATGTTCTGCCCTAATGTGTTTCTTTCTATCCTATCCAAGGAGCGTATTCTGCCCAAATTACTAACCTGATATATTCCCTCAAAACCTTCAATGTCTTTCCATTGTTCCATCAATCATGCCACCATTCTTCATTCATTCTTTCAAGCTCCTCAGGTGTCAAGGTTTCAATGTCATTCTCTTTACAGTCTTGAACTATAAGCTCAATAAATCGGCTCATACTTGCTGTATCAAAGTCTGACGAACCATAATAAACGATAACATTTGTACACCCGTCTATCTTTGACGGCATTGTTTCGGTAAATCTGCCGATATGCCCCTGTTCCCATATCTTCCGAAAGTGTTCAAGGGCTTTATCTTGTATGCATATTATCTCAGAATTGCCGCCCACATCTTTGATATATGTGCGGTATATCTCAGTTTTACCGATATGGAGCTTTTCGGCTAACTTGTCAAGAAGTGTCCATGCGTAAGAATTAGCATTTAAGCTCCTTTTTTCCTTGCGTTCCTTTACCGTCAAAGTGTACTCTTTATCCTCATGCAGGCTATCAATGTAGCTTGCAAGCTCTGCGATAACTCGCACACTGCCAGCTTTTCTGAATGTTATCTCTTTCATGCCTTTTTCTGATAACAGTCATAACACATACCGCCGCAGCCTTTGAGAATATCGGCAGGCTGTGCAACAGAGCCGTCCTGTTTCTTTATCGGTGTGATAACCTTGCCGCATTTAGGGCATTTTGTGGCGTTGTCCTGTGCTTTGTTCTGTTGCTGCTTGTATTCATCGGTGTCTGCATCTTTGGTATCATCAATACAGAATAAACCGTTTAGAGCATATTTTCGAGCATAGCTTGAAGCTGTGCCTGTTATCTGGCTACCGTCCATGCCCTTCTTGCTTTCTTCTTCTCTTGCATACGCTGTATTGCTTATGTTCTCGCCGCTCTCATTCTCGTAAAGTGTAGCTGTTGCCGCTATATAGTATCTGTTGCCGATGTTTTCAAGCTTATCTCCAACTGTAAGAGTACAGCCGTGCTTATTGCAAAGAGGCTTTGCGGCTTCGAGAATATCCTCACAAGAACGGTATTTATAACCGCCGAACTTGTTGAACTGGTTCTTAGGTGCTTTCAACTCAGCCTGTATAATACAGAGCTTCTTTAATACTTCTTTCATCTTAGTCCTCCATTTCTCCTGTGAACTCCAGCGGACAATGTGCGCCGATGTACTTCTCAGGATAATTAACTGTCTGCTTGTTAAGCTGACACGTTCTGCTTGTTCTGCCGTAGTACGGACACTGATTGCAACTTACATCTGGTACGCCTCGGCTACTAACCGGAAAGTTTACCTCAACCATACACCGCCCTTTAATGTAACTTTCAACGCCAGTATCAAAATTAGGCATCATGCCGCCTCCTCTCGTATTCCTCAACAAGATAATCGTCATATGTATACTCGTCAACGTCCATAATGCGCTTGCAGTCGTTGATACAGTCCTCGCAGAGCATTTCTTCGCCTATTTCGTAATAAGCCTCACCGTTGTTGAACTCATAGCCGCAGCCTGTGCATACAAGGAGCGGTTTGTCTTGGGGAGCTTCGGGACAGCCGTGAGCGTGTCCGTTGATATGTCCGCATATATCACAGTACATGACAACACCACCTATAATAGAAGTCAAGCTCCTCAGATGTTGCCTTGCTGAGAATATCGTCAACTGTAAGATATACAGCAGGGCGGTGAACTCTTGCCAAACGTGCCAGAATATGCAGAGCTTTCATGTAGTCAGTCATTTGATACACTCCTTTCGGCAAAGAGCCATTATCTCGGCAGGTGTCTGCTTAACATAGAATCTCTGCCGAGTAATAGTTGTTATCTCGGTGCATTCACCGTAACCTGTCTTTTTAACTCTCAGCATCGAATACATATCATCAATATCGAAGTTAAATTCGATATTTGATTCGATATCAGTTAGTTTCATTGTCTCGCTCCTCTCTGATATTCTCAGCCCAATCATTCAGCCACTTGAATACGTCCCTTTCATCTTCGTGTTCATCAACATAAAAAATGTCAACAACTGCCTGCCCTGCCCGGCTGTCATGCACATAGATTCTGATGTCTCCGCCTGAGCTTACATTTGCATCAAGGCTGTGCTTGCTTGACGTGCCTATCTCTAACAGCCGCCGTATTATCCTCAGTTCGTAACTCATAGTATCTCTCCTTATTTTTCAATTTTCTCCCATAAATCGTTTCTGTTGCGGTACACCGTCCAGCTCTCATGTACTTTCTGGTATATTCTCGGACGTGTAGCCGCTCTCCGTGCCTCTGTGCGCTCCTCAGAGCGCTTTTTCAGCTCTTTTTTAAGCTGATAGCCGCAGTATACCTCAATAGCCAGTAACAGCGCTATTAATACATCTGCAAGCAAATAATAAGTGTTTTCGCTCATTGTCTCTCTCCCTTATCTGATTTTCAGTGTTCCTTCCATAAGCTGTGAAAAATCTATGCCGCAGTATGATGATATAGCCCGAAAGTCATCATAGCTGAATAGTCTCCACGGCTCTTTCATTCTGTTCGTCCAAGTGTTGATTGATATGCCGAGAAGAGCAGACAGCTCATGCACGGTATAGTTTTTCTGTATAAGCTTCATATTTGCCAGTAAACGCTGATGATCTTTCTGCCTTTCGGCTGGTTTCATGGTCTCACTCCTTTACTTGTTGGTATCTTTTGAAGTTACCGTGTTGCTAAAAAAAATAGGCATAGGGTCGCTAATCTCCAGAACTTCAATAAGCTTTTCAATCTCATCTGAGCCGAAAACCCTATTTTTTATGCGTTCATAGAGCGTTTTCTCAGACATACCAAGTATTTTGGCAATATCCTTCTGAGTAAAACCTTTGCGAACCATAGCCGCTTTAAATTCTAATACGTTTAACATTAATTCACCTCCGTATCTTTTAAAGTTACTTTTAGTATATCACGCAAAATGTAACTTGTCAAGTTATTTTCGTAATTTGTTAAGAAAAAATTTACTTGACAAGTTACTTAATACTATATATAATGTAAGTACAGGAGGTGAACGTCATGGATAAAGGAGAACGTATTAAATCATTAAGAGAAAGTAAAAATATTACGCAAACCGAACTTGCAGAAATGATAGGCACAACAAAACAAAACGTGTATAAATATGAGAACGGTATAATTACAAATATCCCCTCAGATAAAATTGAACTTATGGCTGAAAGATTTGATGTTTCGCCAGCTTATATTATGGGGTGGAGTACCGATATCCCGAACAATGAAAAAAGCGCCCCCGTCACTGCTGACGAAAGCGCTTTATTACATCATTTACAAAAAACTTATGCCGATGATGATTTAGAAGTCCTTAGTTCTCTGAATCGTAATCAGGCTGCGGAGATTGTTGAACAGGCAAAGAAGATGAAGTCAGGCGAATAAAGCCTCTCTCTACCCATATTTTTATTATCTTTTCAGCATTCTCTTTACTCATATCCATACACCCTTATAAAATATTTAAGCCGTCATTAGTGTGACTATGGCAGATGTATCTGTGAGGTATGAGAAACAGATATAATTGTTATGTAGTAAGTGTTGACGGCTTTATGTACTAAGTATATCATTTTTATAGGATAATGGCAAGTTCTTTGCCGTATCATTTTCGTATCATGAAAGGAGCATATAAGTATCATGGAAATTGCAACACTAAAAAAAGACACTGTTGAAAGAATCAGGAAAGTAAAAAAAGAAAAGGGAATGACTATCCCTGATATTCTTGATTTATTGGAAAAAAAGAACTTTTTTCTTTCTGAAGCCACGCTAAAAAGGGTATTTTCCGAAAATAACGATCCTTCAAGCTTCAAGTACCGTGATACTATTGTACCGCTTGCAGATGTACTTCTGGACTTTTACGAGGATCAGAGCGGAACAGAAGAGCTTGCAGCTCTTAAAAGTATGATAAGAGACAAGAACATGACTATATCAATTCTTGTCGCTAAGAATGAAGAGTTAAGAGCTGACTATGATAAAAGAATAGCTCACTTGCAGAAACAGATTGACAGACTTGAAAAAAATCTTGATTTTCGTGAAAAGGTTGTCGAGCAGAAAGATAAAGTCATTGAAAAGCTGATAAACAAGGTTATAGGAGAAATGACAATTGAATAGTAATAATTCATTAGGGGAGTGATTTTATGGGAATTTTAAGTAGTCTTTTTGCAAAGCCATTATGGAAAGAGTATTCCAACAACAAGTCGTATCCTGAATATGGTACAACTCCACTTCCAACATCTGACACCATGCCTGCACCGTTATGCAGGCTTAATGCTCAGAATTTCTTGAAACAGTATAATGACAGTATAAAGATTGTTGGTTCAACTAAAAAGCCCCTTGTATTCTTCTATCGCTATGATTTCGCAGTAAAAAGAGGAATAGCCCTTATCTATGCCAGAAGATATGTAAGAATGAGCGGTGATAACATCGAAAAAAAGACAAATCAGCTTATTGAACATAAACAAGAGTTTATACGTCAGATGATTGATAGAGTATATGAGGATTATTCTGAAAAGGTAAACAAGCTTAAAACTCAGAAAGCCAAAGTCAAAAAGGCAGATGATTTTGAGCTGTCATTTGCACCTTTTATAGACGAAATAAGTCAAGAAAACATAGAATATATTAATCAGATAACTGAGCGGCTAAGGCAAGGAGTGATATAATGGCAAAAGCCGTACAATTGCCCTCCGGCTCATGGCGTGTCCGTGTCTATGACAAAGAACTCGGCAAGCAAGTCAGTTTCACTTCTCAGCTGGAGGGCAAGGCAGGCAAGGCAGAAGCTGAGTTAATGGCTCGCGAATATCAGCTCGGCAAGCGGCAGAGAGCTAAAAAGGGTAAAACTGTCGGAGAATGCATAGACGAATATATCAACCTTAAAGAAAATATACTCTCTCCGACAACAATATCAAGCTATCGAAAAGATAAAAAAAACAACCTTTCAGAGCTGTGTGGCATACCGCTGAACGAATTAACCTCAACCGATATACAAGCCCACATGAATAAGTTATCGCTCACCAAGTCCGCAAAGACTGTCCGAAGCGCTCACGGCTTGCTTGTTTCAGTTCTTCATGTTTTTGCTCCTGATATGCGTATTACAACCACGCTCCCAAAGGTACAGAAAAAAATAAAACAGCTCCCCACTGTCCAAGAAGTGATGAAAGCTGTTATCGGCTCAGATATAGAGCTGCCGTGCTTGCTTGCAATGTGGTGCAGTCTGCGTATGTCCGAAGTAAGAGGCGCTCGAAAGTCCGATATTAAGGACGGTGTACTCACCATACAGAATACCATTGTTACTGCTGACGGTGAGAACATCGAAAAGCAAGAGACTAAAACAATTGAAAGTACAAGGCAAATCAAGCTCCCAGAGCGCATTATCAGCCTGATAAACGCCCTCCCGAAAGAACAGGTATATCTTACCACTCTGAGCGGTCAAGCCCTTTATAAGCGATTCTCACGGCTGTTAGAGGCTAAAGGCGTTCAACACATGACTTTTCACGATCTTAGACATATGAACGCTTCTGTCATGCTGGCTCTCGGTATTCCTGACAAGTATGCTATGGAGAGGGGCGGCTGGTCAAGCCCTCATGTTATGAAGTCCGTCTATCAACACACATTCACCGCCGAAAGGCAGGCGGCTGATGATAAGATAGACGATTATTTTAATGACATTTTAGACACTGTTTTAGACACGAACACAGATTAAAGGCTATATTTCGTTATTGTCGTGCAGTTCAATTCTCCTCGCCTCCACCAATGATTAAACGCCGATATTTCGTTTTAATAGCGATTTATCGGCGTTATTTCGTTTATTCATTCACAAATATTTGTGAACACATATCATTGATTTTTGAAGTAAAAACAGTATTTTTAAATGAAATTAGACACGAAATTAGACACGACTTCTTGACACAACACTGATAATGTGATATAATATTAGTAATATATATTGTTGTTAAGATAAACCCATAAGAAAAACCGTGAGCGAATAACTCACGGCTTTTTCTTTTTATAAATGGCTCATTACACCGCTGTAAAGTCTCGGCTGAACCGTCTGCAATACCGTCATAAGCTCGTCTATCAGCTCCATGACGTATAAAAGGTCCTTGCCCTGTATAGCCTGCCCGAATTCTGTCTCGGAGTAGTAGTCAACTGTTTCCTTGACAGGGCTTACAGGTTCGGCAGAGTATGAATATACAGGCGGTTTGCCTTGCTTCTCGTTCAGTATGGTGTAATATGCCGCTAATTTAATGCAAGTATTGGCATTAGGGTTTCTCTCGCCCTCACACTCGGCAATAGCCGCTTCAAGATCATCAAGAGTTATCATAGCGGCTTCACCGTCCTTACATCTCGTTTAACATTCTTTCAAGCTTCTTACGCTTGTGTTCGTCGGGAGCTGACTGCATAGCTTCTTCAAGACGATCTCTGAACTCGTCCTCAGCTTCTGCACGGCTGTAATCATCACGATTATACTCACGGCTATAACGTCCCATGCTGTCACGTTTTCTGCCTCTGGCATATGATTCACCACGATATGAGCCGCCACGATACGAATTGCCGCCGTATGTATTGGAGTATTCGCCGTCGTTCTCCATAGCCTCATTTGTGAGAATAGCCATTTTGAATTTTGCAAGGTTCTTGCCGTCCTCAATATCAGCTCTGGACAGCTTGCCGCCCATGCCTACCTTGTTTTCAAGCTCGTCAAGCTCCTTGTCGATGTATTTACACAGTTTATCCATATTATCACCTCTTATCTAAGCCTCTGAACGCCTGCATAGTCGAATACAAGCGAAGCATTGTTAATAGTTATCGGCTGAGTGCTTGCATTTACTACCGCTACACTGTCACAGCCGCATATACTCGGTACTGATACGATGATACTTGAACCGACATTGCCTGCTGTTTCAACTGCCGCAGGCGTAAAGCTCATAACGCTTGCCGGGTCTATAACACCGTCTACTGCAATAGCAAGCTGTATTTCCTCGACTGTACCGCCTGTGGGTATCTCGATGTTAGCGTGTACCTCAACTTCATAATTCGTGGTATAGATACGCCTGCAACCGCAGTTACAATTGCAGTTGTTATCAGGAGCGTTTGAGGCTAAGAGAAATACACCGCCTGACTTCTTGAAGATGAAGCCCTCAGCACAAGGGCAAGGGCTGTCAAGAAATACGGCAGGCTGATTAGGCTGTACTGTCTGCGGAGTTATTATGCTGTATTCTGCTGACATAAGCTCACCGCCTTATCAGAAATTATTGCAGCCGCAACTATTATTGTTAGGGCAAGTGAATATAGGCTGATTGCCATATACAGGCTGAGCCGGGATTGGACAACTGCGAAGCTCCGAAACGAGCTGATTTGCAGTCTGAGCCTGCGAAGCTCTCAGCTCTGCTGTCTGAGCAACCTGTGAAGCCTGCATTGTAGCCATGTTCACTGCGTTCTGGAGAGCCACATTCTCACGCTGAGCCTGTGCAAGCTGTCCCTTTACGCCGTCAAGCTCTAATGCACAAAGCTTGTCAAGGATTGCCTGTGTGCCTCTTGTCTGACTGTCAATGATATCTCTTGTGTTCTGAGCTGAGGCGTTTCTTGTAGCGCATGCCTCTGTTGCCTCTGTGTATCTGAGGTCAGCTATGCCGCTCTGAACACCGTTGAAGCCCTGCATATTTGCGGTCTGCTCTGCGAATGAACGGTTGAGTGAAGCAAGCTCATTTGTGTTAAGCTGCTGAGAGATAGCTGTCTGAGCGCCGAAAATGCTGTTATTTACGCCGTTAAATCCATTAGCAAGGTCATAGCGCATATCACCGCAGCACTGACAAAGCTGTGTAGACAGTCCCTGAATACCGTCTCTGATAGATGTTACATTGTTGTTAAGCATCTGGTCTCTGAAACCGTCATTGATGTTCTGGCTGTTGTTAAGCCAAGGATATAAGCCGAAGCCACCGTCCATAGCCATAGCAGCACCGCCGAAGCCACCCATGCCGAAGCCGCCCCAGCCGCCGCCAAGAACTAAAAGAAGTAAAATCCAAGCCCAATCGCCGCCGAAGCCGAAGCCGCCGTTGTTATTGCCGTAATTCATCGGAGTTACAGGCATAACCATGTTTTCATCTGTAAGAGCCATAAGCTCCTCCTTTCTCCGGGGAGTTATCCCGGTAAGCGTTCAAGTCCTTACGCTTGAACGGTAAATTTATATCAAGGCTGTTGCCTCAATAACTTGACTTTATATCGTAAATGTGATATAATATTTATGTAATGCGTTTGGAGTATGCATGAAAGAAATTCGTCTGACTTAGGTCAGGCGTTTTTCTTTTTATCGCTTAAACATTCTCTGCATAATCTGCTGAACACGTCCCTGCGGTACACGTCCGCTCTGCATAAGATGCTGTATAATTGCTTGTGGGTTGTTCTCCATGCCTTGCGGCACTGTTATGCCCTGCTGTTTCAGTAGGTTCAACGCCTGCACCTTAGGGTTCTGAGGCTGAGAATTATTATTCAGTGGGTTCATCTGCATGCAGCTCCTTTTCTATCTTTTGTAACAGCGTTTTAAAAGGCTCAAATTCAGCCTTTGTTATATACTCGGATAAGTTATCCCCTAAAGGCTCAGAGGGCGCTTGTGGGACGTTCTGGACGTTCTCAGGGGCAATATCTTCAACTATTCGATATCTCTTGAATACAGGCGGTTCAAACTGAGAAACTCCCATTGATTTTGTGTAAAAGTATGGCTGATTATCGTCAATAAATGTTATAGAGCTATTCGGAGCGATAGCCCACTCCCTTGCTTGCATTTCGTTCTGAACGTGTACAAAATTAGTCTGTTGTGGCTGTTGATACTGTTGCATATATGGGTTGTAGCCGTAATAAGGCATGATATCACTCCTTTACAAAGAAATATGTCACCGTTTCATCTGAACTGTCCCAGTTGTCTATTAATTGTCCGTCCTTGATACAGGCAACATGAGAGCCAGTCGCTACAATATACGTCCCCTGCGGATTTTCAGCCGCAAATTGCTCCATAGTGCAGATATAAGGCATTACATACTGTTTGAAGCCCTTATGTTGTAAGTATGAAGCCCACACGTTGTTTGAATTTGGCAAGTCGCAGCTTATATACCCCTCAATGCATAAATCTATGTAGGTTCGCTCCCATTGCTGATTTAACGCCGTTGAGATAGCACGTATAACACAGTCGCCTATTTTCTTTCTGCAAGGGTTTTCATTCTTGAATACGTACATTATAATCACCTAACATAAGTATAAAAAAATAAAGGCTCTCTAACAATGACGTTAGAAAGCCTTTTTTATGTCAATTTATAGACAGTTTATAGAAACCCACTCGTTGCAGAGGGCGTATAGATATTCTGTGTTCTTAATGATTATTCGATAGACCTGTTTTGCTGAAAGGTCAAATTCCTCTGCAAGCCGTTCATAGCCTACACCGTCTATAAAACGACGTTTAAGTAATGCTCTGTCTCGCTCGTTTTTAATCCATTCGTCAATTAAGTGTGATAATTCACTGTTAGAAATATTATTAAATCTATTCATAGTATTTTAGTCCGTTTTAGTATTAAGATTAATATATTTTGATGACTTGTCCGGGATATATAAGGTTTGGATTCTTTATGCCGTTATCCGCAGCCAGTTTCTGAATTGTTGTGTTGTAGCGCCTTGCAATAGCCGATAACGTGTCTCCACGCTTTACAACATACGTCTTATACTTCGGCTTGTCTCGCTCCGCTATAAGCTCATTAACACGCTTCTGGACTGTGTTGTAATCATAGCCTGCGGCTGTAAGTCTGTCAACTCTCTCCTTGCCATTGCCCCACTTGCCGTCAAGAACCTCTCTTGCAAGCTCGTCAACTGATTTTTTCGGAGCTGACGGAGTGCCAAAGCCCTTATACTGCCAAGAGCAGTCAAGCGATTTGCCGAAGCCTGCAATGTCAAAGCCGTTGAGAGAGGTAAACTGCCACAAATACAGGTTGTTACCCTGATATAACGGTGCGTTCATGTAGCAAGCAAGCCAGAACGGAGTGTTGCTGAACTCGTTCATTATGAGATTATCTCTGAGCCAGTAGAAGCCGCAGTATAAGCCGCCGTGTCCGCCTCTTGCATTAACAGCGTTGATAAATGCCTTTACTGCTGTTGTACGCTGTGCCGCTCCTATTACGTCAGCTCTGCCCTTGCCGTTGTTGCTTGTCTCACTGTCACACCACACGCCTAACTCACAAGCCTTAACATCTATGTGCTTTGCTATGAGAGACACTTCTTCCTGTCCCTCTGCGGCATTAATAGCCTGTGAGAAGAAATATACGCCGTAGGGTATACCATATCGCTTGCAAGCCGCTAAGTTGTTGAGAAACTCGCTGTCAAGTCTCAGCTCTCCTGTTCCGTATCCACGATAGCCAAGACGGATAATTACACCGTTGACTTTTTTCTTGATTTCGCTCCAAGTGCTATCAGAAATTCTGCCTTGCCACTCGCTTATATCAATGACTTTGTTCATTTAATCACTCCTTTTTGTGTAGGGGCGGACTTGCCGCCCCATTGGATAAAATTACCTTTTTATTGCTTTAAAATTCATGTACGGTCGCATTTTGCCATGCCGCACCGTCGAATTTTTTTAGGCTGTGATACCAACCTGTTGCACTGTATGGCTGAAATGGTAACTGTATCGAACCAGCGTTGAACATCGTGGTGCTTGACAGTTGGTCAGGTATGACACTATATGATAACAGCCGTATATATGACGGCCTTGTGACATCGAATACAAAGTATGATGTTGCGGCGTTATACTGTTTTTCCAGTGCATGTGATGTTGGGTTATATGTACCCAAATAGTTTTTTTCGTTATCATACGCAAGGCAGAAGTAGGACACATTTGCACGATAGATTATACCTGTAATTGGGATATAGTCAGACATGATTGCTGTTGTATCGGCATACGCATCACCAGTATTCCACTGTATTCTATATCCTGTTGTTACCGCACTCCAGTCAAAAAGCTGTGCAGTTTTTATCTGTATATCAGCCATACGTCACCCACCTATCCACAAATCGCCTGTTCTTGCTCCTGTCGGGGCTGTTGCTGATACATAGACACGTATGCCGCCAACTGTGATATAATTTGAGCCGCCCTCACTCATACCGACTGTCTTTGCCTGTTCCGATGAAATATTGTTTTTATTGGTTTCAATCTGTTCTAACTGTGCAGCCGTTGCAAACTTATTTGTGGTGCTTGTATCATCAACATTGTCTGCGGAGAGCTTGTGTGAGCCGTCGATTGTAGGCTGTGCACCTATATCTGCAAGGCTCTTGTTTCCGTCAAGCTCAACGTTGTTGATTTTCGGCTTATTGGAGAGCTGCGAATAATCAGACGTTCCACCGCCTCCGCCGCCGCCGTATTTAGCGATAACCTTTTCAAAGTGTGTTACAGCATCAACCTGACCTGCAACAACCTTTTCGGTGTGTGTTACTGGAGTAATTTCACTCATTTTTCATTTCCTCCTTTATTAAATGAGCTTTTCAGCCATATTACAAGCTCTGTAAGAACTGATGTGTTCTTATCAAAGCTCTCTTTCAGCTCTTTCGTTTGCTTTTCGTGTGAATCTCGGAGTTTGTCAATCTCCTTTTCATGCTTATCCATGATAGTTGTCATTTCATTGCTGTGCTTGTCAGATATGTACTTAACATACCAGCCAAGCCCGATAACACACGCTATCGGGAAACCTAAATTAGAAACAATGCTCAATATTGTATCCATTGACATTACCTCCTTATGATAAAGGTTCTTGATACTGTATTTTCATCTTCTCAGGCTGTACCTCAGAAGTTACAGTTATTGTATTAATGCCGTTGTAAGTGGGGATATTAACACCTGATGTGGTAAGGCTGATTGTCTGTCCAGCTTCTAACAGCTCTGTTATCGGTATATCAACAGTTGTGCTGTTGTTTCCGCTGGTTACGATTATGGAAATCTGACCGCCGCCGTAAGGTGAGTAATCTTTTTTGGTATCACCTAAATACCACATATAGTCCTTAACGGTGTCAAGGTTAAGATATGTTGTACTGCCGCTGACATACCATGATATAATCACATACGCCGTTGTAGCCTGTGTGGTCATCGTAAAGATATTATTCATACTTTCATTAGGGCTTACTTTTGTAATTCGCTGGCTTGAATACTTTACAAAGTTTTTGTTTTCATCGTATTCGTATACATAGAAATTCTGACCAACAAAGCTCATCGAGCCTGTAATATGTGCTAAGAAACTATAAGTCGTACTCGGTTCACAAGGTACATAATCAGCGGACGTGATATAATCTGTACTTGTGCCGTTTTTCTGTCCGTTGTTGGAGCGATAGCGGTCATTGTTAAGTCCTACATTGAATAGGTTAGGACTTGCTGAACCAACACCGCCCTCAGCACCCCACAAAATCCAGTTTGTCAAGTTTTGACCATTAGCATTGATTGTCAATGGCAAAGTGCCCTCTAATGTCTTGTTAATATCATGATCAATAGGCTCTTTGTACTGAATCTTTACACTTGGCTTGTTCTCAACGTCAATATCAAGTGTGTTTTCGCCGTTATATGTTGGAATATCGGTATAATCAACAGAATCGTTTGCATATAGCTTGCTTGCAAGGTTTTTGTTGATAGTCTGTGAGTTAATCGTTATCGGAATATTGATATATGTTACACCGAAATCTGATACAACGTCCTCTGTAGCTGCTTGTATGATAGCTTTTTGCGCTCCAGTTGGTACAGTAAACATATAGCTATCTGCTGCCGTACTCGCTGTTTCTGAGCTAATAAATGAGCTATCAGAGGCATAGTAAAGCACTTCATATGTGAGCTGTGAGCCTGTTGTCTCATACTCCACCGCTGCTGTATAAGTCCAACCTGCATTAACTGCTATCATTCCAGCCGAATAATATCCTGTTTCGCTGTCCGCTGAGCCTGTTTCAGTATCATAATGCGTTGTTGTAGGCGCTGGAACTGTTACTGCTGTAACTTCTCCAACACCGTCCTCATTGCCGTATATAATACAGTGTTTAAGATTTGTGCCGTCGCCGCTAAACATCAATGGCGGTATGCCCTCCAGAATCTTGTCAGCATCAATCTGCACAGGTACAAATGGAGTATAGCTGTTAGGACGTGTGAAGCTGCGCTGTGAACCAATAACAACCTTTGTACATTCACCTGTAATACCGTCCTTTTCTGTTCTTGTTATCTCAACTTCAACCCATGACTGCATACGCTCGTCCCATACTCTGCCTTTATCGCCTACTTTGAAACGGTAATTGTTTGCAAAGTCTTTGTATTCAGGCACTCTTTTCAAGTCCTTGACATTAAGCTCATACGTAATTAATGGAGCGCAATTCTGCCCCCAGAACGCAAAGCAGTCTCTTTCAAGCTGTCCCTCTTTGTATTCTTCGTGATCGTAGCTAAAATTCTTACTTCTGACAACATTTCGGGGATATGCTCTCGGCAGTGTGGAAGGATCATAAGAAATCGCAAACCAAGTGCCATACTCGCCGTCAGATACATCATAGCCTCTAAAATAAGTACAGAATGTTGTCAAATCAACAGTTCTCTTGATACCTGATAAGTTATAGCCCATTGCAAGCTCAAAAGCCTTATCCTGAGCGCCATACATACGCTCATTAATCCTTAATGTGAAGTTGTCACGATACAGCTCACCTCCGAGCTTTGCTATAAAGCCATTAGAACCTAACAGCATCTCATAAGGTGTCACACCGTCTGACATCTCATACCAGTCTCTGAATTCTTCGGGAGCATCGATATCAGAACTTACAGTGAATGTATACTGTGTCTGCCAATCGCCGCCCATATCCGTTGACTGTTCAAGGATAGAAGCCATAATTGTTGAGCCGTGATATCCTGCAATTGTAACAGGCGGAAAAATCCAGCGGTCATTTAAGGTGTAGCTTATATGCTCTGCATATGCTGTTACATAATAAGAACCACCGCTCAACACTTCATCAACTCGCTGAATAACAAAGAGCTGTCCCATGCACTTGATTATGTTCATTTCAAGTATGTACTGCCAGCGCCCCTCATTATCCTTTGGGTGCGTTAGCGTTAAGTTATAAGCGCCGTTAAGCTCTTCAACTACTCTACACGATGACGGACGGAGAATTGCTAATCCATGCCCTGTAAACTCATTCTGTTGAGTTGTAAGGTCATATATACATATATACTCAGCTTCGTATACATCGCCTCTGTAAACAGGTGGTATAACTACTGGATAATACCAGAACGGCAAGAACGGAACAGAATGATTCACATAGTTTGACTTTCTCCATACCCACAAGGTTGTTTTATCTGGAGTGTCAACATACTGTGGATAGCGGAAATCATCATCATCAATAAAGTTAAAGCCTAAATCATTCAGCCAGTCTTTATTCTTCAAATCCTCTTTCAGCGTTTTTGTACCCTGAAAAGTTATTCCTGATGTTACACCTGCCGATTCAACTATGGTATTAAGCAAGCTCATTGAATTACCGTTATTGATAACAAACAACGCATCACTTGCCGCTGTACAGTTAATATACAGCCTATCAAGCGTACAATTGCCGCCTGTTATTACCTGTATATTAAATATTGTATCCTCTGAATCAATGTAACCACGCCAAGAGAAGTTTTGACACGTCATGTGCCATGTTCCCTCACCCTCTGATACATCGATTTTTCCGCTGATATAGCAATGACTGTAATATGCCACACTATAAGGGCTTACATTCTGATAAGGTTTACCCCAGAATGTTGTATAATCGTCTGTATCAGTCTTAGTCCATTTGTAATTAAAGCTTATTTCGGAGTTATACGCCGATAATGTTGGAACTCTCGGCGCATAATCTTCACTTCTCATGTTGATTATAGAATTAAAAGCACCTTGACAAATATATGCACTTGCTCCAGAACGAAAATCAAACTCATAGTAATCTTCATCGGGCGTTTCATATGCTTCATCATGGGACTGATAGTAAACATCGTTAAAATAACAGTTTACTATTGTTCCAAATATGTGCACCGCTGCTCTTGCTGACTTAAAAACGTTAAGCTTATTAATCGTAAGATTTACAGCTTGTGCCATGCCTTGCTGTCCTGAACTATCAAATACAAAGTAATCCTGAATATCAGTAATATCAACACGTTCAAACGTCCAGCCGTTAAAATCACACTGAGTACAACTGCCCGATATCTTACCTGTGATACTGATAAAATCAATAGTCTTATTTTCAACGTCAGCCCATTTGATATAAGATGTGCGATTTTGAAAAGCAACTATGAACTGATTCCATGTGGATACTATTACAGGGTCATTAACGCTGCCGCCTGCCATTAGTAATCCCTCCAGTTTCCTTTGTATTTAACACTTGTGATGTTACCCGTCCAGCTGATTGTATTACCGCCTACATTTAACAGCGGATACTTGCCTGAAGTCTTTCCTGTAAGCAACGTAGTGCCGCTATAAGTGATATGACGTACACTGTCAATGATAATAGTCTGGCTAAGTGTCAAGCCCTCAACGCTAAACGTAGAGCCGTTTACAGTGAGTGTAATATCATCTGTTCCCGTTATCTCAAATTCGGGCTTGCTATACCTTGAATGCTCATTAATTATGTCCTCGCCAGCCTCTAAGGTAATCTGTGGGTTATATTCGGCTGTAACGTATCTAAACGGCGCTATACTCAACGTCAGCACATAGTCAATACGTTTGCCATAGCCGCTGTTATCGGTTGCTGTGAGGCTTATACGACGTATTTTGAAGTAATAGTCTGGATATCTTGACAGTGTGAGTATTTTCTTGTTTGCACAAAAAGCCTTTATTGCCTTATCGTTGTAATCATCGGCTAAAAACGTATAAAACCGTATAGAATAGCTGATATTGCTAAAAACTTCATCAGGGGTCACAAGTGTTTCATCTTCGCCCAAATTGTACTCAGAATACTTCTGTTCAGCCATATCCATAGGTGAAAGGAAATCGCAGTATAAACCAAGAGTATCACTCGATACGCCGTCAAGCGTAAATTTCTCGGTATCTGACACAAAATTCTGTATTATGCCCATGATTTACCTCCTACTGCCCTTTGCTGAGTAATGCCCAAGAAACTGAGCTTTGAGGACACTATCTCTATTGCTTCGTCTGCTATTTCGTCTGCATTTTTGCCTGTGCCGTCAATATGTATGTGTACTTCTGTGTTATACGTATTGCCAAACTCTCCACGCTTACTATCTGGGATAATAGTCTCTGGTTCTTTCTCTCCTACAAGGGCAAACGTAGGCTTTGTAACACGTCCACCGCCGCCAAATGCAATACCGCCGTACTTAAGCCATTCCTCCGTCAAACGTCCATACACGTCACGCTTATAGGCTGAATTTAACTTGCCGTTATAGTAATACTTGAACGTTTCACGTTCATCTTTCTGAACCGGCTTTGCTTTTAAGTTCTGAGGATACTGACCGGCTACATCGCCCTCAACTCGTGGGACTAAATGCTCAGTATAGTATTCACCGTTTGTAGCCTCGTTTTGTAACCAATCGGCATAGCCTGACGGATTGTAAGTCTTGTAAACCTGTGAATTAGGATTAACTGCCATTACTTTGCCTTTGTAATTTATATAGCCAGTATTAGAGGCATCATCAAATTCGCCCTCGTCGGGGATTTCACCGAGTAGTTTTTCTGCGCCAACCTCTACCCACTCACCAAGTGTCTTATCGCCAATAACTATGTTATCACGCAAGTATGAACCGATAGCCCAGCCTAAGCCGAAAGCTTTAATACCTGCCATGAAAGCACCGCTCCATGACGTGCCTGCTGCCTGTCCGAGGCTTTGTCCTTCTTCGCTGCCTGTGAAGTCTGTAATACCGCCAAGGAGCTTCGGAGCGCCTAACAAGCCTATCATTGTCATTATATTGCTTATATCGGCATTTGCGAAAAATGACATTGCTATATCAGGGATAGCTTTTATGCCTGCTGCTATAAGATCAAACAGGCTATTTGCAACACCCTGCCAGTCTATGCCATTCAAGAAATCAGCTATATCCTTGCCGACCTTTATATAGTCAATGCCTTTCAAAAAGTCAGTCACTGAATTTACAGCGCCTGTAAATATTGTCGATAAGCTTGAACCAAGCTTGCCATAATCTACATTTATCAACTGATTGGCAAAGTTTGACATGAGCTGTTGTGCTGATTTGAAGATATACTGCGAATTGTTGACGAAGCTATCAAGTAAGCCGCCGCCCATTGTAAGCAAATCGGGTATAGCCTGTAAGATTGCCGAGCCAGCTGTTGAAACAAGTGTCCCTGCTGTGCTGACTAATGAGGGTAACACTTTCGGGAGAAGTTTTCTCAGTCCGTTTGTTACCTGTGGAGCGGCAGAAGCTATAAAGTTGCCTATACCACCGATAGCCTTTTCAACTCTCGGGAGCATATTATCAACAACTGCACCGACGTTCTCACCGAATGCCTGAAAAGCGCCGCCGATATCGCCGTCATCTTTCGCCATTTCTATGGTGAGATTAGTCCAAGCCGCTTTTACAGCTCCAATACTGCCCGATATTGTCTTTGATGCTTCTCGGGCTGTTGTGCCTGTGATGTTCATTTGTGTCTGCACTTCATGGATAGCTGTTATAATATCGGCATAGCTTTCAATTGTCAGATCGTTGTTGATACCCTGTTCATGTCTCAGCTTGTTCGCATCTTCAATAAGCCTCTCCATTTCGGCTTTTGTGCCGCCATAGCCAAGCTTTAAGTTATCAAGCATTGTATAATTCTGCTTCGCAAAACCCTGATATGCTGTCTGTATGCTTGCTATATCCGTGCCAAAGGTATTGGCATTATCTGACATATCACGCATAGCTGTATCAGCGTATTCAACAGCCTCGTCCATGCTGCCGCCTGCCGCCTGTACTGACGTTGTAAGAGCCGCCGCAAAGCTTGTGGCTGTCTCCATGTATGCATTTACTGACATACCAGCAGTATTCGCCGCATCTTTGGCATACATCATAAGCAAGTCGGAACTCTCGCCGAAAAGCTTCTCAACACCGCCCACTAACTGCTCATAATCGGCATAAGCAGAAACAGCCGATTTTGCAAGGGCTGTAACGGCTGCCGAGCCTGCCGCAAGCCCTGCCGCTGTTGCCTTACCAACTGCCGCAGCGCCTGCCTTTATTTTATCGCCCATTGCAGACATACTCTCGCCTGCGGCTTTAAGTCCTTTCTGGTACTCCGTAGAGTTTAAGCCAATAGCGGCTTCTAATTTGTAGACGTTCAATCATCTTCCTCCTTTCCGAGGATTTTTTCCAAGCCTGCGATAATATCATTTGTTACCTCTGCGCAGGTCCTTGTATCTTCTTCAACTGGATTTAAAAGATCAACCCACCTGTTAGATACCTTGCACCGTCCTGATATCTCAATGATACCTCTGAGCGCATCGGTGACATAGACTTTATAGCTCATATCATGCAGATATAAATTATATTTTGCCTTGACATACCGCAGATACTGCTTGATATTTAAAAATTCATGTTCTATCAGGCAGATAATGGCTATTTCTTCTCCATTATCTTGCCCGATAATATGAAAAAATCAATCATATCCTTGTCTGTGAGGATATCAAGCAAAACTGTTGCTATTGCCGCAACTTTACCCTGCGGACTTGCAGGCACGTCACCGAACGCCTTGAATATGCCCTCACATTCAGCAGGGTGAAGCTCTAATGCCTTTGCACCGAGCTGAAAGCTCCCCATTTCTGCTATATTGATATTACTATCTTTGATAATTTCGGAGATGTAAGGCTCTATCTCTGCAAACTTAGCAACGCCCTCTGCTCCTTCATAGTCTCTAAGGGTTTTCATGATATCCTCCTAACAAGAAAGCCCCGAATTAACGGGGCTTATTCGGTTTTTATTCGATTTTTACACGCCTGCTGATACTGTAACAACGCACTTATCATAGCCGCCGCCCTGTACCTTTGCAGTTATTACTGTTGAGCCTGCTGCAACGCCTGTCACAACTCCTGCCGCAACTGTTGCAATAGCTTCATTACCGCTGCTCCATATTACCGTTGAGCCTGCCGGGGTTGTTGTTGCTGTCAGTGTCTTAGTATTACCAACAGTAACAGTCTCAGTATGCTTGTTAAGCCCAACGCTGAGATTTGGTATCTTATACAGGTTAATTGGCTGTATTGTCTTATCTGCAAGTGTCTTATAGCCTGTCATTGTACAGGTAAGACCGCCTGTTGACGATTTACTTGTTGAAATACTCAAACCGCCTGTATTATAGCCTCTCGGTAACTCAGCAACTACAAAACTGCCGTCCATAAGCGGAAGAATAAGAGCTACATTGATAAAATCTGTATCATCGATTGCATATCTAACAGTGATTGCTCCTGTTGTGCTGTCTACATCGGCAGAACCTAAGGACATTGCCAAGTCCTCAGCACTCATTGAAGCCAGTGTGAAGCTTATCTGTGCTGTTATCTTAGTTGTCACAAGTCCCTCGGAGTAATCAAAGTGTACGCCGTTGAGATCATCAAGAATATTGATTGTATCTCTTGTCACGTTCACAGAGAAACTATCCTTTGTTACCTTGCCGATCTGTCCTTCCATAAGGCTTTCCTTGAAAGTTTCAAGGTCAAAGTTCTTTACAAATACACCTGTGTCAAACTGGATATCACCAATCTGCTCAGGTGTTAAGTATTCAAGGTTAGAAAGGTCAATTCCCATTATTTACGCTCCTTTCAATTTGATGTGAAGAAGAACACGTCTATATTAAAGACCATTCTTCTGATGTCTTTGTCTCCGTCCATATCATCAAGCGGCTGAGCAAATGTTGAGCCACGCTGAATAACTATATATCCACCGTCTACCTCTAAGCGTTTACCCCAGCGCCCTATATCTGCGGAGATCGTTTCGGACATATTATAACAGCCCTGCCAGTTTGTTGAGCGTTCAAAATATGAGAACGTCAACGCAAGCGGTGAGTTGTCTATATCTCCGAATGCTAACTCATAAGCTATATATGGCAAAACAGCCGTTTCACTGACTGTCTGCTCCTGATATGCTTTAACCCCGAATGAATTAAACCACTGATTAAGTGCTAACCACTTATTCATGGCAGTATAAATTCTTCGGCGTTGACTACCCTCATATTAAGCGTGGACGAATTCGGGGTTGAGTTATCGTCTTTGCTTGTTACTCTGAGAAGTAATTCATCATCACCGTTTACCGGGTCTGCAAGCCTTTTAAAAACATCATGATAACGCAGTCTGATTGATTTATCAGTTGTTACCTGATATAAGCCTTTCACGCCCTCTTGCTCCGCTCTCTGCATCTCCAGTGAATTGCTGAGATACACAGATGCCTGAAAGTGTGCGCCCTCGGTGTATGTTTCTGTCGTGCCGCCGTATGGATTATCTACAATGGCACGGTTCATATATACGCACTCTTGCAGTGCTTCTTTGTATAATCCGAAAGCCATTAGATAATCTTCCTCCATGCTG
>JAGCWY010000022.1 GCA_017961625.1 Ruminococcus sp. | reverse complement strand
CCCTGAGCAGTCGTATGCACATACAGTGTCCCTAATAGCTTCCTGTAGCTGTTACCATCGCAAGCCGTAAAAAAGAAATGCATATCGTATGTTCCTTCCATAAGACCTGATGTATCCTGACTTACAAGCTGGACGGAGAAACCGTCTTCAGTTGCCTCGCAAGCCTTACAGATCAGCGGTATATGAGGGCTATCTGACTTAGCGACAAATATGAACATCGTACCGCCCTCGATGCTGCCTTCACCGACCTCGACTTCAATATCGAATACCGGCAGAGTATCTCCTGACAGGCATTCCATATCCTGCATTTTTCCGTAAAATTCCATTACATTCCACCTCCGAATACTTCGTTCCATAGTGTGCTTATGAGCGTGCCTACATTGTAGGTGTTGCCGTTCCATTCAAACTGTAGTGTATCGCCGTGCAGTGTATCACCGGATATCGTCGCTTGTGATGATATATTACCAGCGGCTGAGATAGCCGACTGAGAAGTAATATTTCCTGCCGCTGAAATTGCCGCCTGTGACGATATATTCCCCTGAGCAGATACGGTTGACTTAGTAGTAACAGCACCTGTACTTGCAACCACAGAAAAAGTTGGATCTGTTTGATCAGGACTATTTAACGTTCTAATGATGTCACTAAATATCTGTGCAGCAGTATTTACCGTTTGATTCGTGTTATCAGTCACTGATATTCCAGAAGGTGATATACTATTCTGATATGACCGTTGCCCACTATATCTAAGATCAATAACACTATAATTAGAATTATTTGTTAAAACGTGCATGGATCCACCTGTGATATTAAGAGCAGCAGCGTCCACTGTACCGTCAGTATGTACGTGGAATGTATTATTTCCGTTTACAATCTCCAAGCCTCTCAGCACTCCGGCAGTGATGAAGTCTGCAACGAATCCACCGTTTAGGGTTGCTGCCATTGTATACGGTCCAGCATAGCCGTTATGACTGACACCCCAGCCGCCTAAGTTATAGCGCCATACATGAGTGGCTGTTGTCTTATCATCAGTGTCCATAATAAGGATCTCATTGCCGTTGACTACGACATGGCCATTGATACCGGCATTGATAAGCTCTGTGGCTGTGGATTTCGCAGAGGCGAGGATATCAAGCTTCTGTTTCGGCAGTTCGTATTCGATGAGCTGAGCGGTGCGAGTAGCTATATCTGTTATGCGTTCTGCTCTGTCGCCGATCTCTATTGTAGGAGCATAGGGCTTGTATATATCGACTGTGCGCCGCATCACACGCAGATCTTCATCAATTCCAATGAGTTCATTCTCAAAAGGATATGTGTTTCCGCATTTCACCGGCTGATAAGCGCTGTCAATCGTGCTCAGATCAAGCACCTGCGCCTCGTAAGCTTTGCGGATACGATTGTTATTAGTGAGGTAATTTTGTCCGGCTGTCTTAAGATTCGCAGCAACTGTGATATCGTCAAAGATCACTGTACCTTCGATGATGCCGAACTGAGCTATAGCATTACTATCATCCAGATATATACAATCACTGTTGACTGAGGCTATTGTAAGGCGCTCTGCCGTTTCCTCCGGGTGGAGCTGATATCCGAGCGGTATAAGCCTTGTAATGATATTCGTGCTGTCAGTATCAACACTCAGTTCCTTGATATTGTCGGCAAGCTGTATCTTTGTTGTGCTCAGACTGCCGATCTTGTCCATGAAATCAAGTACAAGGCTGCCGTTGACTTTACGGATCCTTATCTCACCACCGATACGCTCTATCAGATTCACCTTGATCTCTTCAAGGGTATTTCTGTAGGCTGTTGTCTTGCTGTTGGTATTATCACCGGATATATTGCATAAGCCAAGAGATATCTGCTTATCCTGTGAGACATTGGCGTTATGTACTGCAAGGAGTGCAGTCAAGAACTCAGTTACAGTATTATTTTCATACGTATGGTATGGCTGTATACTGTCGCAGAGGTATCCGAGATATCCTTCGCAGACACCGCCCTTTGTAAGCTTACCGGCGCTTGTCATGCTGTCGGTATGCGTGAGCAGTGTCCCCTCAAACTCTACCTCATTTGTCAGTGTATTCGTGACTTCGATGATGTCCTTCCTGTCGTTCAGCTCATCCTCATATCTGGGGTTCAATACAGGGAGACGGAAAGTGAACTTCGGTATCTGATTAACTTCATCGTCGATACGTCCGGAAGATAACCGGTAACGGCTCTGAGTATCAGGCTCATGCAGTAGCTGTCCATTGATAGTTATCCGATACATTTACACAATCCCCCTTCCCAT
>JAGCWY010000021.1 GCA_017961625.1 Ruminococcus sp. | reverse complement strand
TGTATCGGCAGCAATAGCGCTGATCTGTATTATCATCACTATTTTTTACGGCGTAAGGACACAGAATTTTATATCGACATTTGAATATGTTGAAGAAACAGAAATCGAAATCGAACAGAACGAGGGCATTAATACTGCTGTTATTGGCAACGAAAACGAGGTGAGCATTGATGGGACAGAAAATAATTGTAAAGATCAGGAAGTTCTGGCGGAAGAAATCAACGAGTAAGGCTTTGCCGGAGCAGGAGAAGCCCGGCATCGTCAAAAGGATAAAACGTTTCTTCGGAGGTTGATACCATGAAGATCAAGGAACGTATAGCTAAGCTGATTGATGTGAAATCTATCATCACCTTAACATTTACTTATGTATTTGCTTACATGGTGATAACAGGCAAAGATATACCAGATTACTTTGCGACAGCATACACATCGATACTTATCTTTTATTTTGGAAGTCAATTAAAGAAATTGGAGGGAAACGACAATGAAAAACGGAATTGACGTATCACGCTGGCAGGGCGACATCGACTGGACTAAGGTCAGGGAGGCCGGCATAGAGTTTGCTATAATAAAAGCCGGAGGCTCGGACGACGGATTCTATACTGATTCCAAATTCGAGAAGAATTATAAAGGTGCAAAGGAGGCTGGTATATCAGTCGGTGCATACTACATAGTCGGCTCCAAATGCGTATCCCGTATAGACGGAGTATCAGATGCTAATCGCTTCATAAATATCATCAAAGGAAAGCAGTTTGACTATCCCGTATACATCGACCTTGAGCTGACAAGTCCGGCCGACAAGTGCGGCGCTACTGATGCTTGCATTGGTTTTTGTCAGACTATGGAAAAAGCAGGATACTACTGTGGAATATACGCATCTGATATATCTGGATTCGTAGATAGACTTGATATGAGCAGACTAACGCAGTTTGACAAATGGGCCGCACGGTACGGCGGTAAACCAACTGCTGTAAAGAGATACGGCATCTGGCAGAAGTCCAGCAACGGAACTATAACCGGCATAGCTGGTAACGTTGATATCAACGAGGCATATGAGGACTATCCGACTATTATCAAGGCTGCCGGGCTCAACGGATTCAGCAAGCCGGAGCCGGTCCCACAGGTTAAGCCTCCCGAAAAAAAGAAAAAAGCTGTGACTCTCATCATCGACGATCATACTTATACTGGACTCCTTGAAGAGCAGTAATAATAAATCCCCTCCAGTTTCGTGCTGGAGGGGATTATATCTTTATGGTGCTTAGACCGCCAAGCACCTGATAGATATAACAACTTAATCACAGTATCTTGTAGTGAATTTCAATAACGCTCCGGGGTTTGACATAGGTAATATGCTCGATGAAACTGCGAATAGCCATATTTTTTACAGGGCCTCCGGTCTGAGGATCATCGATAATAGCAAGCCCAGATTCAATACGCTGATACAAATCCTGTTGGATCTCGGCAAGCGTTCTGGTGGAGACAGCATTAAGCTGAGAGGTAAGCTCTTTGATTCTTGAGGAGATTTTTTCTTTATTG
>JAGCWY010000020.1 GCA_017961625.1 Ruminococcus sp. | reverse complement strand
GAGATGAACCTGCTCCCTAAGGTAAAGGCTGAGATCGCAGTATGCGCAGTACCTGTAGATAAGGTGGTTGCAGCGGCAAAGGCTGCACTTTATACAGGCAACTATGGCGACGGTAAGATGTTCATTTATGATATCGAGAATGTTATCAAGATACGTACTGGCGAAGAAGGATACAATGCGCTCCATGATTCGGAGGAGTGGGAAAGATCATAAGCTGACAAGGGCGTCTGCGTGCATCTTAATTACAGATCTCCCGATGTATGCAGACTGCCTTTATCATAAATGTATTTCAAGGAGCATATACAAATGTCAAAGTTCATTTTTGTAACCGGCGGAGTCGTTTCAGGACTCGGCAAAGGTATCACAGCTGCTTCATTAGGAAGACTTTTGAAACAGCGTGGCTACAAAGTCACCATTCAAAAGTTTGATCCGTATATCAATGTAGATCCGGGAACTATGTCTCCATTTCAACATGGCGAGGTCTTTGTGACTGACGACGGTGCTGAAACAGATCTTGACCTTGGGCATTATGAGCGTTTCGTAGATGAAAATCTGTCGGTACACTCAAATGTTACAACGGGAAAGATATACTGGAACGTTATTACAAAAGAACGCCGTGGCGATTACCTTGGCGGAACGGTTCAGGTAATTCCTCATATCACAAATGAGATCAAGGAAAAGGTTTACAGTGCAGCAAATGATGTGAATGCAGATGTTGTTATAACCGAGATTGGCGGAACAGTCGGAGATATTGAATCCACTCCCTTCCTTGAGGCAATACGTCAAGTCGGAACGGAACAGGGGCGCGAGAATGTATGTTACATCCATGTTACACTGGTACCCTATATTACCGGCTCTGAGGAACTTAAATCTAAGCCAACTCAACATTCAACAAAGGAGCTTCTTTCCATTGGCATACAGCCGGATATAATAGTATGCAGGACGGAAAAGCGTATTCCTGATGATATGGCTGAAAAGATTGCACTTTTTTGCAATATCCGCAAGGAAGACGTTATACAGAATCTTACGGCTCCTTCGCTGTATGAAGTACCTATATGGCTCGAAAATGAAGGACTTGCTCATTCGGTATGCAGACATCTTGGAATAGCTGATAACGATCCTGATCTTACAGAATGGACTGAAATGGTGCACCGTGCTGAAAGTGCTGAAAAAAAGGTCACTATCGGACTTGTTGGTAAATATGTAGAGCTTCATGATGCATATCTTTCAGTTGCAGAGGCTCTTAGACACGGCGGTATAATAAATGATGCAGCCGTTGATATAAAATGGATAGATTCTGAAACGGTTACATACGATAATGCAAGTGATATTTTTGCAGACTGTAACGGTATAATAGTTCCCGGTGGCTTCGGACACAGGGGAGTAGAAGGAATGATAGAGTCTATACGCTATGCTCGTGAAAATAAAGTGCCATTTTTCGGTATATGTCTTGGTATGCAGATGACAGTAATTGAGTTCGCAAGAAACGTATGCGGCCTAAGCAACGCTGATTCTGCTGAATTCGGAGATACCCCGTATCCAGTCATAGATATTATGGAGGAGCAGAAAAACATCTCTGAGAAGGGTGGTACAATGCGTCTAGGATTATATCCCTGTAAGCTTGCTGCCGATTCAAGGTGCCGTAAGATATATGACGAAGAGCTTATCTATGAGCGCCATCGCCATCGTTATGAGTTCAATAATGCTTTCAGAAAGACCTTGATTGAAAACGGACTTAAAATAGCAGGTCTTTCACCCGATGAAAAGCTTGTTGAGATTGTTGAACTTGTAGATCATCCATGGTTCATTGGCGTTCAGTTCCATCCGGAATTCAAATCAAGACCTAATAAACCGCAGAAGCTCTTTGCGGATTTTATAAGAGCTTCTTTAGAAAATAAATAATAATGGAGGAATTTATTATGGAAAAGGTAACAGAGTATTTTGGTTCAATGGTATTTGACGAAAGAGTAATGAAGGCTACTCTTTCCGAAAAGGTTTACAAGTCCCTCAAAAGGACTATCGACAGAGGTACACCGCTTGACATTTCAGTAGCAAATGCCGTTGCTGCAGCAATGAAGGACTGGGCTATCGAGAAAGGTGCAACACACTATACGCACTGGTTCCAGCCGATGACCGGTGTTACGGCTGAAAAACACGACAGTTTTATCACTCCCGCACCCGACGGAAGGGTAATAATGGAGTTCTCAGGCAAGGAGCTTGTAAAAGGTGAGCCTGATGCTTCATCTTTCCCATCCGGCGGACTTCGTGCTACATTTGAGGCAAGAGGATATACGGCTTGGGATCCTACATCTTATGCTTTCATCAAGGATGGCACACTTTACATACCGACAGCTTTCTGTTCATATACAGGTGAAGCTCTTGACAAGAAGGTTCCTCTTCTTCGTTCAATGGAGGCTCTCAACAGACAGGCTCTCCGTGTTCTGAAACTTTTTGGCAACGACAGCGTAAGAAGCGTCCGCACATCTGTAGGTCCTGAGCAGGAGTACTTCCTTGTTGACCGTGAGATGTATAAAAAACGTAAGGATCTTATTATGACCGGACGTACACTCTTCGGTGCAATGCCTCCTAAAGGACAGGAAATGGAGGATCATTACTTCGGTTCAATAAAAACAAGAGTTTCTGAGTATATGGCAGATCTTGACAAAGAGCTCTGGAAACTGGGAATACTTGCAAAAACAAAGCACAATGAAGTTGCACCTGCACAGCACGAGCTTGCTCCTATATACAAGACCACAAATATAGCTGCTGACCACAACCAGCTCACAATGGAGGTTATGAAGAAAGTCGCTGAGCGCCACGGACTTGTATGCCTTCTTCACGAAAAGCCATTTGAGGGCGTAAACGGATCCGGTAAACATAATAACTGGTCTATTTCCACTGATACAGGTGTAAATCTTCTTTCACCCGGTGAAACTCCTTATGAGAACGCACAGTTCCTGCTTTTCCTTGCGGCTGTAATAAAGGCTGTTGATGATTATCAGGATCTGCTGAGACTTTCAGTAGCTACAGCCGGAAACGATCATCGTCTTGGTGCAAACGAAGCTCCTCCCGCTATTATCTCTATATTCCTCGGAGATGAACTTACAGCTATTCTTGAAGCAATCGAGAAGGATGCTCCTTACGGTGGTACAGCAAAGGAGAAAATGAAGCTTGGTGTTGATGTTCTTCCTCAGTTCAGCAAGGACACAACTGATAGAAACAGAACTTCACCTTTTGCATTTACCGGAAATAAGTTTGAGTTCCGTATGCTTGGTTCTTCCAACAGTATTTCGTGTGCAAATATCCACCTTAATGCAGCTGTTGCTGAGGTGCTGAAGCAGTTCGCAGACAAGCTTGAAAAGGCTAAGGACTTTAACAAGTCACTTCACGATCTTATCAAGAAGACAATAAAGGATCATAAGCGCATAATATTCAACGGTAATGGTTATGATGATTCATGGGTAAAGGAAGCAGAAAAACGCGGACTTTCAAACCTTAAAACAACAGCTGACTGTATGCCTAAGATATGCGATAAAAAGAATGTTGAAATGCTCACATCACATGGCATCTTTACAGAAGCCGAGATTTTCTCACGTCGTGATATCATGCTTGAAAACTACGTAAAATCAGTAAATATCGAAGCTTCAACAATGATAGATATGGCACGTAAGGAAATAATCCCTGCTGTGGCTAAATTTACTTCCGATACAGCTTCCGCTGTATCTGTAAAGAAGAGCGTCGCTAAGGTAGCCTGCAAGTATGAAACAAGGCTTGTAACTGAACTTTCGGCTCTTATTGACGAAATGGACGCTGCTACATCTGCTCTCGAAAGCGTAGTGGCAGGCTTGAAGAAGATTGACGATGTCATGAAACAGTCTGCATACGTTCGTGATAAGATGATTCCTGCAATGGAAAAGCTTCGTGCTCCTGCTGATAAAGCAGAAACACTAACTGCTGAGGAGTATTATCCCTTCCCAACTTATGACAAGCTCCTTTTTGGTGTGTGATAAACAGAATAATATAATGTATCAGACCGCAGTGAGATCGTTCTCATTGCGGTCTTTTTGGCGAAAAAAAGAAGCACTTTGATAAACAAAGCGCTTCTAAATGAATTATTTTTTATTCTTCAGGTTCCTTAATTTCTCCGACAATCGGTAAAGGATCAATTCCCTGACGGGTATAGTAATCGGAAAGCGCTGAACGTACTGCCTGTTCAGCAAGTACTGAGCAGTGTATCTTTACTGCCGGAAGTCCGTCCAATGCTTCAACAACAGCCTGATTTGTCAGCTTAAGTGCATCGTCGATGCTTTTTCCTTTGATAAGTTCTGTCGCCATTGAAGAAGTAGCAACTGCTGCACCACATCCAAAAGTTTTGAACTTTACGTCAGTGATAGTATTGTTGTCTATTTTCAGATACATCTTCATGATGTCTCCGCATTTTGCGTTTCCAACCTCACCAACACCATCTGCATCTTCGATTTCTCCGACATTTCGCGGATTTGAAAAATGGTCGAGAACCTTTTCACTGTATAACATATTTTTTCTCCTTTATTCGTATTTTTCGCCCTTCATCATTTTTTCCCATACAGGGGACATTTCTCTAAGACGCTTTACGATTTTCGGTATGACCTCAAGAATGTAATCAACGTCTTCATCTGTAATATTTTCCTCTATAGAGAGTCTCATTGAGCCGTGGGCAACCTCATGCTTCAAGCCGAGAGAGAGAAGAACGTGAGAAGGATCAAGAGAGCCGGATGTGCAGGCTGAACCTGATGAAGCACATATACCGTTCATATCAAGCATAAGAAGAAGTGATTCGCCTTCAATTCCTTCAATTGAGATATTGAGATTTCCAGGTAGGCGCTTGTCCCTGTCTCCGTTGAGGCGTGTATAAGGTATCGTCAATATTCCATCAATTAGCTTATTCCTTCGCATAGTGATGACAGCGTTCTTTTCAGCTATATTTTTTGTAGCAGCTTCAATAGCTGTGCCGAGACCAACTATTGCAGGAACATTTTCTGTACCAGCGCGTTTTCCGCGTTCCTGACCGCCGCCGTGTATGAGATTCGGCAGAATGATACCCTTTTTTACATACAGTGCTCCTATGCCCTTCTGAGCATGTATTTTGTGACCTGAAAGTGAAAGCATATCAATGCCTTGTTTATGCACATCAATATCAATATGACCTACAGCCTGTACAGCGTCTGTATGGAAAAGCACGCCTTTTTCATGGCATATAGCAGCGATCTCTTCTATAGGCTGTATAGTACCGATCTCGTTATTTGCATACATTATCGTTACAAGGGCTGTGTCCTCGCGAATTGCTTTTCTTATATCTGCAGGATCAATAAGACCTTTTTCGCTTACAGGGATATACGTTATCTCAAATCCGTGCTTTTCAAGATATTCAGTAGTATGCAGAACAGCGTGATGTTCAAATACCGATGTGATGATGTGCTTTTTGCCTTTTTTAGCCATGAGCTCCGCTGTTCCTTTTATAGCCCAGTTATCGGATTCGGAACCGCAGCTTGTAAAATAAATCTCACGGGGTTCTGCTCCGATAGCGGCTGCAACCTTTTCGCGGGCAGTTTCTACTGCTCGCTGAGCATCACGTCCGAGCTTATAAATACTTGAAGCATTTCCGTATCCTTCACGAAAGTAGGGGAGCATCGCCTGAAGCACCTCATCTGATACAGCTGTAGTAGCAGCATTGTCAGCGTATATGAATCTTTTATCCATTAAATTTCCTCCTGATATTATATATAACCTATCGACTAAGTGTATTATATCACAGCAGACCAATAATTGCAAATGTTGTTAACTCTACGAAACAGATTTGAATATAAAAAAGGCGCCTCACATTAAGTGAGACGTTAAATTGTCTGTGAGTGGCTTTGCTGCATAAGCTGTACAAAAATGATGACAACGTCTTAAGTGAAATAGATTAGGTCTTATGCAAAAAAGTAAGAAAGCCTGTGAACAACATGTTTAGGTTCACAGGCTTTGTAGTGGTGCGGATAACAGGACTTGAACCTGCATGTCCTTGCGAACATATGGACCTGAGGGATAGGTCATGATAGTGAAATTCAAATGTTGATCGAAAAAAAGAGTTTTCAATGTCCAACTAATGTTTACATTTGGTAAAATCCCTATTTTTATCAACACAGAATTTAATTTGTTTACAAAAAAGCAATGAATCAGCTTGAAAAATATATTATAATTCTACATATGAAGTTTATATAATTATATATTAATTCTTTATTTTTAGGGGGGAGAGGTGAGTGTTATGTGAATGCCTATATAACATACTCTATGGGATAAATGGTTCCTGCGGAGTGCCCTTTATAAATTATGAAAAAATGATCAAGGAGGAATGAGTTGTGAAAAAACATAAGGGCTGGAAGAAAACGATTGCTTTTGTTATGGCATTAACTCTTGTAGCGGGTAGCTTGCCCGCAAACGTGGGAGGCTTTTTGACAGGAAGTACGGGCATTGTAGCTAATGCGGAGGCAGAAATAATTGACAGCGGCAATTTCGGAGGTGTAAAATGGACTCTTGACAACGAAGGTCTGCTTTATATTACTGGTTCAGGTTCAATTCCTGACAGGGCATTTTGTGGCAATGATTGGGGAAATGCAAGTAAAGTAAAGAGAGTAGTCTTTGCTGAGGATTGTGCTATTTCTTCGATTGGAAACTGGGCTTTTGTTTCTTATGTTGAAAGTTCGCAGATGACATATTTTGAAATTAATTCAACAGTTCCAATTAGTCTTTCAGAGGAATTCATTTTTTGTTATTATGATAACGATCCAATTGTTGATATAATAATTACTGCCCCTGAGATATCAAACCCACTTTATAATCCGATTTATGTGGATACCAAATTAAAATTAATTTTTAACGTAAAAAAACCTGTTGCTTTTTCAGAGGGTGTATTTTCAGATGCTTATTTTCGTGATGATTCTATTGTAGCAATTCCATCAGGTTCATATATATACGAAAGCGGTCACTGGCATTTTGACGATGAATTTATTCAGGAACGATACAATGACGATCCTGATAACTTCTTCTGGTGGCTGAGGGAGGATCCTGACTCCTTTGAGGAACTATACGGGTGTAATCCGAATGACTTGGTAGAAGGGCAGAACTATCGCTTTGTAGACGAAAGAAAGGAAGTTATCACATTTGCTAACAGGGGCAGCTTATTTGGTGAATACTCGGACGGAATACTTGCAATTTCTGTGAATGCTAAAGATCCTACTTGTATGGCTGAGGGAAATACAGAATATTACAACGGAAGCAACGGTGAAGCCTATTTAATTGAGGGGAAAGAATTCAATTTGACTCCAAAGGAGGCTGTGACAATTCCTGCAACAGGTCATACCTACAAAGCTCCGAAATGGACATGGGAAGAGAGCGAGTTCGATGACAGCTACATCGCAAGTGCAAATCTCACCTGCGAAAAGGACGATGATGTTCAGACTATCGAAGCAGAAGTAACTTCTGAAACCATAGCTCCAACCTATACTGCTGACGGAAAGACTATCTACACTGCTAAGGCAACTTTTGAAGGTGTAGAATACACCGACACAAAGGAAATCTCTATTGCTAAGCTGCCTCTAACTCATCATGAAGCAGTTGCACCTTCCTGCACCGTAGATGGTTCAATCGAATATTGGTATGATGAAGCTAATAAAAAGTACTTCACAGAT
>JAGCWY010000019.1 GCA_017961625.1 Ruminococcus sp. | reverse complement strand
TAGTTCCATTTCCGAAAGCTTCATAAGAGCGTTTTCCGTGCCGTTTTCAGTGCTGTCACTCTTGCCCTTGTCGTTACCCTCTGAGCATCTTGAAAGCCCCTCTGCACGCTCCCTGCATTGCCTGACGAGCATATCAAGAGCCTTTGCTTTTTTATCTGCGTAAAAAGCGCTGTTTAACCAGTGCCTTATATCAAGTTCCTTTGTAGTCATCTTACAGCCTCCGTGTAGTATATCTCTTTGTTGAGCCCTGCCCGTTTCATGTATGCAAGCGCTGACTGCCTTGTGGGAAATTCCAGGATCCGGAATAGTGTGATGTGTATGTATCCGCCGGTAATACCATTCCGGATCCGGAAACGAGCATTCAGAGGATCAAGTCGGAATCTATTCTTCGTCATTGTCTTCATCCTCCCAGTCCGGCATAGTCAGAGACATTGCTATTATTCCAACAGCTCCGCCGAATATAGTGCCTATCAGAAATACGATCATTAATACTCACCTCGCAGAACCATATCTGCCGCTATTTCTACCATATTATCTAACAGCGGTTTAATGCATTTTACAATGCACAACTCAGAGAATGCGTGTTTACAATAGTAGCACGGAATGCCTATCTCGTTGTATATATCGTCAACTGTTTTCATCCTCAGCGCCTCCGATCAGTTTCAAGGCTTCGTCAGCGTATCGCCAAGTCCAACATTTTATGAATTGACAACTTTCCGCTTTTTCACCTTTGCAACAATTGCAGGAACAGTCAGCCTCACTGTGAAGTTCTTCCAAATCCTCAACCGCCGCCTTAAGCAACTCCTTAGCCTTTCTCAGCTCATCATCATAATGAGCAATTTGTCTGCACTCGTTCCAGTGCTTGTCCTCAAGCTCAGCTATGCGAGCTTCGAGCTCTGCATTTCGTTTCTCAAGCGATGCCATGTAGAGCATATCTGTATCACTCATTTCTTAACCTCCCCTCTGCACTTCGGGCAAACTTGCATACCCTCTGGTATCGGTTCGCCGCAGCATACACAGGTGTTATCGTTCATTTCCTTTTTCCTCCCCTTTTTCTCTTATTAAGCTTCTTTCGCAACCAAGGTGTATCAATACTCGGTATAGGCTTGATATCACGTTCTCTGCAAAGCCCATAAGGTTCTATGAAGTTTTCAAATATACGATGAATCTTTTTCATCCTATTCCTCCATTCTCTTTACTGCTATGCATACAACTGCCGCAACAGTGACGATTATAATTCTAAAAATTTCAAGGTTCATATTATTCCTCCTCACTCATAGTAATCATCCGGATCGTAGTTCACAAAATTCTGCTCTTTCCGTTCTTCCTCGTTCTCGTAGTCTGCAAGCTTGATGTATCTCAGGTCCTCTATGGAAGGTTCAATTCCTGCCTTTTTCAGCCCTTCCATGTTTGATCTAAGCACTTCTGCTGTGCCCCTGTCAGTTAGTCTCTGCATTGTCATCCTCCTATGTTTCCTTGACATCTCCACGCTTCGTCTTTGGTGTTGGCTCTTCTGTTCCAATTTTTTGTCACTATATCTACCGCATCATATACTGGCTGCTTTGACAATATCGCTGTCCCTGCTCCGCAATTAGTGCAGAAAACGCAGCAGTAATCAGACCCGTTCCCGTAGTAATCTGTTGTCAATTCAGCATCGTATCCACAAAACGGACACGGTTTAAGTTTTGTTTCAGTCATTGTCCGCCCTCCACTTCCTGCACACATCATCCTTGCTATGTAGTTCATATTTACCTTTGAACATATTGCTTCTAAGCCAGCATATCACACAGCAAGGTATACCAAGCCTTTCTCGTTTAGCCCAAATCTCGCCGTAATAGCAATTTTCACAGCATTTTTTATCTGCCATTCTCGCCACCGTCCATTCTTGCGCCGCAATGGGAGCAACACTCATTAGACATATAACCTGTATAAATATCAATCTTATCACTATACCGTCCGCACACTGTGCATTTTGCCTGTACGAAATACGCATCAAGTTCCTTGATATATTTGTATGTGTTCTCTATCCACTTCCCACGCTTCACAGTCTGTACGTCTGTGGCTTCATCCTCATGTACCCACTTATAATCGCAGTTCTCGAATCTGCCCTCTGCCTGATACGCATTGCAAATCGGAAGTCTTGCACAGCTCTTGCAGTCCTGAGCAGCAGATCCTAAACGCTGTATTGTTTCCGCTGCTTTTTCAAGTATACTTGCCATTCTTATGCCTCCTTGCTCAAAACTTATTAATAACGAACTCATACTTCTTGACATCGAATGCTTTGGGGTCACGCTTTTGAACTCCGTCCCTATCAATCCAGACGAGGAGCTCAGCGTAGCAGTCATTGTACTCCCTACCCTTGGATGTCAAATAATTATCCATGCGATCAATGTACCTCTCGACTGTTTCCTTTCCGTAATCGTTAATTAATTTGTCGTATTCCTCAGTTTTCAACAATACTTTCCCATTTCTGCCGTAGGCGGTTTTATTGTATTTAAAACTTTCTTTAATAATTTCTTTATTATTTTCTTTATATGTAGGGTTACCATTTTTGGTAATAGTAGGGTTACCATTTTTGGTAATAGTAGGGTTACCATTTTTGGTAATAGTAGGGTTACCATTTTTGGTAACGGTTACCATTTTTGGTAATAGTAATTCTGTACAACTTTCAACAGCCCATTCTTCATAATCTTTCACAATGGAAATGGTCTGAGGTTTAACACCTTCACTTGATCTCAGCTCTATCAAATTCAGTGCTGAAAGCTTTTTTAATGCCCTTGAAATATGCGCAGATCTCGCCCCAACAGCACTTGCAATCTCTGAAAGCGATATCTCTTCACAGGTTTTATTGAATCCATAAGTCCTGCGGATAATATAAAGCAGTATCCGCATTTCATTGCCCGAGATATTAAGCCTGCATATCGCTTCCAGCAACTCGTTTGCTATCTTGGTATATCCGTTCTTTAACTGCGGATTAGCCACATTATCACCTCGATTAATTCTGCAAAGGGGCGGACAATGCCGCCCCACACAGAAAACGTTATCATTCTACTATGATCACTTCGCCAGCTTCGACAAGATTAGCAAGTGCATTTTTCAGATATTCCGCAACATTTCTGCGAGCCTGAAGCTTCCACGCACCACCGTCAGCCTCATAAAGCGCTACACCGCCGCCCTCTGAAAGCCTAAGCAGGAACTCGCTCTCAGGCTGGTCAACTTCGTTAAATGTGCGGTATGGCTTAAGTTTGCGAATAGGATTGACAGCCTTGTTCTCATGCAGCATAATACCTTTGCGAACGACTACTGTCTGCGTGAATCCATCATCAGAGGCAGTTGCACTGTTTTCTTCGGTGATAGTTCCGAGGAGCTTTACGAGCTCCAGAAGCTCAGGTGTCTCTACAAACTTGGATTTCAGCGTTATCATCATAGTTTCGTAGTCAAGCTTGCGATTGAACGGGATTTCAACAATTTCCGCTCTGACTTCATACGGTATCTCACGCTGTCTGTCGGCACAGCTTATAGAACTGTAAACAGCAACAGTCTCCTCATCTCTGACATCAATAAGCAGCGGACCGTTGAAGTCTTTGTATTCTTCAAGCAAAGAATTTACAAGGCCATCAAGTGTATGGAATGTGAGTGTATTCACATGAGGTTCAGGGAGCACATAAAGGTGCTTGTCACTGTATACATATCCATATTCTTCATGAATATTTGGAACACAAAGTTCCTCTATCTTTTCTATAGCTGATCTTTCCATTATCTCATTCCTCCTGCAATCTTCATTATTTTAGGTTCCTGCTGAATTGAGCCGTCAAATCCCTGCTGTCCTGGTATCTGAGGCACCATTTCAACTGCCTGCACCTCTCCTGTGGATGCATCAGCTCCAACATAAAGCGTTGTCTGTATAGCATTATTCGGAAGAAGCTTACTCTTTGCAGTTGCACTTACTACAACTGCGGATCTGTCACTGCTCGGAGTAAAGTCGACTGTCAGCACCAGCTGCCTTTTCTTCTTTGCATCAGTGTTCGGGTCAAGGATATTGTCAACTATCCTGCTGACCTCCACATTGACCTGCTCCATGATAGCGCCCTGCGCCATTTCAAGAATACTTTTTGCTTCATTCATTATTTTTTACCTCCATTTTTTATTGTGTTAATTTTAAAAGGGAACATCGCCGTCGCTGAGGATCTCCTCAAAATCGCTGAGGCTGCCGTAAGACATACTTTCATTATTCTGCGGCTGTGACTGAGGAGCTTGCTGCTGAGTAGAAGTTGGTGAGTTATTACCGCTTTCAGACTTCCCTCCTACGAACTCAACATTATCAACGAGCACATCCATAGCATAGTGTGTAACGTCGGGATGATTTCTGTCCTGATAGTTGTTATTGCGGAGCGCCCCCTCTATTCCGATCATCTTGCCCTTGCTGAAGTAGTGAGAAACGAACTCTGCGGTCTGCCTCCATGCTATACAGGTAATAAAATCAGCCTGTCTTTCACCGCTGTTCTTATCAGCAAACTTTCTGTCAACAGCAACAGTAAATCTGCATGAAGAAATTCCGCTCTGAGACTGTCTGAGTTCTGGATCCGCTGTAAGCCTGCCTATCAAAATAACTTTATTCATTACGATTTTTCCTTTCGATCAGTTCAAAAATAAGTAATTCAAAGTGTCTCCGCTGAGAGTCAGATAGGATCACTTCACCTACCTTTGCCTTATAGCGCTGATACAATGGCAGTATTTTAGGATGATTTACGTTTATCTTATACCCGTAAGGATTATCTTTTGCATAAATTGAATCACAAGGTGTGATTCTTGCCATGTTCAGCGCTTGGTCATACTGTATCTTCTTGCCCATATTTACTTTCTGGGAGCTGTCTGCGCCTTGTAGTTATGCCAGAACCAATAGAAGAGCTCCAGCATTTTAAAGGCAGACTTTTTCTCGTCCGGCATGAACTCAACATCGAAACGGTAACGATTACCACAGCGCCATGACTGCAATGTCCCATACACAGTAGCACCGATGTTGCGAACTTTCCGCCCTTGCTTCTCCGCTCCGGCCTCGGAGATCTGAAACTCCTTCAGATGATCCCAGCCCTTACAACCTTCGAGCAAAAGCGTACACTGCACAGCGTTCCGGCTTATTGTATCAAGCTCCTTTTCAATACGTTCACGGTCGCTTGTAACGTTACCGTATAGCTCGTCTATCTTTGCCTTGCGCTCGATAACGCAGGAGTGCGAGAAGTCTTTTCCTTCGGCTATGAAGCTGTAGTCTCCATAGTCAAGTTTCCTACTCTCAAACATCACTCCGAGAGCTGTAAGCGCTGATGTGATATGTCCGTTCACCTGCTCCCGTGTATCGATTAGTACTGTGACTTTTTTCATAAAATCTTTCTTTTCATCCTGATTACTCAACTTCGTACACCTCGCAGTCCTCATGATAGTTTCGTGGTGCCGTCAGAATCTTAGTAAATCTGCAATAATCACAATGGCCGCAGCGCTGAGGCTCCAACTCTCCGCTTTTCAGCTTCTGGAATCTCGGTGCAAGGCTCGTTACTACCTCAAGAGCACTATCAAGATCATCGTCAGGCACCCAGAGCACGTCAAGATCCGGCTCCGCTTCTTTGGTGACAGCCGATATAAAAAACGGCAGTGTCTTTCCGGTGTTCTGTCGTACTATCTCACGATATATCGCACCTTGTATATCATATCCCCAGTAATTGATGAAATGCTGTCGCTGCTTCTTTTCAGGGTTCCATATAAGCTGGAAATCCTTGATAGTTTTCAGGTCGTTGATGCACTTTCCGGGTACGTAGCTGTCTATCTTGATCTTGAACGGAACTCCTGCGATCTCGCCTGTCATAATGACCTGCTTTTCGCCGGACATGAACTGCATGAACAGTTCTGAACGCTCGGCTCTCTGTATCATTTTCTCAGCCTGCTTATACTGAACTTTCAGCTCGCCGTCTTTCTTGAAAATCTCCGGATGTTGAGCCTTGAAGATATCAAGTGTCCCCTCGAAATGTGCATCTACATAAGATCCTACAAGCAGTGCATCAGTAACATCACGTTTATATTCCCCACGAAGTTCCGCTAAAGCGGAAGCCTCACATTTCTGGAAATTCTTGAACTGTGAGCTGCCCATATAGAGCAGCTCGTTTTCCTGAGAAAAATAATTATCTGATGTGAGCTTATTCAAGATATGCCACCTTCATTTCTGTATCGTCTGTAGTTCTTGTTGCAATGAACTGAACGCCTTTTTCCTTACACTTACTATACAGCTTTTCACGGTTCTCAGAGGTCAGTTTTTCAGTGCCATCAATGAGGATAATCTGCAAGCCGTTAGGTTTCGAGAGGGCGACATCTACGCAAAGGCTGAGCTGTTCACCTTCAGAAAGATTTGAGACCGGCAATCCGTTGATAAGCGGTATACCGTCTTTGACCGTGAGGCCTTCTATCGGAATATGAGCGTTTTCGAGGATAGTGCCAGGGAGTACCCTTGCAAGCTCAATCTTTCTTGTATACTCCTCAGAAGTCTTCTGAAGTTTCTCAACCTTCTCCTGCATATCCTTCATACGCTTGTATTCGTTGAGGTGACGCATCATAGCCTCAGCATCGTTTATCTCGTTCTGAAGCTCAGTGCAGTCGAGCGGCTGCTTGTCCATATACTCGTCAGCAACACTCATATCAGCATCAAGCTTAGTCTTGGCTTCGTTGTATCGACTTTCAGCAAGTGCTTTTTTATCTTCAAGCTTGCCAGCAAGTCCGGATATCTTTTCTTCTGAGGCTTTTATTTCCGCTTTCATGCGTTCGATACCTGTGAACAAACTTTCACGCTCTGCGGCTATTGCCTTTTCCTCGGATGATATCGCTATCATCTTATCGGCTTCGAGTTTTCTGAGCTTCGCATCGTAATTACTACGGAAAAGCTTTGCACGTTCGATGCGGCTGTTGTGCTCCTTTATCTGTTCAAGTTTCTTGTACGCTGCTCCGAGGTCATATGTTTCCCACTTGTCAGCCTGGTAATGTTCCGGAATATCTTTCGCAATGTCCTGAATGAAAGCTGTCTCGTTCCTGATGTCACGATTGATGTTTTGACGTTCCTTGAACCATTCACCGTTCTCAGCCTGCATATCACTCAACACTTCGAGTATATTCTGATCATAGTTCACCCACGAAGGTATCTCTCCGAATTTTTCATTGATAAAGTTAAGATCCCAGTCAAACTCTACAAGGTCGAGAATGGCTCGATTTTTCTCTTTTGTGCTCATTAAGGTAAATGCTACCGGATCAAGCTGAAGCGGTGAAAAAAGCTGTTTCAAGAAGCTCTCCGGTGACATCACTTCTCTGCCGTTCTCCTTGATAGACTTATAGTCTGCTTGCTCAGTACGCTTGCGGCGGTCTATGCTCAGACCAGTGTCGGTCTCGATAATGATCTCGCCCTCTTTCTCCCCTTCATGAACGATTATACTGCGGTCAGACTGATTTGTCAGTGCATACCGGAAAGCATCGATAACGGAGGTCTTTCCAACTCCGTTAGCCCCTGTTATCTCAACGGAACGTCCGTCAAGTTCTGTTTCAGTTATTCCAAAAAGGTTCTTGATTTTGATTTTTGTAGTTCTCATAATTATTTACTCCTCTATATTTGATATTACAAACGGATCAGGTGCTTTCTGTGGCTGCGGACGTTCACTGTCCTCAACCTCTCCCTCAACCTGCACTCCCATTAGTATTTCGGGACAGTATACTCTTGCAAAGAACGCTGCAGCACGGTAAGCAAGCATCTGCTCGGGCATATTCTTCCACTTGCTGTTATTCATCCAGCCCTCAGCTTTTGCCATGGCAATAGTGACCTCTGTTCCCTCTATGATTTCACCGTCAGGCAGTTTCGCTCGCACATAACATCCTCGTGAATCTGTTCCTCGCTCTCCTGTGTAAATCGGCATCGCATCACCGTACTTAGCTTTTATAAAGCTCATGCAAGCCTGTCCGCTCCATGAAGGCTTACCCTTAACGACATAAAGGTTCTGCATCACCATAAGTGGTGTTACACCCATACGCTCAGCCATATCGACTGCGATTGCACAGTCCTCAGTCTTTCCCTGATACTGCTGTGGAACAAGTGACGACTTAGCGAACACGCTTGCAAGCTTATAGCTCTCTCGGAAGCTTTCAATAAATCCCCCCTGCGGCTTTGCCATTATTTCTGTGACCTGCTCCGGCTGGATTGTCAGAGCTGTTTCTTTGTTTACGCACATATCATGTGACCTCCTTTATGATTTTGCTATAATAAAAGTCTATCTCCGCCGGACTTGCCTTTGCAATGATGTCCTCGATCTCCATAGAGCTGACATCCGGTCTCCTTATCAGATAGAGCTTTGCAAGCAGGCAAGCTGCTTTTTCGTATGTACTCATTGACATTTTTCTCCTTTCGTGGTAAAATGTCTGTGTGAATTATTTTTTTATTTCTCTTTTCCCTTGCTTTGGCAAGGGATTTTTTATATCATGCTGAGCTGTCCGTCAGGGGATATCATTACCTCAGCATCGTACTCATTTTCAAGGCCTGTTCCTGTTAGATCTACAAGGTTTCCCATGTCATCGTAAGCGCACGGCCTATCTCTTAGAAGTCTGTCAGTGCTCCCGAATCGTTCTATCATTCTTGCCTTTGTACCGTCATCGGTAAAGCTATCAAGGATGTATTTGTTCTTTTTCAGTCGGAACAGCTTGTAGAGCTCGTCTGCATAGCCGAAATGGTTCATACAGCTTTCCCATGCTTTCGGATGTGTCTGTCTGAGGATAGCCAGATGATTATCCTTGAACTGTATATCGGTGCCGCACATTATACAGCCGTTCCGCTTGATATGCTGGACTGATCCGTCCGCAGCTTTATAGGTCATATCATATAGCGGAGAATATTTGCAGCCGTGTTGTTTCAAGTACGCCCACACATCATCATCTGTCCATAATGCTATCGGATTCACATGATAGAAGCCGTCCTTGTCATTGTTGATATGCGGACGATGGCTTTCAAAGATATGTCCTCTGGTAGCAATGCTTGTAAGTCGAGATCGGCTTTCCGCTGCCATAAGCCCTTTTACTATTACATCTACATCAAGCTCCGCCTGCTTGCGTTCTGACGGTTCTTTTTTCAGGAGCTTGCAGCAATGCTGTGAGAACTTACACTCCCTCAGGATGTCGTAATACTCTTTAAGCTCTTCTTTGCCTGTGACCGACGCAGAATACTTCAAGAAGCATTCAATGTTAATCCTGTGAGCATCCAGCTTACTTGTCGCCTTGCCGAGTAGAGGAGCACCATACTGCTCCACGCAGTAAGCAAATGTCTTGCGCTGACCTTTGAAGAAACAGTTTTGAGAATTCAGGGAATAGCCACGTTTCAGAGCCGCTTCAACAAGAGCCTTCTGCCCTTTGAGTTTTCCGTCAGGTTTCAGGATCTCTTCAAGACTTCCCTCCTCTTCAAGCTCAGCTACTATCTGCCTTGCAAAATCATACCTCAGTTCGTCTTCTTCCAGTCGTGAAAGTTCTGTCTCATGGAAACGTTCTCCGAAGTGCTCTTTCCCGTATTCACGGGCAAATTTCAAGCTTTCCGGAAATTCAATCCCGGTATTACCGAATATACATAGCATCTTCGGAAAATACTCAGGGAGATATCTCTCTGCCAGATCTGCAACGACCTGTGAATCCTTGCCGCCGCTGAAAGCAAGAGCTATATTATGCTTGCTTAGTTCAAAAGCTTGCCGCAGAACTTCTACAGATATCCTGATCTTAGTTTCGAGAGGCAGCTTCTGAAGTGCATAGACTTCCTTGAATGTGTAAGAAGCTTTTATGTAATCACTTATCAACTTTTCACATCCTTCCCCAGCTCTTCCCGGAGCATATTAACTTTTCTCTTAGCATACGCATAATCCTCCGGCTCCCACTCAGGATCCGTGCAGACCATAATGCCTGTCCAGTGCCGCAGCTCCCGGCGGAGCTTACGCTGATACCGGGCTTCCGGTGAGAACTCGTGCGTTCCGGAGCACCAATGGTCAAACGGAACGAGGATGTTCGGGATTATCACGAGCCCTGCCGGGACCAGTATCATCCAGAATGCGATTTCCTTAAGTGTT
>JAGCWY010000018.1 GCA_017961625.1 Ruminococcus sp. | reverse complement strand
TAGTTCCATTTCCGAAAGCTTCATAAGAGCGTTTTCCGTGCCGTTTTCAGTGCTGTCACTCTTGCCCTTGTCGTTACCCTCTGAGCATCTTGAAAGCCCCTCTGCACGCTCCCTGCATTGCCTGACGAGCATATCAAGAGCTTTTGCTTTTTTATCTGCATAAAAAGCGCTGTTAAGCCAATGCCTTATATCAAGTTCCTTTGTAGTCATCTTACAGCCTCCGTGTAGTATATCTCTTTGTTGAGCCCTGCCCGTTTCATGTATGCAAGTGCTGACTGCCTTGTGGGAAATTCCAGTATCCGGAATAGTGTGATGTGTATGTATCCGCCGGTAATACCATTCCGGATCCGGAAGCGTGCTCCCAATGGATCCAGATGCCATTTAGCTTTCATCTTCATCGTCTTCGTCCTCCGGAACCATCGTCAGGGACATTGCTATCAGAGCGACTGTGCCGCCAAATATTACGCCAATAAGAAATCCGATCATTAATACTCACCTCTCAATATCATATCTAACGTTATCTCTGCCATTTTCTCGCATACAGTTCCAGGGGATATACAGATGCGCTTATCCCGTGTGCATTTCTCACCACAGTCATATAGCATTATGAGTATGCAGTCTCTAACTGTTTTCATCCTCAGCACCTCCTGAATTCGTCATCTATATAAGCCCCAATATAATGTGCCTGACTTTCTATAAGTTTCCTTGCATCTTTCAGCTCTTTGAGCCATTTTGTCAGCTCTGAGTTGCTTAGTGTCAATGCATGGATATTCGGATTTTCAAGGTTTTCTATAGCTTCATCAAGTGTCATTCTCTCTCCTCCTTAGGTTGTTCTGGCAAGGGCATCCAATAAAATATAGCTTGATCGTCTCCTATAAGAGATGCTTTGCTCCATCCAGATGATTTCCTATAGTGAGTCACCCCATAATCACCAAATCTGCCAAATAAGCTATCAGCGGTATACCATACAAGAACTGTTATATCATCATCCGGAAGTTTATCGTCAACGCTTATCCACTGATTAATGCCCTGTGTAGCTTCGTTGCTGTAGTGTGCTATCTGCCTGCACTCGTTCCAGTGCTTGTCCTCAAGCTCAGCTATGCGAGCTTCGAGCTCTGCATTGCGTTTCTCAAGCGATGCCATGTAGAGCATATCTGTATCACTCATACTATTCCTCCATTCTCTTGATTGCAACAATTACGTAAGTCGCAACTGCGACAACTATAGCTCTAAGCATTGAAAAGTCCATATTATTCCTCCTTTTCCTCGTAGCTCATGCACTCGGCTGCACCGTCGATATCAATGCTTTCTAAACTGCATCTACCGTCCGGCGTTATATGTGTGCAGTAATCACATTCACATAATATATCAGTCATTTTCTTTTTTCTCCTTCCATAGCTATCTGTCGCAGGTCAAGCTCTTTTTTCAGATCCCTAACTATCTGCCGTAACTGTTCTGTGCTCTCAGCTTTTACGGCTTTTTCAGAATACGTTTTCATTATTCCAGCAACATCATATTTATTCATTTTTTCGTACCTCCTGAATTATTCTTGTAATCTCAATTTTCGTAAGCTCCCGGCAATCCTTGCCTGTCACTATAACCGATATCGGACAGCTCAGGCAGTGAGGATACTGGGAGCATATCACTTCACGTAGTGTTCTCATTGTCATTCCTCCTGATATCGTCCGCATACTGCCACTTATAGTCGCAGTTTTCAAATCGATTCTCAACCCGATATGCATTGCATAGTGGCAATTTTGCACAGCTCTTGCAGTCCTGAGCAGCAGATCCTAAACGCTGTATTGTTTCCGCTGCTTTTTCAAGTATACTTGCCATTCTTATGCCTCCTTTGGAATAACTGTTATCCCTCCGACAGAATAACCCTCACGGATCCGGCTTTGATATAAAGTACAGACCTCTGTGAACTGCTTGTATTCTGCCGATAGTCTCTTGTATGTTGCCATTATCTGATCCTTGTATCCATGCCCCTGCTCCTTAGTGATCTTCCCTGACTGATAACTTGCATATAGTCCCATGAGCATATAGTACAGCATTATCTCAGGCGGTTCCAGATCTTTAGGAGCAGGCTTGCCATGAGCTGCATCACGCTCAATTTCTTTCAACAATTCTGACTGCATCCTCAACACTCCTTACGATTCCACCGGCACAGCCGTATTTATCACGCATGACTTCAAGGAAATTAAGCTGTTCCGGACTTGCCGTACCGGTCTCGTTCTTTACTTCGAGGAAATATATTTTTCCGCCCTTGCAGGCTATAAGATCAGAGAATCCTTTCGGCACACCTGTATCGAACCAGCGCCCGTCTGCCATTCTGACTTTGCCTGAATTGATCCTGAATACAGCATACCCAAGCTCTGAGAGCTTCAGACGGATAGAATTCTGGATATCATGCTCTGTCATGCCGGCACATCCTTTCAAATTCTTTCAGTTCTTCCTCGGTCGGTTCGTCTTCAGGTCTGCCTTGATCATATCCGAGAGTGCATCCTGATTCAAAGGTACAGTCTGCCAAGTCCTCAGCAGTTTCTACCCATTCTGGATAATGTACCCAGCCCCAGCGGCATTCCTGACAGAACTTCATCACAGGATCAATGCAGCGTGTAGGTTTATCTGTCATACTCCTATTATCCTCCTCATGTTGTTGTATTTCTGCGGAATCGGGATATCATGCAGAGCTGCATACCTGATGCACCATGCAAACTTGTACTTGTGCAGCTTCTGGAACTCGACCACCTGCGACCATGTTTCAAGGATCGCATCCGATAGTCTTGTATTCCTTATATCATCCTGCCGTTTCATTTCAACAAGATCTATCTCGACAACTTCCTTTTCCTTGCGCTGTATTTCCTTAACTGCTTTATATCCACAGTAAGGACACCGCTGCTGCGTCGGAGGATATACAGCATAGCACATCGGACACTCTCTGATCTTGACCATGTTCTCCTGCTTCTTCTTTGGTTCAAGAGTCCACTCTCTGTCATCATCAGGAAGACCGTGCTGATAGCAGTTTCCTACATGATCTATGATTATCGCTGTTTTACCTGGCATATATCTCATAGACCTCATGCTCTGCTGTATGTAGAGCGTCAGAGACTGCGTAGGACGGAGCAGGACGGTGCATTCACAATCCGGAACGTCCAGACCTTCACCGAAGAGCTCACAGTTCGTAAGGATAGTGAGCTTACTGTCACGGAAGTCCTGCATGATCTGCGACCTCAGCTCCTTCGAAGTGCTGCCACTGAGGGATGCAGCTTTATAGCCTGCCTGCTGGAACTGCTCTGCGGTCTCCTCCGCAGCTTCAACGGATGCACAGTAAGCAATAGTTTTCTTGTTCTTCGCCAGACGTTCCCACTGCTTCACCGTCTCACCGTATATTTCCTTATTCTGCATTAGCTCCGCTACTTCGTCGGCTTTATAGTCACCAGCTTTGATATGGAGCCCGGAAGTATCAGCAAGCTTGACGCTGTAGTATTTGTAAGGCGATAGATAGTTATTATCTATCAGCCACTTAGTGGATACCGATGTTATCAGATCATCATATACCTCACCCAGTCCGCCCTTATTCAAGCGGCATGGTGTAGCTGTGAAGCCAAGCCTCAGAGCATCGGGGAATGCCTCATATATCTTCTTGTATGTTTTCGCTGTCGAATGATGTGCTTCGTCAGTCATGATGATCTTCGGAACAGGTATACTGTCAAGCCTTCTGCTTACTGTCTGTACCATGCTGACACTGCACAGCTCCATATCAACGTCCTGTGAAGTGAAGGTATCGGTTATCTGCTCACACAATTCCTTCCGGTGTACCAGGAACAGCACTCTGTTATGCTTACCTGTAGCTGAACGTGCTATCTCCGCCTGTATTACTGATTTACCTCCGCCGCAGCCGAGGACAGATACGATCGACCTGTGTCCTGCAATCATCGAATGCTTGATATCGTTTATCAGTTCTCTCTGATATGGCCTTAGTTTGATAGTATCACCTTCTTTATTGCACATATTGCACTTGATTGCACCATATAGTGCAATGTGAATTTTGTCTATTTATAGCCGTTAATCAATGTTTGTTGCACCGTTGCACCTATTTCGCACACTCCTATACGTGAAAACAATATATATTTAGTACACTAAAGTATTAAATATATATACTATTTATTTTTTTGGTGTATATCCGGTGGAAAGGTGCAACGTTTGAAAAAATGTCGTTTTTTCCTCTGTATAGAGGGATTTCAGAGTTGCACCTTGTGTGCAATAAAAGATGCAACTCATAGCAGATCTACTTCATCAAAGTTAATTTCAGCCTCATTGATATCTGCAAGATGCATTACAACGTATCTTGCGTAATGGCCTTCAAACGAAGTATATTTTGTGTTCTTGCCGTTCTTGTCAGGCTCTATCAGATGATTAGACCTGAGCCAGGAAGTCACTGCACGTTCATCAAATCCGTTATCTGTGAGAGCCTTCCTGAACACAGTCGATACAATGTAAGCCTTATTATTTGCCTCATCCACTTTTCCCCAGAATTCACCATTATTATCCGAAGTCTGAAAACGATTCGAGTTGATAACGACCCAGTCACACAAGAAATTATAAGCTCTCTGACCGGCCGAAACTTCGGATTTCTCTTTCAGGAATCCGGATATCTGTTCAACAGTAAGCACCTTACCGCTATGGAATATGTACTTATCAGACAGTTCATCAGCAATCAGCAGCATTGCCGCTGCCATTGCCTGCTTCTCTGTAGAGTCACCTGCTGAGAGCTGCTTGAATAGTTCCTGATACCTCACTCTTATCTTCTCAGTATCTTCGGCAGCAATTGCCTCAACGAAGTGCTTACCGGCAAAGCCATAGTTCTGCTTGATGACCGATGATGTTGTGAAGCCGTCCTTGATAACACTCTCTGAAGCTCTGCACTCTATATCGATAACTCTGTTCACTGCACCTGCACCGGCAGATGCCTGAACTATCGGTGATTCCCCTGTAGTAAGTATGCAAAGGCTCCATGTCGGTACCTTATCAATGCCGCCTGCTCTGTTACCTCGTCCACGTCCAACGCCCTGCGCCAGCTGGTAAACATCGAACTTGCTGTGGCCGTGGCTGTCCTTGCTGAGCTGCAACTCGTCAATGCACAACGGAATATTGTTCAGGAAGGCCGCTGTACGCTCACAGGAGACCTGTGTAGAGTTGAAGGTCTGTATATACTGACCTATATCAGGATCGCCCCATACGCTTGCTGCAAGCATCAGAGCGACCGTCTTGCCGGTTCCGGATTCCACACCCCAAAGGTGTACAAAGAACGGAAGGCATCCGATCTTATTTAGCAGTGGACTTGCAAACGATGCGGCAAGCATGATCTGAGCTGTCAGCGATTCTTCACGGCATTTCCGGGCTTCCGTGAGCCATGTGGTATAATCTCCACTTGGAGAGATAGCGTCGTAGATGTTGCGGTAATTCGCTTCTCCGTCGAAGATAAGATCATCTACGTAAGGTGAGAACTGACTGCCGTCTCCGATATAGCCGAGCCTGCCCACTGATTCAGTTTCCGGAATGATATCAGGATTAAGTGTCTCAACGTCGCAGAGGTACTCAGAGAGAAGCTTTGCAGACTTCGATGTTACCGACACGCCCAGCGCCGAGAACTGTATTATCTTCGTACTGTCGAACAGCTCTCTCTTGCTTGCTATGAAGTCACGCCAGTATTTTCCCTTGCAGAATGCTATCCGCAGTTTCTCTTCTCCGGTGTCGATGTTCACCAGACGTTCTACCGGCATTATCGGATGAAGGCAGGCAAACTCCTCCCTTTCCTTCAGGACCTTTGATACTCCCGTACTGTCGCAGTGCCATTCGCCGCATTCAAGCTCTATGGGCTGCTGTGGAAAATCAGAGGGATTAAGCAGTGTCAGTGAGCTCTCATTACCCTTACGCATACCATTCTCAAACGCTTTGTACAAGCCTTTGAAGCCTCTGCATCCGCAGCGTGCAGCTTCTATACTGATACGTTCCAGCGCCCTCTTCTTCAGGAAGGCTGTAGGCTGGTCGAACACTTCACGGTAAGGATCTTCGGTCTCGGTAAAGTCATACAGCGTATAGTGAAAACGCCATTCAAGCCCGTTCATATCATCCGCATCTACACCGCCGTCCTTGGCTGCCTGAAGACACTTATCGAACAACTCTCTCTGACCGGCACGTTTCGCAGCACTCCTCAGAATAGAGAGATTTTCTGATAATACTTCCTGCGTATCGCTCTGGTAAGCAATGCTTTCAAGGACATCAACTATAGCCTGTGCCTTTGCCTTCTGGCCGTCTTTCTGATAGCAGGCCTCCGCCTGCTCCTGTGTCAAAGTAAAAATACTATCACCTTCTTTCAGTTATAGCCTGAAAAATAGTTGCATACAATGTAAAGATGTTGTATCAGAAAGGCATATCATCGCCGCCGAGTATCTCTTCATATTCTGCAAGCAAGTCGTTATTTGCTGTAGTCGCCTGCGGTGCTGCCGCTGGCGTGCTGCCGCCGGCTGCCTTGCCCATGATGCTGATGTATTCACAGTTGAGTGTCTTATAGGTCTTGCCTTCATAGTCGTTTGTCTCTATCTTTCCAATGGCAAGGACTGTGTCACCTTTTTTAATCTGTCCTGCGAGCCTTCCAAGATCATGCCATGCTATGCAGTTTGTCCATATCGCCTCACCACGTTCTCCCTGATTCTGTGAAGGCTTTGTGCCAACCTTAACACTCCACTTGGTATACGTCTTTCCGCCCTGAGAACTATTCATTTTAGCATCCTTTGCAACGAAACCGGCTATAACGAAGCTTCCGTCCTGTAATTTACTGTACATTATTTTTCCTCCCTATGCTGATGAATGTATACATACTTACTGTTTTTCCCTATATTATCGAGGAGCCAAGCATCACATTTCTCTTTGCTCAGATGCGTTCTGAGAACTCTGTACTCATATACATACTGTCCTGCCTGCTCCTTCTGTCTTATGCGATCCTGTATCTCAGCTTCTGAATAATTAGCCTCTATCAGATAGAGGTCATAGTTCTTCGCAGATATTCCTTCCACCGTAACTGTATCAGTTATATAGACTGCCTTTTCTGATCCGCAGAAGATACGATATCCGCAGTTCGGTACATCGTGATACAGCTTTACCGGTGATATCATAAACTGACCATAATTGTAAAGCTTGCCGATCCTGATAAGATCAATATTCTTCTCTGATACCCCACAGGATATCAGGTCTTTCAGCAGCCACTCACAGCAGACAAAGCGAAGTGTCGGACGCTCCGAAGCAAGCCTGCTGATCGTGCTCCTGTTGAAATGGTCAGAATGGATATGAGTCAGCAGAACGATCCGGAGCTGCTTCTTAACGGCTGCAAGCGCCTTAAAAGAAACGCCGCAGTCGATAAGAATATAGCCATTCAGAATGATCGCATTACCGGATGAACCGGTGGAAATTATCTTATAGTTCATCGAAAGAAACGTCTATCGGCTCTTCTGTGGGCTCGCCCTGAGTTATAGCTTCTTCCACAGGTTCATCCTGAGGTATGATCTCAGGCAGCGGCATTTCATCTGCCTGCATCGGCATTTCATCTGCCTCATACATTCCACTGAGATCTTCCACGAATGCCTCTCTTAATGCCCTGACCTTTGCGACCTTCTCAACCATTGTAGCCCCTTTGTTTGCCCAGTTGGTATTCAGAGCTCCGCCGCTCTTCCTCTGGGCGACCTCGTCAAAAGCTACACTGCAATACGTTGGATGTGTCCAGTCTTTACGGTAAACTTTTGCCCAGCCGCCTACAAGATTCTCAGTGCCTCTGAGATAAAACGTCCCTGCTCTCTCTGTGAGTTCTCCTGACTGGATATTCTGTACTATAACTCCGCTTTCCAGTCCGTCAAAGCACGAATTGAGCACTGCACGCTTCAGAACTGCATCCTTACCGACTACTATCTGTGCAGGATTGCTGCCGAACTTGATACAGTAAGCCTCCTTGAGGAAAGGATTCAGCTTTCGTGCCTTACAAAGCTCCGTAAAGAACTTGAACTCCGGAAGTGTTATCTGACCGGAATCTCCGACTATGTACTGCTGTACTATGGAAGGTGTCAGCTTGATCTGCTGACCGCCTGCCTCATATACTACTGTCAGTTCCTGTTTCATGTCTGTCTTCTGTTCCTGATTACTCATACTTGTATCCTCCATTATCTAAAAATGTTTTAAGCTCTCTGAGCTTGTCCTTTGTAGCGGTGACTGTGAATCTGAGTGTATACTTTTTCTCTTCCACCGGCTTTACTTCGACCGGCTGAGTTATCTTAGGCTCCGGTTCAGGCAGTGCTGATGTTATCTCTGCTATATGCTGTTCTTCTGCCGCTTTTCTCTCCTCAGCTTCCTCGATGCGTTTCTTTTCTTCCTCGATTGCCTTGAATCTTGCGTTCACGCCTGTTATGGCTGCGGAAACGTTGAGCGTTTTCTTGTATTCGACAAGTATTTCAGCCTTGTGTTCCTGAGTATCAATGAGAGCCAGATCATCCCCGATCTTATCGATGAAAGCCTTTGCCTGCTCCTTAAGATTCTTCATGGTCGCTGATAGTGTTATATTTATACCTGCCTGCTCAAACGTTACGAAATCGATGTTCATGCTTTCAAGGTACTCATTGAAATATTCTTTTACTGCGGAAGCTTTCTTATCTTTCAGTTCCTGCTCTACGCTGTCTATCTTCTGCTTGAGTTCCTTATCAGCAGTCTTGTATGTATCTGATACGCAGTCCTTGTATACTGCCTCAAACTTCTCGTAAGGTGTCATTACAGCGTTCTTGACTTCCTTACGCTTCTCTTCCCACGCTTTTAGTTCAGCGTTAAGCTCCGCTCTTGCCTTCTTGACTTCCTTCACAGTCTCCTCGGTGCAGACAAGTGAAGTTGCTGTCGCAACTCTCTGAATGACCTGCTCCTTTACCTGTGCAAGCTGCTCGACTATAACCGGCAGCTGCTTTACTGCTATTATTTCCGTGCTCATGTTTTTCCTCCTTCGTCAAATTACCGATCTAAGTTCTTCCATAGTATATATTTTAGCACCACACATCTCTGGCAGATTTGCCCTGACAAGTGCCTCTGCAAAAGGCGGTGGAACTGCATTTCCGCATCGTGCTACCTGTTTGGTTCTGGGATATGTATTCCCCTTATAATCGTGGTCTATGATATAATCCCGTGGAAATCCCTGTGCGTTGTATAGTTCCCTCGGTTCAAGCATTCTAAGGCCTATATCGCTGATATAGTACTGTTCCCCGGCTATTTCCAGCAATAGTATCTCATTATCAGCCATACTATAGCCGCAGTATCTGTTGAGCAGTTCCCTGACCTCTGGCCAGTGGCCGACAGAAGTTTCCGGAGGATACTTTTTCAAATACGTCCTCACAATTCCCAGATGTTCACCACCTGAGCATATAGTCGGAAGAGGAGCAGTCAGCGCTTTGCAGTCAGCCCCATTTCTAAGAACACAAAGATGAGATTCCACCAGTCCGCATCTGTCCTTCGTTGTTACTGTCCCCAGCGGTGCTCCACAGTCGGAATAGTTATCACCGCTGTAATATTTGACGATATGTGCCGCTGACAGGCCATACCTCGGAGATGCATCAACTGTCATTATAGGTTCTGTAAGCGCCTGCCCTCTCACTTCATGCCCAGAAGTCTCACTGTGATACTGGATTAGGTTCGGAGCTACAAGTGCTTGCTTGACTGTTGATACAATTGTACTGAGAGGCACTTCTATGCTGTTTCCCCTTGGAGACTGTCCTTCTCTCTCTCCATATCCTATCGGCACAATAAAAGGACTATCCGCCTTCAACGTAAACTTATCAAGTCCTCTTGCAATGCGTATCATTGTCTTTTCTGCCAAAGGCTTACACCGACCGAATATCGATTTGCAGGGAATGCTCCAGTCTATGCACTCAGCCGCTGTCCTGTATGGCTTTCGACCTGCTCCGTGAGTAGGTTCGGGAAATATTATAGGCTGACCGTCACAACGTGCTATAAGAAAGAAGCGTTTCCGTATTGTAGGAGCTCCATAGTCGCAGGCTTTCAGTTCCTTCCACTTCACATCATATCCGTGCAATTTAAGAGCGTTCACAAAGCTTTTAAACGTAACACCTATCTTATTCTTGTTCGGGAATCCATCTGCTGAGAGAGGCCCCCACGTTACAAACTCCGGAACATTTTCAAGAATAATCACTCTCGGCCTGACTGTTGCCGCCCAGCGGACTGCTATCCACGCAAGGCCTCTTATATTCTTGTCTCTTGGTTTTCCGCCCTTGGCTCGACTGAAATGTTTACAGTCCGGACTAAGCCACATCAAGCCGACAGGATGCCCTTGACATATCTTCTCCGGCTCTACATCCCACACGGATTCACAATAATGAGTTGTATTCGGATGATTGGTCTTATGCATGAGTATCGCATCAGGATCATGGTTAATAGCTATATCAACCGGCCGACCTGTTGCAAGCTCAATTCCGGTAGATGCTCCACCACCACCGGCGAAATTATCGACTATAAGTTCATCGAAAAACGTATACTGCCTCATTATATCCCCCTTATGATCTTCCTGTAATAGAAGTCTATTTCTGCCGGGCTTGCTTTATCAACAATGTCCTCAACCTCCATTGCAAAGAACTCAGTCCTTCGCATAAGATAGAGTTTTGCAAGCAGATATGCTGCTTTTTCGTATGTACTCATTGACATTTTTCTCCTTTCGTGGTAAAATGTCTGTGTGAAATATTTTCTTTGCTCCCTTCGGGGAGCTTTTTTCTTTATTGCTCGAAGAAGGAAAGCTGTGTATTTTTTTCGCATAAATCATTCCACTTGACACAATATGCTGTTTCCTTCGGAAATCTTTCACTGATATAAGTTTTCACTATATCAGGAAGCACCTTAAATCTGGCCTTGCACTTGTAGATCCTATCATCGCTGTATATTCTGTGATAGTAATATACTGTAAAATGTGAATCTGAACACTTGTCACGCTCCACCTGAACAATCCTATCGATGGCATTGATAATTGGCCGTCCTCTTGCAAACGAGTTCATATCAACTATACAAGGCATTCTATTGAAGAAATCTCTCAGTTCTTTTTCTGCGTCTCTCATTTCTCCCCCAGCTCCTGCCTGAGCATCATAACTTTTCTCTTGGCATACGCATAATCCTCCGGCTCCCACTCAGGATCTGAGCAGAGCATAATGCTTGTCCAATGCCGCAGCTCCTTTCGGAGCTTACGCTGATACCGGGCTTCCGGTGAGAACTCGTGCGTTCCGGAGCACCAATGGTCAAACGGAACGAGGATGTTCGGGATTATCACGAGCCCTGCCGGGACCAGTATCATCCAGAATGCGATTTCCTTAAGTGTT
>JAGCWY010000017.1 GCA_017961625.1 Ruminococcus sp. | reverse complement strand
GCTGGAATTTGGTCTTATTTGCTGTGGTTTCAACCTTCATAAGTATCATTTAAAGAAACAGGCAGCTTTGAAAGCCGCCTGAACTATCAATAAAATATATCTTTACCAGCGCGAAAAAAGCATTTTTTCTTCGTGCTTGTTCGTTATACCCTGTTTATGGGGAATTTGAGAAGTTTTCAACAATTAACATGAAAAACACAGTTGCCACTTCAAATTTTTCTTGAAGAGGCAACTGTGTTGTTTTGGTGGGCTGTTTTTTTACAGCCTCTTTGAGAGGGATATTCAAACTTGTTTTGTGGGGAACTTGTCAATAAGGTGCAGACAGAATTTCTGTATTTCAACGGCGTCATTGTTGGTCACACCGTCTCCAACGTTATAGCAGTCTGCGTTTTTCAGACCTATGTCTGTTATATGCTTTTCATTATCTCCGTTTATTCCATAGCGTGAAGGATTTGCAAGAGACTGCATTATAAGGACGGCATCTGCAATGTCGATCTGACCATCACAGTTTGAGTCGCCGTAGCTTATCTGTTCTTCTTCGGCTGATGTAGTTGAAGTCTCTGTAGATGAAGTCATAGAGGTCGTAGAAGATGTAACCGTTGTGGTTTCAGTAATTAAAGAAGAGGTTGAAGTTGTTGTTGTACTTGTGGAAGTGGATGTTATTGTGGTAGTTGTTACTGTATCATTCCCTGATACGATTATAAACGCTTCTAAACTTTCGGCAGCTGACTCAGCTGGGTCTATCTGCTTTCCGGAGGTATCTGAGGCGTACCATGCCTGGAGGAAGGCAGTTTTCTGAGTTTTGATGTTTGATATGAGCTTGGCGATAGTATCTTCGTCTGTAACTGCTATAGCTTCCGTTGAAGATACGTCCATAATCTGTTTTGGGGAGTTAATATCTATTGTGATAGTATCGGATTTTTTGGTTTCCCAAACATAAGCTACCCAGTAGCTTTTTCCGTCAAGAGAGGGGGAGAAGCCGAGGCATCCATTCATGAAGCCGGTGTTGCTTCCGGTCTTGATCTCGACAAATGCTGTTTCTCCTATAGGAGAACCGAAATCGACTGTTCCGTCTGTGCCTTTTTTGCCGTAGAGCTTGCTGCTGTCTGCTATAGCCAAGGTAGTGGTAGTAGTCGTTGTGGTCACTGGCTTTGAAACTGTAGTAACTATAGTAGATTCAGCGCTGCCTCTTGCGTATTTGTTTATAGCAGCAACGATTTCGGGCTGCTTCCATGTACAGTTTGATCTGTCGAGGAGCATGAAGCTGATATCATCCCACCAGCAGCATGTGATACCTCTTGATGAGGCGTAGGCTGTGAAGTATGAAGCGCAGTCTATTCTAGGCTGGACGTTGCCACCCTTGTCGCGGGCTCCATATTCACCTATATAAACTGGTATGCCCTTTGACACGTATTTGTCGTAAACCTTATCTATAGCTTGATTTATCTCGCCTGTATCGGTATTAATATTGAAGTAGTCAACGCTCTGTGAATCGCTTTGCTCTGCAAGTGCAAAGCCATAGGGGAGATATGCGTGTACGGCAACGATAAGTTTGTTCTGAACCTTATCTGTGGGAAGCTGGAAGTTTTCATTCGTAGCTCCGTCAACAGAGCAGTCATAGCCAGGTATTGCAACATATCTCGTTCCATTATTGCCGCCTGAGGAACGTATAGTATCGAGTACGTCCTGATTGAGCTTGTTTATGGTTTTTATAGCGTCAATACAGTCGCTGTTGGAAGGATTAATCCACCATTCGTTCTGATGATTAACAAGACGAGGCTCATTCATGGTCTCGAATATAAGCTTGTTGTCGTAATCCTTGAATCTTTCAGCAATTTGTGACCATATAGTAGTCATGTACTTCTTGGACTGCTCATAGTGCCTCGAATCGGGGTACATATACTTCTCATCGTTATCGTGGTGAACATTGAGTATAACGTACATATCGTCGTCTATAGCGTAATTAACGACTTCCTGAACTCTGTCCATCCACTGTTTAGTTATGTTATAGCTGCTGTCAACATGATTGTGCCATGATACGGGTATTCTTACTGTTCTGAAGCCGGCTGCCTTTACTGTGTCTATCATTTCTTTTGAGGTCTTGTAGCCACCGTTCCAGCAGGTCTCGATGCCCATTTCACTTCCAACCCAACCGGTATCGTCTATAGCGTCGAGGGTGTTTCCTAGGTTCCAGCCGAGACGCATATCCTTTACAAAGTTGATACTCTCTGTATTAGGGACAGATTTTGATGGTATATTGAGCTCGGGGATAGTGTAGCTTCCTGCTTTTACGTTAATGCTCTCAAAAAGAGGGACAGAAGTGGACAGTGCTGACGGACTGTAAATCTGTATCCCGGCAGCGGAGGTGTTGAACAGTGTTCTTCCCGTCACTGATGAGGACGCAAGAGTTACAGCGGCGATAAAAGCTGAAAAGCTTTTTTTGAGAAATGAATTCATAGTATAACTCCCTTTCGATAGTATTATTTAATGTCTGTATATCAGCTAATAATTAGCTTTATCATTATTATAATTGATAAGTGTGTAAAATTCAATGCTGTTTTCAATTTGAAAAATATACTTTTCAGCTTTTTTGAGTTGATTTTGAAATGGATATATAGTATAATATTGAAAATAAGACTTTTTTCGGCTTTAGCAGCGGCTGCATAAGCGTAGTATTTCTCAGGGAGGTGCGGTATGCACAGAAGGATAGCTCTGATAACAGCCAACACAGACACGCTTTACCAAACGAGCATGATAAAGGCTATGTCAGCTCAAACAGCAGAACTGGGATATGATCTTATCGTACTTACTCATTTTGTCAATTATGATAAGTCTAGCGAGTATTTAAAAGGCGATGAAAATATATATTCTCTCATAGACTGTCTGAGCTTTGACGGTGCTGTAGTAGACCTTGGATCGTTTTATAGCCATTCTCTTGCCGCTAAGATAGAAGAGATGCTCAAAATGAAAGGAGTACCTGTCATTTCTCTCGATTATAAGAGCGAATACTTTGAGAGCTGTCTGCAAAATGACAGGGAAGGGTTTAGAAGGCTTACTGAGCATTTCATAAAGGAACATGGCTTTACAGATATTTATTGCCTCAGCGGACCGAGGGACGAGATACACTCCGAGGAGCGTATTAATGGCTACAAGGACGCTTTCTCAGTAAACGGGATGTCTGTGAGCGAGGATCATATCTTTTACGGTGATTTCTGGATAGGAGAGGCTAAGCACTTTGCGGAAAGGATTGTCTCCGGAGAACTACGTAAACCGCAGGCGATACTGTGTGGCAGTGATTATATGGCTCTACAATTATGTCTATCCCTTATGAAAAGTGGTATACTTGTACCGGAGGAGATATCAGTTGGAGGGTATGACGGCAATCCAGACGTGAATTATTATCAGCCTTCCTTAACGACTTACAGCGGTGCTTATCTAGAGAATACAGTGAGGGCGGTTTGCAGGCTACATGAACTAATAAGCGGCAAGCCATGTACTAGCACCGTTGAGCCCCGTTCTTTTCTCAGGACTGGAGCAAGCTGCGGATGCAGAGAAAGTAATTCACAGAGTGCCGATATAAGCCAGAAAATGCTTGATAACGCTATGCGCACAAATATATTCATGCACAGCGATTACTCTTCGGCGATGAGCAGCGTAAAGGACCTTCGTGGCTTTTCCGAGGCGATGCTGAGAAATATGTACCTTCTTGACGCCAGCGGAGACTTTTTTATATGCCTTTGTAGTGACACGATAAATGAAACCGGCTCCGTGGAAGAAATAACGAAGAGCGGCTATACCTGTGAGATGAGGTGCGTTGTTAATCATGTTAATTACAGAGGCGATCTGACTCCAAGGGATTTTCAGTTGGAGTACATTATTCCGGAAGAACTTATCATTGAAAAACCGAGAACGTATTTCTGCACGCCTCTTCATTATCTTGACAACAGTTTCGGTTACTGTGTAAGGCGGTATTGTGCAAAGGAGATAGTATTTGAACAATACTACGGCGAGTTTTGTCAGATAGCAGCAGATAGCATCGAAAGAGTAAGGATGCTTACTCATGAAAGGTACCTAAACAATAAGATACAGAGACTTTCCGAGCGTGATATACTTACCGGACTTTTCAGTCGGAAGGGTATAATTTCCCGTATTGATGAAATGTGCAGGGACGGCAGCTGTTTCGGGGTGCTGTATAATATTGATGATACCGAGGAGAAAAAACAGGAGCAGGGAGAAGAATACATAAAACGCATATATGTTTCCTTTGCGCAAGCTGTGAACCTTTCATGCATAAGAGGAGAGACTGCGGCAAGAATAAGCAGGGACGAATTCCTGATAATAGGCAAATGTGATGGTTCTGAGTTCCCGGAGCAGCTCTTTATAAATACTCTCAAATCCAATATAAAAATGATAGAAAAGCAGCAGAGCGTCGCTCTTTCCTCCTCTACCTCACACTTTACGGCTGTGTCGGAGGAAACGGTCGGCGCAGAGGATTTCATAAGGATTTTGGAGGAAAAACTTGAAGCCGGCAGAAGCTCCAAGGGATTTGCCGGAAATGTATTCCTTGCCAAGATAAGAGAGCTGCACGATAATATTTACGAAGAACCGCAGTGCGACTGGAATGCAGCGGCTGAGTCCGAAAGGCTTGGAATAAGTCAGTCCTATTTTCAGCATATATATAGAAAATTCATTGACGTAAGCTTTAACAACGATGTCATTTCTGCAAGATTGGCTCTTGCCGAAAGACTACTCGTTAACACGAATCTGCCTGTTAGCGAGATAGCAGAGAGGTGCGGATATACTGAACCCTCATACTTTATGAAGCTATTTAGGAATAGAAAAAAAATGACGGCTCTTGAATACAAAAAGAAAATGCTCGGTTCAATCACGTAAATGCACGATTCTCCTCAATCACAAAAAAGTAATATCCAATAAATTTTTTTTATATTCTTAAAAACGTTTTCTATAACTGGAATGAAATGAGTGATTGTTCAACGAAAAAACGTTGAAAATTGAAAAAGGTACACCTCTTGTGGACTTTTTGAGATGAAATTCGAGCCTTGAGACAATAGTCGTCGGTGCATAAATCAGTTAAATTTGAAAAATTTTTGTGGTAAAGGTAAAGTAATCAGATGCTATATCTATGCATTGCAAACTGTACATCAAAAAGCCTTCCGCGGAGCTATGCTAATATTGACTTTACAGGCTGAATATGATATAATTAAAGTTGCTAACTATACATATATGACTATTCGCGCGGGGGTGACATTATAAAAAAAGTTGTTAAATACGCGCTGGATATCGGTCTTATTCTTATTATAACTTTTTTTACTCTTCACCTTATATTCAAGGAGCAGGAGCTCCCGGAGATCATACATGATCTTAAAGGCGCAGACACGCGTTGGATATTGATCGGGGCTTGTGCGGCAGTGCTTTTTGTTGCAGGTGAAGCGCTGATAATATATTATATGCTTCAGGTGCTCGATCAGAAAACGAGCTTTCGAAGATGTATGAAATATTCTTTCATAGGCTTCTTTTTCAGCTACATCACTCCATCTTCAACAGGCGGTCAGCCTATGCAGATGTATCACATGAAAAAAGACGAGATAAAGATCGGATATTCTACGCTGATAATGCTACTCATTACTATTACCTACAAGTCGGTACTTGTGCTTATGGCTCTTGGCGTCCTTATATTCAATTCTGATGTGGTCTCAAAGTACGCAGGGGATATGAAATGGCTTATTGTGTTGGGGTTCGTACTGAATATGTCCTTCATAGTTGCGCTTATCCTTGTGTTTTTAAAACCTATATGGGCACGAGCACTCGGTATCAAGGTTGTTGATATTCTCACAAGACTGCGTGTAATGAAGCGCAGGAACAAAGAAAAGTACACAGAAAAGGTCATAAGGATATGTGACACTTATGCTATGGGAGCTGACTATATCAAGCGGAATCTATGGGTGGTGCTGAATATATTACTTATAACGGTAGTACAGAGGATATGTCTTTTTTCTATAACATGGATCGTATACAGGGCTTACGGTCTGAATAGTATGCCTTTTATTGATATACTGACGTTACAGATACTTATAGGTGTAGCTGTGGAAATGCTTCCTCTTCCTGGATCCGCTGGCATATCAGAGGGCTGCTTTCTCCTTGCCTTTAGCGAGATATTCGGTCTTGAGCTTGTAAAGCCTGCACTGCTTATAAGCCGTGGTCTTACATTCTATCTGATACTGTTACTTGGGGGAATTGTTGTGTTTGCGGTACACTGCTCAATTATAAAAAAAGAGAAAAAGCAAAATAAATAACTTATTTTCTCCGCTATCAGCGGAGTTTTTTATTATTATTCGTAAAATATCTTGCATTTTGTCAGTTTATGCAGTATAATAGTACATGAGGTGATAATATGGGCTTCTGGACAAAATTTGGTCATGCGATTTCTCCTTATTATAATCTTATTATTTTTGCTTTTGCTGTCGTTACGGTAATGATAGCGGTTTCAATTCACCAGAATAGACAGTCTGTGGACAGTGAGATATACGACTGGGAGGCTTCCAGCGACGATCTCTACAATGTTGATAAGGTTGACAGAATATTTGACAGCTATCGGAAAATAAATACAAGGTATACTCTTTTCATAACGCTGATATCCATATTCCCGCTTCTCGGTATGCTAGGTACTGTTCTTTCTCTGCTCGGACTTGATATGTCTACTGCCGAGGCTATAAGCAATGCAAAGAATAACTTCTTCGGGGCGCTGACCTCAACAGCTTGGGGAATAATCTTTGCTATTATATTCAAGATCGTAAACGCAAACTTTTTTGCTGATGTTGAGGACCTTATACAGAGACAGCTTACACTTATCAAGAAGCTTAGAAAAAGCGGTATAAGCGAGTCACAAAAGCAAGTAAGGCTGTAGGTGGGGCGTATGAAGCTTAGGGAGATATTTCTTGATTTTACCTCGCTCCTTGATGTAATGATGATAATACTATTCTTTTTCGTGCTCTTCAGCAGAGTAGATGTTGATAATGCCACTGAGAAGGCGAACGAGGCTGAGACTTCATATTATATAATGATGGCTGAAGCTGAGAAAACACAGAAGGAAAATGAAATAGAACAACAGGAATGGCGCGAGAAGGCATCCGAGGAGTGGGATAGAATACTGTCAGCCGACGCAAATGCTGTAAACAATCAGAAGGCGCTTTCTGAATACAACGAGGGTGCAGGAGTGTATTTCAATCTGCAGGGAGTGGAAAAGAGCGACGTGTGGACATTGAGCGTTCTTTCCGGTACAAAAAGAATAGGGACTATAAGCTCCGAGGATAGCCGTGAGCTTAGAAACAAGATAAAGGAATGTCTGAGACAATCCGGGCATGAACCAGAGGACGTAATAATCAGCACCCTTACATACGACGGAGATTCCTATGGCACAGAGACGGTTGTTCCGCTTATTGAAAACGCTATAACAGATATTCAGCGTGAATACAAAAGCCTTTATTTTACAACAATAAATATATCAAAGTGAGGTAATAACAATGAAAAAAATATTTGGGATACTGCTTATACTTATAATAGCTGCTCTTATCATCTTCCTTCTTTATTTCAAGGGCTTCGGAGGATTCGGCAAGGATTCGGGAGATAACAAGAAGGGCGAAACTACCGTATCTCAGACAACAGAGAAAAATACCGAGGCTTCAACAGAGCCAACCACCGAGAAAAAAACAGAGTTCGAGACTGTTGATATAACAGTTTCCGGTCATGATTATATTTTGAACAACGAAAAGGTAAGCCTTGAAGCTCTTGCGGCTGAGCTTACAAAGCTCGGAAAGGAAACCCAGATTAGTATTTCCTTTGATGATACCGCTGCTAAGAATACAATGGATGATCTTACGGACAAGCTTGACGAGCTTGGCTACAAGAATTACAAAAAGACAGAAAAATAAGCACAAAAAAGACCTGCAAATAAAAGTCAAGCCCTAAATTGAAAAAAATCAGAAAAGATTTTCCAGTTCAAAAAAGAGTACGACAAAAAGACTGCCGAAGCAGCCTGAAAAAATGTTCATTGAAATTGCTTTTAAGATATTGCGTCTG
>JAGCWY010000016.1 GCA_017961625.1 Ruminococcus sp. | reverse complement strand
GCTACGCTCCTCACTCCAAAAGGTGCTTGCCAGTTACTGCTAACAACAAAGCAGCCTGCACAAATTGAACAGACTGCTTTTAGATATTACATAGAATTATTTTTGTTTTTTCCACTGTCTACTTGACAGGGGGCGGGTCAAAACAGCCAATATCACAACGATATTGGCTGTTTTTATAAAGAATGGAATGGAAGACGCTTACTATTGTCTATTCTTTTTCATTATGATATAATACAAGCAGAACATATATTTTGCATTGTACTATCAGGAGGTGTCCATCATGTGTATGTCCCTAAGAATAGAACCAAGGAAAATGGCTGAAGTGCTCATAAAGATAAGGAAAATGTCATTGGCACAGGAGATGTCGCTTAAACTTGGAAAGAGCCTTATAATGTCAGGCGACATGTATCCATCCGATATTGCGCCTGTTCAAGCACCTAACAAATACGGAAACGTGGCTGTATTTCCTATGGCATGGGGATTCGCGCATAAATCAACTCCTAAACCGCTTGTCAACCGTCGCGTGGAGACTGCTGACAGCAAGCCGTTGTGGCGGGATTCATGGTACAGGAGAAGATGCGTTATCCCTGCCTCTTGGTATTATGAGTGGGGATACCCTGTATATGAGGAAGACAGCCGCAGCATGATTGAGCATCGCAATACCAAGAAGGCCAAATTCGCCATACAGACCGAAGGTTCAGATAGAACATATATCGCAGGACTATACCGATATGAGGAACATAGCGGCATGCAGGTGCCTATGTTCTCAATACTTACGAGAGAATCTGCAGGCAGTGTAAAGGATATCCATGATCGTATGCCACTTATACTGGATAAGGAAGACGTAAAGGGATGGATACGCCCTGACGGAAATCCATGTATTATAGCTGAGAAAGCACTAACAAATATGGTCTTTGAAAAGGCTGTAGAGTACTATAAATCGCCAACTGAATTCATTGCAATGTAAGGAAAAGATAATTTGAAGGCGACTTTATGCCGCTTCATTTTTATATACTTAAAAAGGATGAAAACAAAAGCAGCCTGTTTTTTCTACAGGCTGCAATAAAACTAATTATTGAATTGCTAATATTCAAATCTTACTCTAAACCGAGCAGTTTACTCTGTATCGCCTGAGCATCACCGACCGTAAGTCCGTCACCGTTCATATCACCGTTAAGCTTGCCTTGTTCCGTAAGATGATGCTCTGCTGTACCGCCTATGCCGTATTTATTTGGATTTGCAAGAGCCTGCATGATTAGTACGGCATCCGCCATATCAACAGAACCGTCATAGTTTGCGTCACCAGCTAAAGTAACTATGGGTGTAGTGACATCTGATATTGCTATAAACGGAATACTATATTTATTAGCATGTTTCTCTGCACAAGAGCCTATATAACCTGTGATAGTAAGTTTATCACAGTCAGCAAAAGTATCATCAAAAATATATGTAATGCTGTCAGGAATTGTTATGTTAGTCAGGCTTGTACAGTGAGCAAAAGCAGTGTTTCCAATGCTTGTCACGCTTTCAGGAATTGTTATGCTTGTCAGATCTGAGCACTCATAAAATGCATACGCTCCGATACTGATTACGCTGTCAGGAATAGTTACTCCATTCAAGCTTGAGCAGCCCAAAAAAGCAGACGATTCAATCTTTTTTACGCCGTCAGGAATCGTTACGTTTTTCAGGCTTGTACATTCACGGAAAGCCGCCTCTCCGATACTTTCAAGGCCGGCAGGAAGTGTTACGTCAGTAAGGCTCGTACATTCTCTGAAAGCATCATCTCCAATAGTTGTTACGCTGTCAGAAAAAGTAATATCGGTCAGGCTTGTACATCCACAGAAAGCCTTCTCTCCAATATATCTTACACTGCCAGAGAACGTTACTCTGGCAAGGCTTTTACAGCGATCAAATGCCTCCCTTCTAATAATATCAACGTTTTCAGGAATAGTTATATCAGTCAGGCTTATACAGTAATCAAAAGCCCATGTATCAATTGTTGTTACGCTGTTCGGTATTGTAATTGATGTCAGTTTTGTGCAATTACTGAAAGTGCTCATCTCAATCTTTTTTACGCTGACAGGAAGTTTTATGTCGGTCAGGTTTGAACAATACATAAAAGCACCAAGCCCAATATATGTAACACTGTCAGGAATAGTTATGCTTTTCAGATCTGTAGCCCAAAAAGCATCATCTCCAATAGTTGTTACGCTTTCAGGGATAGATATTTCAATAAGGTTTGAGCATTCTCTAAAGGCACTATCGCCAATGCTCGTAACTCCATCCTCAATAACGATATTTTTGATATTATCATTATCATAAAATGGTGATTCATTAGAAAAATAATTCGTCATTTCGCCTGTTCCGCTGATCGTCATTGTTCCTTCGCTGTCTAACGTCCAAACAGCGTTTTCTCCGCATTTACCGCTGTCTACAATATCCGCCGCAGCCGCCACAAAATAGCTGTTCTGTTCATATGCCCCTATAGTCGTCGTAGCTGCGCACATGATACTGCAAGCCAGCACCGCCGCCAAAAACTTTTTTGCTTTCATATAATGACCTCCCATTTCCTCGTAAGTGTATAATTAATTATTACATTATACCACATATAGCGAAAAAAATCAATTATATTAATATTAAGCTATTTTGCTCTATGTACAATAACTCAACGTAATATTGCATATTCTCGACAAAAGCTTTTCAACATACCCCTGTAGTGACAAACTAAGCTCTAAGCACTATACTGACATCACTGCTGTTACTCCAAGGCATAACGGAGTCCAGTTGCATTTGATTGGGATCCTCCTGAATATTTTTTCTGTGTTGCGAGTATACAAAATTAAGAATATTAAATGTGAACCGCCTTTGTGGAGGTTCTGTTTTTCTATTTACATTGCATCGGCAATATGGTATAATAGGTTAGAAGAAACGAAAAAGTAGCTATATATGGAACAGAAAGAGATCATCGACAGAGACACTTATAAGAAGATTAAGAAGATGAACCGTGAGGAGCTTACAAAGTTCATTCTCCAGTATGGTGATGAGTTGCTCGGAGAACAAGGCAAAACAATTGATCTTCCTGCTCTTGAGGCAGAACTGAGCAAGATTAAGGGTATCGGTGGTAAGCGTCTTGAAGAGATAATGACGGTTATAGAGAAATTTTTGGAAGAATAGATAAATCAAAAATTTATGGGACGGCATGAAGTCGTCCTTAATTATTTAATAATGACTATAGTCCGTGTGACACTCGTGTGACAAACGGTGAATTTTCAACTGATTTCATGCAGATTTATTTTTAAAAACGCAGTTTGAATCAAAAGCAAAACAAACAAAAAATACCGATATTCCGAGAATTTCTCGAAACACCGGCATAAATAAAAGTGGTGAGACATGAGGGATTTGAACCCTCGACCCTACGCTTAAAAGGCGTATGCTCTACCGACTGAGCTAATGTCTCACAACAAAATTAATTATATCAAATTTATTATGGCTTGTCAAGGTGTTTTTTATCTTTTTATATATTTGGTCATTACACCAACATTAATTAATGTAATTAGTGCAAATTGACGTTTTTGTTATTTGATGTTGACTTTTGCACAATAACATGATATAATATTTAAGTCGTCAAAAGATGTGCTTGTAGCTCAGCTGGATAGAGTGACTGGCTACGAACCAGTAGGTCGGGGGTTCGAATCCCTCCAGGCACGCTTAAAAGTCTTACGTTTTCACGTAGGACTTTTTTATTTTTATCCGAGAATTGACATTGCTTTCATTCCAAAGAATTCTTGACATTTAATACTTAAAAGGTTATAATACTTTTGTATATACTCGATTAGGAGGTTGTTTATATGCATATACGAAAAATACTGAGTATTATCGCTACGTTTTCTGCTTTATCCGGTTCTACTTTAGTTTATTCCTTATCTGTAAATGCAGCTACAGTTGATGATGTAGCTGCTGTAGCAAGATCTTATGGCTATTCTGAGGAGGATATCCAGGCTGGTTATAATGCATACTATGAAAATCCTGCAAAATACCCACCTGAGCTTCTTGATCAGGTAATAGCTTATCTTCACGAAGCCGGCAATCAGATAATTGCTACTGCTCCCCAGGAGGAAACATCTCCGGTTCAGACAACAACTACAACTGCTGTCGCTATTTCAGAAGAAAATAATGCTGAAATCCCTGAACCTGTTGAAAACGGTATTGTTCTTACAGCTTCCGACGGTTCAACATTTACAAGGATTAGCAGGGAAGAGTTCATCAGTATGTCTTATGATGAGAAAATGTCTTATGTACACAGCTTTACTCCTGCACAGCAACAGGCTATAATTGATGATCTAAGTCCAGAAGAATATAAAAGTTTGATAAAGCAAAGTCCTGCAGACCAGAAGATACAGATAGTTGGAAAACTTTCTGAAGCAGCAGAAGAAATGGGACTTAATGTTACTGTAGACGAGATAACGGATAATTCTCTTACAGTTGCTATGCGCAACGATAAAGGAGAGCTTCTTAACGTCTCTACTGCTGGCGCTACTGTAGAGGACACAGGCTATGACAGGAGAGGAATCTTGGCTGCATCGACAGCGTTTATAACCATAGGAATCGCTTCAGCTTGCCTTCTTATGCGTCGGATAAAAAAGAACGGAGCGGAGAACTAAATGAGTAATAAACAAACTAAAGATTCTCGTCTTGTATGTATAGCAACACCTTTTATATTGCTTTTTATTTGCGTCGGTATTTTTATAGCAGCTATGATAAAGCCTGCAGACAAGCTTAAGGTATATCTTAATCTTGCTTTTATGGATAATCTGAAAAGCAATCCCGAATCGGCAGGTTCAGGGCTTGTTATCAGAGAAAACGATATAATTGATGATTACAGCGGAGATACTTATGAAGAAGGAGAGTTCATACGACCTAAGTTTGGTGAGATGTATGCTATTCTTATTTCTTCAGCTTTTGATCTCCAAATACCTGTATACTGGGGCAGCAATTCCGAGCTATTTGAACACGGAGCCTGTCAGTCTACAGGCTCAATAATTATTGGAGATAAAGGGAATTCTGTTATAAGCGCCCATGAGGACACCTATTTCGCTGATCTTTATAAACTACAAAAAGGCGATAATATAACTTTAAAAACAAATTATGGTGAATTTTCTTACTCTGTAACAGAAACTATCAGCTTCAACAAGAGTGACAGCAAATATGTTTCACCGTCTGAAACATCAAAACTTACGCTCTACACATGTAAAAAGAATGTTCTCGGAAGCTCAGATGAAAGAATAGGCGTTATTTGTGAGCCTGTTTCGAAAAAGTTTTATAAGAAAGCAGGGGAGGGGGAGTCGAAATGAAGAAGATAAGCACCTATCTCCCGTCGTTTATTATTTCTGTATTTCTTGTATTTCTTATAATTGCATCTTCTGCGATTTTGCTTGTAGATATAAATGTATCTGCTTCAAAAATCAAGAAACTTGCGGAAAAGAATGCTCTGGAATCAAAAATATACACTGAAATAGAAAAGTATTATACTGATAAATATAATACCACTGGTATTCCTGCGGAAGTATATATGGAAGCCATAAATGATCAATATATCAAAACCTTTGTAGAAGCATATATCGACTCAACATTTGAAGCCCTGAACAGCAATGGATTAATGAACGAAGTTCATCCAATAAATACAAAGCTTGAGGAAAACATCGACAGCTTCTTCAATGAATTTGCAGATAAAAACAATTATCAGAAGGACGAAAAATTTGACCTTAAGCTCAAGAACACAAAAGACAGCGCTTATATAACTATAGGTTCATTTTGCGATGTATATAAATTTTCGACAATGAGCAGTAAGGGCGTACTTTCAAAATTAGCTCGAATATATTCAAATAGAACTTATGCAACTGCTCTTTTGCTTGGTTCAACTCTGTTTATGTTAATTTTGCTAGTGCTTATAAACCGGAAAAAGAAGATAACTGCTGTATACTGGATAGGAATATCAGCTATCATATCAGGAATAATAGGAATGATACCCAGTATTTATCTTATAGCAAGCAGATACTACGATTCGTTTTCGATAAAACAGCCTGCTGTCTTTACAGCATTTACAAGCGCTATGTATAAGTATACAGAAGCGTTCATGGCGATTCAAATTGCTCTCTTGGTATTCGGTCTTGCTATGGTCGTTATATATGGTATAATCGGCGAGAAGAAAAAGTATCCTAATACAAAACCAACACAGATTGACTGAGATTAATCAGCTGCTTTTATGCAGCTGATTTTGTTTATAATAACTAACCAAGAAATATTATCTATTTTTAAAGAAAATATTGACATTAAACTGTAAATGATGATATAATTGACTTAACGGTTTGACCGGAAATCTTATTATTTTAAGGAGGCAATTATATGGAATCAATCAAAAAATACGTTGCAGAAGTTATCGGTACGTTTGTACTTGTACTTCTTGGCTGCGGAACAGCAATGTTAGTAGGCTGTGATTCAACAAATGGCTGCGGATATATCCTGACAGCACTTGCGTTTGGTCTTGTGATTGTAGGTATGGCATATTGTATCGGCAATATATCAGGCTGTCACATCAATCCTGCAGTTTCTTTGGGAGTACTTATCAATGGTGGAATTGACATTACTGATTTTATCGGTTATGTAGTTTCACAGTGTGTAGGTGCTATTGCTGGAACAGGTGTTTTAAAGCTTATCTTTGATCTTGGAAATGTTGATGACAAGACAGGTGGCTATGGAGCAAACGGTCTTGCAGGAGTAAATGGAAGCTCAGGTGCAGGACTTATTGTAGAGATTGTTCTTACATTTATTTTTGTAATGACAATACTAGGCGTCACATCAAAAAAATCAAACCATGGTTCGTTTGGTGGACTTATAATAGGTCTCACACTTACTTTGGTTCATATTTTCGGAATCGGTCTTACAGGAACATCAGTAAATCCTGCTAGAAGCCTTGGACCTGCATTACTCGCAGGAGGAGATGCTATTAATGATCTCTGGGTTTTCATAGTCGGACCTTTCATAGGTGCAATACTTGCAGCTGTAGTTTATAAAGCACTTGAATCATCAAACAAATCTGCAAAACATGTTGCTGAAAAGGCAAGTTCAGAAAAAACTACTGAAACAGTTAAGAAAGCTTCTTCAAACTCAAATAATAAAAAGAAGAAAAAGTAATTAGAAGGCTCCCGAAAGGGAGCTTTCTTTATCATGAATAAGATTGACCTTGAATATCATAAAATAAAGTGCTATAATTATACTGATGAAATTCTACACAAAGTTTCACCAAATCAAAGTTTGGTGAAACTTTTGATAAAAAAACAATAAATACTTTTTTTGAGGACAATATTACAGCATTCTTTAAATACATCTGAAAGCTCTTATTTATATGTTTATATTTACTGTATCGTTCAAGAGTCTATATTTGCACTTGAACGTCTTATGAAAGAAGAATTATTATGACAAACTATAATAACAGTTCAAATCCTGAGTTTCTGAACAATTATCTTGTTCATGTCAAAATCGTAAAATTGCTTGCCGAGCGTACTATTGAAGAATATTATACTGATATAAGACTCTTTTTACGCTTTGTTTACGAAAACAATCATAATACCGGCAAACCGCTTGAAGAGATTGATATCCGTGAAATGTCTGTAGCTGAGCTCAGAAAGATATCGATTTCAGATATTTATAATTTTATTTTCTATACTTCTGATGAACGCCGTAACAAGGATCGTGCCAGATACAGAAAAATATCCTCTCTTAGAAGCTTTTTCAAGTATCTTGAAAAGGTCGCTCATCTAATTGACGAAAATCCTACGAAGGATCTAGATGTGCCTGTACCCAAAGCCTCATTACCAAAATTTTTGTCACTTAACGAAAGTCTTCGGCTTCTTGAAACAGCAGATTCAGCAGATTCAAAACGAGATTATTGCATTATAACACTTTTTTTAAACTGCGGTATGCGATTAAGTGAACTTGTCGGTATTAATATAAACGATATTGATTTTTATGAAAACCGCTTAAAGGTACTTGGTAAACGCAGTAAAGAACGTATGGTCTATCTTAATTCTGCTTGTGTAGATGCTCTTAATAAGTACCTTGATATAAGAAGAAATAATCCTAAAGCTGCCGATGAACCAGCATTGTTTATAAGCAATCAGAATCACAGAATTTCAAAGCGCAGAGTCCAGCAGATAGTTGAGGATACTCTTACAAAAGCCGGACTTGATGGAAAAGGTATCACTACACATAAACTACGCCATACGGCTGCTACACTTATGTATCAATACGGTGACGCCGATGTGCTTACACTTAAGGAGCTTCTAGGACACGCAAGTATCTCCACAACGGAAATATATACACATCTCAATGACGAAAATGTCAGAAACGCCATTGAAAGCAATCCACTTTCAAATATTAAATCTGATAAGCCTGGCGCTAAAAAATAAGTGACATGTTTTAACAGTTCAGTGTTGCAAAAAATGATTTTTTGTAGTATAATATTTTGGGAGATTTAATAAGCTTATCAAATCGGAGGTCACAGTATATGTGCGGAATCGTAGGTTTTACGAATAATATCGGCAATTCTGACGAAGTTCTCGAAAAAATGATGGATCGTATAAAACACAGAGGTCCTGATGCATACGGAAAGTATATTGATGATGATATCGCTCTCGGCCACCGCAGACTGAGCATTATTGATGTAAGTTCAAGCGGAGATCAGCCAATTTTCAATGAAGACAATACACTTGTTATTATTTTTAACGGTGAAATTTATAATTATATGTCTATAAAAGAAAAACTTATTGAAGCTGGACATAAATTTAAAACTAACACAGATACGGAAGTACTCATACACGGTTATGAGGAATACGGTGAAAAACTACTCAATATGCTCAGAGGAATGTTTTCTTTTGTTATATGGGATAAAATCAAAAAAGAACTCTTTGGCGCACGTGACTTTTTTGGTATAAAACCAATGTATTATGCCAATATGAACGGTACGCTTATGTTTGGTTCTGAGATCAAAAGTTTTCTTGAACATCCAAACTTTGATAAAGAACTTAATACAGCAGCACTGGAAAACTACCTTACTTTTCAGTACTCCCCTACCTCAGAAACATTTTTTAATAATGTTTATAAACTGCCTCCTGCTCATTTTTTCAGATACAAAGACGGACACTTCGAGACTAAACGTTACTGGGACGTACAATTCAGCGCAGATGATAAGCCAGAGCTCAACGATTGGGTTAATAAGATATCAGATATCTTCCATAATTCCGTTGAAGCCCATAAAATTGCAGATGTAGAGGTGGGCTCATTCCTTTCAAGTGGTGTAGATTCGAGCTATGTTGCGGCAATAGCCAATGTTGACAAGACATTTACCGTAGGCTTTGGAAATGATGAAAAGTACAACGAGATAGGATGGGCTAAAAATTTCTCAAAATATATCGGAAAAGAGAATACTAGTAAGGTAATTACTCCTGAGGAATACTGGAACAGCCTTTCTATGATACAGTATCACATGGATGAACCTCTAGCAGACCCATCGGCAGTTGCCTTGTACTTTGTCTGCAATATAGCCTCTGAAAAGCTAAAGGTAGTTCTTTCAGGTGAAGGCGCCGACGAGATATTTGGTGGATACAATGTTTATAGTGACCCCGACGGTACAGTTTACGATAAATTGCCAAGATCGATAAAAAGAGGCGTCGGTAAAGTTGCTTCAAAGCTTCCTGCCAAAAGAGGCGTTAATTTCTTTGTGCGCAAAGGCAAGGACGTTGAGGAACGCTTTATTGGCAATGCTTATATGTTTACTCCAGACGAGCGTAAATCGCTTCTAAAAATAAATACTGACGCTCCTGATCCTACGGTAATAACTAAGCCTTTCTATGAAAATGTCAAAGGCAAGGACGATGTTACAAAAATGCAGTATCTTGACTTGCACCTGTGGATGGCTGGTGATATTCTTCTTAAAGCCGATAAAATGAGCATGGCAAATTCTCTTGAGCTGAGAGTCCCCTTCCTTGATAAAGTGGTCATGGCTCTTGCTGAAAAAATACCTACAAAATACAGAGTCACACACGAAAAAGGCACTGATGAAACAAAATATATAACTAAATATGCCATGAGACTCGCTGCAAAAAAGGATACTCCTGAGCAGACTGCCAAAACAGCAGCCAAAAAGAAGCTCGGCTTCCCTGTTCCCATAAGGGTATGGCTAAAAGAAGAAAAATACTATGATATAGTAAAGAGATACTTTGAAAGCGAGAGTTCAAAGAAATTCTTCAACATTGCTCCCCTGCTCAAGCTGCTTTACGATCACCGAGATGGCAAAGCTGACAACAGCAGAAAGATCTGGACTGTTTTTATATTCCTTATATGGTATAAGGTTTATTTTGAAAACGACGGGAAATATTGATTTACAGGAGATAGTATGGCAAGTATAGTTACGTATAAATACATTAAACAAAATCCTGATATAATGGAATATATCAGACGAGCAGATCAGGCGCTTGAGGCTCTCGGCTATACGGAGCATTCTTTTCCGCATGTAGAGCGTGTTGCTCATACTTCCGCGATGATTCTAGAAGGTCTCGGATTTGATGAGCGTACTGTTGAGCTCGCACGTATCGCTTCGATAATGCACGATATCGGCAACGTTATAAACCGAGTCGATCATGCTCAGAGCGGTGCTGTTATGGCATTCAGGCTTCTTGACTGTCTCAGTATGCCGGCGGACGAGATATGTTCCATAATATCCGCTATAGGAAATCATGATGAGGGCACAGGTCAGCCTCTTGACGCTATATCAGCTGCCATGATAATCGGTGATAAGACCGATGTCCGCAGGAGTCGTGTCCGGAATACCGATCTTCTTACTTTTGATATACACGATCGTGTAAACTACGCTGTTGAAAAGTCCACCGTAAGATTCAATGAAGATAAGTCATCTATAATACTTGAACTACAGATAGATACAGAAATATCCTCTGTACTTGAATATTTTGAGATATTTATGAAACGTATGCTGCTTTGCAGAAGAGCTTCCGAATATCTCGGAGTGCAGTTTGAAATGATAATAAACGGTAGTAAAATACTGTAAACCGTACCGGAGGTCAAAAATATGTTTTCACAATATCAGCACCTTATAGACTTGAACGATTATCCTGTTGCGTGGTGGAAAAAAGTGGTCGAGCTTGGTGAAGAAATATACACATCACCTGAAAAGTTTGCTCATGCCTGCGACGGAAAGATAATGGCTACTCTTTTCTATGAACCTTCAACAAGAACTCAGATGTCATTTCAGACCGCTATGATACGTCTTGGCGGACAGATAATTGGATTCGACAATCCTGCCAATTCTTCCGTTTCCAAAGGTGAAACGATAAAGGACACTACTAAGATAGTAAGCAATTATTCAGATGTACTTGTTATCCGTCACCCTATCGCAGGTGCTGCAAAAGCAGCCTCTCTGACAGCTGACTGTTCAGTTATAAATGCAGGCGACGGCGGTCATCTTCACCCAACTCAGACTTTGACAGACCTTCTTACACTGAAAATTGAAAAGAAAAGGCTGTCCGGACTTACTGTGGGAATGTGCGGAGATCTTTTAAACGGAAGAACTGTACACTCGCTTTGTAAGGCGCTGAGTATGTTTCCTAACAATAAGTTCGTATTCATATCTACTAACGAGCTTGGGATGCCTGCATATATAAAGGATATTATAAAAGCTAACGGAAGCAGCTACAAGGAAATCAGTACACTTGAAGAGGCAATTGGCAGCCTCGATGTGCTTTATATGACAAGGATACAGCAAGAGCGGTTTGCAAGCGAAGAGGAGTATCTTGCACAAAAAAACACTTACGTTCTAGACAAGAAAAAAATGCTTAGTGCAAGAAAAGATATGATCGTTATGCACCCTCTTCCACGTGTAGACGAAATAACCGTAGAGGTCGATGATGACGAAAGAGCTATGTACTTCAAACAAGCAAAATATGGTATGTATGTTCGTATGGCGCTTATAATGACTATATTGAAGGAAAAGAAAGCTTCTGAAACACTTAAAGGCAAGGTTTTCGGTGGTGTAAAATGCTCTAATCCGAAATGTATCACAAATCACGAGGAATATCTACCGAAGAGCTTTCGTTCAAGTGGCGATGAAACTCTTCTTGAATGTGAATATTGTGACGAAAGAAAGCTTATATAAAATTGAAAGCGATAGACAACGGTCTATCGCTTTTTATTATACTGTTGCGTAAAGATTTGTTTCCCAAGCCGGTATATAAAGCTGATGCCTTATATAAAGCTTATACGACGGATTTAATTTCTTAATTAGAATAGGCAGCTCAAATATATCCTCATTCCTGTGGTAAAGTGACACCATAAGCTTTGGAGCATAGTGAGCTATTGTTATTGATGAACCCCATATAGCCTCGCGTTCAAAGCCTTCAACGTCCATTTTTATAATAGTTGCAGGGCGTTTTGCGAGGATACTGTCTACAGAAAGTGCACCAACAACATTTTCCGACTCAGCACTTATTGATGACTGGCGGCCTGCCTTTGATGCGAATGGGAGCTCGCTGTCAATACACCATGCAGCTGAATTGTATGCATAAACATGGGGCATACCATCTATGAATTTAGCAAGCTTCTTAAAGTTCTTTTTATCAGGTTCAAGGGCATATATGGATACATACTTGCCATGAGTAAACTCAAGGAGTTCCTTTATTGTATCTCCATTATATGCGCCGAGATCAACATATACCTCATTTAACGTAGGTTTGATTATCTTTTTGTAAATATCGGCTTTTGTAGTGGTGACCTCAGAAAGATACTCTATCCTGCCGCTTATTTTGAAATTTATTATATTAGCATATACTTTTCTAGAATAATCGTCTGCAAGACTGTCATATACCTGCTGTATCTTTTCGGCATTTTCTTCACAGTACTCATATGTGAACAAGCCTCTTCCGACTACAGGCACATCCGGTACATACAGTGTATGCTTTGCGGCGATTTCCTTTACTTTATCAACTATTTCCTGATATCCTGCCGCAAATGCAAGCACTACTACAAAATCGTCAACTGCTTCTTCTATCTCTGAGAGTTTATGTACCCTGTATCCTTCAAAGGAATGTCCTCGTACAAAATCATCACTCGCAAAGATACCTGCAACAGTTATATGCATTTCACGGAAAACAGACATTATCTTTAATGCTCCGTCACCCATTCCGTATATAAATATAGGGCGTTCTTCAGCTTTTAGTCTGTCCCAGCTGGATTGTTTTTCAGTAATAAACGAGAGCATTTAGTAAATCACCTCTGAAATCAATAATCTCCGTCATCGTCATGGACATCATCATAATCATCGAAATGATCGTGACCTGAGTGGTAGCCCATCATATCTCTTCCCCTTATGCCGTACCTGTCACGCATAATGTTCAGATATTTATCTATAAGCTCAGAAACCTTTCTGACATTTTTAATACAGTGAACTTCCTTGGACGGAGTATCAGCATCACAGCTGTATATAATTATCGTTCCACAGTTTACAAGGCGCTGAAAGAAAGGATATTTGACTTTTTTATCTGTGATCTTGTAAAGATCAATTTCATCTTCATCAACATTCAGAAAACCTGTACGTGTGATAAATTTTGTTTCAGTAAGATAATAACGAGTAAAAGTAAGAGGCAGTCCGAAAATGGAACGTTTTTTGTCTGTCCATATATACTCAAAAGAATTTTTTTTCATTATTGATCCTCCAATCCTTTTATCATGCAGTACTCTGTATATCTATTTTAACACATTACGTCTGAATAGTCAACTATATTCTTTAATAAAACATAATGCACTGACATAATACATATCTTTTAGGTTTAGCTGATGTTTTTTACAAGAAAATACGATAAAAATCAAAAAAAAGCCTTTACAAATGCGCAATAATATGATATAATATTATCACCGTGTACTTGGTTTGGGGCTTGTCCTCGACTTTCACCCCATACTGAGTTTTCGGAATATTTTATTTAGAGGTGCTTCAAATGTTATTGAAGGATGAAAAGACAGCCGTTATTGAGGCTAACAGAACACACGAAAACGACACAGGTTCACCTGAGGTTCAGATCGCTATTCTCACAAGAAGAATCAACGACCTTACAGAACACCTCAAGAGCCACAAGAATGATCACCACTCAAGAAGAGGCCTTCTTAAGATGGTTGGTCACAGACGTAACCTTCTTGCTTACCTTAAGAAGAAGGATATCAACAGATACCGTGCTATCGTAGAGAAGCTCGGTCTCCGTAAGTAATCATGTGTTTGAAGGCAGCGGGGTTGTATACCCTTCTGCCTTTACATCTATCAGAGTGCAGGGATTAGAAGTCAGAGGCAAGAGCCTGAATGTATTTTCCGGCTTTTACCTCTAACTTCTAAAAGCTCTCCTCTGATGAAAAAATCTAAAAATGGAGGCAAATCAGATGTTTGAAAACTACAGAACTTTTGAAACGACTTATGCCGGCAGACCTCTCATTGTTGAGACAGGAAAGACCTGCGGACTTTCTAATGGTTCATGCTGGGTAAGATACGGTGAAACTGTCGTAATGGCAAATGTTACAGCAAGCGCAAAGCCAAGAGAAGGTATTGACTTCTTCCCTCTTTCGGTAGATTACGAGGAAAGACTTTACTCTGTTGGCAGGATTCCTGGTTCTTTTACAAAGCGTGAGGGAAAGCCCTCTGAAAAGGCTATCCTTACTTCTCGTTGCGTAGATAGACCTATCCGTCCTCTTTTCCCGAAGGACATGAGAAACGACGTTTCAGTTGTTATGACTGTCCTTGCAGTAGAACCCGACAATTCACCTGAAATTGCAGGTATGATCGCAACCTCTGTTGCTATATCCATATCGGATATTCCTTGGAACGGTCCTATTGCAGGTATAAACGTAGGTCTTGTAGACGGCGAGATAATTCTCAATCCTACTCTCGAACAGAGAGCTAAGACAGACCTTAACCTCACAGTTGCAGGTACAGCTGAAAAGATTGTTATGATCGAGGCTGGTGCTAATGAGGTACCTGAGGATACAATGCTTGACGCCATCCTTAAGGGTCACGAAGAAATCAAAAAAATGGTAGCTTTCATCAGCGATATCCGTTCGCAAATTGGTAAGCCCAAGTTCACCTTTGAGTCGATGGAAGTTGACCACGATATGTTTGATGCTATCGAAGCATTTGCTTCAGATCGTGTTAAGATCGCTCTTGATACAAATGACAAGAACATTCGCGATGAGAGACTTGCTCCTATCATTGATGATATCCACGCAAACTTTGACGAAAAATATCCCGAGCAGATACCTATGATAGATGAATGTATCTACAAGCTCCAGAAGAAGATAGTTCGCGCATGGCTTTATGAAGGCAAGCGTGTTGACGGACGTGGAATCGACGAGATACGTCCTCTTGCTGCTGAGGTAGGTGTACTCCCCCGTGTTCACGGTTCAGGTCTTTTCACAAGAGGTCAGACGCAGGTTCTTACAGTTTGTACGCTCGGCCCTGTAAGCGACTGCCAGAAAATAGACGGTCTCGATGAAGAAGACTCAAAGAGATATATGCATCAGTACAATTTCCCAAGCTATTCTGTTGGTGAGACAAAGCCTAGTAGAGGTCCCGGAAGACGTGAGATAGGTCACGGTGCTCTTGCTGAAAGAGCTCTCGCTCCTGTTATCCCATCAGTTGAAGACTTCCCTTATGCACTCAGACTTGTATCTGAGGTGCTTTCGTCCAACGGTTCAACATCACAGGGATCTATCTGCGGTTCAACACTTGCACTTATGGACGCAGGCGTTCCCATAAAGGCTCCTGTTGCAGGTATCTCCTGCGGACTTATCACTCTTCCCGATAGCGATGATTTCATGACAATGGTTGATATACAGGGCCTTGAGGACTTCTTTGGCGATATGGACTTCAAGGTTGGCGGTACTCATAAAGGTATCACAGCTATTCAGGTAGATATCAAAGTAGATGGTCTTACCCCTGCTATAATTAAGCAGGCATTTGAAAAGACAAGAAAAGCACGTATCTATATCCTTGACGAGATAATGCTCAAGGCTATTCCTGAAAGCAGACCTACTGTCAATAAATACGCTCCTAAGATGCTACAGACAAAGATACCTGTTGATAAGATTCGTGAAGTCATCGGTCAGGGCGGTAAGGTCATCCAGAAGATTTCTGCTGACTGTGACGTCAAGATTGATATTAATGACGATGGAAATGTATTTATTAGCGGTGTTGATGCTGACAATGCAAACAAGGCACTCCAGATAATCCATACTATTGCTAACGATCCAGAGGTAGGCGCTATTTACAAGGGAAAAGTCGTTAGAATTATGGAATTCGGTGCATTTGTTGAGATTGCTCCAGGTAAGGACGGCCTTGTACACATATCAAAGCTTGACAAGCAGAGAGTTGAAAAGGTCGAGGACGTAGTTTCTATCGGCGATGAGATCGTTGTAAAGGTTACAGAGATCGACCGTCAGGGTAGAATAAACCTCTCACGCAAGGATGCACTTGCAGAGATTGAAGCCAAGAGACAAGGCTGATATATTCAATAATTTAGGCGGTCACAATGACCGCCTTTATTGTTTTAAAAAGCAGACCAAGAGGAACTCACTTTGACGAAATCATGCATAAAATTACCGAGCCAATAATAAGGCTCGGTAATCCACTTTTTCTGTTAAGTGAAGCCGACTAAATGGTCTGCTTTTTTATATTTATGGTTCGGTTTCAACTGCAGTTCCTGTTTCAAGGCTTTTTTTACAGTCAATATATCTCTGATTTGAACTTCCACGGAACTTTATCTCCCAATCCTTCTGTTCAAGGATAAAGGGACCGTCAATAAGAATGTCGGTGACCTTAAGGAGTTCCTCCCAATGCTCAAAGCTACGGCCTTCATACAGCTTTTCAAACGTATAGCCTGTATACGTTACAATATTGAGTCCAAGCTCTTTGATCTGTCTGCCGAGTGAAGCAAGAGCTTCTGCTTGACAGAAAGGCTCTCCCCCGCTGAACGTCACGCCATCCAACAGCGGATTGCCCTTTATCTTTTCAAAAAGCTCCTTTGTATCTATAACATTACCGCCTTCAAAATCATGGGTCTGCGGATTGTGGCAGCCCTTACAGTTATGAGGGCAACCTTGAACAAATACAGTAAATCTTATTCCCGGACCGTCAACGATAGAATCGTTAACGGTTCCGGCAATTCTAAGTTTCATTTTATCACCTTATACATCATGCTTTACGCGATCATGTTCCTCCGCGCGTTTACCGTTATTGAAACGGTCAAGTGTACCAACTAGATATCCTGTAATACGGCGTATCCTGTCAAAAGCAACATTATCAGTATGTTCCTTTCTTCCGCAGCATGGACAGGTTTCGCCTATTATACCTGTATATCCACAGCATGGATCTCTATCAACAGGGTGGTTGATAGCACCGTAGCCTATACCAGATTCCTTCATGCAACGAACTATCTTCTCGAAAGCACTTAGATTTTCAAGAGGATCACCGTCAAGCTCAATATAGCTTATATGGCCGGCATTTGTAAGCTCATGGTAAGGAGCTTCAATCTTTATCTTATCAAAAGCACTGATAGGATAGTATACTGGAACATGGAAAGAGTTTGTATAGTAATCACGGTCTGTAACACCTTCAATAATTCCATATTTCTTGGCGTCCATACGTACAAAACGTCCTGAAAGTCCTTCTGCTGGAGTTGCAAGAAGTGAGAAATTAAGACCTGTACGCTTTGACTCTTCGTTAAGTCTCTTTCTCATAGACGAGATTATCTCAAGGCCAAGCTCTCTTGCTTCTTCGCTTTCGCCGTGATGAGCACCGATAAGAGCCTTAAGGGTTTCAGCAAGTCCAATAAATCCTACGGAAAGTGTGCCGTGTTTAAGCACTTCTCCTACTGTGTCATCGGGACCAAGCTTGTCAGAATCAATCCATATTCCCTGTCCCATGAGGAAAGGATAGTTCCTTACTCTCTTTTGAGACTGAATATTAAAGCGGTGCATTAGCTGTGCAATAACAAGCTCCATTTTTTCTTCAAGCATATCGAAGAAAAGACCTACATTATGATCTGCCTTTATTGCTAGCCTCGGAAGATTTATAGATGTAAAGCTGAGATTTCCTCTTCCTGTAACTATCTCTCTTGAAGGATCATAGTTATTTCCGATAACTCTTGTACGACAACCCATATATGCTATCTCTGTATCAGGATTGCCCTCCTTGTAATACTGAAGGTTATACGGTGCATCGATGAAAGAGAAATTCGGGAAAAGACGCTTTGCAGATACTCTGCAGGCAAGCTTGAATAAATCATAGTTAGGATCAGTAGGATTATAGTTGATACCTTCCTTGATCTTGAAAATGTGTATCGGGAAAATAGGTGTTTCGCCATTTCCAAGACCAGCTTCCTGCGCAAGAAGAACGTTTTTAATTACCATTCTTCCCTCGGGAGACGTATCTGTACCGTAGTTTATAGAACTGAACGGAGTCTGTGCGCCAGCACGGCTATTCATGGTGTTAAGGTTATGAATAAGTGCCTCCATAGCTTGATAAGTAGCTCTGTCTGTTTCCCTTTCCGCATTTCTTGTAGCGAAATCCTGAATCTTCTCAGCAGTTTCCTTATCTGTATATTTCAGCAACAGCTCTAGTTCCTTTTCCTTGTAGCCGTTATCATTCGAAAGGATTGGTTTCAGTTCATTATTTTCGGATAATTCTTTCTTTATCTCTTCAACTATCTCGAATTCATTTTCCACACCACCCAGAAGCGATAATGCTCTTGCAACATTCTGTCTATATCTTGCTGCATAAGTCTTCTTTACGCCGTCTGCCATAGCATAATCAAATGTAGGGATACTCTGACCTCCGTGCTGATCGTTCTGATTAGACTGAATAGCGATACAGGCAAGTGCCGAATAGCTTGCAATATCGTTAGGCTCTCTTAAAAAGCCGTGTCCTGTGGAGAAGCCGTTGGTAAAAAGCTTCTTAAGGTCGATCTGTGTACAGGTCGTAGTAAGCGTGTAGAAATCGAGATCGTGTATATGAATATCGCCCTCACGATGAGCCTTTGCGTGGGTAGGCTCAAGGACGTACATCTCATAGTATTCCTTAGCAGATACCGAACCGTACTTGAGCATTGTACCCATAGCGGTATCGCCGTCAATATTTGCGTTTTCACGCTTTATGTCACTGTCTTTTGCGGGACTGAAGGTAAGCTCGTTGAGTACGCACATAAGATTGGTTTTCATCTCGCGTGAGCGTGTACGCTCGTAACGATAGAGAATATATGCCTTTGCTGTCTGTGCGTGGCCTTTTTCAATAAGAACTTTCTCGACGAGATCCTGTATCTCTTCAACAGTTGGAGTTTTTCCGGGGTTTTGTTCCTCGTAAAGTCTACAAACCTCTACTGCTACATCCATAGCAACATTAAAATCCGTTCCGCCTCGTGCTTGTGCTGCTTTAAAAATAGCGTTTGCGATCTTCTCTATATTAAAAGGAACTTTTCGTCCGTCTCTTTTAATAATGTGTATTATCATTTCTATACCATACCTCCAAACACAATATATAGTGTCTACTTTCTTGTTGCTCTTATACAAGTATATAGCATTATCCGAGATATGTCAATGTAACGCATGCATAATTTAAGGTGTAAAATATACAGTATTTTTGTGATAAATGTGCATGTTCTATTTAAAAATTAGGCTTTTAGCTATTTATCGGGATTTAAAAGCGTCTACACAAAGTAAAAAAGCCGAACACTATATATAGTGTTCGGCATAAAAATTATACAGTATGACAAAGTATGTATTCAACGATTTTTTTATATGCTTTTTCGTTGAGTTTTCCTGTCTCCTTATCAGTAAACTCTTCAGAAATATTACCGTCCACTCCCTTTAAGGCTGTATTGGTATCAAGACAGTATACCCCAGTCAGATTAGCAACTGTAAGAAGTTTTGTGTTGAACTCATTGATTATATTGCTACTCGTAGCGTTGGAACTTCCGCTAATTGGAGGAAGCTGCATTATATATATGTCAGCTGTACTGAGATAACCTCTGACGTTTTTTACAAAATCGGTATAGCTTTCAATCATATCATCCACAGAAGATGTAAAAATATCGCTTCCAAGCATGATATAGACCTTTTCTGGTTTTTTTACCTGGAGTATCTCATAAGCTGTCTTATTTCCGTATGAGGATTCGATAGTAACAGTGTTACAGCCCGCAGCACTTAGAGCTTCGCTTCCAATAACGTCCTTAAGTCCTGTGTATTTATCTATTTCCAATAGAGATGAATCCGTAATAAGGCAGCATGAACTGAGATAAGACTGATCCTTTGCCTCAGACTGTGCTATTGGATTTATTACTGATGTCTTTACTTCTTGAGTATCTTCCATTTCTTCAGCTTCATTCCCCGTATCGGCGCCGTCATCAATATTTGGAACCTTAGAACGATTCTTCTCAGTAACGACTTTATCAAATTCATCAGACCAGAAATTTTCGTTGATATTAGCTGCTACCATATATATTATAAAACATCCGGAGAACGAAATCATAAAAATAAGAATAAGTCCCCAGATACTGAACCTTATCTTTGGCCTTCCTCTTTTTTTGTCGGATATTCTTGTGATACTTTTCTTCTTTGCCATATATGACTCCTTTTCTATAAAGAGCTGCCGAACTATTTTAAACGGCATACAAATTTTTTATTATGACACATAAATATATTATACCCCTTTTTGAACATCTTTGCAATAGATTTCAGTTTTTTTCCAAACATTTATAATTTATTTTGCCAGAGGCTTGAATTCCGAATAAAAAAGGTCTATAATAATACTATAATCGCTAAGGGAGGGATGAAATATGTTTCATTGTGGTAAACCAATGATAAAGGGTACCTTCAAAATAGAACAACGCGGTATACCAAGCAAGCATTCGTCACTCGTATATCCTGTATCTACATTCTACGAGAATGATACAATGATATGTGAAGTGCCCAAGGATTCAACTATCGGATACTATTGTGCTGAATGTGGTATGCTTATCGGTGTGTTCCCATTGACTCATCCAACAGGCTTTGCTGGTAAGTTCAACAAGGATATAGATGAAAACATAGACATTCTTCCTAAAAAAATATGCAATGAATGCGGCGCAGAAATAGATCTTGATTATCCGCGATGTCCGTTCTGCGGTCATATATATGAAGCGATTTAAAGCCGATCACCTGCTTTGCAGGAAATATACATAACGGAGGTCATAAAGATGAACTACAAGGAAAGTTTCATAAAATTCATGGTTGACTGCGGAGTGCTTACTTTTGGGGAATTCACTCTAAAAAGTGGCAGAATAGCTCCTTATTTCATAAACTGCGGCAACTACAAAACAGGAGCTCAACTCGCAAAGCTCGGCGAATACTACGCAGAATGTATCAAGGATAACGATATTCCAGTAGATACGCTTTTTGGTCCGGCCTACAAAGGAATACCACTTGCTGTTTCGGCCGTCGTTGCACTCAGCAATAAGTACGGTATCGACGTATCATACTGCTTTGACCGTAAGGAAGCAAAGGATCACGGCGAGGGGGGAATGTTCGTAGGTAAGGAGCTCAGAGACGGAGAAAGAGTCGTTATAATTGATGATGTTATGACATCAGGAAAGGCACTGCGCGAGTCTATGCCAAAGCTCATGACGGCTGCTGACGTAAATGTTACAGGAATGGTGATCACAGTTGATCGTATGGAAAAGGGTACAGGAGATCTTTCAGCTGTACAGGAGGTAAAACGTGATTTTGGCGTTATAGTATATCCAATTGTTACAATGGAGGATATCATCGACACCATAAAGAAGGAGATCGTTCCTGGCAAGGAATACCTTGAAAAAATGCTTGCTTACAGAGAAAAATACGGTGTTAAATAAAAAATTGAGCGCTTCCTTCGGGGAAGCGCTTTATTATTACTTAAATAGTATTATAAGGAACTGTGATACCAGCACCACAGAAATTAGAGCGACAGGATATGTAGCTGCATAAGCAGACGCAACATTTTCTGTACCGGCAGTACTTATAAGAGTGCCGAGAGCAGGAGTAGAAGTCATACCTCCTGTTATTGAGCCAAGATTGTTGAGAAGGCTGAGCTTCAAAACATACTTTGCAAACAGATAACCGATTATCATAGGTATAATAGTCATTATCATTCCATATACAAAATATACAGCATCAAAATACTGAACAAACTTAGCTCCTCCGGAAACTCCCGCACCAATCAGGAAAAACATCAGACCCAGTTCACGAAAAACTTTGAGTGTTGAATCCTTCGGGGTTACAGAGAATTTGCCGAAATGTCCGAAATGTCCGAATATCAGTGATACAAGTAGACAGCCTCCTGTTGTAGAAAGAGAGAAGTTGCCGAACTTGACCGAGCCAATAATTATTCCCCCAAATGCAGCCATTGCAAAAGGCATGATACCGAAGCTGTCCATTTCAATAAGTTTAAACATCTTTTTTTCTTTTGTTTCTTTCTTAGAAGTTGGTGCTAGTAGTTCTCTTTCCTTTTGCATATCCGCTTTAGTAAGCTTAGGAATTATCTGAACAAAGAGGACTACACCAATTACTCCAAAGATATAGGCAATCGCATATCCAACAGAAACTATACTCTGAAGATGATCGTTTCCTACTGCATCCTTAGCAGCTGAAAAACCTGGTGTGCTTGTAAGAGCGCCTGACAGTATTCCTGTTAGCATAGCTGTAAATTCCTCATTGTTAAGATCTGTGAAGTTTCTGCCTACCATAATGCAACCTGCACAGGCAAGACCGCCGCTTAAAATTATTATGATTGCAAGCAGAACATAAGACTTGAAGTTCTTTTTAAAGTTACCGAAGAAATTCGGTCCTGCAATAAATCCAACAGCTGTAACAAAGAGAATAAGTCCAAGATTATCAACTATTTTCAATGCATTGCTAACGAAATCGGGATTGATCTCAGTTGAAAGATTTTTATAGAATAAGCAACCGTAAATCAGCGCAACAATGAAAACGCCTGCTGTACCAAGAGAAATACCCTTTATAGTTACCCTGCCAAGAACATAGCCAAGGGCGGCGATGGCTAAAACTGATATCATAAGGAAGGAAACGCCGTGAATTGACATTATTCCGTTAAACATATCCATTATTTATCACTTTACTTTCTTTTATTATAACATATTTTAGGTACGCTGTTTACAGCGTACCATTTATTATTTCTTTCTTGCGTAATGAGGAAGCAGCATAGGTGAAGCCATACCGCTTTCAGCGCCTGCGGCTTCAAGCTCCTTATTGAAGCTATCTATATGAGCGAGTGTAAGCTTTTGCAGACACGCCGTATCCTTAGCTTTAGCAGCAGCGTTTATACCGGCGTTTCTTCCGAAAACTATAACATCAAGTAGAGAATTACCCATAAGTCTGTTTCTACCGTGGATACCGCCTGCAACTTCGCCAGCTGCATAGAGATTTTCAACTCCTGTAGAGCAGTCGTCAGCAATCTCAAGACCGCCATTCTGATAGTGAAGCGTAGGATATACAAGTATAGGTTCCTTGCGTATATCTATGCCGTATTTGCCAAACATTCTCATCATGGCAGGGATACGCTTTTCTATAGTTCCCTCTCCGTTCTTGTACTCAATCATAGGTGTATCGAGCCATACGGCTTTACCGAGAGTAGTCTCAATTCCTTTACCGCGCTCAGTACATTCGCGTATGATAGAAGCAGCTGTAACATCTCTTGTCTCTAGCGGATGCATGAATACATCGCCATCTATATTCACAAGCTTTGCGCCAAGAGAACGGACCTTTTCGGTAACAAGTGCGCCGAAGATCTGCTCAGGATAGCCAGTACCTGTCGGGTGATACTGCAATGTATCAGCATAAAGGAGTTTTGCTCCAACTCTATAGCCTAGGATAAGACCATCGGCAGTTGCACCATAATGATTTGAAGTTGGGAAGCCCTGATAATGAAGACGTCCTGCACCACCGGTAGCTATAACAACAGTCTTTGCCTTTGCAACAAGAAGTTCCTTTGTTTCCATATTCATGAGAACCGCACCTGCTGCCCTGCCGTTTTCATCGAGGATTATCTCAACAGCAGCTGTAAAATCAACAACCGGGATACCACGGTTTATTACCTCATCACGAAGGGTTCGCATTATCTCTGCACCGGAATAATCCTTTGCAGCATGCATTCTCTTGCGTGAAGTTCCACCACCGTGAGTAGTTACCATTGTGCCGTCTGGTTCTTTATCAAATTCAACGCCAAGCTTATTGAGCCACTGGATAGCCTCGGGAGCTTTAGTAACAAGCTTTTTTACAAGCTCCGGCTTTGCGGCAAAATGTCCACCACCAAAAGCGTCAAGGAAATGTATTGCAGGAGAGTCATTTGGCTTGTCGGCTGCCTGTATGCCGCCTTCCGCCATCATCGTGTTTGCATCACCTATACGAAGCTTTGTGACGATCATTGCCTTTACGCCTGCCTCGTCAGCTTCTATAGCAGCTGAAGCTCCTGCGCCTCCGCCACCGATAATAAGAACATCTGTCTCGTAATCAGGAGCAGTAAGGTCTACGTCATCGGCAGTTATTCTGCTTCTGCCCTGAAGCAGTTCCGCTAGCTGTGTGGGAACTTTATCACCTTTATTGACGCCAGCAGAAAGGACAGTAAATTCGTCCTGTTTATAATCAGGGTGAAAATGAGCAAGAAGGTCATCTTTCTCCTCTGCTGTCATTCTTCGGGGTTCGAGAGTTGCATTTTCTGCTCTTTTGGCAGCAACAATCTTTGCAAGTTCATTTAACTTTTCTATCTTGTACATACTCTCCCCTCCTTACTTCTCAATCTCGCGGTGATTATACATATCCTTAATCTCTTCGATATTATCAACCGCTTTTGTCATAAGTTCTTCGATATCCTTATCAAAAATGCCTTCGTTTACTTCATTAACCCTGTCGGAAAGGTGTCCGCATTCTGGAGCTATATACTTACCGTTGAGACGTCTTGCAAGCATTGCAACCTGAGGATGTGATATTCCAGCAGGACATCGAGACGAACATACTCCACACATTACACAGTCAAAGCTCTCCTCTGCGCATTTTTCGTATTCGCCTCTCTGAGCATATGCGATATATTGCATAACATTGAGCTCCTGCGTACAGGCTTTAGTACAGGCATTGCAGCCTATACAGCTGTATATCTCTGGATAAAGCTGCATCATTATTTGCTGATCAGGCTTAATCTCTTCAATATTGTAGATTCTTTTTTCAAGAGGAAAAAAAGGAAGAGTAGCAATGTACATTCCTTCCTGTACCTCAGTCTGACAAGCAAGGCAACCATGAAGTTCTATCTCGCCTTTTATCCTGTAAATTGTAGCACAGGCACCGCAGAAGCCGTTTCTACAGCCACAGCCTCTTACAAGATCATAGCCTGCATATTCCATCGCTGTCATTATTGTAAGACCTGCCGGCACTTCATATTTCTTGCCGAACAGATAAACATTCAACATATTTTCCATGCGAGTTTCTCCTTTTTAATATTCATCGGGCAGTTCGCCGAGCTGGTCGAAACGAAAAACAGGACCGTCCTTGCAAACATACTTATTTCCAATGTTGCAGCGACCGCACTTTCCCACTCCACATTTCATGCGAAGCTCCATGGTTGTGTATACCTGTGTTTCACTGAAACCTAGCTCCTTCAGTCCTGCAAGAGTAAATTTGATCATTATGGGAGGACCGCATATAAGGACTGTCTTATTTACTGAAGGATCAAGCTCCTTAACATAGTTTGGAACAAAACCAACATGACCGTCCCAGCCTTCCTGAGGATTATCAATTGTAAGATTGACTTCAATTCCTTCATCAGCCATCCACTCGTCGATTATCTCCTTGTAGTCAACAAGATCATCCTTTGAACGTGAACCGTAGATTATCTGTACATCACCGTAGTTTGAACGGTTGTCACGGACATAGTTGATAACTGAACGAAGAGGAGCTAAACCGATACCGCCAGCAATAAAAAGAAGATCCTTTCCTTTGAGTTCTGTTTCGACCGGGAAAGCGTTTCCGTAAGGTCCTCGTATGGTTATCTGCTGACCTACCTCCATAGCATGGAGCCAATTTGTAAGACAGCCACATTTCTTTATACTGAACTCCATATACTCCTTGTTCGTTGGCGAGGAGGTTATTGAAAACATAGCTTCGCCGACTCCGGGAATCGAAAGCATCGCACACTGACCTGGTAAATGCTCAAATACCTTTCCACCCTCAGGTGATATCACCCTGAAAGTTTTTACATCCGGAGTATCCTGTCTTATATCAGTAACAACTCCAATATAAGGGATCAATGTATCACTATTCATCACTTTACCTCCAATGCTTTCATGACTTTTACGATATTCATTGATATCGGACACTTTGAAAGACATCTTCCACAGCCGACACATCCGAATTCTCCGTTATTGTTTGCCGGGAAATAAACGAGCTTATGCATAAACCTTTGACGGAAGCGTTCAAGCTGTGTAAGCCTTGGATTGCCATGAGCCATTTTTGTGAAATCTGAATACATACATGAATCCCAGCAGCGGAAACGCTTTATACCGTGACCTGTGTTGAAATCCTTTATATCATAGCACTGACAGGTAGGGCATACAAAAGTGCAGGTACCGCAGCCAAGACAGCTTTCTGAAAGCTCTCCCCATTTGTCAGAATTAAAATACTCATTTAACTTGTCACCGCCGAAGTTATCTGTATTAATATTTGCAAGAGGTAACTTTTTGAGTATATCTCTCGTCTTTTCACGTATGACCTCAAGCTTCGACGTATCTCCTTCTTCAAGTAGTGAAGAAATAGTGTCGATAAACTTCTGACCCTTTTCGTTGTGAGCCTCAATGAATAAACTCTCACCGTCACTGTAGCAGACAGCGTCTCCTTCGGGAGCTACTGGATCAATACCGAAAGTTCTGCAGAAACATGTCTCGGTTGGGTGCGTGCAAGCCATAGTTACAACTGTACCGTGGTCACGGCGGTTTTTATAATAACTGTCTATAGGCTCAGAAAGGAATACTTTATCAAGTATAGTAAAGCTTCTTGCGTCACAGGCTCGGACACCAAAGATTACAAAATCTTCAGATTCCTCACGGACATCTATAACTTCGATTTTTTTACCTTCCATTTTGAAGTCAACAAGGTTTTCTGTCTGAGGAAAGAAGAAATCCTTGGCGCTTCTTACAGTATTGAGAGCGTTGCTTAGTTTCATCCCACTCTCATATTTTTTATACTCAGCTGCACCGTCCTCGCGATCAACAGGGATATATAGAGTCTGTGAAGCCGAGACAGCTTCAAAAAGCTTATCAATCTTTCCAAATGATATCCTAAGCATTACTCAACTCCCCTTTCGTGAACAATGCCTGTCTCGCAGTCGTCCTGTTTGTACTCATTGAGCGGAGCAAGTGAAACAGTATCCTCACCTGCCTGGTACTCACCGTAAAAGGCATTGATATCCTTTATAAACTTTCTATTGAGTAGGTGGAGCGGTATATTCTGAGGGCATACTCTAGAACACTCACCACAGTCCGTACATCTACCTGCAACATGAAATGCACGAATTATATGGAACATATTTTCCTCGAAGCTGTCAGAAGGAGCCTTGTTCTCAATACCTGAATCTGGATTATCGAATACACATTTCTCACAGGTACAAGCCGGACAGACATTGCGACAAGCATTGCAACGAATACACTTAGAAAGCTGCTCTCTCCAAAAATTGAAACGTTCCTGTGCAGTCATATTTTCAAGCTTCTCAACCATATCAAAGCGATTGGAGTCGAGAACATCGCCCTCTTCACCCATTAACTCGTCATAAATCACGTGCTTCTTGCTTTTACAGGAAGAACATTTATCAAGTATAGCCTCGTAGAAAGGCATATTCTCTTTGCCGTATACTGTATCTATTTCTAATGTGTAATTCTCATTCTTAACACCGAGTATTCCGGTAATACCCTTTGCCTTTATCTTTTCTATGTCAAGCTTTGGACCTCCGGGTATACCGATTATATAAACGTTCTCACGTACAACTCTGTGCTCCTTTATTAGCTGATTGAAGCTGTATGTATCGCAGGGCTTAAGAAAAGCAAGTATCCTACCTTCCTTTCTGCTCTCTTTTACAAGGTATTTTGAAACATTTGCCGAAGTAAAGTCATCGTATACAAAATTTGCTTCAAGCTCCTCAACAGTCTCAAACACAGCAGGGGTTATATCATAAACGAATTCTCCCCTCTTCCAACCTATGACCCGATCAACGGTGCCATCAGCTAAAAGCTGCTTTGCTTTATTAATCATTGCTTCCTGCATCGCAAATCCTCCAATCTTCGGTTAGGGCCGAGTTTTTTAATTGCTTCAGTAAATTCGTTCATAGTCGCAGCAAATTTAGCACCCTCTGCTGCGGAAACCCATTCAACTCTCGTTCTATCACGTTCGATACCGAGAAAGTCAAGCATACTGAAAAGAAGCGTCATTCTTCTTCTTGTAAAGTAATTTCCTGATGTATAATGGCAATCTCCAGGGTGACAACCACATAGTATAACTCCGTCAGCACCACGCTGAAAGGCTTTGAGTATAAACATAGGGTTTACACGGCATGAGCAGGGTACTCTGATTATTTTTACGTTTGCCGGATAGCTAAGTCTATTTGTACCCGAAAGATCTGCTCCTGCGTATGAGCACCAGTTACAGCAGAAAGCGACGATCAGTGGCTGAAATTCTTTATTTTCACTTACTTGCATATTGCGTCTACCTCCGCCATTATCTGACTGTTAGAGAATCCGTTGAGATCCATTGCACCTGAAGGACAAGCAACTGTACAAGCACCGCAACCCTGGCATACAGCAGGATTAACACTTGCAACTCTTCGTACAGCAATAGATTTGTCTGGCATTTTGAATTCTTTGTCAAGGTATGTTATAGCGCCATAAGGACATACTTTTTCACATGATGAACAGCCATTACACATAAGCTCATTTGAATGTGCAACACAGGGGTTGCATGTTATACTGTTCTTTACAAGAAGTCCTATAGCCTTTGCAGCCGCAGCACTTGCCTGAGCTACAGTTTCGGGAATATCCTTCGGTCCCTGACAGGCACCTGAAAGGAAAATTCCTGCCGTAGCGCTTTCTACAGGTCTAAGCTTCGGGTGAGCTTCTGTGAAGAAATCATTAGTATCCATTTGTGTAGTAAGCATAGTAGCCAGTGGACGTGCCGTCTTGTCAGGCTCGATAGCAGCAGCAAGAACAACCATATCAGCGTCGATATGTAGTTGTTCATTTGCAAGCAGATCAGAGGCCTGAACGTCAATCTTTCCGTCTGACCGTGGTGTTACCTTGCCCACCATACCCTTGATATAGTGGACGTTGTATTGCTCGACAGCCCTACGGTAAAACTCATCAAAGTTCTTGCCTGGAGTACGAACGTCTATGTAGAATACGTATACCTCGGTATCGGGATATTTCTCTCGGATAAGCATTGCGTGCTTTGCAGTATACATACAGCATATCTTTGAACAATAAGGCTTTCCCTTACTATCATCGCATCTTGAACCTACACACTGTACAAAAACTATCTTATGCGGGTGAGTCTTGTCAGAAGGACGAAGCAGTGTACCACCGTTAGGACCTGCTGCGTTCATAAGCCTTTCAAGTTCAAGTGAAGTAACTACATCGGGACACTGATTATATGCAAATTCATCATACTTATCAAGAGCAATAGGATTGAATCCAGTAGCAACAACGATAGCACCGTACTTCTGCTCGATAAATTTGTCTTTCTGTTCATAGTCGATAGCACCAACTGAACATACAGATGAACAAATACCACATTTACCCTTTGAAAGCATCATACAATGATTCGGGTCAATAGTAGCAACCTTAGGAACTGCCTGTGCAAATGGAATATATATAGCAGTTCTGTTATCAAGTCCCATATTAAACTCGTTAGGAACTTTTTTCATAGGACATTTTTCCGTACAAAGTCCGCATCCAGTACATTTAGTCTCGTCAACAAAACGGGCTTTTTTCTTTATTGTTACTGTAAAATTGCCGACAAATCCCTTTACATCCGTTACTTCACTGAAAGAATGAATAGTAATATGCTCATTCTGTGAAGCCTCTACCATTTTGGGGGTAAGGATACAGGCAGCACAGTCAAGAGTCGGGAAGGTTTTGTCTATCTGAGCCATTTTTCCGCCTATAGTAGGATTCTTCTCAACAATATCAACGTCAAAACCAGCCTCCGCAATATCAAGGGCAGTCTGAATACCTGCGATGCCGCCACCTATTACAAGAGCACGCTTTTCCACAGGACTTTCCCCTGCTGTAAGCGGAGCATTGAGATGAACCTTTGCTACAGCAGCTTTACCAAGTATTATAGCCTTTTCAGTTGCCGAGGCTATATCCTTGTGTATCCATGAGCACTGCTCGCGTATATTAGCTATTTCCACAAGATAAGGATTCAGTCCTGCTGATGCAGCTGCTTTTCTGAATGTGTTCTCATGCATTCTCGGAGAGCACGAACATACAACAACACCTGTCAGATTATACTCCTTGATGGCATTCTTGACAAGATTCTGTCCCGATTCAGAGCACATATACTGATAGTCCTGAGAGATAACAACCCCCGGCTCATGACCAAGAGTTTCAGCAACAGTTCTGACATCTACAGTAGCCGCTATATTAGTACCGCAATGACAGACAAATACACCTATTCTCTGCATATGGCTATCCCCTTCCTACTTTATGTATTTTCTGAAAGCTGTGACGATAGCCTGCTGTGGCATATCCTCGTCAAGCATTTCAGGTATCTGATTCGGATTAATATGGTTATTTCCTTGTTGACGTACTGCTGCAAGACGTACTGCTTCGACAACCTTGGCAGGCTCAACATTTCTCGGGCATCTGTCAACACAGGCAAAACAGGTCAGGCACTTATAGATCGACTTAGAGTTCATAAGAGTTTCAATGTCTCCACGCTCGACCATATATACGAACTGATGAGGATGATACTCCATTTCATCATAAGACGGACATGTTCCAGAGCATTTGCCGCAACGCATACATTTCAACACGTTAACTCCACTTGAACGGAGTACTTGTTCTTTTAGGTTCTTATTCATTGCTCTCCTCCTTTACTCCAAGAGCTTCGGCAAGGAGTTCCGTAAAGTAGTATACTGGCAGTTCAGAACCAGAATTCTTTCTAAGATTATACATACAGAGCGGACAGGCAGTAATTATCATATCCGCCCCCTGATCCTCAGCAGACTTCATTATCGCTGAACTTCTTTTATGAGCCTGTAACTTGTCTTCAAGTGCTATGTATCCGCCACAGCACTCATTTCTCTGTGAATATATTACCGGCGTACCGCCAATGGCTCTGATAAAATCCTCAATGATGGACGGATTCTCGGGATCGTCCATAGCAAGAGCCTTTGATGGTCTGAGGAGTAGACAACCGTAATATGCAGCTATCTTTTTCCCCTTGAATGGGTTTACGACCTTCTTGGCAAGCTCATCAAAACCGATGATATCACGAAGCATTTCAAGGTAATGATATACCTTTGTTTCACCGCTGTATGGCTCGTCAAGCTTAAGATAATTATTTACCTTTGCAGCCATATCCTCATCACAGGAGATATCGTAATTTGTCTGCTTTATAACATTATGGCAGGCTGAACAGACGGTAATAAGCGGTCTTCCAGCTTCCCTTGCAGCAATAAGAGCTCTTACAGCTGAAAGCTTTGTTGCGATCTCGTCTTTTGCCGTTGTATAAGCACCGCCGCAGCACTGCCAGTCGGACGGTTCTTCAAGGGCAACATTGAGAGCCTTTGCCGAAACTCTTGCATAAGTATCAAGATCCTTGGCTTTTGTTCTCAGCGTACAGCCCGGATAATATGTAAATGTTTCCATACGTCAGCATCCTTTCGTATATAATCAGACCATTTCTTCCGGATGGAATACTTCATCGAACTTTTCAGCAGTTAGGAATCCAAGCTCTACGCAGGCTTCCTTAAGGGAAATATTATCCTTGAAAGCTTTTTTAGCGGTTTTTGCAGAATTCTCATAGCCAATATAAGGATTAAGCGCTGTTACGAGCATAAGAGAATTATAAAGATTATGATGCATTTTTTCTTTATTTGCTCTTATGCCGATTGCGCAGTTTTTGTTGAAAGATCTTATCGACTCGGCAAGTAGTCTTGCAGATTGCAAGAAGTTATAAGCACATACCGGCATAAATACGTTGAGCTCAAAATTGCCCTGCGACGCAGCCATACCTACAGTAACATCATTACCCATTACCTGTACAGCGACCATTGTTACCTGTTCGCACTGTGTAGGATTGACTTTGCCGGGCATTATTGAAGAACCAGGCTCATTTTCAGGTATGAATATTTCTCCTAGACCATCACGCGGACCGGAGGCGAGCCACCTAACATCATTTGCTATCTTCATCATATCAGCTGCTAGAGCCTTTAAGGCACCGTGTGCAAAAACTATTTCATCCTTGGAAGTTAAAGAGTGGAATTTATTTGGTGATGTTCTGAAATTTTTTCCTGTAAGGCTTCCGACTGCAGCCGCTGCCTTTTCAGCAAAGCCTTTCGGAGCATTAAGACCTGTGCCTACGGCTGTACCACCGAGAGCAAGCTCCTTAAGCTCTTCACAAGCGGCAAGTATCATTTTTTTATCCTTTTCAAGAGAAGTTCTCCAACCGCTTATTTCCTGAGAGAATTTAATTGGCGTAGCGTCCTGTAAATGAGTACGTCCGCTCTTTACTATACCTTCATTTTCAGCTTCCAGGCGGCGGAAAGTAGTTATGAGCTCCTCAACAGAAGGAATAACCCTGTCTTCAAGCGCAAGAACTGCAGAGATATGCATTGCAGTGGGAAAAGTATCATTTGAGGACTGGCTCATATTGATATCGTCGTTCGGATGCAGAAGCTTTTTGCAGGCAAGCTCGTTTCCTCTGTTGGCTATAACTTCGTTTGCATTCATATTAGACTGCGTACCACTTCCTGTCTGCCAAACAACAAGAGGGAAATGATCATTTAACGAACCACTGATAACCTCGTCACAGACCTGAGATATAATACTGCATTTTTCATCAGTCATTTTATCGGGCCTGAGCTCATGATTTGCAATTGCTGCAGCTTTCTTAAGAATTCCGAGAGCACGGGTGATCTCACGCGGCATCGTCTCAATACCCACACCGATCAGGAAATTCTCATGACTACGTTCAGTCTGAGCTCCCCAGTACTTATCAGTAGGCACCTTGACCTCGCCCATAGAATCGTGTTCGATACGGTAATCCATTTTAATATCCACTCCCAACAGATTTATCGGAGAAAATGCCCCAAAGAACATAATCTCTATTATTACAATCGTATACATTAATAGTATACCAGTATATTAGATTAATTTCAAATTCACTTTAAGAATATTGCTATTCAGATATTGATATCTAATTAACAATTATTTTTTCGTTATAATCATCTTATTATTTTTATATGATATATTGTTTTTTATATTATCGCTTTATTTGTATAGCATAGATTGAGAATATCACCAATTCTTTAAAATAAACATCGCATTTATAGATTATAAAAAACTATCAACGCACCTTTTAATTATTATTTGTGCTATAAAACAAATAATATATTTTATGCAAGACATATAATCAACAATTATCATTTTGAATACCTTTATTCCTTTATATATATATCATTTCTTACACATTGATATAATTTTCACATTCTTTCCTAAAAAAACAGAGCTCATTTACGAGCTCTGCATTATATTATTTATTTTCAGCGTTTTCAAGGTTGTTCAGGCCGTAAGAAAGCGTTGTAAGGCTATCGCCTAAATGAACATTCTCCACAGCCACTCCCTTGTGCGTCACTTTAAGATCATAATGTGTGAAATTCCAAAAAGCTTTAATACCGCATTCTATCAGTGTGTTTACAAGCTTTTCTGCCGCATTCATCGGAACGCAAAGAATAGCTGCAATTGGCTTGTGCTCCTCACAGAAGGTACCTATTTCCTCTATGCTCCTAACTTTTATGTCACCGAGATTCTTGCCTATAATATCTGGATTGACGTCAAACGCACCGATCAGATCAAAGCCTTTATTACGGAAATCAATATGTGTTGCAATAGCTTTTCCGAGATTTCCGGCACCAAGAAGTATCATTGGTGTTTGCTGGTCAAGTCCGAGTATCTTACCAATCTCCAATCGCAGGTCGCTGACGTTATAGCCATATCCCTGTTGTCCGAATTCACCAAAGCAATTGAAATCCTGTCTTATCTGAGAAGCAGTAAGTCCCATTTTTTCAGAAAGCTCGCGTGATGAAATACGAACATATCCATTATGCTCAAGCTCGCCAAGAAAACGGTAATAACGAGGGAGCCTTCTTATTACTGAATTTGATATTGAGTCCTTTGACATTGTGCTCTGCCTTCTCTCTGATTACATTAATTTATCAAGTCTGATCTTTATTTCGTCAAGGAAAGTCTTTGAATCAACCTTTTTCTTATTGTCAAGCTTGGAAATGAGGTAAAGATCTCCTGTCATAACTCCGTCTTCAATAGTCTGTATTGTTGCTTTTTCAAGCTTATCAGCAAAAGAACAAAGCTCCGGCGTTCCATCAAGCTCTCCTCTTTTACGCAGCGCTCCGCTCCACGCAAAGATCGTAGCAACAGAATTTGTTGATGTTTCCTCGCCTTTTAAGTATTTGTAATAATGACGCTGTACTGTACCGTGGGCAGCCTCGTATTCGTATATACCGTCAGGTGAAACAAGAACAGAAGTCATCATTGCAAGGCTTCCGTAAGCCGTAGAAACCATATCAGACATAACATCGCCATCATAATTTTTACAAGCCCATATATATCCGCCGTTCGAACGAATAACTCTCGCAACAGCATCATCAATAAGAGTATAAAAATATTCTATACCGGCTGCTTCGTATTTATCCTTGTATTCGTTGTCATAGATCTCCTGAAAAATATCCTTGAAACGATGATCATACTTCTTTGAGATCGTATCCTTCGAAGCAAACCATACGTCCTGCTTAAGATCAAGACCGTAATTTAAGCAAGCTCTCGCAAATCCAGCAATAGAGGCGTCAAGATTGTGAAGTCCCTGTATTATACCGTCGCACTTTGTGAAATCATGGATAAGCTCACGCGTCTCTTTGCCGTTCTCGTCTGTTACCACAAGCTCTGCCTTGCTTCCCTTGCTTACACGCATTTCTGTATTCTTGTAAACATCTCCATAAGCGTGACGTGCAATAGTTATAGGCTTTGTCCATGTAGGGATGTATGGTTCGATACCTTTAACGATAATAGGAGTACGGAATACTGTTCCGTCAAGAGCAGCACGTATCGTGCCATTTGGCGACTTCCACATCTGTGTGAGATTATACTCTGGCATTCTTGCAGCATTTGGTGTGATAGTCGCACACTTAACTGCTACACCATACTTTTTAGTAGCCTCCGCAGAATCGAGAGTAACCTGATCCTTTGTCTCCTCTCTGTGCTTTAAACCGAGATCATAGTATTCTGTATTAAGTTCTACATAAGGTTCAAGGAGAGTCTCCTTTATCCACTGCCAGAGGATTCTGGTCATTTCGTCGCCGTCCATTTCGACAAGCGGCGTTTTCATATTTATTTTAGCCATCGGGTTTATACCTCCTAATCAATTCTGATGTCAAAAACGATCATACAGATTATAAACAATACAAGTGTAATAAAGAATGCTACTGAATTTCTCATTTTCTGAGTCATTGGCCTTGTCAGCTTTCCAAGCAGCCAGTAAATCGCACCATATATCAATCCCAAAACCAGAACTGTTAGCCAGCCTCTTGGAGTTGTCGGAATTCTTACTCTTCTGGCTGCTGTAACAAAGTTACCGTTTAATAATTCAAAAAACATCATTTCCTCCAAAATTATCTGAAGTATAATATTACTTCATTGACTCTCTTGTATAATCAAGAAGTCCTCCTGCAAGCATAATATCCTTTGTACGTCCTGAAAGCTCGCAGAGTACCGGTATAGACTTTCCATTAGACTTGTTTACTATTGTGAGCTCGGAATTTCCTGCCTCAACTGCTTTTCTTACATCAGCCAATACAAGCTCATCCCCCTGTGATATGCTGTCATAGTCAGCTTCATTTACAAATGTAAGAGGAAGTATACCTGCATTGATAAGATTTGCGCGGTGAATTCTTGCAAATGATTTAACAAGCACAGCCTTTACACCGAGGTAAAGAGGTGCAAGCGCAGCGTGCTCACGTGATGAGCCCTGTCCATAGTTTGACCCTCCGACAATTATGCTCTTTCCGAGAGACTTCGCTCTCTCAGGGAAGCTTTCATCACATACCGCAAAGCAGTGCTGAGATATTTTCGGGATATTTGAACGAAGAGGCAGAATCTTAGCTCCCGCCGGCATGATATGATCTGTAGTGATATTGTCTCCTACCTTAAGTGAAACAGGAGCGTCGATAGTTTCAAGGAGAGGAGATGTTTCAGGATAAGGCTTGATATTTGGGCCACGCAATATCTCAACACTATCCATTTCCTCAGCAGGAGCAGGAGGAACGATCATATTATCATTTATTACAAATTCCTCCGGAAGCTTGAATTCAGGCATATCTCCAAGCTCACGAGGATCAGTCAGATAACCGGTAAGAGCAGAAACAGCGGCCATTTCAGGAGATACAAGATAAATCTGTCCGTCCTTTGTTCCAGAACGCCCTTCAAAGTTCCTGTTGAAGGTACGAAGGGAAATGCCCTTAGAGTTGGGAGACTGTCCCATACCGATACAAGGACCACATGCACTTTCAAGGATTCTTGCTCCTGCGTCAATAAGTATAGAAAGCGCTCCGTTCTGTGCAAGCATATTGAGGACCTGTTTTGAACCTGGAGCTATAGCAAGAGAAACGTCCGGATTAACAGTCTTGCCCTTGAGTATATGAGCTACCTTGAGCATATCAAGAAGAGAGGAATTCGTACATGAACCGATACAAACCTGATCTATCTTGAGTCTGCCTATCTCCTCAACGCTTTTTACGTTGTCAGGAGAATGAGGACAGGCAGCAAGAGGTACAAGCTCGCTGAGATTAATCTTAAGCTCTTCATCGTATACAGCGTCAGAATCAGCGGCAAGAGGAGTCCATACATCTTCACGCTTCTGTGCTCTGAGAAACTGCTTTGTTATCTCGTCAGAAGGGAATATAGATGTTGTAGCGCCAAGCTCTGCGCCCATATTTGTGATTGTAGCTCTTTCAGGAACAGAAAGAGTCTTAACGCCTTCACCGCAGTACTCTATGACCTTTCCTACTCCGCCTTTAACGGATAATCTTCTGAGCACTTCAAGGATTACATCTTTTGCAGCTACCCACGGTCTGAGTTTCCCTGTAAGTTCAACCTTAACAACCTTAGGACAAGTGATATAGTAAGCTCCGCCGCCCATAGCTACAGCAACATCCAATCCGCCTGCACCAATGGCGATCATACCGATACCGCCACCTGTAGGTGTATGGCTGTCAGAACCGATAAGAGTCTTTCCAGGCACGCCGAATCTTTCAAGATGTACCTGATGACATATACCGTTGCCGGGACGAGAAAAATATATGCCATGCTTTTTAGCCACACTGCCGATAAATCTGTGATCGTCAGCGTTTTCAAAACCGTTCTGTAGTGTGTTATGATCTATATAAGCAACAGAGCGCTCAGTTTTAACACGAGGAACTCCTATTGCCTCAAATTCAAGATATGCCATTGTACCTGTGGCGTCCTGAGTAAGAGTCTGGTCGATACGTATACCTATCTCCTGCCCCTTTATATACTCGCCGTCAACAAGGTGTGCTTTAAGGATCTTTTCAGTTAAAGTTAAACCCATTGAAGATCATTCCTTTCAAATTTTAAAAATACATTATAATTCTACAACATTTCTGTCAGTTTGTCAAGAATTAAACAAAGTATTTTTCTCCTAAAATATTTATTATGTAAAAATATAACTGAAAGCACGTAACAATCGCTACTTTCAGTTATAGTTAAAATTATTTTACCAATTTATCTCTTATGCGCATGCAAGCCTCAGTATGCATTATCCAGTGTCTTGAAAAAGGCATTTGTATAAGTCCTCTAATATCCTTTTCACACCAGTAGCCTATCAGCCATGAAGCGTTTTCATCATCGCTAACAACATTCAATGCATTAAGCTTTTCTTCTCTTTCATGAGTAATCCTTGATTTCAGCATATCAAAAGGAAGTACGTTTAATATTTTTTCTGTACTTTCTTTAACATCTGAAATATATGCATAGAGTGCGTCTATATCCAGTTGCTTCGAAAAGATTTCTATTTGTCCTTTTACAAGCTCGTTGCCAGTGGTTATTATTGGCGAATTGATCCTTTCCTTATATTTTCCGGCAAAGAAGACCTGTTCATCATCATTGATTAGAGTATGCACAACGATATCTTCAATGCGAAAAATATGCCATAAAGAATAGGCAATATTTTTGCATTGATAGCCTTTTGCGTTTATAAAAGGCATCGCATCAAATTCTTCTCTTGAAAGCTTAGCTTTAAAAGAGTACATTTCTTTCATAAGCTGATTTCTCAACTCAAACAACGTATTTATACCGCTTTTATAATTTTCTCTTTTTTTAAGCTCCAATTGCATCTTTTTATTAAGCTCTGACCAATCCTTGTTCATATTTTTCACCTATAAAAGCTATGATGCAAACTGACTGTTATATAGTTCGGAGTAAAAGCCTCCCTTTTCCATCAGTTGATCATGACTTCCCTGTTCTATAATATTGCCGTGCTTCATAACGAGTATAACATCAGAATTCTTTATCGTTGATAGTCTGTGGGCTATAATAAAGCTTGTTCTTCCATTCATAAGCTTTGCAAAAGCCTTTTGTATACGTTGTTCTGTTCGGAGGTCTATAGAGCTTGTAGCTTCATCAAGTATAAGCATAGGTGGAGACATGAGCATTATCCTTGCAATGCATATAAGCTGTTTCTGTCCATGTGAAAGTCCACTGTCTTCGCTGATAACAGTATCATAACCTTTAGGCAATCTTTTTATAAAGCCGTGGGCATATACAGCTTTTGCAGCCTGAATTACCTGTTCCCTTGTAGCCCCCGGTGCACCGTAAGCAATGTTTTCTGCTACAGTTCCAGTGAATATCCATGTTTCCTGTAATACCATACCAAAGTTGCTTCTCAGGCTGCTGCGCGTAATATCTAAAATATCCCTTTCTGATATTTCTATCCTTCCGCTGTTGATATCATAAAAACGAAGAAGAAGATTTATAATTGTTGATTTACCACAACCTGTTGGGCCTACGATTGCTATACGTTGTCCTGGCTTTACATTTAGGCTGAAATCTTGTATTAGTTTAACTTTTGGATCGTATGAAAAATATACGTTTGAAAGCTTTATGCTTCCATCGCATGAAGTAAGTACTTCCTTATCAGAATCATCATCTATCTCCTTTACGTCAAGTACTGAAAACACTCTCTGCGCTGAAGCAATTGCATTCTGGAATTCAGCAATAACGCCTGAGATCTCATTGAATGGCTTTGTATACTGATTAGAGTATGCAAGGAAGCTTGAAAGCTTACCTACAGTCATAGCGCCCACAAATGAAAATCCACCAATAACACCGAGAGCGCCAAGCATTCCGACAGCGGCATATATTATACCGTTTACGAATCTTGTTGTAGGATTTGTCATAGAGCTGAAAAAGGTTGCTTTCGCACCAATCTTTCCGTAAGCCTGATTTACAACGTCAAAACGTTCTTCTGCACGCTTATCGTAGACAAAAGCCTTTACTAGTTTCTGATTGCCTGCCAGTTCCTCAGCAAGTCCAAACATATCACCGCGAAGTTTGGACTGTTTCATGTACGAATCATGGGTAGCCTTTGTTATCCTTGAAGCCGCAACGAAAGAAAGAGGCGTTAGAATAACGACAACAACTGCTATTTTGAAATTGATCGTCATCATAAATATTAACGTACCAATAATTGTGATAATTCCACTGAAAAGCTGTGCGAATCCTTGCAATAGACCGTCCGAGATTATCTCTGTGTCATTAATGACACGACTTGTAAGCTCACCCTTTGTATGACTGTCGATATATCTCAACGGAACCCTTTCAAGCCTGTTAAAAATATCATTTCTAAGGTCACGGATAGTAAGAAAAGCTAATTTGTTGGTACAGAGGCACATCATCCACTGAAAAAGTGTACTTGCAGCAATGATTGAGCCTAGTACTGTTACTATTTTGAATAGGCCTTGAAAATCTACTTTTCCTTTGCCTGTACAGCGGTCTATAGCCTCACCTATGAAAACAGGCACTGCTAATGAAAGAGAGACTCCAACAGCTGCAAAAACCACTCCCATTATGCAGTATTTAATGTAAGGGCGAGCATACTGTAAAACTCTTTTAAGTATTTTAAACATTTGCCGTTCCCTCTTTCTGATTCATCTGCGATATGTATATTTCACTGTAAACTTCACATTTACCGATAAGCTCATCGTGCTTTCCTATGCCAACTGCTTCACCGTCATCCATAACTATTATTTTATCAGCATCTTTGAGAGAGGTAGTACGCTGAGAAATCATAATTATCGTAGTATTTGGAAGCTCAGTTCGCAGTGCTTTTCTGAAAGCAAGATCTGTTTTGTAGTCAAGTGCACTTGTGGAATCGTCCAGAATAACTATATCAGGTTTTCCGACAAGAGCTCGAGCAATAGTAATACGCTGTTTCTGTCCGCCCGAAAGGTTCTTCCCTCCCTGAGATATCATCGTGTCAAGTCCGTCAGACGTCTGGCTTACGAAATCCCATGCTTGCGCTGTTTTAAGTGCGGAAATTATTTCCTCATCTGATGCTTCAGCATTTTGCCATTGCATATTTTGACGAATAGTACCTGTAAACAGCACTGCCTTCTGCGGAACAATTCCTATCCTTTTTCTAAGTAAATCTGGCTCGATATTATTGACATCAACGCCCGAGACTGCAACGCGCCCCTCTGACGCCCTGTAAAAGCATGGTATAAGACTGGCAAGCGTTGTTTTTCCACAGCCTGTTCCGCCTATTATTCCAAGCATTTCGCCGCGTTTAACTGTAAAACTTACATTTTTTACGGAATAATCACCGGCGTCCTCATAAGCAAATGAAACATTTCTGAATTCTATGAAATTTTCGTCTGATTCACCGAGATTGGAAATTTCACCTCTTTCCTCAGGTGCAAGAGCGAAAACCTCGCTAATACGATTCGCAGATGCAAACGCTTTTGTGAAAATAACAATAAGATTTGCAAGAACAACCAATGCAAGAAGTATCTGCGTCATATAGTTCGTAAATGCGGTGAGCTCGCCCTGTGTAAGACCGCCTATATCAATCCTTTTGCCACCGAACCATATAACACCCACTATACCAAGGTTCATGACCATAAAAGCCACAGGATTGAGTATTGCGGATATTTTGCCGACAGCAATCGAACATGATGATATATCGTCAGAAGCCTCTTTGAATTTGTCAATCTCTTCCTGCTGACGTGAAAAAGCTCTTATAACTCTTGCACCTTCAAGACCCTCTCGTGTTAGCGTTGAGGCACGATCAAGATATTGTTTATTTTTCTTGTACATAGGAATCGTTTTCCTCATAATGAGAAAAATAACAGTAGATATTACAGGAGCTACGATAAAGAATATTACTGAAAGTTTCCTGTCTATCGTTACAGCCATAATAGCAGCTCCGATAACAAGAAAAGGTGCCCTGACAGCAAGCCTAATAAACATATTAACGCCATTCTGGACAGTATTTGTATCGTTTGTAAGTCTGTTAACAAGTGATGATGTACCTATCTTATCAATACTGCTACAAGACAGAGAATTTATATGCCTGAAAAGCGCAGTTCTTAGCTCTGTTCCAAAGCCGTAGGCACATTTTGCCGCAAGATACTGGCAGGTCAGAGCAAAGCACAGACCACATACCCCGAGCAAAACTATCAGTCCGCTCATTTTTATCACATAACTTGAATCTCCGTTGCCTATACCGTTGTCAATTATCTTAGCCATAACAATAGGTACTATCAATTCAAAAATTGCTTCAAGAAGCTTGAAAAATGGACCCAAAATAAGTTCCTTTTTATAATTTTTCAAAAATTTAAGTATATTTTTCATGTATCTGTTTCATCACCCGAATGTTTTATATACACAGCGACACTTCCGATGGTTCGGAAGTGTCGCCTGTTATCATATTTCTACGCCGTTAGCTTTTAGAAGTTCTCTTGCGGTTTCAACGGAATCCACTCCTGTAGCATTTTTGACAGGTGCAAATTCCTTTTCACGAACAACCTCATAAGCAAGGCAGCTGTCCTGCATATGTACCATATCAAGAACAAGGGTCTCAAATTTATGTCCGTTCGGAGATGTCGGAACGATATAATCTCCGTTTTCATTTATAAACGGTATTTTCTTGTCCACTACATGGATTGGAAGCTTCTTATCGCATATTTCTTCAAGCTTGTTCACATTGAAAAGATAATTTAGTATAACACCGTACTTATATGCAAGTTCGCCGTTTTCGTCAAGTAGAGTCCTCATTTCATCGGTCATCTCATAGTATTCAACGATAGAGGGCTTTCCGTTTTCAAGGCAGAGTACACCAACCTTTTCTTCGGGAGCAACCTTGCTTACAACCTTACTGCCTGACTGACATCCTGATTTAATTACAGCACCTAAAAATCCGGGATCCGCAATGCGTTGAAGCACATTATCAACTGCAAAAACATTAATCCATTCTACGCCTTTTTTCTTTATATCATCAAGCAGACCGGCTCTGACGAGAGATGAGAACCAACCGCCGTTTCCGTTAGGTGAAACGGATATTCTTGATCTGCTTTCCATCAATATCTTGCCGTTAAAATCAACGGAAGGAGCCATATCCTGTATAAAAAAATGGATATAATCGGAATCATAACCAAAATAGTTCTTTTCTGCAAAGAAATTCATAGTATCCTTATTGTTTTTCTCACTGGTCATAATGTAGAGAGGAATCCACGTACCTGCAAGTTCAACAACTTCCATAAGGTTAATTATAAGGCACTCAAATATATAAAGTTCCTTGTCAACGCCTATATTGAACATTCCCTTCGGCTTGTCAAATCCAAGCCTTGTGCCTTGTCCGCCAGCTAGAAGTACAGCAGCCGCCTTACCTGCTTTTATAGCTTCAACGCCGGTTTGGATATAATCCTTGCTGTTTGATTCGATATCACCAATAGTAACGGCACCGAGAGGTGCAAAGGTACCGCGTCCCTCCGTAATATTTTTATCAGCATCAAGATTTTCAAGTACGGAAAAATCTATGAGCTCTATCTGCTTCAAAAGCTCATTTTTCTCCTCATCGCTCAGTTCATCATAATACTGAAGCAAATGTTCCTGTCCGTATTCCGTAATAATACTCATTGCTTTTTCACGATTAATCATAAACTCCTCCTTAAAAATCGGTATATTCCGATTATATTTTATACATTATAACATAAATAGTTTAATAAGTCAATCGAATCAATAAAGGAACTATTCTAGTAAAATGGCTTTTAATTACAACGCCACAAACAATTGTAAAAAAATAAAAATAATTAAACAAAAAATATTTACACTTGACATTACTTCCCGTTTGTAGTATAATATTATTGCTGTCGAGGTGTGGCTCAGTTTGGTAGAGTACTACGTTCGGGACGTAGGGGCCGCAGGTTCAAATCCTGTCACCTCGACCAGAAACGGCGGTATATCGTCAATATACGATATACCGTTTTTTAAGCCGCTGTGGTGGAATTGGCAGACACAAGGGACTTAAAATCCCTCGGTAGCAATATCGTACCGGTTCAAGTCCGGTCAGCGGCACTCAAAGCGCAGGTTTTCAAACAGAAAGCCTGCGTTTTTCTCTTATATAAAACTTGAATAATGATATTAAATAATAAAACCTGTTTTTCGAGGTGTTTTTTTAAAATACTATTGACTTTATTACTATTATATAGTATAATAAATCTCGGTAATCACTTTATTAATTTAAAGCTTTACAGATTTATAACAAAAAACTGTAAAGTCACAGAAAGGTCGAGATATCAATGCAATCCCAAACCGCTACAACCGCAACATTCGTTATACTTGCCATTTATGTAATCATTATGGTAGGTATCGGAATCTATATGTCAAGACGTACTAAGTCATCAGAAGACTTCATGCTGGGAGGCAGAAACGTAGGCTCATGGCTTACAGCTTTTTCCTACGGCACTACATATTTCTCTGCAGTCGTGTTTATTGGTTACGCCGGACAATTCGGCTGGATGTACGGTGCTTCTGCTTCATGGATAGGATTAGGCAATGCAATCATAGGCAGTCTTATCCCGTTTTTTCTCATAGGCAAAAGAACCCGTTTGATGACAAATCATCTTGGCGCCAAAACAATGCCTGAATTCTTTGAACACAGATTTGGTTCAAAAGGTCTCAAGACAGCTGCAGCACTTATTGTTTTTATATTCCTTATCCCCTATACTGCATCAGTCTACAACGGACTGTCACGTCTTTTCGGAATGGTATTTGATCTCGGAGAAAACGGCGCGACATATATTATCATCGCAATGGCTGTTCTTTCCGCAGTTTATGTAACTCTTGGCGGATACAAAGCAACAGCTCTCAATGATTTCTTCCAGGGTATCATTATGCTCATAGGAATTATAACAGTAGTTGCTCTTACTGTACAGAAAAAGAACGGTCTTTCCGAAGCTATTGATGCTCTTAACCGTATCTCAGACACTAAGACCGAAGCAGGAACTCTTGGCTCTCTCTTCGGACCAGATCCGATCAACCTTCTCGGTGTTGTTATCCTAACATCACTCGGTACATGGGGACTTCCTCAAATGGTTCAGAAGTTCTATGCAATAAAGGACGAACAGGCAATAAAAAAAGGTGCGATCATTTCTACATTCTTCGCTATCGTTGTAGCAGGCGGTTCATACTTCATGGGCGGATTTGTAAGACTGTACTGCACGCTTGGCGGCGATACAGACAAAACTTTTATAGAGACAGTAAACAACAAGCCAGTATATGATACAATGGTTCCAGCACTTCTTCAGCAGGCTCTTCCGAGTATTCTTATTGGACTTGTTGTAGTGCTTGTTCTTTCTGCTTCTCTTTCAACTCTTTCATCCCTTGTTCTTACTTCAAGTTCAACCCTTACAAATGATCTTATCAAACCGCGTATAAAAAATTTTGATGACAAACATCAGGTAATGTTCATGCGAATATTTATCGCTGTATTTCTTTTCATATCTGTTATAATCGCATGCAACAAAAATGCTTCTATCTCAACTCTGATGTCATATTCATGGGGAGCTCTTTCAGGCGCATTCCTCGGACCTTTCCTCTATGGTCTTTTCATGAAAAAGGTTTCAAAGACAGCTTGTTGCGCAAGCTTTATCACTGGTGTTGGAATAAGCGTTGTACATATGATACTGTTCAGTCTGAATATCGAAGCATTCAGTGGTATTAAAGAAGCAGTTGTAGGTCTTAATTGTCCACTTTCACTATTGTCTCCGATAAATGCAGGCGCGTTTTCAATGATAATCTCTCTTATAATCGTACCTATAGTAAGTTCATTTACAAAAGCACCTGATAAAAAGCTCGTAGACGATGCTTTCAGCAGTATTTCAAAATAAAAAAGTAGCGGGTCATCTCAATGACCCGCCTTTTTTATTTCTTATTTTAAACAAATTTTTTCGTTGAGTGTTTTGTCATCTTTTCCGCTTGAAACATAAGCGTAGTAAGAAAGAACATTACTTGCATCGACTGCGTCTACCATCATATTTCCATCAACGTCAGCCGCGACTTTCTGACTTTCACTCATTGATGAAGATTTTGCAGCAGATGTCAGTGCATACTCGTAAAGTATATTGGAAGCGTCAACTGCGTCAATAATTCCATCATCATTTATATCTCCAAGCTTTCTATCGGATACATTGATAATGAGATCCTCACATTTTCCAGCCATATCAACACTTTTGATTATCGTTTTGTCTTCGTATCGTGGAGTTACAGAAGAATACAAATCAGGCTTGCTTATAACCGCAACAGTATAGCTTCCAAATTCTGCATCCTTATCAAGAGCAGCAGAAAAGCAGGCAAGCGGATAATCTGAAGAAGATTCTCCTGCAAGAGCCATAGGATCTCCGGACATTGTTGAATAGGCTACTGCATGGATATTGGAACCATTTTCGTTATAATCCTTTAATAGTATTTCATCAGGACTTTCATTGAAAAATGCAAATGGTGACTTTCCGTATTTTTCATTGTCTATCGGAGAAGATAGATTCTTGAGAACAATACCCTTCTTTTCACACTCCCACTTGGCAAGTACCTTTCCTGCAAGCTTCTGTTCATCATTCAGGTATATAGTACAAGGAACAGATGAAGCAGCACCCTCGCCTTTGGTGTTGATATACACAGCCCCCCATTTTAATACTTCAAAGCCAGTGTCCTCTTCGACCTTGAAGCTGAATGATGGATTGTAATCCGGAGCTTCTGCTGTATCTGCTGCGTGTACTGCAACTGTAGCTGTCATACCTGCGGCAAGAACAGCGGAAGAGATCATTGTAATAATTTTTTTCATTAATTGTTACTCCTTTCATAACAGCTCAGCCATTCGCAGAACAATTTCTGCAACGCGCTTTGCTGCAATCTTTTCAAATTCTTCAAACGACATTGCGCCTTCATCGTCAGCGTTATCAGAAATACAGCGAACACTAACATAAGGCAATTTATTGAGATAGCAGCAATGCCCAACTGCTGCGCTCTCCATATCAACGGCATAAGGATCGAATTTTTCAAGTATGGCATTTTTAGCTTCGTTGCTTGAAACAAATGTCTCTCCTGAAACTATACGTCCTCTGAACGACTTGACGTCAAATTCTTTGCATACATTCTCGGCAATATCTATAAGCATATCGTCTGCTTTGAAAACGCCGCAATATGGAGGATAATCCTTAAGAAAATGAAGATCAAGGTCATGAGGTAGTACCTCTGTGGAGATAACGATATCGCAAACCTTTACAGCGCTGTTCATTCCGCCTGCAATACCGGTATTTATCACACAGTCAGGGTGAAAATTGTCGATCAGGACCTGTGTACAAAGAGCTGCGTTAACCTTTGCAATTCCGCAACAAGCATTTATAACAGTTCTGCCGTTTCTTTCGTTGATATAGAAATCGAAGCCAGAGATGTGCTTTATCTCTCCCAAGCCAAGTATCTCACGGATATCTGTAAGTTCAGAAGGCATAGCTCCGATAATGGCGATTGTATTCATCTTTATCACTCCTGTTTTTATTTTATTATAGCACATAATGTATGAAATAGCAAGTCACGGTTAAAAAAAGTTAAAAAAGCTCGTACCTTTAATAGTCTTAAATGGTACGAGCTATCTTTTTTTACGGAACTTCGGCATAAGCTTTTGTCTGTAAATCTTGTACATAAAATCAAGGTCAATATCATAGAAAAGAAATATTATATTTGATATCACAAGAGTTATATATGCACCATATCTTCCGAGACCATCAAATTCCTCAATCAGATCTTTAAGCCCTAATATGTAAATAGTCGCATAAAAGTAAGCTAATATACAAATATTAAATATAATCAACTTTACAAATAATCTAAAAGGCTTTAAAGTTATTTTTTGTATATAGAATCTGATTATTGGGTAATGTCCGAAAAACAGTATAAATATCAAAGCTGCTTCCTTGTCAAAGGTTACAAACATCGCAAGAAGACTTACAGCAATATAAGTAAGGAAAGCCCAGCCTGTGCTGACCTCTACAGCGATTATCATCAGAAGTATGCCGGCTATTCCAGGAAGAAGCAGATACAGCACTGGCAGTATCCCCGCAAGGAACATTGTAACAAGGCAAAGTGCGGAGACTATACCGCCAAGCGCTACTCTGTAACTTATATCTCTCATTATTTAAGAGCCTTTTCCTTTCCGTCAGAGGTCTTTTTGGCTTTTTGAATATTATATACTATAGCTGCAAGAATCTTTTGAGGTAAAACTCGTGGCGCTAAAGTACCGAGTTTGACTACCAGACCTGGAATTGCAAAGAATTTGCCATTAAAAGCTTTACTAAGCGCATATTCAGCTGCGTAATCAGCAGTTATAGGCTTTACAGAAAAGCTTACACCTGCACGGTTGTTAAAGTTAGTATCCACAGGACCAGGACACAGCACGGTTATCCTTACGTTTGAGCGGTCTCTTCGCAGCTCTTCGTAAACTGCGAGGGATAGCTTGAGTACATAGTTCTTTGAACCGTAATATGCTGCCATGAGCGGACCAGACATAAATCCAGCAGCAGAAGCAACATTAAGTATCGTTCCGTGATCATTCTTCTTAAAATCGCGCAGAAACAGCTTTGTAAGGATATGAAGTGCCGTTATATTGACATTTATCATGTTAACCTCGTCTTCAAGGTCTGTTTCATCAAATTTTCCGAAAAGTCCATATCCGGCATTGTTTATGAGCATATCAACATTTTTGCCGCGGCAGAACTCATATACCCTAAAAACATCCTCGCGCTTAGCAAGATCTGCAGTAATTACCTCAACGCTGCCGCCAAGACTTTTTTGCATCTCTTTTAGTTTTTCTTCATTCCTACCTGTAAGTATGAGCGCCCAGCCCTTTTTTGAAAGATTTGCTGCAAAACTCTGTCCAATTCCTGAAGTTGCGCCTGTGATCAATGCTTTCATAACATCAGTTCCTTTCTATGATTTTTTCAAGAGCTGTTCTGTTTCCGAGATTTTCGACTCCAAACAGGAACAACGTTTGACTGTACTCGTTGATATCAATATAATCTGATAGTGTTCCCTGCATATCCTCGGGTGATATAACGACTATCTCACTATAGTGCTGTATCAGAAACGGTATAAAACAGTTTGCGTAGCTGTCTTTGATAACAAGAAGCTTCTTATCAATTTTGCTTTTTACTGAAGTCGTTATTTTTATTAAAGGAGCTGGTTCCCCGAGAAATACCGAATACATATCGCTTGACTCAAGTCTGCTTCTGTCATAAATATCTGCGACATTTGTTCTTCCGTCATTTCCTTTTGTTATACACGAATAAACAATCGCGCCATTGGGATATTTGAAAATATCAATCGTATCAGCCTTAGGCTTTTCTGAAAGAGTCCTTTGATAGAGATTCCCGCGAAATCTGTCGGTTATATGTTCTATATTATACTTGTCATAAGAAGTTGGCTGAAAACCAAGTTTCTGGATTACTGCTTTATATACGCAGTATGCCCCATAGGTTGTCCATTTAGTATCATTTCTGTAAAAAATGTAGTTGTCGTTTTGCATTTTAAGTATATTATATGCGTCGATCTTTTTTATGTCATTGTTCAAAAATTCGTAAAATGAAGAAATTTGCTGGCTTTCTGAACGTGTATCTGTATGGCCCTGATAAAGATCTCCGTATACACCTGCCGAGCTTGGAATAGCTGTAAAATAAACAGTTCCGTCATACTGCTCAGCATACCGACAGAATATATCTGCATTAAGAGAGACAGGTGTTCTTTGCGAAGTCTCAGCGTCAAGAAGCCTTTCGCTGCTTACATATACTCCGTTTACAACTTTTTCGGATAATTCAGTCTGCATAAGAGTTTTGGCGGATATCCACCTACTTCTGCCTGCAAAATGATCTGTAACATAATCTCCAAGTTGTTTTATATCCTTACCATTTATAAGGCCTTCTTCTGAAAAAACAGGAAGGTCAGTCAGTACTCGATTTTCATAAAATGAAAACCTTTCTTTTTCTTGAAAAAAAGTTTCGTAAGACATAAAAGCTATAAACGAAAGGGTCAGTACCGCAGTTATCCTGTTTGTTATCTTTGTAATAGAAATCATATATATTTCTCCTTATAGTTTCATAAGAAGGGTCTCTGAGCTTCCGCTGTATGAAATCAAGGCTGTACAAATTATGAGCAATATGATCACCATGAGTGGTGACACCAATGTCAGACAAACTTTTATTTTACTTTTGCCTGTTCTTACCATTAAATTTCTGAAAAGGTCTGTGGAGGCATACATTGCCAGCAATATCAGAACTATGTAAGATTTCAGTAGATAAAAGCACTGTGAATCGACAAAATCGCCGTTCGCACCTATCATAGCGAACAAATATCTTACTGAATAAGATGGACTATTTCCTGACAGAAAAACAGCACATAAAATAACTACAAGAAAGGTATAAAAGATACCTGTAAAATCCATTTTTTGACTTTCCCGTAGTCTTGCTTCAATAATTATAAATATACCAAGTATAATACCGCAGATTAACCCGTTGATATCAAATGTATACCAGAACATAAAAAGAGCCCAACCGCATACAAAAATGATTTCTCGCGTCCATTTTTTATGGCAAATATTATACAAAGGCTTTGTTATATACCTTCTAAACCACTGCACTACCTGTGACTGCCACCTTGACGCAAAATATTTTATCCTTGCGCTTAGTAAAGGATAATTGAAACTCTGTGGCATTTTTATGCCGAAACAGTACGCAGCCCCTGTTCCCATGTCAGCTATACCAGAAAGGTTGAAATACAAACAGAACACGTAAGCTATAATACCGAGCCATGCCGTTGCAGCTGAAATATCTCCGACGTTTTCGCTGTGTACTGTTCTGTAAAGCATATATAGATTATCTGCCGCGATAACTTTTTTTGCAAAGCCTTTCACAAATATCGTCATTCCGACACCTATACCGGATAAGCTAGATCTTCTCTTGTTGATTATCCTTGAAAAAGAATCATACCGCAGAAGAGGTCCCATTAAAAGCTTTGGGAAGAATATAATATAAAGTGTGAATTTTATGATACGTATATCCGCCTTTACTCTGCCTTTATACACGTCTATCATAGTGCCTATAGAAGAAAGAGCAAAGAAGGATATTCCTATCGGATAAAAACTTTCCGGCGCTCGTATCAGATTATGCAGCCATGAAAAATATGCAGTCCTGAATGAAAAAAGTGCCAAAAGATCAAATGTTATACCAAGAGTAAGCGGTATTGCAGCAAGCTTTTCGTTATTTCGCATTTTTTTAATAAGCCTTGTACAGAAAAAATTTACTAAGGTAAACACTGATATAAAAAAAAGGAAATATAAGCTTATCATTCCACAGAAAAGCATACTTAAAAGGAGAAGCACTATCTCCCTGAGCTTTTTGGGAGAGATATAATACAGCAATAAGGCTGTGGGCAGAAATCCGTATATATACAGCAGACTGCTATATACCATTGTTGTCCTCCTTAATCTGATTAGTGATGCGTTTCAGTTCACTGCTGTCCATCATGGTACACAAAACCTCGATAAGTGCACCAGCTGAAAGCTGATGCGGAAGTCCGAGCTTTTCCTGCAGTCTAGCTCGAAGCTCGCGGCTGTTTGAGCTTCCACTCAATCCTAGTTCATATAAAGTAAGCTTAGTTATATCGGAAGTCTTTTTCTCTTCTGAAGCAGTGATACCTGATTTTTTGAAAGCTTCAAGTAATATGGAAGTATCTATTCCTTCGACTCCAAGCTTTCCTTCCGCCGACGGCTTGATCTTTCGCTTTTCTTTGCCGAAAATGTCAGGAATATAAACATTTGTAATCCTTCCGTCGCTGACTGCGCTTTTTATATAGCCTCTTATCTTCCTTCCTGCCTCATCTGAATCTGTAAGGATTATAATTCCCGTCTTTTTAGCATAATACCTTATCAATTCAAGTTTTTCAGCATCCTTAAAAATACCGAAGCCATTGGTGATGATTATGACCGCGTCAACTATCGAGGAAAGCTTAATCTTATCGTACTTTCCTTCAACTATAATAGCTTCACTGATCTTTATCATTTTTTCCTCCGCTAATTTTTGGTCATAAGCATTTTTGTTACAGCCTGTTCTAGAATGATCTTTTCGTCTCCTACTCCTGAGTTGAGTGTAATATTTGTATCTCGAAGAATTTGTATACACTCCCTGAGCCTTTTTATACTCATACGTGAGCTGTCACGGAATGCATTTTTTACCTTGAATTCCCATACATATGAAAAATCTTCCTTGACTTCATTAACTTGTCTGCCACTTTTTCTTGCGCAAGCTGCCCGGTACATATCTATAAATGATGCAGTTATATTTGCGAGCACTGCTCCCCTGTTATCTTTATCCTGCATTAGCTCATCAAGAGCTTCAAAGGCGGAGCGCTTATTGAATACAGCAACCGAGTCTGCAAGCTTGAAAAAGTTAATATCGCTTTGTCTGTGAACAAGGTTATGGAGTATATCAGCTGTTATCTCATTTTTTCCAGCATAAGCACAAAGCTTTTCAATCTCGTTGCGTATTGTAAGCGCGTCATACTGACACATTTCTGCCAACTCACGTGCAATATCAAGTGAGATAAGACTCCCTCTTGCTGAAACACTAGAAGCAATATCTTTTGCGAGCTCGTTATCACTTTTAATCGGACATTCTATAAGCGTACCGACTTTCGCTGCATAATCAGCAAGCTTCTTGTTCTTATCCTTGATTGTATTTTTCCCTGTTTTATAGTCTGATTTGACAGGTACCTCAAATCCAGTAACATTAAATATTATAACTGTCTGTGAAGGGATTTCCTTTATAGTATTAAGAAGCTCCGTGTTAAGATTCTCGGCTTTAAGTCCGGTCATAACCTCCCGCGGCTTCTCACAGTTATAGTCATTTATGAGAATGCAGTTAAATTCAGACATCATCGGCATCATCTGCATCATATCATAAAGCTCGGAGAAATCAAGATTTTTACCGTTTAGTTTAGTTAGTGCATAATCCTCGTTATCTCCAACTGCAGCTTTAATTACCTGTTTTGTCAGCCTTTCCACCTCGGGTATATTCCTGCCGAATATATAATAAATATTGCTGAGCTCACCCTTGCTCAACTGAACTTTCAATGCTTTAGGATCTATCTGTGGCATTATAATCTCCTTATTTTGCAGCTGCCTCATGACAACAGTATCTCAAAATTATTCTGTTCATAAAGGAAAATCATGTTACTGCTCAAGCTATCTCCTGTTTTTGCAGCTTTTCCGTATTTTATAGCTAAATCGGTGAGATTTACTTTCTCAGTATCATCAAGGAAGAATACCGAAATAGCAACCGTAAAACAGACCACCATTATTATACTATCAACTTCTTTGAAACCGTACCTTATTCCAACAATAACAGCTGTCATTATAGCAGCAGATACGAATAGTAAAGCTAGATCTGTAAAAAATGAAGCGAAAAACAATCCCGCTATATACGCTGTCGCAGCTTCAATCATTTTTCGCTTCATATTTCTATTCCTTATTTAAAGAAAAGCGGTAACTTCTCAAGGAAGCATATATCTTTTCTGTCAGCAGCATCGCCTTCAGCAAGAACAGCAGATCTTCCTGAAACTATTCCACCTGCTTCAGCTACGAGTTTTTCCAGCGCAAGAAGCGATTCGCCAGTACTTATTACATCATCAACAATAAGTACCTTCTTGCCCTTGAGCATATCTGCCTTGTCTTTTGAAAGATAAAGCGTCTGCTGTGCAGCAGTGGTTATTGACTTAACCTTTACAGAAATAGGCTCTGTCATGTAGAGCTTCAAAGACTTTCTTGCGACGATATATGGCTTTCCACTTTCTCTTGCCATCTCATAAGCAAGAGGGATTCCTTTTGATTCCGCAGTGAGAATAACGTCAAAATATGGAGATTTAGCAAGTAGCTTTTCTGCAACTGCAACTGTGAGTTCAACATCCGAAAACATTACGAATGCTGCAATATCAAGCTTATCATTAATAGGACATATCGGGAGCTCTCTTTCAAGTCCCGCAATTGTCATTTTATACGTCTCAGCCACGATGTTTCCTCCTTATTCTGTTTTACCGAGTGACTCAGGACCCCAACCCATTTTCACACCAGCAAGAAAATGGAAATGAAGATGCTTTACTGTCTGACCTGCGTCATCTCCGCAGTTATTTATGATACGGTAGCTTTCGATACCCTCGGATTTTGCTATCTTTGCCGCTGCCTCAAATACCTTTGCAACAGCGTTTGAGTTATCCTCTGATATATCGTTTGCCGATGTAATATGTACCTTTGGGATTATAAGGTAGTGAACGGGAGCGATAGGTGCTATATCTTTGAATGCAAATACAAACTCATCTTCATAAACCTTTGTGCTGGGTATCTCTCCGTCTATTATCTTGCAGAATAAACAGTCCATAGTGATTCTCCTTTATTATCCATATTTATCAGAGGGTAGTCAAAGCTACCCGTTATATTACTTTTTTATTGTTGCAGAAACAATATCTTCAAATTTTGTCATAGCTTCGTCAATCTTAGCTATATCTCCAGCACCAGCCATAGCGCCGTCAGGCTTTCCGCCGCCTTTGCCGCCTGTAACAGCAGCAATCTCACGAACTATACTTCCTGCATTAGCACCCTTTGCAACTGCTTCTTTTGTACATACACAGTAGAAAGTACCTTTTTCACCAAGTGTTCCTGCAAATAGAGCAATTATAGCTTCGCTCTTGTCCTTTACACTATCTCCAAGCTTTCTAAGTGCGTCGGGAGTCGAACCATCCATACGAGCAGAAACAATTTTTATACCGCCGACCTCCTTAGCGTTGTCAAAGAGAGCAGCAGTTTTGGAATTTGCTATCTGCTGTGTAAGACTTTCAAGCTTCTTATCCTTTTCCTTTGATTCTAAAGCAAGAGAAGCACACTTTTCCGGAAGCTCATTTATATTCGCAAGCTTCAGTGCCTTTGCAGAACGGATTATTGTATCTTTAAAACTATTCATAAGTTCAAGAACACCTTTACCCGTAACAGCTTCTATACGTCTTACTCCAGCGGCTACAGAGCTTTCGGAAACTATCTTAAAAAGACCTATCTGAGCTGAATTGGAAATATGTGTACCACCACAGAACTCCACAGATTTATCAGCAGTAACAACTCTTACAGTATTGCCATATTTCTCACCAAAGAGTGCCATTGCTCCAAGCTTCCTTGCTTCTTCTATAGGCATTTCTTGCATAGTTACTGGGAATGCAGCCATGATCTCCGAATTGACGATATCTTCAACCTTAGCTATTTCTTCATCCGTCAGTGCACTAAAATGATTGAAGTCAAAACGGCAAGCCTTTTCATTAACAAGCTGACCTGCCTGATGAACGTGATCGCCAAGTACGATCCTGAGGGCGTGCTGAAGAAGGTGTGCCGTAGTATGATTGCGCATTATAGCCATTCTTCGATCCTTTTCAATCTGTGCAAGTACCTTGTCTCCTTTTGAAATACTTCCCTGTTCAACAGTAGCTATATGGAGGAAGTGTCCTTCGGATTTGATAGTATCATCAACAGAGGCTATATTTGCACCTTTTATAAGCATTCCGGTATCACCAACCTGTCCGCCACTCTCAGCATAGAAAGGCGTAACATCAAGAACTATAACAACATCGTCGCCCTCAACTGCAGTTTCAACCTCTATTCCGTTCTTATATATCGCAAGTACCTCAGCATCGTTTGCCTCAAAGTCTGTATAACCAGTAAAAACAGTAGAAGGAGCATCGACCTTTATACTGTTATCAGCCCACGAAGAACCAGCCTTTGCTGCATGATCCGCCTTTGCTCTCGCTCTTTGCTCCTTTGCAAGCTCAGTAAAGCGGTCGCGGTCAACGCTAAAGCCCTTTTCTTCACATATTTCTTCGGTAAGATCAATCGGGAATCCATAAGTATCTGAGAGCTTGAATGCATCGTCGCCTGAAAGAACCTTTCCTCCTTCTGCTGTAAGCTTTTCCGTAAACTGATTAAGAAGCTCAGTACCTTTATCTATAGTCTTTGCAAAAGCTTCTTCCTCAACACTGATTATCTTCTTGATATAATCGCGCTTTTCAGCGAGTTCTGGATATGCGTTTGCATTTTCTTTTATAACTGTATCGCAAACCTCTGTAAGAAAAGGTCTCTTAACACCTAAAAGTCTGCCGTGACGTGCAGCTCTTCTCAGAAGACGACGAAGAACATATCCGCGTCCCTCGTTAGAAGGAAGTATACCGTCACCAACCATGAATGTAGTGCTTCTTATATGGTCTGTGATAACTCGGAGAGATACATCCTTCTTTGCGTCCTTCTTGTACTCAATGCCTGCTATGGAAGATATATGCTTCATTATGTTCTGAACAGTATCAACCTCGAAGATGTTATCAACGCCTTGCATAACACAGGCAAGTCTCTCAAGTCCCATGCCAGTATCTATGTTCTTATTCTTCATCTCAGCATAGTGACCTTCGCCATCACTGTCGAACTGGCTAAAAACGAGATTCCATATCTCAATTACTCTGTCGCAGTCACTTGCCTGCTCAAAACTATCAAAAGGACCGTATGCCTCGCCGCGGTCAAAGTGTATCTCTGAACAAGGACCGCAAGGACCCGAGCCGTGTTCCCAGAAATTATCTTTTTTACCAAGACGAATTATCCTGTCATGAGGGATACCAATATTCTTTTCCCAAATCTGCTCTGCTTCGTCATCGCTCTCAAAAATAGTTATCCAAAGCTTCTCCGGCGGGATAGCAAGAGTTTTGGTAAGGAATTCCCATGCCCATTCAATAGCTTCAGTCTTAAAGTAGTCGCCGAATGAGAAGTTACCAAGCATTTCAAAATATGTACCGTGACGTGCAGTTTTACCAACACTTTCAATATCAGGAGTTCTTATACACTTCTGACAGGTTGTAACTCTCTTATTTGGAGGTGTAGCCTGTCCAAGGAAAAACTTCTTAAGAGGAGCCATACCCGAATTGATAAGAAGGAGACTCTTATCTCCCTGAGGAACAAGCGACGCGCTTGCCATTCTGGTATGATCCTTGCTTTCAAAAAAAGATAGATACTTTTCACGTAGATCATTTAGACCTGTCCACTGCATAAATAAATCTCCTTTAATAAAAAAATAAAACTTAGCAATACAAAAAAGCCTCGCCGCCAAATGGGACGAAGGCTCTCGTGGTACCACCCATATTTGAGAAAACAGCTATATTTTCTCCTCTTGCTCCTTTAACGCAGAAATACGCCTCGGTTTCCCGAAGAAGCTCAGGGGTAGCACCTGTATGTCATGGAAAAGCTCGCACCATCCGCTTTTTCTCTGAACCATAATATATACAGTCAGTCCCTTCAATGCTATACATTGTTATTATACCTCTGTTTAATTAAAATGTCAATGCTTTATACAAATTTTTCTAATTTTTTATTATATAGCTTAAAAAAGCCTGTTATTTTCAAGCGTAGTAATTTTTTCTGCTATATCCTTAAATATCGGTGCGGCAGCATCGTTTCCGTATCCACCGTTCTCAATAAGCACTGTCACAGCGTATTTCGGTTCATTTGAAGGAAAAAAGCCGGTTATCCATGCATGACACAGTTCTTCACCTTCGTCATCGAATTTACCTGTCTGAGCAGTCGAAGTTTTGGCACCGACGCTTACCTTCATACTTTTTGCCTTTGATTCTTCATTCTCCTTTACAGCAAGGATCATAATTTTACGAATCTCCTTGGCGGTTTCGCTGCTCATTACTGTAGAAAAAAGAGATTTTTTCTTTGAACCTATATTTTCGCCGTCAGCAGTCAATCCTTTGATAAGTTTCAATATCGGCATTTCTCCGTTATTGGCTATTGCACATGTTAACTGTGTAATCTGAAGAGGTGTTGCTGTAAGCTTGCCCTGACCAAATGAAAAGTTAGCAAGTTCCGCTGGTACGGATAACTCTTTTTCTGTAGGAATGATCCCGCTAGTTCCAGTTATACCTGTACAAAGAATACTTTCTCTTCCAAATCCTATATAGTTCGCAAGTCGTCTGTATTCTGAAGTATCGAGACATCGCGCAAGATTTATAAAATAAGTGTTACACGAATTTGTCATTGCCTCAGTCATATTCTGTAAACCATGCCCGTCAAGTTTATGGCAATTGAATATCTTACCTTCAATATCTGTTTTTCCGTCACACTCATAAATAAAACCTCCATATCCCTGTTCCAAAGCTGCCGAAGCAGTTACAAGCTTAAAAACAGAGCCTACGCTGTATGAATATAATGCGCGGTTTATCAACGGACACTTTTTGTCGTATAGAGCTTTTTCAATATTTTCTGGATCGTATATAGGAAAGCTTGCCATTCCAAGAATATCTCCATTTTTTATATCTGCACATACGATAGCTCCCGTATTAATATTTTTTCCGCATTCTTCGCATATTTCCTGTATATCCTTATCAATCGTTAAAACAACACCGTTTTTATAGGCGCTTGTTCTGTAAACCTTCTTACCATTACCGATAAGTATATGTCCCGAACCGTCAGTGGTATATGAAACACTATTCACTGGGAAGTTGTTGCGTAGTATAGAATCGTATGCATATTCGATTCCGTCCGCCCCCTTATCATCAGATAGATAACCGACTATATGCCTTGCAGACTGATTTGACGAATATCTTACTGGGACTTCAAAAATAGTAAGTCCGTCCGATTCAAGTGCTTTGCTGTTACATTCAAATACAAAAGGCTTTCCTATATCAAATTCACTGTAAAAACCTTCTTTATCAACTGCATATTCAGCTGTTTTTTCTTTGTCAAGAAATTCCGGAATGGCAGCTGCTTTCGATATAGTTCTAGAATTAACGATAGGCACCATATTTCTGTCATAAATCGTTCCCTGACATTTTCCTATCTCCACTGTAAATGCGTGCTCCATACTTGCAGCCGGAACATATTCCTGTTTCCATGCAACAGTATAAAACCTAAAAATAATAAAAACAAATGCTGTAAAAAAAAGTCCAGTAAGTATGATTACTCCGTTTTCTCCACGTTTTCTAACCATAGAAATCACCTCAGGAATATTCTTAACAGTAACGCTGATTTTATTCCGCAGATATATAAAAGCCTGAGAAAAGCGACCTAAACACTTCTCTCAGGCTTTGAATCATTCAAGTATAACAGTAAAAGGTCCATCATTCAGAAGTTCTACCTTCATATCAGCTCCGAACGAACCGGTTTCAACATTTTTTCCTTTGCTGCGCAGATATTCTACAAAATATTCGTATAGTTCGTTTGCCTTTTCAGGCTTTGCTGCTTGTATAAAATTAGGTCGGTTGCCCTTTCGGCAGTCGGCATACAATGTGAATTGCGGTACAACAAGAATCGAGCCCCCAACAGATTCAAGATCAAGATTTATCTTGTCGTTCTCATCTGAAAAGATACGAAGTCCGATTATTTTATCTGCCAGTCTCCGGCATTCATCCTCTGTGTCTTCGTGTCCAACTCCTAACAACAGAAGAAAGCCTTTTTCAATCTCACCAACGACCTCACCGTTAACTTTTACGCTTGCCGAGGTAACACGCTGTAAAACAATTCTCATCTACGCCTACTTTCTGACAATTTCCATGCCATATGGTTTTAAACTGAGTTTTTCCCTGTCGCTGCCATCAATAATACTGAACATAGCCTTAGGAATCTCTATTTCTACTTCTTTATCCGAATTGTTGAAAAAGAAGATATAATCATCAAGTCCGTTTGTACGTGTAGTGACCTCTACTCCGTTCGGAAGATCTCTTAAACGTGGGATTCCTGTCTGCTTCATTATATTTCCGGAAAAGCTCTCATAAAAATCCGCGTCGCATACTGTTCCAATATAATATGCGACGCCGCTGCAATAACGATTCATACTTACCGCCGGACTTCCACTATAGAAGGAATCCTTATACTCTGCATAAGCTCGTGCAGTTGTGAGCTCAAGGATATCACACCACTGTCGACACTTAAATATATTTCCGGCAAAATCCTTTATATTCTGCTCGTGTATACCGATAGAGTCATATTCTTTCACCTCTGCACCTATCACCTCCCTGAAAATAGTTGGCAGAGGCTCCATTATACAATTATTGAACTGATCCTTTACACCGCTACGCGCTGTCATAACAAGAGTACCGCCCTTGATGACATAGCGATATATATTCTCAGCTGCATTTTTCTCGTATACATACAATGCAGGTGCAATAACTGCCTTATACTTCGTGAGATCTGCTGTGGGAGCTATTATATCAATATTTGCTCCGTAGCGCGCAAACGCTGAATGGAAGAGTCTGAGCTGTTCAAGATATTCAAAGCCTTCGGTCTGCGGCTGTATATTAAATGCCCACTGTGCGTCAGGTGAATACAATATAGCTACATCTGATACAAGCTCCGTAGTTTCTATTACACTGAGCTTCTGAGCTTCCTTACAAAGCTCTGCAAACTCATTGAATCTTCGTGATGGAACATTACTGTGATCAATAAGACCGTGCCAAAACATCTCTGCCCCTGTTTTCGCTGTACGCCAGCGAAAAAACATAACTGTATCAGCTCCGTGCGCCATTGCCTGCATGGCATAACCTTTTATCTGGCCAGGTCTTGGAGTAGGAGACATTGGCGCCCAGCTGCCGGTAGGGCCACTTAACTGTTCCATAATCCAGAAATTCTTTTGCTTTAAGCCACGAATCATATCAAGCTCAAAAGAGTGTGAAACAGTTTTATCGCATGAAAGTGTGATCTGTGGATAATTGTCATAAGCAGCAAAATCAAGTCCTTCATACAGTTTGTAAAGATCGGGCTGATTCTCTGTAAAGCATATATTAGTGGTCACTTTTGCTTTAGGATTCTCGCGTTTGATGATCAAAGACATATCGTTTATGAACTTTGTTACAGAATCAGAAGTAAATCTACTGTATTCGAGGCAAAGAGCAGGATTCTGCCAGGCTTTGGGATATGCATTGGGTGGTTTTATCTGTGAAATATCGCTGTATTCTCCACTCCATACGCTGTTTCCAAATGCAGCATTGATATTCTCGAGGGTATCGTGCTTGTCAATTAGCCAATCCCTGAATTGATTACAGCAAACATCACAGGTACACGGATAAGCTTCAATCTCATTATCAATCTGCCATGCTGCAATTGCAGGATTATTGGCGTAACGCTTTGCTAGTGCCTCTGTAATACGCTTTGCATAATACAGAAACATAGGCGCATTTATACACCTGTGAGCTCTTATACCTGTCTGTATGCGCCTTCCGTCTGGTCCAACCTGAGCGATATCTGGATAGGTCTCATACATCCATAGAGGTGGACAACTTGTTGGAGTACACAGCACTATGCCTATTGCATGACGTGAGAATGTACTTATCGCATCATCGAGCCATTGGAACTCAAACTGTCCGTCACTTGGCTCAAGGCGCGACCATGAAAACTCACCGAGCCGTACAAGTTTAACACCTGTTTTGGCCATAAGATCCGAATCTGCCTGCCATATAGACCTGTCCCATTGTTCAGGATAATAATCAACGCCTATCCTCATGATATCCCCTCCTGTCAGTCTTTATTGTATTCTATAAGTCCGCAGTTGTCCATAAACCAGTTTGAAAAAATATTTGTAGTCATATCGTTGAAATATGTCTCTATAACACGGCACACTCCACCGTGGCTGACTATAAGAACTGTTTTATCGCTGTAATTCTTTATAATATCATCAAGTGCAGAATACACTCTGTGAGTAAGCTGAAGCAGCGACTCACCGCTTTTTCCCATTCTTACTCCGAAATTCACCTTATTTTCGGCAAAACCTTCCGTAAAACGTGATTTACCCTCATATTCGCCGTAATCCCATTCCCTTAGCCTTTCGTCCGTTATAATATCAAGTCCGCATTTATCTGCTATAGCCTTTGAAGTCTGTAGCGCACGCTTCATTGGAGATGATATTATAATATCTATACTATTTAGGTCATTTATTCGTTTTGCAAGCTCTTCTGCCTGTTTCTCGCCTGTACTGTCAAGCAGGATATCTGTCGTTCCGAGAATAATCTCCTGCCTGTTATATGATGTCTGCCCATGTCTTGTTGAATAAATCTTCAAATCTAAGCCTCCATTACAGCTCTGATGCTTTTTTCAATTCAGCTCGAGCATTATCAAGCATAAGTCTGCTTGGATCATCGCCTCCCATTATTCGAGCAATCTCAGATACACGACCGTCCTGATCAAGCTGAATAACATGAGTTTCCGTTCGATCTTCTACAACTTGCTTTTCTATAAGCAGATGATTATCTGCCATAACAGCGATTTGAGAAAGATGCGTCACACATATCACCTGTCTCAATCTGCCTATCTCATGTAGCTTGATACCTATTTTCTGCGCAGCTTTACCGCTTACACCTGTGTCAATCTCATCAAATATCATTGTCGGAATAGAATCCTTATCAGCAATAACACTTTTCAGCGCAAGCATGATTCGTGAAAGCTCACCACCGGACGCTATCTTTGATATCGGCTTTGGCTCCTCTCCTTTATTTGCGGAAATAAGAAATTCAACTGAATCCATACCATTTACAGTCAGTTTGCCTTTTACGTGGTTAACCTTAATGATAACACCGGACATATTGAGAAACTCTAGTTCTGCCGTAACGCGCTGAGTAAAATGCTCAGCAATATGTTCACGGTAGTCATAAAGTGCTTTAGCCTGTTCTGTGACTTTGTGTAAAAGTTGCTCTCTCTTTGCTGTAAGCTCTTTTATTTCACTGTCGGAACCTTCAAGCTGCATAATTTCTCTAGAAGCATCATCATAAAGCTTTATAAGTCCATCGCAGTCGAGCGCATATTTACGCTTTAACTTGTTGATGCTGTTAAGACGAGCATTTAAATACTCAAGACGCTGTCCGTCAAGCTCTACCTGTTCAGCTACATTTTCAAGCTCCGAAGCAATATCTGCAAGCTCTATTTCGGCTGCTGAAAGCCGCTCATAAAGTGTATTAAGCTTTGAATCACTTTCTGTAAACACAGCAAGCTCAGTTTCAGCTGATACAAGCATATCATTAGCGGCTTCCTCACCTGTAATAGCATTAATGGCATTTCTGACAGCGGTTATCGTTCTTTCTGAGTTCTTGGCTGTGATGTATTCTCTCTCAAGTGCTTCGTCCTCGCCCTCACTTAGCTCTAATTCACCAATATCATCTATTATCCCATTAAGATATAGACTTCTTTCAGTACGGGACTGTTCAAGCTTTTTAAGCTCACCAAGTCTCCGTGCTGTCTGCTGAAGCTCGCGAAAGGTAACTCTATAATCATTCAGTAGCGTAAAGTCTCCGCCAAAATCATCAAGTATCTCCAAATGTCTATCACTGTTAAGCAATATCTGATTGTCATGCTGACCGTGAATATTTATAAGCATTGAGCCGATTTCCTTCAGCAGCGAAACTGGAGCGGTTCTACAATTTATACGGGAAACGCTTCCGCCGTCAGCACTTATCTCTCTTGTAACAGTAATCTCCTCACCATCGTGTGATATACCGAGTTCATCGAGCTTTTGACATACATCTTTTGAAAGCTCTGTAAACAGAGCAGTTATTTCAGCCTTATCACAGCCGGTGCGAACTATATCCTTTGTGCATCGCTGACCTAAAACGGCATTTATTCCGTTGATAAGTATCGATTTTCCGGCACCGGTCTCTCCGGTAAATATGTTAAGCTTTTCGTTAAGAGGGATAACAGCTTCTTTTATTACCGCAAGATTTCGGATATATATTTCCTTCAACATCTGAACGCTTACCTCCTCGGGAAAAGCTCACTTCGAAATTTCTTTGAGAGCTTTTTAGCGTCAGCTTCACTTCTAACAAGTATAAAAATGGTGTCATCACCTGCAATTGTACCGACTATACCCTGATGCTCCACCGAATCTATCGCTGCACAGGTTCCCTGAGCCATTCCAGCACGGCATTTGAGAACAATTGTATTCATTGCATAATCAACGGAAACTACAGCTTCTTCAAACAACGATTTCTCAACAGCTGCCGCTGCCGGCAGAGAATAACGGTATATCCCGTGCTCGTCTCTTTGCTTCACAAGAGAGAGCTGTTGTATATCTCGGGAAAGAGTTGCCTGGGTAGTTTTAATACCTCTTTCTGCAAGCAGTGAGATTAGGAGCTCCTGAGTAGCCACAGGCTGTTCTGTTATTATTTCAAGTATTGCTTCATGTCTGCGATTTTTCATAATAAAAGCGCACTCCTTACTTTATTGGCTTGCACATTTTCTTGCAAAGGGATTCATGGAATGAATTTCCTATTATATCAATAAAATTAATATTGTTTTTTCCGCGGCATATCTCAATGCTCTCATCTTTTCCGAGACTTATAAAATGCTCTCCGTCAACATTTATAACCATGCTGTCGTCGCGAACAGTCGTATCCTTCATGCGAAGTATCCTTCCAGGCGAAAATAGCGTAGCTCTTGAAAAAAGCGAATGAGGACATATAAGTGTCATTTCTATGCATTCAAGATCAGGCTCTATAATAGGGCCACCTGCTGAAAGCGCATATGCCGTTGATCCTGAGGGCGTGCTAAAAAGAACTCCGTCAGCCCGATATCGACCGACAAGATATTCGTCGGAATAAACTTCAAAATCGCATATCCTGAAGCTGCCTGAACGGGCAGATACTTCATTCAAAACTGTGGCTGTAATATCACCTTCTGAGCTGTGATGCACTACATCAAGTGTCATACGCTGCGATATTTCAAAATCATCTGTGGTTAGAAGACTGAGCTTATCGAGCTGATCTGCTTCGAGCCCTGCCATAAAACCGAGAGTTCCCGTATTTATACCGAGAAGCTTTGTATCGCTGCCTATAAGAAGCTTTGCACACCGAAGAATCGTACCGTCGCCGCCTATGGCAAGAACAACATCCGCGGTCTTAGCAGACTCTTTAATGTCCTCGAATCTAATATGAGGCTTGTCTGAAAAGTCATTTCTGAATATTTCACTTACGGTGACCTCTATACCACAATCCGCAAGCACATCACAAGCTTCACGGGCGCAGCTGAGCGCATTGGGCTTCTGAAAATTAGGGTACAATGCTGCCTTCATAAACGCACTCCTTAAAGTTTACTGAACGAGCTATTTATCAGCTCTTTAAAATCTTGTATCACTGACTCTCCTACTGATTTGCGAAGCTTTACCAAATACTCTATATTTCCGCTTCCGCCTCTTACCGGCGAAAAGGTATACTTGTCCGCAATAAAGCCTATTGATCTTACAAAGTTGTCAATATCTGTCAGTATACGGAAATGAACTTTCTTATCCTTTACTATGCCGCGCTTTCCGATATCGCTCCTGCCAGCTTCAAACTGAGGCTTTATGAGCACGGCTGCCGTTGCTCCGTCAGAAAGTAGTTCATATACCTTAGGAAGTATCTTTGTCAAGGAAATAAAAGATACATCAACAGATATAAAATCGGCTTTCCCGCCAATATCCTCAGCAGTAACATTACGAATATCCGTACCCTCCATATTAATGACACGAGAGTCTTTTACAAGAGACTCAGCAAGTTGACCGTGTCCGACATCAACAGCATAGACTCTTTCAGCTCCGTGCTGTAGCATAAAGTCAGTAAATCCGCCAGTAGAAGCGCCAATATCAAGACATTTCTTTCCTCTAAGATCAATTGAAAATTCTTTCGCAGCTTTTTCTAGCTTAAGCGCTCCCCTGCCAACATATTTATCATTTTCCGACGAAATTATAACATCTTCCGAAAAAACTTCATCAGAGGGCTTTTTTGCAATTTTTCCGTTTACAGTTATGCTTCCGGAGCTTATCATTTCCTTGGCACGCTCGCGGCTTCTGGCAAGCCCTCGTGCTACAAGCTCACTGTCAAGTCTCGGCATCAGATAAGCACCTTTCCTTGATGTATTCTACCATTTTACCGCTTGTCAGTCCGAGCTTTTCAAGACACGACTTTACAGATGCTTGCTTTACAAAACCGTCTGCAGTAATTCTGCTGTAATCGCCACAGTAACCCAGCTCTGAAAGGATATCGCCAATCTTTTCGGAAATACCACCTTCACCAAAAGCTTCCTCAAAGAATATGACTCTTTTATATTTAACTATCTTTTCTCCAAGCTCGCCATCAAGAGGATGTATCTTTGTGAGCTTAAGAATATCACAGTTTATATTCTCTTTCCTGAGTTTTTTCTGAGCTTTATATGCTTCGTTGTACAGCCTGCCATAAGTTATGATAAGCGTTTCACTCTTGCATATCTGTTTGAAAAGCCAGTCTATAGTTATATCTGACTGGTCAAATTCGACCTTCTCGGCACCGCGAGGATAACGTACTGCTACAAGCCCTGTGTCTTCATTGATAGCATTTCTCATGCACATTTTCATTTCCATATAGCATGACGGCGAATATATGATCGTATTGGGTATGGAAGTAAGCATTGGAACATCAAAAAGTCCCTGATGAGTTTCTCCGTCCTCGCCTACTATTCCTGCACGATCAACTCCAAGGACAATATGAAGCTTTCCTATAGCCACATCATGTATGAGCTGATCGTAGGAACGCTGAAGAAAAGTTGAATATACAGCAAAAACAGGAATCATCCCCATTGAAGCAAGTCCACCTGCAAAAGTTACGGCATGCTGCTCAGCAATTCCTACATCATAGAATCTTTCCGGATATTTAAAGTGGAAAAACTGTAATCCCGTTCCATATTTCATTGCAGCAGTAATAGCACATATCCGCTCGTCCTTATCTGCAAGCTTTACAAGCTCTCTTCCAAAAACAGTAGAATAGCTGTCTGCGGCGGCTACCTCGGGATTTCCTGTAGCTATATCAAACTTTGATATACCGTGATATTCTCCAGGATTCTCTTCAGCAGGTCGATAACCCTTTCCCTTTATTGTTTTGATATGTATAAAAACAGGCTGATGGTAGGATTTCGCCATGTGAAATACCTCTTCAAGCTCTGACAAGCTGTGACCGTTGACAGGACCGAGATAAATGAATCCCATATCCTCGAACATCGTGCTTTGTTCAAGAATGTTTGATTTTACCGAGTCCTTGACATTTTTGATACCCTTTGCAACACTTGTTCCTACAAGAGGGATCTTGCCAAGCCCTCGTTCTACCGCCCTCTTGGTATTAAGGTATTTTTCGGTATTTCTGAGTGAAGTAAGATACTTTGACAAAGAGCCAACGCTCTTGGAAATAGACATATTGTTATCGTTAAGTATAACAATAAGATTGCTTCTTTTATCTCTTCCACAATTGTTGATAGCTTCATAGAACATACCGCCTGTCATAGCTCCGTCACCAATAACAGCAACAGCATAGTTATCCTTGCCTTGAAGCTTCATTGCTTCGGCAATACCGCACGCTACTGAAACAGAAGTACTACTATGACCGCTTATAAAAGTATCATGAGGCGACTCCTCAGGCTTTGGAAAGCCGGATATTCCTCCCTCCTGACGAAGAGTTGAAAAACTGTCAAGTCTACCAGTGAGTATTTTATGGGTATAAGACTGATGTCCTACATCCCATACTATCTTATCCTCGGGGGAATTGAAATTGCGGTGTATTGCCATCGTAAGCTCAACAACACCAAGATTTGAAGCAAGATGTCCTCCTGTCTTTGAAACAGTGGATATAAGGATATTGCGTATCTCCTTGCAAAGTGCGTTACACTGAGAAAGAGAAAGCTTTTTAAGATCCTGCGGAAGTCTTAGTTCCTCAAGTGTAACCTTTTCATTCATACTTGTATTGTCCTTCATTTTAAACGAATGCGGAAAATACTCCGCAGCTCCTTATTTTAATTCTTTCTTTTCAGAAGCATCTCAGTCAGCTCCATCAGAAAGTCGTCATTGCCGAATTTATCAAGATATGCAAGAGCTTCGTCGGTCACGGCGTTTGCGATCTCCTGAGCCCTTTCAACTCCGTAAAGAGTCACGAATGTCGTTTTGTTTTCCTCTTCGTCGCTGCCTACCGGCTTTCCGAGTTCTTCCGTGGTACTTGTAACATCAAGGATATCGTCTATGATCTGGAAAGCAAGACCGAGCCTGAATCCGTAATCGGCAGCAGCCTTTATCTTTTCATCATCAGCGCCAGCACATATACAGCCCATCATACAGGATACAGCTATAAGCTGACCTGTTTTATGATGGTACATATTCCTGAGGTTTGATTCATCAACATCTGTTCTTGTTTCGTTTTCCATGTCGATGACCTGTCCACCTATCATTCCCTCTCTGCCGACCGCCTTTGCAAGACATGAAATTATCTTTATTTTCTTTTCAGCATCAAGCCTGTCATCGTCTGCAATTATCTCAAAGGGAAGAACGGATAGTGCATCACCGGCAAGTATAGCCATTGCTTCACCGAAAGCCTTATGACACGACAGCTTTCCACGTCTGTAATCATCATTGTCCATAGCAGGAAGATCATCATGTATAAGTGAAAACGTGTGTATCATCTCTATTGCAGCAGCAGGAGCAGCTGTATTTTTGTAATCTCCACCAAGTGCATTACAGAATGCATACACAAGCACAGGACGTATCCTTTTACCGCCTGCTTCAAGTGAATAATTCATTGCGTCTATAAGGTTTTTCTGTGCCGCCATTTCTAGCGAATGCGAATTATACGCCTTAAGATTATCTTCTGTAAACGAAATGTATTCGCTTAATCTCTCTTTAAAACTGTTCATTTTCTATTCCTCTGACGGAGCCTCTCCGCCGTCCTCCGTTATTTTGATCTGTGCTTTATCCAGTTGCTTTCTGCAAGCTGCCGACAGCTTTAACCCTTCACCATACAGCTTAACAGCTTTATCAAGTGGAATATCGCCTTTTTCAAGCTCTGAAACTATCCTGCCGAGCTCGTTCATATTATCCTCAAAGGTATTCTTTTCCTTCATTTTATCACCATTTATCTTTTATTTCAGCCTCTGCTCCGCCGCTTCCAAACGTAATGCTTATGATATCACCTTTTTCAATACTTTCGGAACTGCTTAGGAGCTTATCTTTCTTGTAAACCAATGAATATCCACGTGATAGTACCTTAAGCGGACTAAGGCTGTCAAGTCTTGCGGTCTTTTCTGAAAAATTCCGTTCAAGCTTATCAATATATCTGAGATACGCAGCTTCGATACGCTTTTCAAGACTGGAAATATGCTCTCCGGTAAGTTGCAACCGCTTCTCAGGAGATTGAGCCAAAAGTCGAGCATTAAGTGCAATGAACCTATCTGTCAATTTATCAATTTGACTTACAGTAGCTTTTTCAATCCGGCGTTCTATTACTGAAAGCTTCTCATAAAGCAATGTTATATCCGGCGAAGCAAGTTCCGCAGCAGCTGATGGAGTGGGCGCTCTCAGATCGGCCACAAGATCTGCTATCGTATAATCAGTTTCATGACCGACTGCAGATATAACCGGCACCTTACAGTTATATATCGCATAAGCAACTTTTTCTATGTTAAAAACAGCGAGATCCTCACTTGAACCTCCTCCACGTCCTACAATTATAACATCACAGCCTGCCGATTCAGCTTTAAGTATTCCTCTACATACTGAATCCGCCGCTCCTTCTCCCTGAACAAGAGCGTTTACAACAAACAGATCACACAGCGGATATCGTCTTGTCAGTACATTTATTATATCTCTTACAGCTGCCCCATTCAATGAAGTAACAGCACCAATCTTTTTAGGCATTGAAGGTATGGGACGCTTATGAGCAACATCGAATAGCCCTTCCTTTTGAAGCTTCTTCTTTAGCTGTTCAAGAGCTGCAACTGCCGCACCAACACCCTCAGGTATTATATCATTTACGTAAAGCTGATATGAACCATCCCGCTCATAAACAGAAATGCTTCCAGAAACTATTACAGACATTCCGTCCTCTGGCTCAAACTTAAGACGCGCAGCCGAATTAGCAAACATTACAGCTTTTAAAGAGCTTTCTTGATCCTTAAGGGTAAAATAAATATGTCCGCTTCGGAAGTGCCTCACATAATTCGATATCTCGCCGCGTACCATTACACCCTGGATATTTCTGTCGTTTTTTAGTATTGAGGCTATATATTTGTTTATCTGTGTAACTGTGATTACAGGCATCTATCTTACTCCCATACACTTTAAATAGCCATATATCGCAACTCCTGCGGCATTGTCGCATGAAAACTGAGGTTCCGCAAAACTTGCCAAAGGAAATTGCTCCAATATTCTGTCACGTATAATAATATCGGACATTACTCCTCCTGCAAAAACAAGGGGTAGCTGACCGTATTTTTCTATCGCATAGCCTGTCATAGCAATTATCGTTTCGGCAATAAAATCAAGGCAATACTTTGCAGTATTCTCAGAGCTCTCACCGTTTTTCAGCATATTATCGCATTTGTTTTCAACTCCTGAAAGGCAACAGTTGCCGTCCTTCAGAACAGGCTTTATTTTAAACATTTTGTCAGCACACACTGCGAGCTTTTCAAGTTCGATTCCACATGGAAAATGTAGACCGAGCATCAGACCTATGCGGTCTACTGCTTGTCCAGCTTTGAGGTCTAGAGACGTTCCGACTTCGGTGACATTTATTATATTATCATCATCAGGTTCACATAACAGACAGTCTGTCGTTCCTCCGCTTACATGAAAAGCTATGAACCTTTCCTTTACCAGATTAAGCCTGTCCGCAGAATAAAGAGCGGCGAGAATATGACCGACCTGATGAGAGGTCGTGAACATTTCCACTCCCGCAACAGCTGCATAAGAACGAGCTAAGCCTTCTCCGCAGAGAAAACATGGCATATATGAACCGTCAATGTTTCGTGGCCTTGAAGAAGCGGTTACAACTCTGGGAGCTTTTATGCTGTTTTCGTCAAAAAGCTTTTCTATCATTTCCGGAAGCTGCTTTATATGATGAAACACCGCTTCGCTTTGCCGCAGCCCAAGCTCACCATCTTTTACAGGCAAAAGCTTTTTACACTGATATATCCTATTTTCCTCACTTATATAAACCGCGACAGATGTAGTATAATTACTTGTATCCACGCCGAGATATTCAGGCATTTTTTTTGTCTTCCTTTTGTGAATCACGCGAGAATGCTCCAAGGACACCGTTTATAAAGGCTGTATCCTCCTTATATGTATACATCATGGAAAGCTTTATAGCTTCGCTGATAGCAGCATTCATAGGAGTATTATCATCGTAAAGTGACTCGTACATAGCAATGCGAAGTATAGCAAGATTGAGCTTGGAGATTCTTGAGATGCTTCTTGATTTGCTGTATTTTGAAATAATTCCGTCAAGCTCCTCGGAATGTTCGAGAGTTCCCTCAACGATCTTCTTTACCTCTTCGTTTACGGTTATCTCCTCTATCTCCTCAGCTATCTCATATAGCTCGTTTATATCATCATCGCGCAGAAGCTGCTCAAAAACAAGCTTGAAAGCACTATCTCTTATTTCACGTCTGGTCATTTATATGCTCCTTTTTAAAAAAAATAATACATGAATATCATGTCGTCTATCACTTTAAATCCATTTTTTATATAAAATCTTTGACTCGGCTTGCCCCTACCTGTCAGAAGAGCCATTGCAACAATATTCTCATGAGCAAGGTCTTTTCTCGCATAGTCAAGCAACTCTGAACCTATGCCACAGTGCTGAATATCGGGGGCCACGCAGAATTCGTCGATCATAAATTCTTTCCCGTGAAGATATGTAAGTATCCTTCCACAAAGTACTGCCCTGATTACCCCACCGTCGTCACAGATGTATCCCACAGAATATGGCGAGGACATAAGCTCCCTTATCCTCGTTGAGGCAAGCTCCTTATCCCAGTTTTCGTTCCACGGTTCTCCTGCAAATGTAGAACGAAAAACCTCTGCCGCCCCTTCAATGTCATCAGGAACATATCTTCTTATCATTCAAATACTACTCCGCTGACTGTAACATTAACTCTTGCAACAGGAACTCCTGTCATGTTCTGAACATTCTCTTTGACTGCCGTCTGAACATCCTGTGCCACATTGCATGCTTTTTCACTACTTTTTATTACTATCCTCATATCTATAGCTGCAACGTCACCCATCATGCTAATTTTTATAGGACCGTTCTTCCTGAGCTTGCTCATCTTGCCGACCTCGCCTCCAAGTCCTGCAACCCCCTTTACATCGAGAGCTGCAAGCTTTGCAATAGCGATTATAACATCATCAGATATCTTAAGTCTGCTTGAAACCTGCGGCTTCATCTCTTCAACTTCCATAGTGAACCTCCATCGGCACATATTTGAGTGTAATTTTTAATCAAAGCTGTACATACACCCTTACTATTATATTATACCAAATAATTTCCCTCAGTTCAACTATTTTACTTCAAAAATTCTTATATTTTCTGCCGGAACCGAAGTTTCGCCGAGAATTATCTCTTTTATAGCGGCTGCTTGAGCCTGATCAAGCCCCTCTGTTTTAACAACAAGCTTTGCATTTTCGCCGTCAAGATAGGCAACACAGTCCTGAAATCCTTGAGCCTTAACCAGAGATTCTATTGTTCCTTCGCTTTCAATAAGTTTAGATACCTGTACAGCATCAAGTGCATTTACAATAGCCTCATTTTCTGTAACATCTCCTCCGCCAATCATTGTCTGAAGTGTCTGAACAGCCTGATCGCGGTCTTTCAGCTTGTCGAGCCTTGCCTGTGAAAAATAGTCTCCAGATACCGGAGTAGCTTCTGCATTTACAAATTCTGTTTCACCGTATCTTATATTTTCATTTTTATCCTGTATTGTAAAAGCATCTGTGTCAGACATTATATCAGGCGATGTCGCATAGTTTATATACACCGCTACCGCAAGCATAAGTGTAAGACAGGTCATGATTATCTGCTTTTTTCCGATGATAATTGAAGGTTTTTTCATAGTTTTTCTCCTTTATCTGAGTTTAGATACATATATTCTTCCTATTGGAAGATTAAGCACGGCAGATACTGCATTGTAGATTCTCTCGCATACTACCGAACTGTCTCCTCCGCTACACAGAACAACGGCACCGGTGATCTTGGGGTTCTCAACTGTTTCTATAAGAGCATTCCTCTCACTTCCGCTGCCGATTATTACATATTTTTCTTCCTCATCTGATTTATTATCAGACCTGCTTTGACGTCCTTCTGTAGCGTAAACATACCTTTCACTGCTTCCGACTGATATATATACTCTCACCTCTCCTGCGCCGTCTATCTTGCATAAAAAGTCTGAAAGCCTTCTTTCTAGTGTAAGGCTGTAATCCTCAACTTTTATATGTTTTTCAGCTGCTTGACTTTCATTTATATTATCCCTGTCTGGGACAAGAGAGGATATCATTATCAGAAGCATTCCTGTGACTCCGCAAACGGTCATAAATACAGCCCATTTCCTTTCTTTTACCATCTCCCTTACTTTTTTACCCAATCCCATTTATGACCTCCGTTTCCTGTCCGAGACTTTTGCGTATCAGATCAGCAGCTGATTCAGGATCTGCAGAACTGATAATGATTCTATTAATATCTATGCTGCCATTTTCAGAAATATTAATATCAGCTTCAACTTTCTCAATATCAATACATTCAGCTTCAATCTGAGAATAAAGTATATTACTGATATTATCTGCTGCTTTTTCTGCAAGCTCCTTCCTGTATATTTCTTTCGCATAACTGTAGTCAGCTACCTCGATTTTCTGTATTTCCTGAAATTCTGTGTTTCTGAAAATGTTTATCACCGTCGAGGCAAATACGAGTAAAAATACCATTCTGAAGACAAACCCCGCCTGTTTTTGAAGCCTAGTGCCTTCTGTCAGAATCTTTAACAAACATAATCCAACTGACACAAAGCATAGACTGCGAACTGCTGTTAATATGTCCACTGTTTCATCCTCCGGTATTATTCATAATTACTGCAGTACATAGTATAAACATCATACCGTAGCATATCAGTAAGCTCTGAACAATTGAAAGTGTATTGTCAAGGGAACGCAGAAGCTTTGTCATCGTTCCTTCATCAAAAAGGCCAGAAACTGCTGTGCCCACCCACATTACAAGTCGAACAGTCACTATCTGCAAAACAGTCGGCATAATAAGCAATATTACGCCAAAACAGGCTGCTGCTCCGGCTGTGCCCTGAATTATTGAAAAACTGCTGCGAACGGTCGAGTATGCGTCAGAGACTGCTCCTCCCACTACAGGAACAAGTCCTGATATAACAAAACGAGCCGTTTTGGTCGCTGCTCCATCTGCTTTTCCTGCAAGTGTACATTTTAACGAGATATATCCGGTAAATAGTAGCATTGCCGAGGTCAGAAACCATGTGACCATTTTCTTTATAAAATTCACAAAGCTGCTCATATCAAAGCCGTTAAAAGCACTTCCTGTAACAGAAAGAAGTGTCGAAGCTGTTAAAAGCGGTATCAGAAAACTTTTTGATAGATTAACAATCAGCTCTGACGCTGTCAAAACAGTGATATCATATACTCCAGCAGTGACTGCACCGCCTGAAACAGCAGTTATTCCAGCGTAAACAGGGATAAATATTGATATAAAGCTGCCAATAAGCCTGACAGCGTCAATGCTGTCATTGAAAACCTTTGATAATTCCGGCGCAATAACTGCTGCTGACGTCAACGCACAAACGGAATCGTAAATATCATTTGTATTATTGATAATACTGTTTCCCGCTGACTTTAGCACGACTGTGATTACTATAACAATTATTATTTTCGAAAGAAGCTTTAATATGCTGTATTTTGATATACCTACATGATCTACGACTCTTTCCACAATTTGACTTATAGAGATACTATCTATTTCAGAAGCGTCAAGCTCGATATCAAACTGTTCCATAATATCGTTAAGCTGCTCGTTGTACTCACTTTCGGCATTGCTTATGTCCTCTGCATAGGTATTAAATGGTATGCTTATCATTGAAAGCACTACAATAATAAAGAATGTACTTATAAATCTTTTCATATCTCACCTACATGAAACTTCCGACTAATTCGATAAATCCTTTTACAACAGGCATACTTATTGCGATAAGCGCTCCGCGTCCCCATAATTCTGCCGCTGCTCCCATTGCAGTTTCACCGCTGTCACGACAAAGCTCTGAAGAAATATGTGTTATGCAACTAATACCAATAGACTTGAACAAAACTGAGATATAGCTTTCGGGAATATCCGATGATGAAAGTATATTCTTTATTTCTTCCAAAGGTGTTTCAAGTAGAAGAATCGAAGCTGTAAACACCGTAGCACACACGGATGCTGAAAGCAAAATCGACTGCTCCGAGCAGTACTGTTTCAACAGCAAAGATAAAAGTGCCCCTCCTATGCAGAATACGCACACTGTAAAACAATTTCCTACCATAAACCAAAAACGTTTTTAACCTTATCAAAAAGATTGCCTATCTCATCTATGATAACAACTAAAACAACTATCAAACCAGCAAGAGTTGTCATCATAGCCTGTTCTTCACGTTCGGCACGTTTAAGCACAAGATTAAGAACAGCTACGATTATTCCTGTGCCAGCTATTTTAAAAATAAGATCGATCTTCATTTTCTGACCTCATATTATAATAATACCTATCATTATTCCAGTAAGCATACCAAGAGTGCGATAAAGCTTCCCTTTTTTCATATACTCAGAATGCCTCTGCTCAAATAAAGCATGAACTTCGTTAATAAAAGCAGATATTGTTCTCAGCTGTCTTTCTGTATCGCTTGTACCTAATACAGCTCCAAACTCTATTAGAATATTTTTTTCTTCATCAGGAATCTGACTTTTAAAAACCGCTCGTTCCCAGTCAGTCCTGAAATTTGCACCTGCATTGTATGATAAAGGTATATTTTTTATAAAACAAAGCCCGCGAAGGTCAGCTCCTTCAATTCTTTTTGTTATGCCGTATACATCTTCATCATTGCTCTTTATGGAATATTCGCATATATAAAGCATTTTTTCAATATCACGGCATAAATCCACTCTTTTTTTCAGTTTCTCCGAGCGGTCTGCTCCAAAGAATGCTCCGCCGAGTATTATCAATATCACTGCTGATATTCTTATTAACATTACTTATCCTCTTGATCTCTCTTACCTTTGAAGGAAATGAAGCTCCATAAAGGAATACGATGTAATCTATAGCATTGTTTTCTATCAGATATGCTATCTCGCTCCTTTTAATAAGCTCTGCCATATTACTTCCATGTGCAGTGACAACAAATTTTACACCACAGCCTATCCCGTTCAATATAGCCCTAGAATCCTTTAATGATGAAATTTCGTCACAGAAAACAACTTCCGGTGAAAGCGTTCTTACCGCCGACATTATTCCTACTGAACGATTTGTATTAGTCAGTATATCCGTCATTGTACCAACGTCGTTCGCTGGCACACCGTCCAAAACACAGGCTATTTCATTTCGTTCATCTATAAGTGACGTCTTGCGTATATTCCCATTCAATCTACAAAGTTCTCGTAAAACTGTAGTCTTTCCAGAGTTAACACTTCCACATATAATCACATTCTTATCGAAGGTCTCATTGAATATACTGTCCGCACAGCTATGTATGCATCTTGGGATACGGAAATTTAAAGAGGAATATTCATATAGTAAAGGAGTAGCTGCCGTAGAATACACTCCGGATATGCCGACTCTTATCCCGTTTTCGATAACAAAGCAGCCTTCTGAAAGCTGCTTTTTGCAACTATGTACCGAAAAATGAGAAAGTCTGTCAATAATCTCACATATAGCAGCCGTACCAACTTTATATGAAACATCAGTATATTTTTCTGATAGTCCGCCTCCTTTTAAGAGATATTTCGTCTTATCAGGAAAAATAAAATAAACAGGTCCTCCTGCCCGTAATCTAAGCTCCATAAGACCGTAAAGCATATCTTCAGGTATATCAGATATAAGTTCGCGCATCTTTTCCGGAAGATAGCTTAAAACTGTTCTATAGCTTGTACTGCCGATCAATTTAATCATCTCCTTTACTTAATATTATGCATTGAAATGAGATGATAGAACAAAAAAAACAGCACACATAAAGTGTACTGTTTTTTTGCTCATTCCTTTACACCGCCAAGTGCGACACCGGCAATGATAAACCTTGAAAGAGCTACATAAGCAATTATTATCGGAATAATAGAAAGTGCGATAGCCAGATAAATCGTACCATAATCATTGAACTTATCAGACGATGAAAGTGAAGAAACCATCATAGGAAGTGTTTTCTTTTTCAAACTAACATTAATAAGTATCATATTAGGGTTATAGAAATTATTCCAGCTAGCGATGAAGGCGAATATAGCCTGAACTGCTATAGCGGGCTTCATCATTGGAATTGCAATAGATAAGAAAGTCCTGAACTCTCCGCTTCCGTCAATACGTGCAGCTTCAACGATATCAAGCGGGAATGAAGACTTCATGTATGACCTCATGAAGTATACTACCGCAGGAGCTGCAATTGCCGGGATTATAAGCGGCCAATAGGTATTTGTAAGTTTTATGTCCGTCATAAATTTTACAAATCCGGCTGATGTTACCTGCATAGGTACCATCATAACAAGGAGAATGACCGTATATGATATCTCCTTAAGCTTAAAATCATATACATGTATTCCGTAAGCAGTGAGTGCTGAAAAGAATACTGTCAGGAATGTAGAACAGCATGTTATAAACAGACTGTTCTTATAGCCGTGAAAGATATTGAACGCAAACTTGAAAACAGGCTCATGTAATACCTTGTCAAAATTTGACTTAAGATATGTACTCGGAACAAAGCTTAGTCCGTTGGAAATATCGGTATGCGAACGAGTAGCGTTGATAACCAGTACATATATCGGAAGCAAACATATTATAGTAAGGATAATGAACCATAGTAAAAGTATACCAGATTTTAATTTAATCTTTAATGCATAGCTGTCCTTAGCTTTACCATACAAAGATTTCATATTATTGCTCATACGCCGATACCTCCGAACTGTTTGCTTTCCTTCCTGAGCTCTTGTGCAGCCTTTTTACGCTGCTTTTTCTTGGCAATCTCGTCTTTATCGCGTGTAAGGTAGAAAGCGATAAGACCAAGGGCAAGAGTTATAAAGAACAGCAGCACTGAAGCAGCACCTGCATAACCCATTTTGTTTTCATTAGCCTGTGCATGGAAGTACTGGAATATCATAACGGCAACTGTTTTTATGTTATCGTTAACTGTCTGGGTCTTTCTGTAAAGATAAGGAATATCAAACATCTGAAGTCCACCGATCATGGAAGTAATAAGAGTATATGCCATGATTGGAGTGAGAAGAGGAAGAGTTATCTTCCTGAAGACTTGTCCAGATGTAGCTCCGTCGATGCTTGCAGCTTCAAACAGTGAGGGATTGATACCCTGAATGCCTGACATAAGCATTATCATGGTATTACCAAACCACATCCATGTTTGTATGAACATTACTACTATACGTGACTGCCACAAACCGTCAACAAAAGGAAAAGTAGAATAAAGTCCCTGTCCAATAACGTCCTTCTTGACAAGGCCTAATTTATAAAGGATAAGATTCAGCGCACCTGGGTTTGTCTGTGACTGACCGCAGAGCTGAAGGAAAAGAACGGCTACTGAAGCAGCAGTAATGATATTGGGAAGATACATTACTACCTTGAAGAAGCCTTTTCCTGGAATCTTTAACTGTGCTTCCGTAAACCAAACAGCCAAGGATAAAGAAAGTGCAAGCTGAGGAATGAAGTTACCTCCCCAGAGGATAAACGTATTCTTAAGACAGGAGAAAAATGTCTTGTGAATAACCTGTTGTTTACGTGTATCGCCGCCGAAAAGAATATCCTGATAATTCTGGAACCCCACCCAGTCAGCAACTGTCTTTCCATTGCCGTGGAAGCTTACTATAAAGGTATTGATAAGCGGCCATAATTGGAAAAAGAAATAAACAAGAAAAAACGGTAAAATAAAAAGATAGCCATACTTAGCGTAGCTTACAGACTTTATGCGTCTATGCGCATTTGATGACATAAAACACACCCTCTCGAATTAGTAAAAACAAATATAGACCTACGGAATACCTAAGTATTCCGTAGGCATATTTATTATATTGTAATTTAGACTTATGAATTAGTCTACATCGAGATCAGGTGCAGCCTCAACAGCCTTGTCAAGGAATGCATCAACTGTTTCATCCCAAGACTTGCCGCCCTCGATATACTGCTTTCTTACAGCATCAGCGAATAAAGCCTTGAGTGTAGCATCATAAGGAGTGATGAGACCCTTGAAATCAATGCTCTTAGCATTTGAAGCGAGCTCTGCAAAGTAGTTCTGATTGTCAGCAAAGTTGCCGGAGATCTTCTCGTTAAATACAGTATTGCTGCTGATAAGATCGTCCATAACCTTTGAATTGTTTACATACTCGGGCTTCTTTACAGCATATTCCTTCATTGACTCATAGTCGCAAGTAGCAGACTTGATGAAGTCACGTGCCTCTTCGCCGTTGTCTGTAGCAGGGTTAACAACGATCCATGTACCACCCCAGTAGAAAGGAGTCGGTCCCTGGCAGAGAGCCCAGTTACCATACTGAGCACCGTCTACACCGCCTGCTGCATCAAGGAAGAATCCGCCGAAGCCCCATGTTGATACGAAGTATCCCATTGTCTGGCTTGAAACGCCAGCAGCTGTCCACTCGTCAGTCCACTGATCATTATGAGCTACAGCGTTGATGTCCCAGAGCTCCTTAACAGTGTTAGCGAACTTTTCACAAGTTGAATCAACCTCTACCTTGTTGTTTACAACCCAAGGTGTGCTACGCTCGCAAGCAAATGCCTGCCAGAGTCCGCCGAGTGAATCAGCAAGAGCAACACCCTTTTTTGTCTTTTCAGAAACCTTCTTAGCAGCTTCAACGAACTTATCCCAGTCATTGATCTGATCCTGCATCTCAGCAGGTGAATTTACACCGAGGTACTCCTTAGCAAGATCAGCTCTATAAGCGAATCCGCCGGCAGCAGCCTGCCATGAAACACCTACACGCTTACCTGCGTTTTTGCCCTCTGTCGCCTGACCAATAGAATCAGTGTAGTCATAGATGCTGCTGAAATCCTCATCTGTAAGACCAAGCTTCTCAAGAGCCAGTGTCTTTGTATCATCATTGATATACTTAAGTGCCCAGTCAGCCTCGCAGAAGTATACATCGATAGGTGTACCGTCATTGAAGTACTGGTCGAACTTCTCAGCAGCCTCGCCGCCCTTTACGTTCATGTCTATGAAGTCAACACCTTCAACCTTCTTCTCAGCAAGCTGCTCAACTATTGTATCATAGTCAAGGCCCTTCCACTGAGCAATAAGGTAAGGAACGTCATCATGGTTCCATGCTGCCAGTGTGAAAGTGTCGCCGCCTGTCTTAACATCAGCAGAAACCTTTCCAGGAACAACATCTCCACCTTCAGTTGTATCCTCACCGTTATCATCAGCAGCGGTTGTAGTCTCCTTAGCAGCTGTAGTTGTCTTTGTATCGTTACCTGTGCCTGTCTTTTTGTCATCACCGCAACTTGCAAGTGATGCAGCAGCCATAGCAATAGTAGCTGCTAAAGCTAAAGTTCTCTTAAGTGTGTTCATTAGATTTTCCTCCTTAAATATATATATTATACGTTTTTGTATAATATCATCTGGTTATTTTAAAATGTATGCGGTAACATCGCGGTAGTTAACTGTCCGATGATTGTCCTCACCGCTGACGTCCTGCAACCGTTATGTCTACCCTTGCCTCTGTTCTTCGGCTCACTGATAAAGAAAGCCCTGGATTTTTTCTTTTATTGCAATGCAGTGTTTTGTCCTTCACAGCATCTTAAGGAGCAACAGCGAAAGCTAATGTCCTTAGCGTGAACTGTAATAAGCAGCTCCATATTATGCTATTCAAGATTTCACATCCTGCTGTTTTATCAGAAATGAAACTGTATCATTTCTGTATGCTAACAGCCTGACTGTGCAACTATTGCTCTTGCAGATACAAATATATCGTATTTTGCGGTCAAAGTCAATCCTTTGTATCGTTCCTTAATCTTTTTTAAACACTTTGTACATTTTCAACGACATTTTTTTGGCAATTCTTCTACAAAAACGAGGAGCAAATGCTAAAAGTTACAAATTGGTAAAAGCATTTTAACACTATTTAGACAAAGAACTGCTCCTCGTTTTATGCCTATTGCCTAACGGATACAAAAGTCTGCGTAATTGAGCGGCATTTTTTTGACAATTAAGCCAAACATACATTCGCCGCTTTATTCTGTTACAGAATTCTCTGCATAAATCCTTAGTATCGCTGATGCATCCACTGCGTCAATAAAGCCGTTGTTGTCAAAATCTGCGGTCTTACGCCGCTCCTCAGGTATAACAGGCTCGGCTTCTGTAGAAACTGCCGCATAATGCTTCAGTACGATAGATGCGTCTACTGCGTCAACATATCCGTCACCGTTTACATCGCCTTTAAGCTCTTGTAACGGTGGGATATACAGCGAATTTGATGCAAAACTTGTGTTTGTTGCAGAGAATCTTATATAACTCCCCTTGCAATTTTCGATTATTTTTCCAACTTTAAAATCGTTTCCTAAGATCCTGCTGACCTGCTCTTCGGATAAGCCGTGACGTTCTGTCATGAATTCGATGAATCTGTCCGTGCTGTAGCCGTAAGTCTCAGCCATAGATTCAATTATCATAACCGGTACATATCCTTCGTATGTCACTTCACATACGCCGTCGCCTTCATATATATATTTATCAGCTTCATAAAGCGATATTAGTTCAGGTTCAGGCTTTAAAGCCGGAGCTGACGGAATTGTGTACTTTACATCCTCGCTTTCAAACTTTCCATCTCCACCCTTAACTTTTAAAGTAAAGCTTTCGCCGGGGATTATACTTAGGTAATATTTTCCTAGAGAATCAGGATTTACATCCTCACCGCGAATAAGCCTGTTTTCAGCTGTAACAAAGCCTTCTGCCTTTTCATTGACAACGGATATTTCCAAATTATCAGCCATTTCCTTTTCAAACGGGCCAAGAGCTTCGTATTTGTAATCAATTGTCAAATCAGATATATCATAACGTTCCGGTACCTGCACAGGTACTTCCTTGCCATTTTTTACCGCAGTAAGCTTCTGCCCTGCGTAAGATAGAACGCTATCTCCCTCCTTTAAATTTACGCCGTCCGAAGCATATATTTCATCAGCCCATGAACTGACAATTATCGCTTTCTCATCATTAAATGCAATCAGGGCTCGGTTAACATGTAGAATCACAGTATTATCCAGTACATTTTCACCTGAAAGTTCCATTATTATATCAGTTGTACCAAATCCTACAGGTATGTCTTCTATCCATTCTCCGCCTTCGTATTCCCTGTCAGTTTTTACGTTATATATCGTTCCCAGACAGAGAGAGATCCCCTCCGTTCCAGCCGGTATGTCAAGACTGTACTCGCTTGCGGATATGCGCTCAGCATAGCGTAAGCCGTCTACTATCCGGTAGTTAGTAGGTATATATCCTATCCAGTTGAATTCAGCCTTTTTCGGGCTAAAACTTCTTTCACTTACAGTTCCGCCAGATACAGCATTAACTATCACATCAGATGTAATATCAAATGGCTCCTTGTACATAGTTTCTTTTCCGTCGCCTAAACGATATATAATATCATCGTTGTTACCACCATTTGAAAGACTTAACTTTTCATCTGAGGAAACAGCGCCGGAATGGTGTGAGAAATAAACCTTTCCGACCGGATCGGCATAGGCTTTTAATGTAAAGTTACCAAGATGTATCTTAAGGTCGCCCTTAGAAAATATCTCATTGTACCTTTTCTCACTTTCTGCAGCTTCTTCAAGTAACTCTATATCCTCCTCCTCAAGTCCATCATACAACTGATATATAAACGAATCGAGCAGTATCTGCTTATCCTCGTCACTGTAAACTATCTCTTCGTTTACAACGTCGTTCCACTCAATGCCGTCCGAACTGTAAAAGCTTTGATTTACGCCTGTGTATTCAATTATCTTACTGTCCTTGGCATAAGGATTAAGGTCATATTTCAAACCATCGATATCCTCTACATACAAGCTGCTTTCAATTGGGATAACAAACGGTGAATCCTCGCAGTAAAGCTTTATAACTACTGAAAAATTCTCTCCCGCATTGATAATTACAGGTTCATCAAGATCAAGAGTGAAAAAACCAGTAAGATCACATTTGCCTTTAGTAACAGAGGATGGTATACCCGAAGACGGATTGGTCTTGTCTTTTAATCCTGAATATACTGTTATCTCATATGAGGTATCTGCATTGTAAATATACGTACCGACTGCACTTATCTGAGAAGTCTCATCAGCAGTAAATATATCCGCTATATATGAGGGGCCGTCTTCATCAGGACTGTCATATGCAGAGAGAGTCTGTATTGGGATAAAGCTGTCATACTGATAAATTTTTTCATGCTCATCAGCGTCATCAAGCTCAAATACAGAAAAATCCTCAAGCGATCTGTCGTAATACGATATCCATATATAACCATTGTTTCCTTCTCTTGTGCTCCAGCTGTTCTTACACAGCCACGCTCCGTCACCTTCTGGGGAATTTCTGAATTTATCAGCAGGAAAAGTATCATCCCAGCCAATTATTGCAACAGCATGGTTTGCAAAGCGCGGCTTTCTCTTTGAATTTGATGTATAATATTCAGAATTCCAGTTTTTAACCTTATCCGACATATAGGAAATATCAACGGCATGTCCGTTATATATAAAATTCTTTATTATTTTGTTTACAGTTTCAAAGTTATCGCGCTCACTATCATAATCAAAGGAGTAAGCATTTCTTAAATGGTAATCCGCTTGACGTTGCATACGATCGACTTCTGAACGATCGTCAAAAAACTCAAAATCAGAATACCTAAGGCGGCTTTCGTTTACAGGTCCGATCCACTGTGACCAGAGATTTGAGATTATCTTTGATGTTCCTCCCTCTCCGAGTACATCTTCCGGTTTGTATGAATCTGTGTAAAGCTGGTCGTAACCGTAATATGCATAATAAGCCGAATGGAGCTCTGAGAGATCTATATATGGGACCTCTGAAAGCATACTTGTCTCTGCACTTGCTATTGCAGCATGAGCCCAGCAGGTTCCGTAAGAGCCCTGAGATTTAACATACGTTGATCCATATATAGTTCGCATATCAAACGATTCAGGTAAAATCTCCTTGGCAGCTAAAGCTGTATCATCGGAAGCTTTTATATCACCATATGCAACCATTGGCTCTAGATCATTGTTGCTTCCGCCGACGCGCCTTAAAACAGGCATAGAAAAAGAACAAGACTGTGACTGTACAGCTGTATATTTTCTTTCGAGCTCAATATTTACATTTCCAGCTGTGCTCGAATATGCATTAAAAGGTGTATTGGCTCCTGCAATATTAAATGCTACAATTAGAGCCGATAGCTTCTTAAAAACATGTTTCATATCTATACATCTCCCTTCATTGTTGTTTGTTTGATAACATTGATACAAGCAAAATATGCTGTAAAATAATGAAAAGCGGTCATTTAATAAAAAATACCTCCGACCATTTGATCAGAGGTACAATAATATTTAACTAATTTAATGCACTGCGGTGATCTTTTATGCTGTGACAATACTGTCAGCCTTATGAAGCTTAAGCTTTTCAACAGCCTGTTCTCTCATTTTATACTTGAGTATCTTTCCGGCAGCATTCATCGGGAAGCCGTCTACGAAATCAACGTATCTCGGGCACTTATGCTTTGCCATTCTTGCAAGGCAGAAG
>JAGCWY010000156.1 GCA_017961625.1 Ruminococcus sp. | reverse complement strand
TGTCTATAATTCTTTCATAATCCACTGGTAATTTCAGTTGGATTGGTTTATAATAGTTCTCAGTGGTATTCATTGTTTGGTAATATGATTATATCACTAAAAACAGCTGCACGCAAGTTATTGTTGTGCAGTTTGTTTTTTTGCTATAAAATTTGGGGCCTCTTTACGAGGCCCCGTGTTCGTTTGGGGGACTGAGTTTTTTTACAGCCCCATTATCCGCGAGGGAGCGCCTTATAGTATTCTATAAAAGCAATCGTCTGCTCTAACGCTTTATTCAACATTTCTATCATATTGACAAAGACAGAACCTATCTGCTTTAATCATACCAATAATTGATATAGCTGCCTAAGATCTTACCGTCACACCCACGGATATATATTTGATCTGATGATCCCTCGGTTACTGCAGCGATATATGGGTATCCTCCGTCTGAAGGTTTCCAGCTCGGACCTGTAGTGTGTACATACCACACATCGTATTCATCATAATACTCAGCTATGAATGGCGGTCGTTCACGTACATATTCTATATCAGGATCATGTTTGGGTTCTTTTTCAAGCCAGTCCATGTGCTCCTGACCTTTACCGTTGAGTACCACGTATCTGCCTTTATCTATGGCGTCCTGTTCGTCAGCAACAGCTCCAAGCATTCTGTCAAATGGAAGAATTCCGGCTTCAAAGGTCATATAATTTATAATGTTATTAAACTCTACCAGAGTACCGTCCGGGGGGATATAATGCTCAAAAGTTCCATTAGTTATTCTACAGGTAGGATAATAACCGTTGTGTGAAAGATTGTAAACAGCGTCAAGTATTTCCTTTTCCTTATCTTCTTCTGACTTTTCAGGTTCCGGTTCAGGAGCTTCTGTTATAGACTCAGGAGCATTTGCAGAGTTTGCAGTGGCAGTAGTTGTTTCTGCTGTTGCAGCTGAAGCTACAGTACTTTTGGCTGTTGTTGCTTTAGTTATTGAACTGGTCGTTGTCTGAGCTGCATCTGTTGTTGCAATTGCTTCAGAAGTTGTTACTGTTGTGGCTTCAATAATCGGATCTGAAATCTGAGGCTTTTGTGGCTGGCCATTAATTTTCAGCAGAAGCAGGCTGCCTGTAATTATTACTACTGCCGCTGCCGAACACAGGGCAAAATATATGAAGTGAGATATCTTATGCTGCTTATAGCTTTCCACACCTGATACCGAATCAGCATATCCTTCAGCTGAAGGTGCTTCTTCAGCTTCATTTTTAAGAAGCTTTTTCTCTTTTTCGTACTTCTTCATAGTTATTTCAAGCATTCTCTCTTTTGCTTTTTCATCTATTTTCATTTTCTCTGTTCCGATTTTTTCAACTGTGTTTATATCAGAATTTTCGAGGATATCAAAGCCTATTTCTTTATTCTCGCTCATATATTTCCCTCCTTCATGTCATATCCTTCCTTTGTAAGAAGATCCCTGAGCTTTTTGAGTGCTCTGCTGCATCTCATTCTGACCGCTTCAGGAGACATCGAATGCTTGCCGGCTATTTCATTTGAATTCATGTTGTAGTAGTATTTCTGAATTATGATATCAGAATCCGGCTCGCCAAGACTATTTATCAGCCGCAGAAGTGTGCTTCGCATATCGCTGCGTTCCGTTATATTCTCAACTTGCTGTGAATCGGCTATCTCTGTGGTTTCGTCCTCGATATAGACTGTATCACTGCGGCGTACCAGTCTGCGGTACATCTGAATAGCAGTACGGCTTGCTATAGTGCCGATAAAACCTTTCATATCACCGTCAAAGCAGCCATTGCGGTCGTAGCTTATAAATACAGCTGAAAAGACATCTCCCACACATTCCTCCATATCCTCGCGGCTTCCGCAGCTTCGCAGCTTATTATAGACTATGGCGTAAACATAGCTGAGATATTCGTTAAATAATGTCTTCTGAGCTGCACCGGGATCTTTAGCATATATTTTTTTATATTCGTTATCTGTCATGGGACCACCCCCTTTAATTATTCAAAAGCCTGTTGACAAGTGCTTTCACATAATACACTTGCTGCAGCTTTCCAAAGTGTAACATATATTCTGATATTTTCTCAATTATATAATATATTCCTTTTTATTTCAACTATAACTGAAATTGCCTTTTGCCAGATGTTGTTGAAAGTTTTGGTTATCAAACTATAAAGAATCAGTCAAGCCGCTTGATGAAATGTGCAGGCAGCAGCCTTGACTTTGGGCGGCAGTGCAGTGTATAATATGGATATAAAACAGGTCGGTACGATAAATCGAAATTCAGGGGGGCTAATAATGGCAAATAATGAAGAATACTGTGAAAGTGCATCTTATCAGATGATTTATCGAATGCTTGACAAATTAAGAAAGCGTCCCGGAGTGTGGCTTGGTAAACCTGATATTACTAAACTGAACACATTTATTTCCGGTTACTACAATGCACTTTGGGATTTAGATGTTTACGCAAATAAAACAACTCTTTTTCCTCTTGATTTCTGGTTCATGCATGAGTTCGTAAAAAATAAGACGAAAAGTTATGGAAGCTCCGCTGGCTGGGCAAACCTTATACTTGAAGAATGCAAAGGCAATGAAATAGAAGCTATCGAACGTTTTTTTGAATATCTTGATGAATTTCGTTCGCTAAAAGCTGTTAGTATGAAAAAGGCAATTCTGACCGATGAGAATATTCTTGCGAATGATAAAATGATGTTTTCATATAAGGTTGATACTTCGACAATCTTTCGTGAAGATGAAAATAAAGCTGATAATGAATACTATTATATTGGTGAAAAGCTTATTGGCCGAAAAATCCCTGTATATGATTCGCCACAAGCTGTATATATCATCGAATTATCTGGCAAAAACGGATTCCTTTGTGCCATAGAAACAGTAAATGATATCAGGGTTAAAAGATATATTTTTGGCGAAAAACAGATAATGGGTAATAACAAATGCTCTGAGTCTCCTGAAAATGTTTTTGGCAGTTTAACTACACTTAATACAATTCCTTGCTTTGAAAATCCCGATTTCAATAAACCAATTTACTGGTAATTCAACGGATCCTTAGATTCTGATTTGCTTAGTATCATGATAGATTAAAGCTTATGAAATATATACAGAGAGTTCCCGCGATTGTGGGGACTTGTTCATATAGTCGCCTTGACTTTAGGCGACAGTGCAGTGTATAATATGGATAGTAAGCAGGTTATTATGATAAATCGGAATTTAACTGTGAAAGGGGTGTTGCGTATGAAAACGATAATAATAAAAATGAATCAAAAGAGTGAAATAGATAATATAGGAGGATTATCATTTGATTAAAATTGAATTATTATCAGAAAGAAATTTCTGTTTAGAATCATTGGATTTATATAACAGAAAACAGAATGTAAATAAAGTATATCGAAGAATAGACGGAGAATATACATTAGTAGAATGCAAATATATCGAAGATTGGGATCTAAACAAAAAGCGTTCTGTGGCAAAGCAAATAAGCAGTGATGATTATATTACATACGTTGCATTAGATAATGAAAAAGTTGTTGGCTTTATAGGGCTATTAAGGAAACTAAATGGTCCATACATGATTCTTGATATGATGCAGGTATCTTCTGAATGTAGAGGTCAAGGTGTTTGCAGACAATTATTTGAAGTAGGAAAAGCTGAAGCAAGAAAAGCTGGTGCAGAGGCTTTGTACATATCTGCTTGTTCTTCTGAGGAGACGATTGCATTTTACAGAGCAATGGGAAGTGGCCTGGCAAGTAATCCTATAAAAGAAATTGCTGAAGAGGAACCATTTGACCTTCAGATGATTTGTCCTGTGAAAGATTAAGTGGTGATTAAATTCTGATTCAGCTTAGTACCATGACAGATCAAAACTTATGAAAAAATGATACAGATAGCCCCCGCAATAGCGGGGACATTTATATTAGAAAGCTCTTATATTAGAAAAAATCTTAGAAAAAAACGAAAAAAGCACTTCCGATTTCTCAGAAGTGCCTATTTCATGAGGGTGGGAGATGGGATTCGAACCCACGGTCTTCGGGACCACAAGCCGACGCTTACGGATTTTCGGCAGTTTTTCAAGTTTTAATATAATCCTGTTTTGTACCTGTTTTTCAGGAAAAAAAGCTGATTTGGCGCTTATTGCCTTTGCAGAAAAATCTTAAAACTGTAGGAAAAGTGTAGGAAAATAATAAGAATCTCACAGCCACTTGCAAGTTCGTTTGTGTATCAATTCGATCACGTTATCAATCAATGTTATCCAATTCTTTCAGCCAAATATTAGCGGAAGCATCACTTGGCATACGCCAGTCGCCGCGTGGAGAGAGAGTTACAGTTCCGACCTTCGGACCGTCGGGCAGGCATGAGCGCTTGAACTGCTGTGTGAAGAAGCGTCGATAAAATGTTTTCAGCCATTTCATTATAAATTCCTTAGAATATGTTTCTGCGAATGCGAGACAGGCGATACGGAATATCTTTGAAGGTGAAAATCCGTATCTAAGCATATAGTACATGAAGAAATCGTGAAGCTCATACGGTCCGACGATATCCTCGGTCTTCTGTGATATAGTGCCGTTTTTCTCAGGTGGGAGAAGTTCGGGACTGACAGGAGTATCCAGTATATCAGACAGAACTTTTTTCAGTTCACCGTTCGATATTTCAGCTTCATAGTTTACAAGCCAGCGCACAAGGGTTTTCGGTATGGACGAATTCACCGCATACATGGACATATGGTCGCCGTTGTAGGTCGCCCAGCCGAGGGCAAGCTCCGAGAGGTCTCCTGTACCGACAACGATACCCCCGAGCTGATTTGCTTTATCCATAAGCACCTGAGTGCGTTCTCTTGCCTGTGAATTTTCGTATGTCACATCGTGAACATCAGGCGACTGCCCTATGTCAGCGAAATGTTGGGTTACGCTCGCGCAGATGTTTATCTCGGTAAGCGTTCCACTATAAGCTTTTGCCAGCGAGCAGGCGTTATTGTACGTCCTATCGGTAGTTCCGAAGCATGGCATGGTTATGGTATGGATACCGCTCCTGTCAAGTCCAAGCATATCGAATGCGTGAACGGCAACTATCAGGGCAAGTGTGGAATCAAGTCCGCCCGAAAGTCCGAGTACAGCCGTTTTGCAGCCAATATGCCTCAGACGTGTCATAAGTCCGACAGCCTGCATGGTGAGTATTTCTTCACATCTGCTGTCAAGTGCCTTTTTGTCGGACGGAACAAACGGAGTTTTCTGGAAAGCTCTGTCAAGGATCGTCTCAGTAACATCAAGCGAAAAATATGCAGTTTTACAGCTCGGGCAAGCAGAAAAAGAGTTCATTCTTCTGCGCTCGTGGGATAATTTTTTTATGTCGGTATCAGCAATTGTCAGTCCGCTTGAAAACGCCTTGGACTCAGCTAAAACAGAGCCGTTCTCCGCTATTATATTATGTCCTGCAAAGACCATATCCTGCGTTGATTCGCCTATACCCGAATCGGCGTAGGCATAGGTGCAGGCGAGCGAGCCCGAATGTGCTTTTATAAGCGTTCTGCGGTAGTCTGCTTTGCCTATGACTTCATCGCTTGCGGATAGATTGAATATGATGACAGCTCCCGAGGCTGCAAGCCGCTCCGACGGTGGAGAGCTTACCCACATATCCTCGCAGATCTCAACTCCGAAGGTAAGCTCGGGAAGCTCCCTGCAAGTGAAAATAGTATCTTCAAGATGAACGGAATAATCTTCGTCAAGCTGAATATCCGCACACAGACTTTCGTTGGCAGCGGTAAAATGTCTGACTTCATAAAACTCGCTGTAATTCGGTATATTCTTCTTTGCAACAGCACCGATCGCTTTGCCTCTGTTTACGATAACGGCACAATTATACAGCTTTCCGCAGACTGCAAGGGGTACACCGATAAGTGAAACTATATCCAGTTTTTCTGTCTCTCTGATTATCCTGACAAGCTCATGTCTTGCAGAGCTTAACAGCGTGTCCTGCAAGAAAAGGTCACTGCAGGTGTAGCCTGTAACAGATAGCTCTGGAAAACAGGCGATCTTAACGCCTTTGCTGTGAGCTTCGGTGATGAGTTCAATTATACTGTCAGCATTGTACTGACAATCTGCAACTTTAACATCAGGCGTTGCACAGGCTATTTTTATAAATCCGTCCTTCATAGTATCCCTCCAAAAAGAAAAAAGGCACTGCGAAAAAACGCAGCGCCTTTGCTTGTCTGAGATAATTATATATCAGATACAAGAAATTGTCAAGGAAAAACTTGACATAATAAAACGAGTATGATATAATGCAAGTAAAGAGCAACGGTGCTGAGTATTCAGCACCGTTTTTGCGTTTTTGGAGGTGATACGGTGTTACAGATAAAATATAAATGGACTGACGGCAACAACAGGGATTTTCAGAGATTTTATTTATCTGCAGAGGAATACTACAGTAGCCTTGTAGGTGGAGTTCAGAACCGCAAAGGCTTTATCCCTTACAATATATCCGAAAGCATAGGCACTGTGCTCATAGCCTGTATTGATGATATCGCTGTTGGCTGTGCGGGACTTAAAAGATACTCAGATACAGATGTGGAAATCAAGCGAGTATGGGTTGAACCTGAATACCGCCGACATCGTATCGCTGAAAATATGATGAATATGTTAGAGGAACTGGCAGAAAAAATGAAGTTCCAGCGTACTGTGCTGCAAACTCGTGAAGCGATGAGAGAAGCTGTATCGCTTTATGAGAAGCTCGGATATTATCGTATCAATAATTATCCGCCTTACGACAGGCTAGAAGGCGCAGTCTGCTATGCTAAAAACCTGTGATAAAGGGGAGGTGCTTTTATGGCTGCATTTGACAGAGTATTATCGGGAATACCCGAAATGGACACTGCACTTGATAATATAAGGCTCGGCGACAACGTTGTATGGAGAGTTTCGGAGCTCTCGGAGTTTCGTCTGTTTATGGAGCCCTATCTCAGACAGGCTATCACTGACGGCAGAAATATCATATATTTTCGCTTTGCAAGTCACGAGCCCCTTGTGGAGAACTGTCCCGAGGTAAAGACCATAGAAGTGCCGCTGTCACACAGATTTGAGACATTTACCGTGGATATACACAACGAGATTGAGAAAGCAGGCAGGGACGCTTTCTATATATTTGACTGCCTCTCGGAATTGCAGGCTATGTGGGCGACCGACCTTATGATGGGAAACTTTTTCCGCGTTACCTGTCCGTTCCTGTTCATACTTGACACAGTTGCGTTTTTTCCGATAATCAGGGGAAAGCACTCGGTTCATGCCATAAATAAGATACTGGACACAACACAGCTTTTCCTTGATGTTTACTCGGACAAGAAAAACGTGTACGTCCGTCCCGAAAAGGTCTGGAACAGAAACTCCGACACCATGTTCCTGCCCCACACTTATGAACCAGAAAGCGGACGATTCAGACCGATACTTGACGGCGTAAAGTCCAGCCGTTTCTATCAGGTCCTCGGCAATGCACAGCGTTCGGCAGACGAGCAGTTCATGGACTCGTGGGACAGGTCTTTCAAGAAAGCGAAAGTGCTATATGAAAACGGAGTCGATATTACCGAGCAGTGCAGTAATATGTGCAATATCATGATGACGCGAGATGAAAAAATGCGTCAGATGGTCAAAAAGCATTTTCGTCCCGAGGACTATTTCAGCGTCCGCGATCACATGATAGGTACGGGAATGATAGGCGGAAAAGCCTGCGGTATGCTCCTTGCGAGAGCTATTATCCGCAATACCGAGCCAGATATAAACGAAGTTCTCGAACCGCATGATTCATTCTATGTAGGCTCTGACGTTTACTATACATACATCGTTGACAATAATTTCTGGGATATGCGCATAAAACAGCGAACCGAGGAGGGCTATTTTTCTCTTGCTGATGAGTTCGCAAAGCAGCTTATGAACGGTAAATTCTCCGATGAAATGCGTGAACAGCTTACCCGTATCATCGAATACTACGGACAGGATCCCTATATCGTCCGTTCAAGCAGTATCCTTGAAGACGGCTTCGGCAATGCATTTGCAGGCAAGTATGAGTCGGTTTTCTGTGCTAACAGAGGTACTCCCGAGGAGCGGCTCGAAGAGTTTGAAAAGGCGATAAAAACCGTCTACGCAAGCACCATGAGCCTTTCTGCTCTGGACTACCGCAAACGCCGCGGACTTGACAAGCGTGACGAGCAGATGTCCCTGCTGATACAGCGTGTGTCGGGCTCTTACTACGGCGCATACTATATGCCCTGCGCGGCAGGTGTGGGTTATTCTTACAGCCCATACAGCTTTCTGAAAAGCTCCGACCAGTCCGCAGGAATGCTGCGTCTTGTAATGGGACTTGGCACGTCTGCTGTTGACAGGACAGAGGGCTCATATCCCCGTCTTGTAAGCCTTGATATGCCCGAAAAAACAGTGTATTCGACTTATGCTGACAGACACAGATTTTCGCAGGGAAAGGTGGAGGTCATCAATACTTCTATCCACGATCTTGAACGTCTGCCGCTGCGTACAATAGAGCCTGAGATACCTGAGTATCTGCAAAATATCCTCCTTGAACATGACTTCGACGCAGAGAGCAGACTGCGTGAAATGGGGCGCAGAGTATCATCGACTTTCATCTCCTGCAAGGGACTTGTCAGCAATAAAACGCTTATGTCGCAGATGCAGAGAATGCTGCGCTGTATACAGGACGAGTACGAATATCCTGTTGATACGGAGTTCACTATAAACGTGTCAGACAGCGGCGAATACTCCATTGACCTTTTGCAGTGCAGACCGCTTCAGGTCATCAAGGATAAGTCGGGAGTCGCTGTTCCCGATAATATATCGCAGGAGCATATCCTCCTCGAAAGCAAGGGAGCTTCAATGGGACTTTCCAAAGCTTCAAAGCTGGATATTATCGTGTATGTTGATCCCGTTGTGTACTACAATATGCCTTACAGCGAGAAAAATACCGTAGCGAAAATGATAGGCAGGATAAACTGGACTTACCGCAGCAGCGGAAAGCACATGATGCTCATGGTGCCTGGCAGAGTGGGAACTTCCTCTCCCGAGCTTGGTGTACCTACAACATTTGCCGATATAAGCGAATTTGACGTTGTGTGTGAAATGGAAGAAGCCCGTGCAGGCTACAACCCCGAGCTTTCCTACGGCAGTCATATCTTTCAGGACTTAGTCGAAGCGGAGATACTCTACACAGCAGTGTTCAACAACAGCAAAACTCTGCATTTCGCACCCGAAAAGCTGAAAGGACTGCGGAATATGCTTGAAGATATCGACGAAAACAGCGGACTTGACGATGTTATCCATGTCTATGACGTGAGCCGCTGCAAATGCGAGCTCTTCAACGACATCAGGAATGAACATCTTTTGATTACAATCTGAGCAATGGTGCTTATCCGTAAGGGTAGGCACTTTTCTATTGGAGTGAGTATTTTGAAACTGACATTTCCGCCCATAGGCGCAAGAATAGTAAAATCATCGGTTGCGGTGGCATTGTGTATGACGGTATACTTCATCAGGACATTCCTGCCTGTGGGGAACGGCATACCTTTTTACGGAGCATTGGCTGCTTTATGGTGCATACAGCCCTATACAGACACCACAAAGAACAATGCATTGCAGCGTTCTGTGGGAACGCTTACAGGTGCAGGTTACGGACTGATATTTCTTCTGCTGTTTCGCAGGCTTGATCTTGTCATACCCGAGTTTGTATATATTTCCGCAAGTATTTTCATAATACCTGTGATATATACGACTGTTGTCATGAATAAGAGGAACGCTTCTTTTTTCTCCTGTGTTGTGTTTCTGAGCATTGCGCTCACTCATTCATTTGACGCTGATCCGTATCTTTTTGTACTCAACAGAGTCATTGATACTTTCATCGGAATAATCATCGGAGTAGCTGTAAACGACTTCCGTCTGCCTGTCAGAACCGATAAAACTACTCTCTATGTCAGCGGAATTGACGATGTGCTCATCTCACCGTCCTCGAATTACAGCAAGGTAGAGCTTAACAGACTTATCCGCAGCGGTGTGAAATTCACTGTCTCGACTACCCGTACTCCTGCCGAGCTTGTGTCGATAATGAATGGTACGGAATTAAAGCTTCCCGTGATAGTTATGGACGGTGCGGCGATATATGACATTAAGGAAAAGAAATATCTTGAAATGACCTATCTTTCAAACAGTGTTTCGGAAGAAGCTGAAAGGATCATATCAGAGTGCGGACTGAACTGTTTTGTGAACACCATGCTTGACACTACTCTGCTGATATACTATGGAGAATTCCGTAATCCTGCCGAAAAGAACCTTTTTGAAACACACAGCCATTCGGCTTACAGGAACTATATCAGCTCGGAATACCGCCGAAAAGACGAGAATGAGCGTATTTTGTACATTACAGTCCTTGCAGAGAAGATAGATATATTCCTGCTTGAAAGGAGACTTCGTCAGAAGCTGGGAGTAAGTGCGAGGATAAGCTTTTCCGACTCTGAATACGAGGGCTTCATGTATCTGAAAGTTTTCTCTCCAAACGCTTCAAAGGAGAATATGATGACAAGGCTGAAAGAGTATGCAGGTGCGGAAAAGGCAGTCACATTCGGCAGTATCCGCGGCAAATACGACGTTTACATCAATGACGGCGGCGGAAACGCCACTGTAAAAAAGCTCAAAAAAATATGCAGGTCGCATGGGAATTTTTGACACGCAAAGCTTTGTCAAACTATTGACAATTTATTTGAGTTATGATATTATAATGGTATAGTAAAGCAAGCAATGGCGCTTATCCGCATGGATAAGCGCCATTCTTATTTGAGGTGATACCGATTATGACTACAAAAGATGTGATGTATTCCGCTTTCTCTGAAGGAAATAATATTCCGGCTGAATATTTTGATAAGTACAGCGTAAAGCGAGGGCTCAGGAATCCCGATGGTACAGGCGTTATGGCAGGAGTTACTAATATCTGTAATGTTCACGGATATGTTGTGGATGACGGCGAGAAAAAGCCTACAGAAGGAAGGCTAATTTTCAGAGGCTACAGTATCAATGATCTTATCGAAAAAGCTGAGGACAGATTCGGTTATGAAGAAATAGTTTTTCTCCTGCTTACAGGCAGGCTTCCGAACAAAAATGAGCTTGATGAATTCAGAATGACATTATCTGATGAGCGTGCGCTTCCGCAGGATTTCTTTGAAGATATGATATTGAAAGCACCGTCACCTGACATCATGAACAAGATGTCCAGAGCTGTACTTTCTCTATATTCTTATGATGAAGCACCCGAATCAAGAACACCAAAGCATGAAGTGGATACAGCAGTATCTCTTATTGCAAAAATGCCTGTAATTATGGTGTGTGCATATGAGACTAAAAGAAGATGCTATGATAATAAATCAATGATAATGCATCCACTTATTAAGGGACAATCAACAGCTGAGAATATACTTTCAACTATACGCACTGACAGAAAGTTTACTCACGATGAAGCAAAATTGCTTGACCTTATGCTCATGCTCCACGCTGAACACGGTGGTGGTAACAACTCGACATTTACCTGCCGTGTACTTACCTCATCAGGAACAGACCCTTATTCCGCATACTCAGCAGCGATAGGTTCGCTGAAAGGTCCACGTCACGGCGGTGCAAATCATAAGGCGCTGGAAATGCAGGAAATAATAAAGGCAAATGTCAAAAACTGGGAGAACGATGACGAAATTGCTGATATTCTGAGGAAGATCCTTTGCAAAGAAATTGGCGACGGCAGCGGTCTGATATATGGTATGGGACACGCTGTGTATACGCTGTCTGATCCGAGAGCCGTAATACTGAAAAAGTACGCAGGTATGATGGCTGAAGGGACAGAGTTTGAGAAGGAATTCCACCTTATCGATTCGATAGAGCGTCTCACGCCGAAGGTCTTTGAAGATATAAAAAGCTCAAGAAAAGCAATGTGTGCAAATATTGATATGTACAGTGGATTGGTATATAAAATGCTGAGGATACCGCCCGACCTGTTTACTCCTCTTTTCGCTGTCTCGAGAATGGCAGGCTGGTGCGCTCACAGATTCGAGGAGATAAACAGCGGCAAACGTATCATGCGTCCTGCATATAAATCCATTAATATGCAAAAACCATATATTGATATGGAAAACAGATAGAAAGGTTGATAAATATGGAAAAGATAAAAATGAAAACTCCCCTTGTTGAAATGGACGGCGATGAAATGACACGGGTTATATGGAAGATGATAAAGAATATCCTTATTCTCCCGTATATTGACCTGAAAACAGAATACTATGACCTCGGACTTGAATATAGAAATAAAACTGATGATAAAGTCACCGTTGAATCGGCAGAGGCAACCAAGAAATACGGAGTTGCAGTGAAATGTGCAACTATAACGCCAAACGCTGCAAGAATGGAAGAATATGAGCTGAAAGAGATGTGGAAGTCACCTAACGGTACAATAAGAGCCATACTTGACGGAACTGTCTTCCGTGCTCCCATACTTGTTGACGGCGTAACGCCGTATATCCCCACATGGACAAAGCCTATCACTATTGCCCGTCATGCTTACGGTGATTTATATAAAAATACCGAAATGCAGGTCGAAAAGGGCAGCAAGGCAGAACTTAAAGTTACCGATAAAAACGGCAATGAAGCATTTGAAATGATATATGATTTTTCGGACAGCGATGGAATAATTCAGGGACTTCACAACAAGGACAAGTCTATAGAAGGCTTTGCACGTTCATGTTTCAATTATGCTCTTGATACAAAGCAGGACTTATGGTTTGCCACTAAGGACACTATTTCCAAAAAATATGATCATCGCTTTAAAGATATTTTTGCAGAAATATATATAAAAGAATACAAAGCACGGTTTGAAGCAGTAGGAATAGAGTATTTCTATACTCTTATCGATGATGCTGTTGCAAGAGTTATTCGCTCCGAAGGCGGCTTTATTTGGGCTTGCAAAAACTATGATGGAGATGTAATGTCTGATATGGTCGCTACTGCTTACGGAAGCCTTGCAATGATGACATCTGTACTTGTGTCGCCTGACGGTAAATATGAATACGAAGCTGCCCACGGAACTGTACAGAGGCATTATTACAGGTATCTCAAAGGCGAGAAAACATCAACCAACCCCGTGGCAACTATTTTTGCATGGACAGGCGCGCTCAGAAAGCGAGGTGAACTGGATACAATTCCCGAACTTTGTGAATATGCCGGAAATCTAGAAAAAGCTATACTACAAACAATAAGCGATGGTATAATGACAGGTGATCTTGCATCTATATCTAAGCTTAGAACGAAACAGACAGTTGATACTGAAACGTTTCTTATAGAAGTAGGAAAACGTCTGAATTCAATGTATGAGTAATAATTGTTTTTCATAAGA
>JAGCWY010000015.1 GCA_017961625.1 Ruminococcus sp. | reverse complement strand
TCGATAGTATCAAAGGCGGTTAAGCAAAAGGAACTTAGAAGAAACAGTGCAAGGGAGAATACTTCTTTGTAAAGTTGGTTGAACCGCCGTGTACCTAACGGTACGCACGTTGGCTTGAGAGGTCGGCGGCTAAATAGCTGCTTCCTACTCGATTCAGAGATTGGAGACTGTTTGCTTTTATTCAAAAAAAATCTATTGACATATCGCCCAAAATAATATATAATAATAGTGTTGTATTTATTTGCATAATATTACTATGGCAGTATATGCAGCTTTGTTTTACATCATTATCCGCAGTCTGAAAATAAATATAAATAAGCGGGTAAAATATGATTTAGAAACAAATCTTGGGCGGGGATATAAGGTCCGTCTATTTTTTGCCGGCTGAGGAATAAGGCTCAGCTGTTGATCTATATATTTACAAATGAATAAAATAATGCGGCATTTACCGCCTTTAAGTAATAATTAAAAATTATGATACAAACTTTTGATTATTTTTACGAAAAAGGAGGTAATGCACTGTATGTACCCAGGTCTTGCTATCGCTCTTATTCTCATAGCGCTTGCAGTAGGTGTAGGCATAGGATATGCTCTTTTCTTCAAAAAGGGCGTGGAAGCAGGCGTTGAAAAGCGCAAGCGCGACGCAGAGGCTATTGTAGGCTCTGCCGAGCAGCAGGCTGAACGTATTGTCGAGGACGCCGAAAAGGATGCTGACAATAAGAAAAAAAGCGCTCTCATCGAGGCTAAGGACGAGATACATAAGCTCCGCACCGAAGCGGATAAAGAGATCAAGGATCGCAGAGCAGAGCTGTCACGTCAGGAAAGACGTATGCAGCAGAAAGAGGAGAATTTAGACAAGAAGACAGATAATCTTGAGAAAAAGGAGGATATGCTCAATCAGAAGATAAAATCTGCTGACGAAAAGCTTAAGGAAGCTGATTCCATAAAGAAGAGTCAGATGGATATACTGGAGCGTATCTCCGAATTCACAAAGGATCAGGCTAAGGAGTATATCATCTCAAAGCTTGAGGACGACCTCGTACACGAAAAGGCTGTTAAGATAGCAGCTTACGAGCAGCAGATCAAGGACGAATGTCAGGAGAAGGCAAGAAGCTATATTTCTCTTGCTATCGCCAAAGTTGCTGCCGATCAGGTGTCAGAGGCGGCAGTCTCCGTTGTCCCTCTCCCAAATGATGAAATGAAGGGTCGTATAATCGGCCGCGAAGGTCGCAATATCAGAACACTTGAGACACTGACAGGCGTCGATCTCATCATCGACGACACTCCCGAAGCGATAACTATTTCCTGTTTCGATCAGATAAGACGAGAGGTGGCAAGGATAGCCCTTGAGAAGCTTATAGCTGATGGACGTATCCATCCCACACGCATTGAGGAAATGGTAGAGAAGGCTCGCCGCGAGGTAGAGTACCGCATTAAGCAGGAGGGTGAACGCGCAGTTATTGAGACAAATGTTCACGGTCTCAACCACGAACTAATAAAGCTCATCGGACGTCTTAAATTCCGTACAAGTTACAGGCAGAACGTCCTCGATCATTCTATCGAGGTCGCAAAGCTCTGCGGAGTTCTTGCTTCCGAGTTGGGCGTTGACGCGAATATCGCAAGACGCGCGGGACTTCTCCACGATATCGGTAAGGCTCTTACTGCCGAAATCGAGGGCTCTCATGTTCAGATAGGTGTTGACGTTTGTAAAAAATACAACGAAAATCCTGTTATTATCCACGCTGTTGAAGCTCACCACAATGACGTTGAGCCAAAGACAGTCATTGCCTGCATAGTTCAGGCAGCCGACGCTATCTCAGCTGCAAGACCTGCCGCAAGAAGCGAAAACTACGAAAGCTATATCAAGCGCCTTCAGAAACTTGAGGAGATATGCAATTCTTATGAGGGCGTTGAGAAGTGCTTCGCTGTACAGGCAGGCCGCGAAGTCAGGATCATGGTCACACCTGAGGTCATCAACGATGAGAAGATGGTCCTTGTGGCAAGGCAGATTGCTCAGCAGATCGAGACTGAAATGGATTATCCCGGACAGATTAAGATCAATATCATACGCGAGAGCAGAGTTACTGACTACGCAAAATAATGCACCTTACTGCGGAACGTTATGTTTGCGCAGTCGTCTTGGCTGTCGGGCTTATTGCTCGACAGCCTTATTTTATATGTTTATTAACTGAGTCAGCGGTTTTATCAGCTATGGATGTTCGTAATTGCCTGTTATACTACACTTTCACAGCATGTCAAGGCTGAAACGAACGTCTGAAAGGCGACTTTGACAGATTGTGTGAGTGTAGTGTGGGGCAATTAAACAAACGTCCGCCACCCTTCGACCGCTAAAAAAAGTATATTATTATTTCACTGTGCAGACCTGGGGAGTTTCCCCATGCCTTCAGAATGAAATGGATATAGATGTTATGTATATAGAGGGGGTTGTAAAATGAGTAAAAAAATATGGGGGATATTTGCTTCGGCTGTGGCTTCGCTCTTGATTGCCGCTTTTTCAGTGCCTGTGACTGCTGGGGCTTCATGGACGCAGACTGGTATCATGGGCGACCTTAACAGTGACGGCATGGTGAATGTCGCCGACCTTGTGGTGCTGTCAAAGCACCTCCACGGTACTGAGGTACTTGGCGATACCGCCGTCTTTACCCTTACCGAGGGCACAAGATACACTATCAGGCTCGACGGGAAGACCGATACTCCTTTGAGAGCCGGAGAAACCAAGATACAGAAGGCAGATATGGATCAGAACGGCTCGGTAGAGGTGTTTGATTTTGTTTATCTGCGCAAGACAGTGATATCTGACATTCCGCTGGGACAGATACTCTGCTGGGAGGATGAAACGACCACTTCCACTACAACTACTAACACAACTACTATCACCAATACTACTGCGCCTCAAAATGATTTCATTACTCCTCCACTAAAAAATATGTATGGCAGTATGCCGTCGCAGGGTGAAGTCAATATGCTGATATTCTATGTAGACTTCCCCGACTGCAAATTCGAGTATGAACCTTCTATGGAGACGGTAGAAAGTATTGCCTTCGGAGAGGAGAACGAGAAGTCTTCAGCCTATCCATTCGAAAGCCTCACCGCCTTCTGTTCTAGAGCTTCAAAGGGAGCTCTCAGCCTCAGCGGACAGGCTTACAGGTATACCTGCAAAGAAAATGTCGAGCAGTATCACGGAGATGTGTTCAAATCCAAATTCACTACGGAAGTCATAAGGAGCATGGATAAGGAAGTGGATTTCAGCAAATATGACTCAGACGGCGATGGCGTTATAGACATCATGCTCTTTTGTGTGCCGGATACCGACGACACTGATGAATGGTGGCCCTGCGCAGGCGAGTACTCAGGTGAAGTCATGCTCGCTCCTGACGGCGTCAAGCCTGGACATATTATAACAGGAGACGCTGTTATAGAACAGTTTGATAACTATGACGGCTTTGTATCCACCTTTGCCCATGAAATGGGACACTGTATGGGACTTCCTGATTACTATCCCTACACCGGCGAAGATTGTGAGGGGTTGCACGGCTCTGCTGGATATGATCTTATGGATGAGGCTTATTCGGATTACTCTGCCGTGTCAAAGCTGATGCTGGGTTGGCTGAGAGAGGATCAGGTGCTGATATACGACGAGACCAAGGGAGAGCAGAGCTTTATACTCACAAACGGACAGTCCGATGAAGGTAACTGTCTTATCATACCACGCAAGCACTTTGATGGAAGCTATAAGACAGAGTTCTTCGTGCTAGAGTACCTTACCCTTGATGCGAACAATAGCAAGATAGCGGAACGCTTTTTCTGGCGTCCTGTCGGAAGCGGTATAAGCGTAAAGCACGTTGAAGCGTCTGTGTACGGAACTTATTGGGGCTCCTTCTTTAAGTATGAGAGCGGAAACGACGAGAATACAAACAATAATGAGGGACGCCGCTTTGTAAGACTTGTCAACGACGGAGACAAGGACAATTTTTTCAAGGACGGCTATCTGGTGTCGAATAAGTATCCCGGCTTCGCATGGTATGACGATGACGGCTATGAGACAATAGACCCTGGCGTGGTAGTGATGATAAGAGAGAATGATAATAATACATTTACCGTTACGGTAACAAAGAAGTGATACAAAGCATAATGCAGGAAGGAATAAACACCAATGGCAAAAACGATAAAGAAAGACCCTAAAACCATTTTTCACACAACAGAGAAGTCTAATTTTATTCTTAACATGACTGAGGAGCAGTATTCAAGGCTTGCTTCATGGGGACTTGTTATAGGAATATTCCTGATGCCGCTGTTCACCATTTTTCCGGAGGCAAACGATTATAAATTCTCGTATGCCATGACTGCCGGTGGACTTGCAGTGGCAGGTGTTATTAATATGATACTTGCCATTATTGCCATCATGAAGAAGTATATTCCCAAAGCAGCAATGCTTCCTGTATGTGCTTTCGGGGCAATGACAGCATGGGGAATAATCTCGCTTATCAATGGATATGATTTAGGAGTAGGCTTTTACGGCTTTACTGAAAGATGTGAGGGACTTCTTGCAATTGCCTTCTATGGCTGTTTCTTTATAACTGCCATAACCCTCAAGCGCAGGAGCGCTGTTAAACGCGTGATTAAGGGCGTAATAGCCGTAGGAGTTCTGAACAGTATCATATCCCTGATACAGATATTTGCAGCGAAGCTCACACATTATGATTATGTTGGCTGGAAGGGCGGAGATCATATCTTCCTGAATGCAGCTTCTGGACTTTCCATGTCTCCGCTGTTTTTAGCGATGTTGTTGACGCTTTCATTGACGGCTGCACTCATAGCCTTTGTAAACTCTGACAGCAAAAAGAGCAGGATTATATATCTTGCTGTGGCTGCATTGTTTTCATTCGTAATGATGTTTACATATTCGCTTCTTGGCTTATGCGGAGCATTCTTTGCACTTATAGCAGCAACCACTGCAGTATTTAGACAGAAAGCTCCTAAGCTTCGTCTTATATGCCTGCCTGTTGCGGCTGCATTTGCAGGTCTTGCAGTATGTCTTATAAACACCGGAGTTGTCAAAACTACAGATTCCTACAAACTGTATGACGGAAGGATAGCATGGTATGCAGACGGATATATGAGAACAGGAGCTTCTGGACCTGTTGATGAGTCTGTCCTTGATATTGACGATACTTCTACATTCTACTGGTATACCATTGATAAGACAATGAATATAATAGGCGACAACAAGTTGGTGGGAACAGGTCCCGAGCAACTTGCCTATCCTCAACTAAAATCGGCAGCAGGCTTTGCTGATGTCGTTGATATGATACGCGATCCCAAAAACAGGATGGTCTTCGACAAGGTGTATAACGAGTACCTGTATATTGCGGCTACACGAGGAATACCTTCGCTTATAGCCTTTATAATGATACTTGCACCAGTGCTCGTGATAGGTTCGAAGGCAGTGCGAAAGAAGAAGTATGTTGAGATGCCGATGCTGTTTGCGATGACCTTGGTCGGAGTTCTCCTTTTCTTCATCGGATGCAGCAATATAGTTTATGCTCCGGTATTCTGGGCAGTGGCAGGTGCCTCATGCGCGGAGTTTGAAAACGACGTCATATCGACAGCCGGAAATACCAGTAATAAAAATACCGGAGAAGAAAGTACGGAGCCGGAGAAGACTGAGAAAAAGCCTATAAATACCGGTAAAAAAGGCGGAAGCAGGTCAAAGAAGAAAAAATGATTAAATTACAGCCTGAGAGCTTGACTCTCAGGCTGTTTTTGGCGTAATACAGGCATTTTAATCAATAATGTAAGCTTCGACTAACAAAAAAGTATTGATTTTTTACTCAGATATGTTAAAATGAAAATACGAGGAGCGCAGGCTCCCGAATAATACGGAGGTGTATGTATATGGCATATATTATTTCTGACGATTGTGTAAGCTGCGGCGCTTGTGCAGCAGAGTGCCCTGTAGGCGCTATCTCTGAGGGCGACGGCAAGTACGCTATCGACGCAGACGCTTGCGTAGAGTGCGGCGCTTGTGCAGGTGTATGTCCTGTTGGAGCTCCCAACGCTGAGTAATCAAAAAAAAGGACGATAAGCAGTTCCACAGAGGGAACTGCTTATTTTTTTCCTCTTAGCCGCAGCAGCTCGAACGGACTACAAAGGAGTTGCAGTCTGTACATTCAGGAACAGTGGGGTCCTCCTCGTGGGTTCCTACAGATATACAGTCGAGAGTGCAGTAGTGCTCCGACACAAGGTTGTGGCGGCACTGAGCAACATCACATTTTATGCTTTTATTTTTCTTCTGTTCGTCCATGATAATATCTCCGTTCTGATTATTGGATCCGCATCGGATCGTAAATAGTATTGCCATGTTTTTTTAAGATATACGGTTTAATTGTGAACAAAATCAAAATTATTTGTTACAGCGTGAAAACAAATATTCGTAAATATTGACTTTTAAAAATGATTGTGATATTATTGTCATAAGGAGCGCTGGCTCCGAGTGATATAACATTATGGAGGGAATTACTATGTTTGAAAACGGAAACAACAACGAAATGAATAACGTTCAGTTCGACAATCAGTTCTCCGGCGGCTATGATACCACCGTTACAGGCGTTGACAATGTCACGAAAAGCGGCAGGGGCAAAAAGGCTGCTCTGATAGGGGGTATATCGGCAGCAGTTATCGCAGGCGGATCAGTAACTGCCTACGCAGCATCGGATACTGTAAAGAATCAGGTAAAGCTCCGTCTGAGTAAACCCGAGAATTATTACGCATGGGTAACTGAAAAGAATTCCAAAACCATAGGCGAAACTGTCAGCGAATACTATAAAGAGCGCCTTGAACAGTACCAAAAAGGACAGTCGATAGATGTAACCTTTTCCTATGAGCCTTCTCAGGAGGCAAAGGATATCGCTGCTGAAGAGCTTGACGGCAGAAAAAGCGACGAATTGGAGCAGTTGCTGGATATCATTAAAAATACCGACAGGTATTCGGCCACTGTCAACGGAAAGACGAAAAAGGGAAACTCCGCTTCTAGTGCTAGCTTTGAAATGGACAGCAAGCACATTTTAGGTATAGATATTGCCTTAGATGCAGATGCTATGGAGTATTTCTTCCGTATACCCGAGCTCAAGGATCAGTGGGTATGCCTAAACGTGAATATGGACGAGCTGGAGGATGAGTACAGTTCATACAGCAGAAGAACTAATATATTTGACACTTACAAGGCTGCTCTTGAGGATCCTGCTTCCTTTATCACTCCTGAGGAACTGGAGGATGCAGTAAACAGATATGCCGGGGTATGGGGCAATTTTGTTGACAGTGTAAAAATAGAGAAGAGCGAGCAGCTGGACGTGTGTGATATACAGGTAAAGTATACCGTAGCTACAGTTTCTCTTACCGAAAAGGATATGGACAAGCTCGGTTTGGAGTTCCTGAAAGAAGCAAGAGAGGACGAGGTCCTCAGAAGGATATTTGTTGACAAGCTCGGAGAGTTTGACAGCGAAGCCGAGTTCAGGGAAATGATCGACGATGAGATTGAGGATATCGAGGAGGATCTTGAAGAAAATGATTACGACGGCGAGATATTTGCTGTTATAGATACATATATTGACCCTTCCGGCACTATCCGCGGCTTCCGTGTGACAGACGAAGATGATGAAGTGTCTGTTACAGCGATATTCGGCAAGGACGGTGACAATATCAGAGGCGAGTTCGTTATGTCCACCGATGACGAAGATGATGATTTTCGCGTACAGTTTAGTGCTATTGAGGACAAGAAGGTATACAGTGGCGACATCAAGCTTTTCTACACCGACTACGATTATCACTATGACGAGGAAGAAGAGAAATACGTATCAGGCAACATTGCAAAGACCGCAGTTCTCAATTTCAGCGGCGTAGAGCTCAAGGACGAGGACAAGATGTACTTCAACGGCGACTTCTCGCTTGAAGTACCTGACTTTGAAATACCTGTAAATATATCATGTAGCACAGATGGCAAGAGGGAGACTATTTCTTACAATATATGTATAGATGATACCGACTATGGTAGATTATTGATTGACTATGCACTTGATTTCGGTGCAGACTTTGATATCCCCGACAATGGTGGCGCATTTGTTGTCAAGGCGACCGAAATAGAAGATGTTGAAATAGAGGATTATATCAACGAAAAGGACCTCAAGGCATTTATAAAGCTTACACTTGAGGACATCGGCTTCAAGGAGGAGTCAGCCCGTGAAGCAGCCGACAGCTTCGTCGATGGCTACAACAGACGTAAGGAACAGCTCAGTGGCTATGACTGGGACGACGAGGATTACGACTGGGACGATGAAGATTACGACTGGGACGATGAAGATTTTGACTGGGACGATGAAGATTTTGACTGGGATGACGAGGACTACGAGTGGGATGATGAGGACTACGAGTGGACCTTTGACCCGAGCGAGTACAAGTATGAAGACTATAAGGACTATATGACAGAGGAACAGTTCAATGACTGGATGAAGTTGATGGAAGAGTTTACATCAGAGTCTTCATCAAAGGCATCATAAAGTAATAATAAAGACCTCCATTCAATGATACGGAGGTCTTTTTTATTATATGTTCTCGCAACAAATGTTCATATGAGTGCATAACGGAGAAACTGAAAATTGTTTTTCAATATTCAATGGTTCCCCATTTAGTTTCATGCCTTTCTCATCCATCTTATAAAAGGAGCTTTTACTGGAACGTACGATTCAGCTTTACTTGCTGCTTAAAACCAGCAGCTTTGAAAGGATAACGTTAGCCGCGTCAAATTTGGACATGAGCTCCATTTCCTCTGTATCGTCCCTGGTTATCATGGTGATAATGTTGGTATCGGTACCGAAGCCTGCACCGGCGCTCCTGAGGGAGTTGGCACATATCATGTCGCAGTTTTTCTTGGCAAGCTTTGCCCGTGAGTTCTCGATAACATTGTCCGTCTCCATAGAGAAGCCGCAGACTATCTGTCCCTCGCGGCGGTTCTCGCCGATGTATTTGAGTATATCAGTTGTACGCTTAAGGGGGATGCTCATATCTCCGTCGGACTTCTTTATCTTACTTTCAGCGGTTGTAACAGGAGTATAATCCGCAACTGCTGCTGCTTTGATAACTATATCCGTATCCACAAGGCGCTCCTTTACTGCGTTGAACATATCATCAGCAGATTTTACGGGAACTACATTTACGAACATAGGCGGCTCAACGTCGGTATGTGCTGCAACTACAGTAACATCTGCACCTCTCAGCATAGCTGCTCTTGCAATGGCGAAGCCCATTTTTCCACTGGAGTGGTTAGATATGAAGCGGACCGGGTCAATGCTCTCACGGGTAGCACCTGCAGTAACGAGCACCTTTTTTCCTGCAAGGTCCTTTTCAAAGGCAGCTTCGCGGACGATGTATTCAAGGAGAGTCTCCTCGTCGGGAAGCTTTCCGTCGCCTATATCACGGTTTGCAAGCATACCGCAGACAGGCTCCACTATCTCGTATCCAAATTTTTTCAGTTTTTCGATATTGTCTTGAACGATAGGGTTGTGGAACATATTATGGTTCATAGCAGGAGCTATTATCTTTTTGCAGGTACAAGCCATGACAGTAGTAGTCAGCATATCGTCTGCAATGCCGTTTGCTATTTTGCCGATGACGTTTGCGGAAGCTGGAGCTATCATTGCCACGTCAGCCTTTTTAGCAATGGAAACGTGCTCCACGCTGTACTCGAAATTGCGGTCAAAGGTATCTATGAGGCACTTGTTCTGTGTGAGAGTTTCAAAAGTGAGCGGGTGAACGAAGTTCAGCGAATTTGGGGTCATGGCAACATGTACGTCAGCTCCAAGCTTTGTGAGCATACGTGCAAGGTTGCATATTTTGTATACGGCGATAGAGCCTGTAACTCCGAGAAGTACTGTTTTTCCTGTAAGCATTTCCGTCACCTCATATATGGAGCTCATTGGAGCATTCCTCGCCTTTGTGGCAGGCAATTATATTATTCACCGTAGTCTCTGCGATATTGTTGAGAGCCTCTTCCGTGAGGAAAGCTTGATGTGAAGTAACAATGACGTTAGGCATGGAGATAAGTCTTGCAAGGGTGTCGTCGGCGATGATATGACCAGAGAAGTCCTGGAAGAAAACGTCAGCTTCCTCTTCATATACATCGAGGCATGCAGCACCTATCTTACGTGCCTTTATTCCTTCGAGGAGAGCCTCTGCGTCTATGAGAGCTCCTCTTGAAGTATTGATGATAACAACGCCCTTTTTCAGCTTATCTACCGATTTGCTGTCTATCATGTGATATGTCTCGTCTGTGAGAGGGCAGTGGAAGGAGATGATATCGCTACGGCTAAAAAGTTCGTCCAACTCTACATATTCAATATCGCTGTCCTTGGCTGGGAACTTGTCGTAAGCGATAACATTCATGCCGAAGCCTCGGCAAATATTTATGAATATACGACCTATCTTACCTGTTCCAACAACACCGACAGTTTTTCCGTGAAGATCAAAACCTGTAAGTCCGTTCAGGGAGAAGTTATGGTCTCTTGTACGGATATAAGCCTTGTGTACGCGGCGTATAGACGTCAGCAGCAGGGCTGTGGCGTGTTCTGCGACAGCATAAGGTGAGTAAGCAGGAACGCTGACTACTTTTATCTTATCCTTTGCGTACTTTATATCCACATTGTTATAGCCGGCGCATCGTAGCGCGAGCACCTTTACTCCGAGAGCGCAGAGCTTATCGATAACGGCAGCGTTGACTGTATCGTTAACGAAAACGCAGGCAGCCTCGCAGCCCTTTGCTAGCTCTGCGGTATCCTCGTTGAGCTTTGTCTCGTAGAACTTGAACTTTATGTTGTTTTCCTTTCCGAACTTCTCGAATGAAGGAGTATCATAAGGCTTTGTGTCGAAAAAAGCGACTTTCATTGTAATCACCCTCCTGTTATAGGTCATTATGAATAAATAACATTTTGCGTAGTTCAGAGCAATTACATAAACGTCAGTATGCCTTCGACCACCTCAAAAGTTATATTCCTGTTTTATTAAATATGAAGCTCTAAGAGTTCATCTTAGAGCCTTATATACGTTTATTATTGTATGGGAACTCTCAGATTATCTCTGCGAATACTCCAGAAAGGGAAGCTATATAGGTCTTCTGTACAGTTTCCGCAGGGATAGTCTCACCGTTGAGTTCGAGATCCTTTGTAGCACAGGCGTCGGCCACGAGAGCAACTTCATAGCCGTGATCCATAGCGGCACGTACCGTTGTGTCTATACAGAGGTGTGTCATCATACCGCATACTACTAGCTTTTCAACGCCGAGACTGCGCAGACAGTCGTTCAGCTCCGTGCCGAGAAAGCTGTTTGGGCAGTACTTGTTTATGACGATATCGTTCGGCAGGGGAGCGATACGTTCTGATATCTCGCAACCGTAGGTACCCTCGTTGAAGAGATCTTCATCGTCGGAGTTTATGTGCTTTATGTAAATGACCGGACGTCCTGTTTTCCGGCTTTCGGCAATGAGCCTGATTATGCGCTCCTCAGCCTTTTTAGGTTCGTGAAGCGGACAGGCTCCGCCCTCGAAATAATCGTTCTGGACGTCGATAACAAGTAATGCTTCTTTCATAATCATATCTCCCTAAGTGCAATAGCTTACGTTTTTACATTAAATGTAAAAACAACTTTTTAATAGTATAACATATTGGAGCGCCTGTGTCAATCAGTTGTACAGTGGTAATAATCACGAAATATTACGTTTTCGGGCATATAAAAATGTAAGGTGTTGGCAAATAAGCCTGTCCCTGTACAAGCAGAAAGGCAGGCAGTCATAAAGAAGTGTTTAGCTTCTGTATGGCTGCCTACCGTGATATAATTATTTTGATATCAGAAATTGAGCTCGTCGGAGACAGTGATATTTGCAATATCTGCTGCTACGAATCTGTTCGGTGAAAGCACGTAAACATAGTCTCCTACATATACTGCGCGGTCAAAGTCATTATATATATAATCGTCGAATTCCATGCTGATATCACCCTTTTGTATGAATTCTCCGTTTTCGTAACTGAAAAAGACATACTGCGTTCTATAAATGCTGTCTACCTGCTTTCCGCTGTCAGAATAGTATGAATATTTGTTGTAGTTTATTGGTACGCCGATAAGATTCTTTTCTGGAGCTATGAGGAGCTCTTTCCTTTCGTATACAGCGTCAGAGTAGTACCATTCCTCGGTATGTGTTTCTTCGTCTGTGTCATAGATGTAATTGCTTGGGGAGTCGTTCCATGTGAATACCGCCTCTGCTTTCAAGTCGCTGGGGTCAGAGTTGTTGAACATGGTCATTTTTATTCCTGTTATCCTGCCGTTCTCATCTGCGTCCTGTCCGAAGCCGAGGAGGTGACCGGCATCCCACTGCTGCAAATAGGTGCTGAATCCGTTTATCTTGAGGTCGTCAAGCAGAACAGGTTCAGCCGGGACACTCAAGTCTACAGCGTAAAGAGGATCTGTCTGACGGAATGTGACTACATAAGCCATATCTCCGCTGAAGCTTGCTGATCTGAGCTGCTCGTCAACGCCGAGATCGCCGATGCTTCCAACCATGTTCAGATCCATATCGAACACGTATACACGAGTATCGGTCTTGATATTCTCGTAGGTGTAATAGCCGTTTACCTCATCGTCTGTGATGACGTCCCATAGCTCCTCCAGTAGATTGCCGTTATTGTTGTACCTGTAGAATGATTTTTTTGTCTCGTTATAGGTAGCGGCTACACGGAAATAGCCGTTGTACTCGCTCATGGAGAACTGATCCTTTATATGACCGTTTATAGTAGTTCCTGCCATAGGCGCTATATTTCCACCGATTATGGAGATACGGGTTATATCCGTAGTAGAAATCTCATCTCCAGCGGCTGCGGTATAGAGATTTTCTGCGGAGCAGTAAATGCTTCCAGTATAGCCTGCAAGGGACTTTACGTCCTTTTCCTCCGGAGCTCCGGCGTTACTAAGATCTATGCTGCCTATAACCGTATAGGAGAGGGTGCTTGTGCTGTCGAATCCATCCGCCGGGAGAAGTATATCTCCGGCAGATATCATGTCATAGCTCTCCGCAAAGCCGCAGTATGGGATATACCGCTCTATATCAGCGCTGCTGTTTACAGTGTCGAAGTTGCATGAATAAAAATGTGAGGTGAGAATCATATATCCCTCAGGGGAGATTCTTACGTCGTTGTAATAGCCGTCCTGCCTGTAAACGTCTATGAGCTCCGGCTCGTCACCTGTGGTATAAAAAGCCACGAAGGTATATGGCACGTACCTTTTGATATCCTCATCGTCATAGCCGTAGTATGAGCCGTAGTACGAGCTGCTACATATAATGGCAATCATATCGTTGTATATGTACATATCCGCAGCGTTTATATAGCCGTTGTTGTTAGCGCTGTCAATGGCGTCATTCAGGTCAATGGATGTGCTGCCGGTGAATTTTCCGTCCTTAACATCGGCTGTGCGGAGTACAGGAGAGTAGGAAAAACTCTCGTTTTCCGTGCTGCACAAGTAGTATATATGCTTTCCGTCGGTCTTGACTATATCTGCCTCGAGAACGTCCTGCTCCTGATAGTAGGTCTCGGAATGTTCTGGGTCATCCTTCTTAGTCTCTTCCGTGTTTTCGGTGCCGGGTATGAAAATCTCTTCATTGCCGCCACCCGGCGTATCCAAGCCGGATATTTCATTTGCAGATCCATCGGAATAGGCAGCGTCATCACTGACAGCTTCCTCTGCGACTTCAAGAGTATCGTAAACGTAACGGTTCTTCTTTCTATCCTTCTCGGCTTTTTTCGCAGCCTTGCTGAATAGTGAATATATCTCCTTATAATCGGAGGCTCCATTCATATAGCTCACAGTCTTAACCGTCTGAGTCGGGTTTCCCGTACTGGAGGTAGTTGTGGTTACATTGCTCTTTTTTACTGGATCAGCCGTATTTTTATTGTTTCTTTCACTGTTCAGCGTATATACGGCAGTTCCTCCTATCACGATGCAGGCTACTGCCGCAGCCGCGATTCGTTTTGCCGTGGAAATGCTTTTTTTCTTTTTCTTCGATAACTCTTTATCTAGCATAACCTTTACTTCCTCTGGAGTTAGCTTGTCGTCGTTATTCATAAACATTCTCCTTTCTTCATGGATCGTGATTCGTGGTCGGGCCCTTTTTAAGAGCGTTCATGGATATCTCATTTGAAGCTGAGTTCACTATATAAGTGTCTGTGAAATGGAATATTGTTGCATCAGGAGAAAAAAACAGTGTTTTTGTACAAAAAGTAAAGATTGCCGTTGTTTATTATTACAAATAATCTTTCTGCAACCCACAAAATTACCCTTTTGGTGGAAAAAATGCAGAAAACTTCATTGACAATTCTTAATAAATAATGTATAATTATGGTGACTTAATATAGCTTGTCTGACCAAAAAAGATAGATAATATACCAAGGAGTGGGTATTTTGGTAAGAAAAAAGAGAATGATCATAGGCGTTGTTACTGCGGAGGCGAACAGTATAGAGCAGCGTCAGATCATAAAGGGGATCGCAAGGTTCGATCAGTGCGTAGGGGTCGATACTATTGTTTTTTCCAATAACTATAATCCGAATGTAAGAGAAAAGGAACTCTTCTGCGAAAACAGGATATACGACCTCATACTCTCAGATGAGCTTGACGGTCTTATTGTTATATCCGAATCCTTCGTGAATGAGGAGCTGAAAAAGCTTGTTGCTGATCTGCTGGCAAAGAAAAACATACCTATTGTGATAGTAGGCACTCATGTTACCGAGCTGAGTTCGCCGAAGTGTATGTTTATAAATACCAGTGACGAGAATGACATAGAGGATCTTACAGATCATCTTGTGGAAAAGCACAGCTTCCGCGAGATTGACATAATCACAGGATATGACTTTATCGAGGCTTCAAATCTCCGCGTGAACGGGTACAGAAAGTCCCTCGAAAAGCACGGTATAAAGTACGACGAAAAAAGAGTACACTACGGTAATTACTGGATGAATTCAGGCGCCGAGCTGGCAGAGCGATATCACAGCGGCGAGCTGACTCTGCCTCAGGCGATCGTCTGCGCCAATGACTATATGGCTTACGGTCTTATAGATAAGTTCGACGAGCTTGGCATAAAGGTGCCGGAGGATGTAACGGTAGTGGGATATGAGTATGTGGGTGACAGATTTATGCATACTCCTCTCCTTACTACTTATAAGAGAAATCGTGAGACTATCGGCGAGGATGCGGCTAATATGGTATACAGTCGCATAAAGGAGAGAGACTTCCTCTTTGCGCCGCCTCAGGGGGAGATAATCTGCGGTACAAGCTGCACCTGCGGTGCAGACCGGGAATTCTTTGCCGAGGAGCTGAAAAATGCCAGAGCCAAAAAGGACTACGATAACTGGAACCTTTTCAATCCCCTTGACCAGAAGCTGACTGAGTGTCGTACACTGAATGAGTTCATAGATATATGCGGAACATTCCACTGGCAGGTAAGAGGCATACAGAGCTTCTACCTCTGCCTGTACAAGAACTGGTATGACTCTGACGCTGAGCTCAGCGATATACTTTCCTGCCAAAGTATGGTGAATTGGGAAGATAAGACGCCATTCGATATGCAGAAGTACAACTTCTCAGCCTTGCTTTCCAGAAATTACGAGCCGGCGATATACTATTTTAATCCCCTTTTCTTCAACGACAGGATATTCGGTTATCTCGTGCTCAAATACCACGATCCCGATACCTACGACGATATCTATAGGAACTGGCTGAAATCAGTATCGAACGGATTGGAATTCCTGAGAATGAAGAATGATATACAGTACCTTACCCAGTGTCAGAACCTCTCAGACCTGAGGGATACCCTCACTGGAATGTACAATGAGACTGGCATGAGGAAGGCTTATCATACCATAGACGTTTCAAAGAACGACTGTACCCTAGTTATGATGAGGATAGGCATTTCCAACGCCGGATTCTATGAGCTCAACGGCAAGATACCGGCTATTATGGACGCTGCCGAGGCTGTGAAACAGTTCTGTGGAAGCAGCGATATCTGCGGCAGGATAAACGACAATACTTTTGCCTGTATAATACAGAGCGAAGCTGAGCCGGAGTTTCTTGAAAGCAGGCTGAATTCAATAATGCTTCAGCATAATGTATACATTGAGCAGTATGGGCTCGATTCCTTCGTGTTCGCTTCGGTGAAGTGTTCGGATAAGTCATATACCCGTATAATGGGGAAATGCTCAGATATCTTAGCGCAGAGACAGTGTGACCAGATGGAGATGCGTATGCGTCCTCACTATGATGATATGCTAGGTATCAGAAGCTATATCTACAGCAATCCGCAAGACAGTTTCGAGTCGGATAAGCTTCAGAAGCTCTATCCTTACAGCGCAGGTCATCTACGTGAGGTGTACAAGAAGTGCTTCGGGGTAAGCATACATAAGGACTGCATAAACGCGCGTATGGCAAAGGCGACCTACTGCCTTATGGTAACTCCACTGAGTATGAACGAGATAGCGGAGCAGTGCGGATATGTGGACAGCAAATACTTTCTTAGACAGTTCCTTGCCACTGTGGGTGTAACGCCCAATCAGTACCGCAATATGGCTAAATGAGTCGTTAGCTTTTAGCCATTATTTTTAGGATCGCATTCTTGTTGTCCGTGCAGAAATACACATATAAACTAAAAGCAACCCCGAAAGCCGTTTTATCTGAACGCTTTCGGGGACGTTTTTATATCAGTGGTCGTATTCTAAGCTGAAAGCAGCAACTTTTTTCTGAAATGCTTCTCTTTCTTCTTTCGTGAGAGAAAAAAGTGGATATATCTGCAGTTTTGCGTCACTGTATAAGAGCTGTATCGCATCGTCGCCGAGCATGCTGTATATCAGAGTGCGGTGTCCCTCAAAAAGGGAAGTTATGGTATACATTTCCTTATCGTTCAGGACAAAAGGCTTGTTACTGTATATATCCGAAAGTTTTTCAGTAATTCTTCTGCATAATATTAACACGTTTTTCCGCACCGAGCTTTATAGTGCACGAATCGTTTTTGAATGATACCGTGCACCAGTTGAGCTCATTCACGACCTCAAAAATAAGAATACTGCCGTTTTTGTTTATTTCGAGTCTTTTTTCATTATTCATAAATTATTTGCCCTTGCTTTTTCATATATCATCATTGCTTTACCGTCATCACAATACGCTACCAGAAATATTGTGTACTGCTTTTTTGAATTTTCTTAGTAATATTATAAATCCACAGAGCTGATATGTCAACGAAAAAAGCCGCTGCAAAGTTTGTTGCAGCTTTTTTGTAATCAGAAAAACCCCGGCTAGGCCGTAATGTCATTAAGCTTTGCCGGGGGATGCTTATTTAGTGTATTCTGTGGCGGCTAATATCTGCCTAAACGGGACATCGCTAACCGTCCAATACAAGCTAACGGCTTAAATCACTTAGCTTTGCCGAGGAAGGCTGCACCGATAATGCCAGCGTCGTTGCCCAGCTTTGCAATAACGATCTCGGTATTCTTTGGAGAATTGCGTGTGTATACTTCCTTTGCAACAAGCTCTTTCATTGGCAGGAGCAGAGGATCACCCTCGTTGCATACGCCGCCGCCGATACAAAGCACGTCGGGTTGGAATATATTGATAGTATTTGTGATGCCTGCTGCAAGATACTTTATATACTTGTCAACTACAGCCTTTGCGTACTTGTCACCAGCTCTCATGCAGTCAAAGGAGGTACGTGCCGTTACCTTGCCTCTTTCCTTCTCTGACTTTGCCATGATACAGTCAGGGTGCTCTGCGATAGCTTCCTTAGTCATGCGGATAAGTCCTGTTGCTGAGGAGTAGGCTTCGAAGCAGCCCTTTCGGCCGCAGGAGCACTGTGCTCCGTCTACCTCGATAACAGTATGTCCTAGCTCTGCGCCGGCAAAGTTGGAACCGGAATATATCTTTCCGTCAATGATTATTCCACCGCCTACTCCTGTTCCGAGAGTTATGCATACTGCGTTCTTTGCGCCTTTTGCAGCTCCTGCTACGAACTCGCCGTAGGCTGCTGCGTTGGCATCGTTCTCAATGAATACGGGTTTGTCAATGGTCTCCTGTATGTACTTTACCATAGGTGTATTATTGAAGCCGAGGTTGTTGGAGTACTCGATAATGCCCTTTTCACTGTTTGCGATACCAGGAGTACCTACGCCTATCCACTGGATATCATCCATTGTGAGCTTGGCATTCCTTACGGCTTCTACAGCCATTTTTGCCATATCGTCAGCTATCTCCTTTTCGGGACGGGGACAGTTGGTCTTTGTGCTTGCCTTTGCGATGATGTTGTATTCCTCATCAACTACGCCTGCAACGATATTTGTACCGCCCAGGTCGATTCCTACGTAATATTTCATTTTATATCCTCCTTATGGAATAGTTGTGACTATAACGTCACAATTTCCTTTTATAGCGTATGCGCCTGTTCCTGCCGGAACGAAAACGCTTGTGCCCATTGTCAGCGGCAGTGTATAATTGTCGGAGATGAGCTCTCCACCGCTTCCGCCTATCATAAGGACATGAACAAAGGAGCTGTTGTCCGCTGCAAGCTCAGCTTCCTTGATTATCCTGTGGCGGTTTACTATGAAATAGTCGCAGTCCGCAAGGAGCTGGGTGACTACTCCATCAAGCTCGAGACCGTAGACTGGTCTTCGGTGGTCAGCAGGACGGGTGTTCGTAACCTCAAGGGCTTTCTCTACATGGAGCTGTCTCGGCTTTCCATCGGCACCAAGTCTGCCGTAGTCGTAGACACGATAGGTGACGTTTGAGCTCTGCTGTATCTCGGCTATGAGTATTCCCTTGCCGATAGCGTGAAGAGTTCCCGGCTCTATAAAGAAAACGTCGCCCTGTTTAACGGGAACACGGTTCACCTTGTCCATGAGAGTATTTTCCTCAACAGCTCTGCGGAATTCCTCCTTTGTCAGCTCTTCTTTGAAGCCATATATCAGCTCTGCTCCAGGCTCTGCTGATATGATATACCACATCTCGGTTTTACCGTTATCGTTTTCGTACTTATGCGCGTATTCGTCGCAGGGGTGTACCTGCACCGAAAGGTCGTTTCTTGCGTCTATCAGCTTAACCAGTACAGGGAAGCATTCCTCCTTTTTGAAGCTACTGCTCACTGCCTCTGGGTGCATGGCCACGAATTCGCTGAGTTTCATGCCGTCAAATTCGCCACCGTCTATAATACATTCGCCGTCAGGGTGACAGCTTAGCTCCCAGCTTTCGGCGAGCCGTTCTGCGTCGCTTTCTTTGCCGAAGAGCTCGCGGAGCTTCGTACCGCCCCATATATAATCCTTTACAGGTGCTTTTAGTAAAAATGGTCTCAATTTATTGCCTTTCCTCCTGATACTGCGGTATAATATGCAATTGCGAACATCTATCTAAGAACCACACAAAGTATCATTTATCTTGTTTTACCACCTCGCGGATACACTTGCAGAGAGCTCCGCGGAGTAGGTGTATATCTTCTCCAAAAGTCATACAATAATATAATAAACTATAATCGCAAAATAGTCAACAGTTTTTTTATCCTTAGAATATATTTTTTCAATAATCAGAAATTGCGAAATACTCCTATACTGAGAGTTATACGCAAGACACTTTGTACAGCTTGCTCAAAAACTTATTATTCTGTTCATAAAATATAGTAGAAAAAGTCATGTGAAAAAGGGTATTATAATATTACAGAGGAATTTGGGATGCGTTTTAGAGATATATAAATTAGAGAAGGTTTTTTAGGAGGAATGATTATGAGAAAGGTCATATCTGCATTGTTATCACTGGCATTAGTGCTGTGCATGATGCCTGCGGCTGCTTTTGCAGCTGAAAAGGAAGCTCCGGTTACAGATGTATCTTATGAGCAGTATGATTTCAACGAGGACGGATATATCGACGCACTTGATGTTGCTTTCCTGTTCAGGTACTACCTTATAGTATCTATGGAAAAGGTAACGGATATTATCAATCTTGGCATGACTGACGATATAAGAGAGCGTATAGCTCAAAACGGCGATATCAACAAGGATGGCAGGATAAACGCAGTGGATGGTACTCTGTTCTTGCAGTACGTTATCAGTTTCACCAACTGCAAGATTGAGGATTTCGCTCCTCAGTGCTACACGGCTATAGTGAGCGAGAGCATCGAAAAGGGTGACGTTAACGGTGACGGCTACATAGACGCTGTAGATGCAAGCAATATCCTTTCCTATTATGCTGTTGTAAGTACTGGAGCTGATATCACAACATCCGAGCAGGTTGTATGTCGCCATAAGGGCGATATAAACGGTGACGGCTATGTTGATTCTGTCGACGCTTCAAAGGCCCTAGCTATATATGCGGCAAATGCTGTTAAGTAAAAAATAATTTTTGTTTGAGTAATAATTCCGTGACAAAAAGTACCCGTGACCTTAGTGGTCGCGGGTACTTTTTGTCGCTAACTTTGTGTCCCTTGCAGTGAGGGCAGTACTCTTATTTTATGCTGATAAGCTGACGTTCATCACGGGGATCGAATGATGTGAGACCACGGCTGCTTCGTGTGAGTACGAGACCCTTGTCATTCCCGAGGGGAGAGATTGAAAACAGTCCGTTTATTCTGTGGGCTGCCCTGAAGGTTTTGCCAAAACGGGTATTCACCAGGGCTCCTTTAAGCTCAAAGCTAATGCCACGTTCGGTTATCCTGATCGTGAGCGCAGGCATATCTGCAAATGGGCGGCAGGTCATACCGTTTGCGATATAGTGTCCCTGCAAAGGAGAAACAATGGTGTCTCGATAAAAGCGGTAGAGGAGAGCTGCCACTGCGGCTTCCGTATCGTAAAGACGATAGGTTATCTCCTTCTCAGGTGAAGTGAATATTCGGGGTATCTCCTTGCATATAGCATCTGCGCTGCGGTTCAGGGCTACGGAGAAGCTGTTTCTTGCTGAGAAGCGGCGGAGCTGCTCGGGTCTGAGGTGCTGCTCCGGAACGAACTCAGGATACATGGCTCGGGCGAGCTCCTCATAGCTTATATGTACATTGCGCTTTGACGAAAAATATGTCATTTTTGTTGCATGTGGCAGGCAACACATATCCGACATCAGGTGTACAGCACGGGCGAGATATATTGCTCCCTGTTTTATGAAGCCGCCGCAGTGCATGGTGAGCGCCATAGTGTAGTCCTCCTCAAACATGGTACGTGCGCTTTTGGCGAAAAGGTCTTTGCCGTTCAGGAGGTAGCCGCCGACAGGTTTCCTTGGAATGCCGTTCGAGGTGCAGCCGCAGTAATAATGTCTGCCCGCGCCGTTTTCGCGGTCGCCTTTCTCGTCGGCGCGTATGGTGTATGGGAGCATTATCTCTGTATTAGGGCGTATCAGTTTCTCGGCCTCGGGACAATGCTCACCGAGGAGCTTTAATGTGCGCATGAATATTTCCTGATGTATTTCCGTTTGCGGCAGTTTCTTTTTTTCCGTGTAGCTGTCTGCTAGCCTTTTCATATCAGCAGCAGCTTTGTTCCATTTATTCTGCATATAAAATCCCCCCTATGTAAATCATAATTTTGCAGAGCAAAATTTGGATTTACTATAATTATACTGTTTGTGGCTGGGAATGTCAATCGTGAGGCATACAAAAAAGGGCGTTCGTATGAACGCCCTTTGATATTGCATTTATATCAGCTATTAGCCGAGTTCTGCAAAGTACTTGATAGTTCTTACCATCTGTGATGTGTAAGAATTCTCGTTGTCGTACCAAGAAACTACCTGTACCTCATAGAGATCATCAGCAATCTTGCATACCATTGTCTGTGTAGCATCGAAGAGTGAACCGAATCTCATACCGATAACGTCAGAAGAAACGATCTGATCCTCGTTGTAGCCGAATGACTCAGAAGCAGCAGCCTTCATTGCAGCGTTGATTCCGTCAACAGTTACGTTTGCACCCTTAACAACAGCTGTGAGGATTGTTGTAGAGCCTGTGGGAACAGGAACTCTCTGTGCGCTACCGATGAGCTTGCCATTGAGTTCAGGGATAACAAGGCCGATTGCCTTTGCAGCACCTGTGCTGTTGGGAACGATGTTTGCAGCACCAGCTCTTGCTCTTCTGAAGTCACCCTTTCTGTGAGGACCGTCAAGAATCATCTGATCACCTGTGTAAGCGTGGATAGTGCTCATGATACCGCTCTGGATAGGAGCATAGTCGTTGAGTGCCTTAGCCATAGGAGCAAGGCAGTTTGTTGTGCATGATGCAGCTGAGATGATCTTGTCATCCTTTGTGAGAGTCTTCTCATTAACGCTGTAAACGATTGTAGGAAGATCGTTACCAGCGGGAGCAGAGATAACTACCTTCTTTGCACCAGCGTCGATATGAGCCTGTGACTTATCCTTTGAGCAGTAGAAACCTGTACACTCAAGAACTACGTCAACGCCGATCTTGCCCCAAGGAAGCTCAGCAGCGTTAGCCATAGCATAGATTGTAAGTGTCTTGCCGTCAACAGTGATTGTGCCCTTCTCGTCGTCTGCTGATACAGTGTGGAGATTCTCACCGATCTTTCCACAGTAACCGCCCTGAGCTGTATCATACTTGAGAAGCTGAGCGAGCATTGAAGGCTTTGTAAGGTCGTTGATAGCAACTACCTCATAACCGGGAGCATCAAACATCTGTCTGAATGCAAGACGACCAATACGGCCGAAACCATTAATAGCAACTTTAACTGACATGGAATATACCTCCTAAAAATTTGTATGGTATTATTATAACGCAACTCGGAAAAATTTTCAAGAGGTTCGACAAAAAAATAACAGAAATTTCGTGAAAAGTGCATATTGTACAAACATATAATTGCTGATATCAAAATTTTTGTTGCAGTTTCTTCGGCTTAAAAAGGACTATTATATACTTTTTATACATAGTAGTATAGCATATTGTGTAATGCGGCAGCAACAATACAACCGACACATCTACTAAGAAAGGAAATTACTATGGAAAGAAAAACGATATCACAGATTCCTTCGTTAACAGCTTCATAATGGAGTATGACCTATGTCCACTCTACCAAAATATACTGTCGGACACTGGTCTGTTGAAGCTGCTCATCCGCGGATTCGTGTGGAAGCTGATTCTGCTTGCAGATAGTGAAAAGATGAGTTTAAGATAAACATTGAGGCAACGTTGAAAACTTTAAACATTTCAGCGAAGTGTTTGAGGACATTTGTGGACGAATGTAGACTCTTTACCCCGATGTTTAAGTGCCTACTCCGATGAGATATCCCCTTGAGATTGTAGAGCAGACAGAGCTTTTGACAACGGCAGACAGTGATTCGATAACAGTCGAAACACCGCTGATGGGCAGCAATGGCTCAGCCAATGTTGAGGTCTATCATTCAGGTTCCAACGATGGCATTTTCAATTCCGTCAACCTCATGCTGAGGGATATATGAGTCAGTATGTGACAAAACGGTGACAAAGTGGTTAAATTTAGCATATTAAACAGAATCTTCCGAATATTTTGTTGACATTATGCAAAAAAAGTTGTATAATAAATTGTGTTGAAAGAGATCAACGTAAAATCATCGTTTTCGGAGTGTGCTTATGGGAAAGAATTATGAGATAGAACGTAAATTTCTCGTTGAATTCCCCAACATATCAGAACTTGATGTGAAACGCAGGATAGGTATAGTCCAGACCTACCTCAGGAGTGGAGAAAACGGCTCCCAGCGCAGAGTAAGATCTGTGGACGAAAACGGGAGCGTAAAGTATACCTATACGGAAAAGGTGTTCCTCAGTCCTGTGAAAAGGGAGGAGAACGAGTTTGAGATAAGCGGCGAAGAGTATCGCAGGCTCCTAACACAGCACCGCACCGACTGCCCTCCGGTCGTCAAGGTGCGATACTGCTTCGATTATCATGACCAGCTCTTCGAGCTGGACACATATCCGTTTTCAGACCGGCTCGCTATTATGGAGCTCGAGCTTTCCTCGCCAGAGCAGACTATAGATTTCCCTGATAATGTTAAGGTCCTCAGAGATGTTTCTGCGGACAGGCGCTATTCCAATGCGGCTCTTGCAGCTGCCGGAGCTTTCCCCGAACTGAAGATTGGAGAAAAGAATTAATGTCGGAAATATTCGTACCAGCTGACAGTCCCGAACAGCTTTCGGCACTGTTCGGACAGCTTGACGGAAATGTCAGCAGAATACAGAAGGATTTCAATGTCACCGTTGTCAGCAGGGACGGCGGTATCAAAATAATCGGCGACGGAGATACTGAGGGAGCCGAAAAGGCTCTCCGCGCCCTTATGGAGTTTGCAGATAAAGGAAATGCCGTCAATGAGCAGACGGTCCGCTACGTTACATCGATGGTCGCTGACGGCATAGAGGGGGAGCTCCATGAGCTCGGCGGCGACGGCATATGTGTGACCGCCTCAGGTAAGATACTGCGCCCCCGTACCGTGGGACAGAAACGCTATACAGACGCAATAAAGAACAATACCATAGTGCTTGGCATAGGTCCTGCAGGCACAGGTAAGACATACCTCGCCGTGGCTATGGCAGTGAAGGCGTTCCGCGAGCATAAGATAAAGAAGATCATTCTTACCCGTCCTGCTGTTGAAGCAGGCGAAAAGCTGGGTTTCCTTCCCGGCGACCTTCAGGATAAGGTGGATCCTTATTTGCGCCCTCTTTATGACGCCTTGTTCGATATGTTCGGCGCTGAAAGCTTCGCACGCTATATGGAAAAAGGGATAATCGAGGTAGCTCCTCTCGCTTATATGCGCGGACGCACTCTTGACGAGGCGTTCATTATACTCGATGAAGCTCAGAACACTACTTCGGAACAGATCAAAATGTTTCTCACCCGTCTCGGAAACGAGAGCAGGATGGTAATTACAGGCGATATCACCCAGATAGACCTCCCCGATACAAAGAAATCCGGACTTGTGGAGGCTGTCAAGGTCCTGAGGGGGATAGACGATATCGAGATACATCGCTTCACGGAGAAGGATGTTGTTAGGCACAGACTTGTGCAGGATATTATCAAGGCTTATGAAAAATACAATGAAGGGAGAAAAAATAATCATGGCTAAGTTAAAAGTTTATGTCAAGAATAATCAGACAGAGGTGAAGGTCCCCGTAGGTATAAGGCTCCTTATCAGAAGATGCTGTCAGGCAGTTCTCACAACCGAGAATTTCGGCAAGGACGCTGAGGTAAGCGTTTCCTTCGTAAGCAATAATGAAATAAAGAATCTCAATAAGATATACAGAAATAAAGATACAGTTACAGACGTGCTTTCATTCCCATTAACTGGCGAGGACGGGGCCGTTGAGGTAAATCCCGAAACAGGTGCGGTACAGCTTGGAGATGTTGTGATCTCACTGGAGACAGCTGTAAAGCAGGCTCAGAATTTCGGCCACTCACTTGAGAGAGAGGTAGGCTTCCTCACAGTACATTCTATGTTACACCTTCTGGGTTACGACCACGAGACAGGTCAGCTTGACCAGCGCATAATGCGCGAAAAAGAGGAATCAGTCCTTGAGAAGCTCGGTATCTCAAGAGACGTTACCTTCGTAGTCAACGGAGAAAACAGCTGATGCCAAGAACAGCTTTCGTTACTATAGCAGGACGTACAAATGCAGGAAAATCTTCTCTCCTCAATGCTATCGTTGGAGAGAAGATAGCTTCTGTAAGCAGCAAGCCACAGACGACCCGCACCCGTATTACAGGTATACGTAATATCGACGACGTTCAACTGGTATTCTTCGATACCCCAGGGCTGCATAAACCTCTGAACAAGCTCAGCGAGCATATGATAAATACCGTTAAAGAATCGGTCAGCGATATCGACGCTGTGCTTTTCGTTATGGACTGTACAAAGAAGATAAACCAGCAGGAGCTTGAGCTGCTAAGGTCAATGAACAGTTCGAAAATGCCGGTGATACTGGTGCTCAATAAGATAGATCTGCTCAGAAATAAGGACGAGCTGGCTCCAATCATAGCAGAGCTGACCTCGATGATACAGTTTCAGGCGGTAGTGCCGGTAAGCGTTACCGAAAACAGTGGTGTAGATATAGTCATCAACGAGATAATTGCACTTTCCGAGGATTCGGTACACTTCTTCCCGGAGGATATGATAACTGACCAGCCTGAAAAGGTGCTGGCGGCTGAGATGATACGTGAAAAGCTGCTCACCCTTCTTAGCGACGAGGTTCCACATGGTATAGCAGTCGGCGTTGAGCAGATGAGCGAGCGCGATGACAAGGATATACTGGATATATCAGCTGTTATCTACTGCGAGAAGGAGTCCCACAAGGGAATAATCATAGGCAAAGGCGGTGCTATGCTGAAAAAGGCTTCAACAGCCGCAAGGATAGAGTTGGAGGACTTTTTTCAGATAAAGGTCAATCTCAAATGCTGGGTGAAGGTCAAGGAGGACTGGCGTAACAGAGAGAACCTGATACGCAGTTTCGGACTTTCAGAGAAATAATTACCGCAAATAATCTCAGGCTTTCCGCAAAAAATATTATATGAATTGAAATTTGAGAATGGAAATTAATATATCGCTGATGCGATATAATTCTGATTTGTTCGCGAAGTGGCACGATAATTCTCAATTATCAATTCTCTATTTTTGTCGGAGGTTTGTTTTGAACGAAGATATTTTATGGGATAAATTCGCTGGGAGCGGCAGTATAGAGGACTATCTGCAATACTCGGCGCATAAGGAAGATAACCATGACAATTGTTGAAGGCATCGTCCTTAAGGAGCGTTCTGTCGGTGAACAGGACAAATTTATAGATATACTGACCAGAGAGAGCGGAGTTATCGAGGTTTCCGTTAAAGGTGCAAGGAAAATAAACGGAAAATCTGGTAGTTCCACTCAGCTTCTGGCATATTCACGGTTCTGTGTGGACAGGAGAGGCAATTACCTTTACCTGAACAGTGCGGAGCCGATACATATTTTTTACGGACTTCGCGGTTCGCTGACAAAGGTGTCACTTGCAAGCTACTTCGCGGAGGTCATGCGGTTCTGCATAAAACCTGAGGCTCAGAATGGCGATATCATGAGGCTGTTGTTGAATTGCCTTCACTTCCTCGAAAACGGAGAGCGCGGAGAGAGCATGATTAAGTCTCTTTTCGAGCTTAGACTTATGTCTGATATAGGCTATATGCCTGATGTGGTTGCTTGTAAGGGATGCGGAGTATACGAGCCAGAGGAACTCTTTTTCTGTATAGGCGACGGTGGCTTTTACTGCTCAGACTGCTTTGCGAAAGATGGCGGTTCGGATTATATGAAGGTGAAACTGCCCGTGCTCAGCGCGGTGCGGCATATCGTTCTAAGCGACTTTGACAGATTGTTCAATTTCCGCGTATCTGAAGAAACTCAGCAGAGACTTTCTGCATTGGCGGAGTCCTATTTGCTGACCCACCTTGAACGTAGCTTCGGTACGCTGGATTTTTACAAGACTATCGTGTGAATCAAATTTTGATTTACATCAGTAAAGGATAAATATGGATAAATATTTGAAAACACTCGAATTAGACAAGATATTGGAAATGCTTGCGGAGCTAACCTCCAATGAGGAGACGCGCCGCATGGCGCTGGCGGTACGTCCCGACAACGACCTCGAAAGAGTTCGTTATGAATGTCTAAAAACATCTCAGGCGCTGTCTCTTTCGGTACAGTTTGGAACTCCGCCTTTTGGAAATTTCAAAGACATAAGCACTGTGGCTGCAAGAGCCAAATCGGGAGCGGTAATCTCTCTCAGCGACCTTCTTGATATTGCAGCAATGCTCAAACAGATAAAGGCTCTCGCTGACTGGTACGCTCATTGCGAGAATATGGAAACAGAACTGAGCTATCTATTTTCACGGCTCCAGCCAAATGATTGGCTCCTAGAAAAGCTGGAACGCTCGATAATCTCTGAAAATGAGATATCCGACGCAGCAAGCGCGGAGCTTGCGGCTATACGCCGTAAAATAAATCGCGCAGGTATGCAGCTCCGCGATACCTTAGACAAGATGATAAAGAACAAGACCACTCAGCAGTACCTTCAGGAGGCTAACGTCACTATCCGTGACGGTCGTTTCGTTCTCCCTGTAAAATCTGAATACCGCGGACAGGTCAGCGGCCTTATACACGACACCTCTGCCACAGGTCAGACTATATTTATCGAGCCTATGGCGATAGTTGAGGCAAATAATGATATCCGTCTCCTTGAAGCAAAAGAGCAGGAGGAGATAGAGCGCATAATCCGGCAACTATGCCGTGACTGCGGAGAATATGCTGACATACTTGCGGAGAATTACAAGGTATGCACAGAGCTGAACCTCTACTTTGCAAAATCAAATCTTGCGGCAAAGCTGAACTGCTCCCTGCCGGAAATAACAGATGATGGGAAAATGCACCTTAAAAAAGCTCGTCACCCCCTTATCGATAAGAACAAGGCTGTTCCTGTTGAGATAAGTCTTGGCGAGGACTATCAGGCGCTCATAATCACAGGTCCGAATACTGGCGGTAAGACTGTAACTCTCAAAACAGCCGGACTTCTTGCAGCTATGACCATGTGTGGACTTCTCATACCCGTTGCCGATGGCAGCAGGATATCGGTTTACGACAATATACTTGCGGATATCGGCGACAGTCAGAGCATAGAGCAGAACCTGTCTACATTTTCGTCGCATACGAACAAGGTAATCGAGATACTTAAAACTGCCGACGAGCAGTCACTTGTTCTACTTGACGAGCTAGGATCGGGCACAGACCCGGTGGAGGGCGCGGCTCTCGCAATTTCCATTATACGTCGCCTTATGCAGAGCGGAGCGAAGGTAATGGTGACTACCCATTATCAGGAGCTTAAGGTTTTTGCTATCGACAGCGAAGGCGTGGAGAATGCTTCATGCGAGTTTGATATCGAGACCCTTCGTCCCACATACAGACTTATCGTGGGCTCACCAGGTAAGTCGAACGCTTTTGCTATATCCGAAAGCCTTGGTATGCCTGCAGATATAATTGATGACGCTAAAATGCGCGTCAGTGAGGCAAATACCCGTCTTGAAGAGGTCATCGGCAAGCTCGAGGCTGCACGTCTTGAGTTGGAAAAGCAGAAAGATGAGATAAACCGTCTGCGCGTTGAGACTGCCGAGCACGAGGAGACTATCCGCAGGGAGCGCGAGCAGATAGAGGCTTCAAAGGCTGAGGAGCTTGAAAAGGCAAGGCTCCGTGCTATGACTATCATAGAACAGACTAAGGCGGAGTCCAACGAACTTCTTGACGAGCTTGAAAGGTTACGTAAGGAAAAGGAAAAGAAAGATTTCAGCGCTAATGTATCGGGGATGAAGTCAAAGACAAAGCAGAGCTTCAACAAGATGTACGACACAGCAAATCCCGTAGAGAAGCGAGATCCCAACGAGGGCTACGTCCTGCCGAGAAAGCTCCGTAGGGGAGATACGGTGTACGTAGTTGACTTACAGCGCAAAGGTATAATTTCTGGAGAGCCAGACGGCAGCGACTTCGTTTACGTTCAGATGGGAGTTATGAAGACTAAGATGAATATATCCCGTCTGCGTCTTGAAGAACCGGAGAAGGTCACGGTGGGGAACAAGTCCATACGTCCAAATCGTAAGATGAATAAGGTGGGCGTAAAGGCTGAGCGCAGAGGGAAAATGGAGTTAGATATCCGAGGCTGCGCCTGCGATGACGGAGTTTACCAGTTGGATGCCTTCATAGATCAGGCGGTAATGTCAAATATATCGACTATTACTATAATTCACGGAAAGGGTACGGGACTGCTGAGACAGGCTGTACACAAGCGGCTGAAATCACATCCGTCGGTAAAGACGTTCAGGCTCGGACTTTTCGGCGAGGGCGAAGACGGCGTTACTGTTGCGGAGCTTAAATAAAAATTATTACGGGGCGAGGGTCACATCGCCCCCTTTCATTTTTCAGAGAGCAGTCTGACAGCTAAAGGTACTTTATCCTACTGCTCATAATTTGCTTGACATCGACTGAGATTTGTGGCATAATTATGTTGTATAGCTATGGTATACTCGTGAGGAAGCTCCGCGGATACGGAGCAATATAAAATGAGAGGAGAGTTTTACTATGCTTAAAAAACTGACAGGCGGTATTCTTTCCGCCGTCCTACTTGCTACATCAACTGTTTCGGCATTGCCGGCAGGTGTTATGATGACAACGGCTAACGCCGCTGACGGCAAGTTCAATTACGCTGACGCACTGGACAAGTCGCTTTTCTTCTATGAGGCACAGCAGGCAGGTCCGCTTCCTGAGTGGAACAGAGTAGAGTGGAAAGCAGATTCTGCTATGAGCGATCCTGTTCTTGGAGGCTGGTACGATGCCGGAGATCACGTAAAGTTCAATCTTCCTATGTCCTATTCCGCTTCAATGCTGGCATGGGGCCTTTACCAGTACCCCGACGGACTTGCAAAGGCAGGTCTTAAGGAAACTTATGTGAACAATCTTACCTTCGTGCTCGACTATCTTGCAGAGTGCGACAAGGGCTCCGAGATTGTTTATCAGGTGGGTATCGGTAAGCACGACCACACATGGTGGGGTCCTGTTGAGCTTCTTGAATACGGTATGGAAGACAACGGACATTCTATAGCAGAAGCTCGTGAGGCTCTTAAGTCTTCCAAGGGATGTTCCGCTGTTTTCGGCGAAATGGCAGCTGCTCTCGCAGCAGGTGCGGCAGCGCTTGATGGCGATATTGACGCTTCCAAGAAGGCTGACTACTTAAAGCATGCTGAGAATATTTATAAGATAGCAAAGTCATCACCAAGCGATGATGTATATAATAAGAGCGATGCTCAGGGATTCTATCAGTCCAGCCACTTCTACGATGAGCTCTTCTATGCTGCAAACTGGCTCTATATCGCAACAGGCGACAACGGCTACCTTGATGATGCAAAGGGTTATATCCCCAATCTCGGCAAGATGCTGGGCGAGGGTGATACTATCGCTTACGGCTGGGGACACTGCTGGGACGACAATACTCAGGGAGCTATGTTGCTCTACGCTATAAACACAAATGATTCAAGCGCTATCGCTCACGTAAAGAAGCACTGCGACCGCTGGGTAAACGGCGATGAGGCTAAGACAATCTCCGGCGGACTTCGTTGGCTGAGCAACTGGGGTTGTCTGAGGTACGCAAATACAGCTGCTTTCATTGCAACTGTTGCAAGCGATACTATTCTCACCTCAGAGGCTTCCAAGTACACAGAATTTGCTGAGACACAGGTAAACTATGCTCTCGGTGACAATCCACTGAAGCAGAGCTACGTTGTAGGCTTTGGTGACAAGTATCCCCAGAACCCTCATCACCGTACAGCTCATGGTTCATGGAAGAATGACCTTAAGATACCGGATAAGACAAGACATATCCTCTACGGCGCTCTCGTAGGAGGTCCCAACCAGGATGGCTCTTACAACGACGACCGTCAGGACTTCATCAACAACGAGGTTGCTACAGACTATAACGCTGGCTTCACAGCTATGCTCTGCAAAATGGTGGATAAGTACGGCGGCACAAAGGATCCAAATTTCCCAGAGCCAGAGGTACATGACGGTCCCGAGTTTTACGTTGAAGTGCTCTCAAAGGGTGGCGATTCCAGCGGACAGACTATCAGCTTCAAGGTGACCAACCACTCCGCATGGCCAGCAAGAGTTCAGGATAATATCTCATTCAGATACTTCATGGACCTCAGCGAAGTAATTTCCGCAGGCAAGAACCCTGAGGATCTCGTTATCCGCTGCGACCGTGATCAGTCTGCAATGTATGCAAATAAGGGCTACAAGACAGCTGAGATATCCAAGCCGATACAGTACAGCGGCAATATCTACTACATCGAGGTAAATCTCCCTGATGGACGTGTTGTTCTTCCTATATCAGAGGGACAGCAGCAGTGCGAGATACTCCTTGCTATCGTAATGCCCGACTACGGCAGTGGCTGGGATTCATCAAATGACTTCTCTGCTAAGGGTGTAGGCAAGGGTTCGTCAACAGACGGTACAGCTTCAGGCGTTATAACACCTTATGTACCTGTTTATATCAATGGCAAGCTCTATTATGGCGAAGAGCCTGACGGCACAAAGGCTGACGGTCTTGGCAGCACAGGTAGCGATACACCAAGAACAACAACTTCTTCAAAGCCCAAGGATACAACAACTACCACAACTACTTCCGAAACTACAACTACAGAAACAACAACTACAACTACAGAAACAACAACAACTACTACAACTACCACAACATTTAAAGAAACGACAACTACAACAACTACAACGACTTCAGATCCTGTTCAAAATGATATCACTACCGATACGAACGGCGGCGCTTCTGACCGTCCAAAGGATGAATCAGAGAACAAGGCGGTTGACTACGGCGACGCTAACTGCGACGGTACCATAGATATGGCAGACGCTGTGCTTATCATGCAGGCTCTTGCAAATCCAAACAAGTATGGTGTCAACGGTACTGACAGTAAGCACATCACAGAGCAGGGTGCTGCAAATGCTGACGTTGATACATCCAGCAAGGGTCTTACATCAAATGATGCGCTTCAGATACAGCTGTATCTGCTTCACAAGATAAAAAGTCTTGATCCCGCAAAGTAATAAAATAACTGAAAGCTCCTCGGATTTGAACCGAGGAGCTTTTTTGAGTTGAACCGGTTTGACCATATCCACGCTAACGGTTGTAAACTCGCTCTATTTCAAAATTATATTATTCGTACATCGCATACAGCACAATTAGAGGGGAGACAGATAAGGCAGAACATTTTCATGCATAACGTATAAAAAGGCTCCGAAGTCAATGCCTCGGAGCCTTGATGTTTTTATTCAGATACCGCAATTTTCGTATTCCTTCCACTTTTCATAGTAAAGCTTGTTACTCCAACTGCGGAAGAGGATATATGCTACGGATACTATTACGAGGAATATCGCACCAAGTATCGGCAACGAATCCCTGAACATTTTTTTTGCAGGATAAATATTGTTTTTCTTGCGGCTCATAATAAAATTCCTTCGTTTTTAGTCTGATGACATCAGTTTGAGCTGTTTGAAGCACCGCCGTTCATTTCGGCAAGAAGTCTCTGGAGCTCTGCGTCTACCTTTGCTTCGGACTCGAGATCCTTGAAGGTATTTTTCAGCTCGTCGCCTGTGCCGCCTGTAAGAGCGTCGCCTGCAATCTCTGTGAATGCAGCTGCCTCAGCTTCCTTGCGCATTACCTTATCTTCCATTCTCTGGAACTTGTCAAAAGACGAGTTAGGATCGAAGTTTCCGGCAGCCTTTGCAAGGCTCTTCTGAGTATCAGCCATTTGTGAACGTGCGATGAGCATTGCCTGACGATTCTTAGCCTCTTCAAGCTTTGACTTGAGCACCTCTACCTGATCGCCGATAGCATCTGTCTGTGCAGAGATAGAATCGTACATCTCTTTGTAATTTGTAAGATCTTCGTCAGCCTTTACCTTTCTTGCAAGAGCCTGCTTTGCCAGCTCCTGATCACCCTTTGCAAGAGCAGCCTTAGCCTTGGACTCCCAGTCGGCAGAAACCTTCTGTGCGTCAAGGTACTTCTTTTCAGCGAGACGCTCGCTTGCCTTTGCCTTACCGTAGTTCTGAGTAGCCTTTGTGAGTTCTGTCTGCATATCAATGATGATCTGCTTGACCATCTTCTCCGGATCCTCAGCCCTGTCGATAAGATCGTTTACGTTTGCCTTGAGAAGATCTGATAATCTCTGAAATACACCCATTTTTATAATCCTCCTGTTTCATGTAAAAAAGTGTTTCATAGGCACACCCCTTGTGCCACAAGAACATTATATGTCATTGTGCATTTTTTGTCAAGGATAATTCTGCCGATTTCATCTGATTTTCATTTATTAGTCAGATTTATGAACACATTATTACATAATTATTCCTCGTTTTTTTCTGATACGTTAACAATTATGCGCGACTGTTGAAAGTCTGCACAGGCGATAAGATAAAAACGAACTTTTGTATGGAAGAGCTATTAATCTGCGGCAACTTTGCGCAGACAACAGTCCTATATCATTATTTTAACTTGAAACATAAGATTTGTCAATATTTTTTTGTGAAAAATAGCACCAAATATGGTTTTTGATGTATACCATAAAGAAATAGTTTTTTCTTTACAGTATTGACAAAGGTGTACAAATGATATAAAATAATGATAATATATTGATATAGGGGGAATGAACATGCCACATTCATCAGGAGGCGGCTCTCACGGAGGCGGCTCTCACGGGGGCGGCTCACACGGAGGTTCTCACGGAGGCAGCTCAAGGGGGTCAACAATAAGTCACGGATATTTTCCGGGATCGACACGTTATGTTTACTATAGAAGAGGGGTGCCAAAGTATTTTTATGCCGACAAGAGGTTCAAGCCCGGTATTCAATGGACAAGGCTGCTTTTGATATTAATCTATCTGCCGTTTCTATTTACCATGGTGCCTGCGGTAGCAAAAAGAATCCCGATAGCTAAAAAGAATTATAACCATAATATTGTTATCAGCGACGAAGCCGATGTTATCAGTAATGAGCAGGCTCTGTATGATTCGCTGGAACGCTTTATGAAAAAGACTGGGGTAACTCCGTCGGTGGTGACGATATACAATGATGATTGGGTTAGCTCTGGCAGCCTTGAGAACTATGCCTATAGCAGGTATCTCAGGGAATTTGACGATGAAATGCACTGGCTGATTGTCTATGCTGAGGAAAAATATCCGTCAGGTTCATATAAAGACTGGTACTGGGAGGGTATGCAAGGGGACGATACTGACAATATCATCAACAGCGCTGTAGCGGCGAGATTCAACAGCGATTTTCACAGCAGGCTGGAAAGCAATGACAAGGATGTGGGGGCTCAGCTCATAGCTTCATTCGATGATATTACAGCAAACTATCAGAAAAAGATAAACTGGAGTGAGATGGGAGGCTTATTGTGCTCTCTGGCATTTGTATTATTTCACATGTTCATTATGGTCTTCTGGGGAACTTTCAAGTACAGAGGCGCAGAGCCTGCGCCTGAAGAAACTGATACCTTCGGCCTTTCAACGTCAGGTAACGGTTCATATACGGGAACGAAAACGGGGCACAACGGTACATCTCCTTATTTGCAGACGGGTACGAAAACTGATCTGACGGGCAATACCTACAGCGGCAGTCAGTACGAGATGCCGGATCTTATTTCCGGTACAGGAAACAGCAGTTCCTACGGCGGCAGTCAGGCAGGGGAGATAATGTGCGAGTTCTGCGGAAACAGGTTTTCTTCAAGGCTGAAATATTGCCCTCACTGCAACGCGAGAAATCCTGATAATCTCTGAGCTTCGCAAAAAGCATAACGATAACTGAGGGGCGCTCCTGTCCTGTATTGCAGGGCGTCCTTCCATTATTTTACAGCTCAAATAATATAGCGCTGTACTATTGACAAAAACAACAAAATGTGATAAAACCCGAGTTTGCCACTTGTAAAATAGAAACGGAGCCCCTCAAAGGCTCCGTTTCTTCGAATAATCGGCGTTTATCACGCAGGTACGTCGTCTGAGATTTTTGAGAAAACGTACTAATTTTACGTACTATCAAAATATTTT
>JAGCWY010000155.1 GCA_017961625.1 Ruminococcus sp. | reverse complement strand
AAACAGGGTGTAAGGGGGGTTAATTGGTAGTATAATTTTTTCAAAATATAACTACCAGTATAACACCAAATGAGCAGTAAAATTGGTTCAACCAATTGAGCAGCAACACCTAAATTGGTCAACCAATCCAGCAGCAAAATTGGTTCAACAACTTAAGGTTCACCTGACCATAAACTTGTTGCACCAATTTCACCTAAACCTATTGACATTTTACAATCTGTAAAGTATAATATAATCAGAATAACTGTTGCTTTTGCAACAGATGAAAGGAAGCGTGATTTTCATGTTAATTAATCAGATAGCAGACGCACTGAATGCCGGCTTCTACCCTGAAGCAACAGGAACTTTAACAGCAGAGAATGCAGATGCAGGTGCAGACGCTGGTGTTGAACTCTTCAAAGATGATCTAAGCAATGTTGTATCAGTAGGAAGAAAGATACTTGCTGACACACCTATAGGATCTGAAGCTCTGAATCTTGCTCTGAAGCGTGTCATTGACAAGGTAGGCCAGACCATATACCAAGACGGGGATATTACTTCAGGCGGTTTTGACATCTACGCTACAGATGCTGAATATGGAAGTATTCTTGAAAAGATCAGAGTGGAAGCACCTGAATTTGAAGAAAATGAAGCATGGAACTTCGAGGAAGACGGAGGCAGCACACATGAAGACATGTATGGCTATCATGCTATTGATGCTGATGCAAAATACTTCAATGTAACAAATACCTTCAGAACCAAGCCCTATACTATCTCTGAGAAGCAGCTGAAGTCTGCTTTTGACAGCAGATCAGGCATGCTAAGCTTTATAGGCAGAGTTGAGCAGAGAGTTATCGCTAAGAGAAGACTTGCTATTAATCTTCTTTCTCATAAGGCAGTAACAGCTCTGATCGCAGAGAAGCTCAAAGACGGTAATAATATCATAGATCTTCTCGCTGAATATATTGCTGAAACCGGTGACAGCTCCGTCACAACTACAAACTGGAAGACAAGTGAAGACTTCCTGCTTTTCGCAAACACATATGTCAGAACTATCAGTGATATCATGATCGAACCAACAGCCCTTTATAATAATGCAGGCTATGTATCACAGGCGAAGGAATCTGACAGAAGATTCTATCTGCTCTCAGACTTTGCAAGAGCGATTGAAAGCTACGTATACAGAAGTTCATTCAATGATGAATATGTAAAGCTGACCGGCTACAAGACTATAGCATACTGGCAGGGCGTAGGACAGAACAGAAACACAAGTAACTATCTCACAAGATCGACAGTCAATGCTATTCCACCTTCTGAAGGAAAAGCGCCTTCTGTAGGTGAAGATACAAGACTTGTAGTAAGGCAGTCTAATATTGTTGGTGTTATATTCTCCAAGCAGGCAACAGTTGTCAATGCTAAAGAGCTTGAATCCGGTATAGTTTATAACCCTATGGATCACTGGTACAACACCACACACCAGTTCGACGGTGGATACTTCTGCGATCCAGACGAAAATGCAGTAATTTTTGTTATTGGTACAAAACCTGCAGTTAAGATCACTAATGAAGGTCCAGAGATCACAGTAGGTGGAGATACACTGCAGATGACAGCCGTAACACTTCCACCTGATGCAACAATCGTCTGGTCAACAGCTAACAACACATATGCTACAATAGACGCTTCAACAGGTGTATTAACAGCAGTTACTGCAGGTACAGCAAAAGTAACAGCAACAGTAACAGGCTCAGACGGTACAACCGCAAGCGATACAATTGATGTAACAGTCAATGCTTCTGAAGCGAAAACCACAAAATCTACTAAAAACTGAATAATCTATACACAACAGAATAAGCCTGCATCTGATGCAGGCTTTTCTGTTAATGGAAGGTGATATAATGAAAATACCGAATCTGTATAAAAGCGGTATGTATCAGTATTTAACAGGTACCTGCAAGATAAGAAAACGTGATATACAGGATATGTATATGAATATGCTGACTTTAATCGCTGCATCTGAGCATGAGTACAAAACCCCAGACTATAACAGATACTTTTATGAGCTGGCTATCGGTACAGGCATTGCAGCATTCTATAAATGCACATCTGCAGGATCTGTCAATTATGGTAAGTGGTGCTGCACCCCTGCAAGACCTGCAGATACTATCAATAATATGCTGATCTCCAAGAAGATAACAACAGCAGGCTCTGACTATAGTCTTGAATTAGAAGTAGATAAAGACTGCATACTTATCTTCAATAACAGCTCACTATATCCTAATTTTCTTTTCTGCAAATATGCTGAAGATCTGACCGAAACTGCAATATCCGCCTCGAAGTTAACAAAATGGTCTAGAATGACGCCAATTCCAAGAGTTAACAATGATAATGATATTGTAAAGTATGAGAATCTCATGAAGCGTATTCTCGAAGGTGAAGACATCAATGTTATCTCAGAAGAGCTTTCACTTCTGCAGGAAGGACACAAGACACTTGACGACAATGTTCTGCGATTAACAGATGAAACTGCAGTTAACAAGCTTCATTTCTTTGATCAACACTCAGAGCAGATACTAAGAAGATTTGCAACACTGAGAGGTTTACCCTTTACATCTACTGCTAAAAACAGTCAGAATCTGCAGGAAGAGCTTCATGATATGGACGCTTTGAGTACATTTATGATCGAAGACGAAATAAAATGCAGGCGTGAAGGATTCGAAAGAGCAGCTGCATTCATGAAAGATTTTGACGGTACAGAATTTGACTTCGCATATAAACCTTCTGACGTGCTTCAGAAGCAGCTTGACAGAAGCCGTATAGAATATACTATGAATCTTGCAGAAGCTCATAGAATTGAATCTGAAGCGTCTCAGAAGACATCACAGGCAGATAAATTTGAAGCTGAAGCTGAGAAGCTCGAAGCAGAAGCTGAGAAGCTCGAAGCAGAAGCTGATCAGCTGGAAGCCGAAGCTGACAGAACAGAAGCTGAAACTATAGAAATAATGGAAGGAGCTGAAGAAAATGACAGTACAGATGAAGCTGATGCAGCTGAAGGATCTGATACTTCCAATGAGTGAATCTGAGATAGCAGAACTTGCAATATCAGATGTATGTGACGGAGATATCGTATATTCAATACTTCTTGAATATCTGCTCAGATATACTTATGTATACGGAGATTCTGAGACAGCGAAAAAACACTACTTCATATTCTATAAATATCAGCAATGGCTCAAATACCGATATCACGATATACTGAAAGCTATGGACGCTTTTTATACAGAATTTGATCCTTCATCAGATTATAAACTCAGAGAGACAGAGATCAAGCTGAAGAATGACGGTGACACAACAACTACTACAAAAAACAAGTATGACTATACAACAACAGAAGGAGCAACAGAAGGTAATTCGCCAACATTTACCAATTACACAACAACTTATGACAGCACAGCTGACAGATTAGAATCAAAGAGAGTAGACACTGGAAGCACAACAACCAGAGTACTTGCAACTAATGAAGAACTCAATAAGAAAACAGCAACTGTAACACATAATACAACCACAATGACACAAGGAGACACAACATATACAGCTGACTATATCCATAGTCTGAATCTGACCAAAGAAGGAAACGTGCACAGCTCGCCTGCAGATAATATCAAAAAGACAATTGACCTATACAAGAGATCACTGCTGCATGAATACATTTCAGAATTTATAAACACGTATACATTCTATACAGGCGGTGAATGCATATGAAAATATATCTATACAGAACAGCTGCAGACAACAGGAAGATTGACAAGTTGACAGGTGCAACAGCTCTCACAGGTGAAACAGGTATTACTATACAGAATACTGACAGAATTGATCTTCTGACACCTGTATTTGAAATTGCAGTAGATGCAACATATATGACAGCTAATTATCTTTACTGTGATACTTATGATCGATATTACTATATCAACACTAATCGTATCAATACTGCTCAGAGACTGGAGCTGATCTGCGAAGTAGATGTGCGTCAGAGCTTCTCTGCTGCTCTCAGAGCAACAGAGTGTACTATCATAAGAGCTGAGAGTATAGCACAGCCTACTAAGATCATAGACAGCAAGCTTCCTGTCAATCCAACGTCCAAGATAGTTACAAGTATAGTGCTGCCTGAGACTTCACAGAGCTTTGACACTAATGCCGAATACAGCTATCTGCTCACAGTAGTAGGGGGTGAACCTTCAGCATGAATGTGAATGAAGAAATATGGGGTGAATCATTCTGGGAAATTGGTACAGGAACTATCAACTGTCGCTCAGGTGTTACCGAAAAGACAGATACCGACTATGAGGATTTTCCACCTTTTATATCAAACAAAGTGCCTGATGTTGCGGACACTGACTATCCGTGTTCACTTTTTCAGTTCGTCCAGAATGACTTAATGGAACTCAATACCGAAATAGATAAATCAATATGCTATGTTGGTTTTGAGGGTGGATCGTTGTCAGATATATCAGCGTGGAAGTATGACCAGTGGTATACAGGCGATCCGTGGATCTATACTGATCCAAGGGACAACAAAACAACATATATGCTTGTTGATAGTTTTATGGATAAGAGTATAGCAACTCCGTCAATGGGAACTACGACGGGTACTGTATGGTCATCAACTTATGAAACACCAGAACTCGGAATTTTCAATCGTTATATAAACTGGTCGCCTGATGCTATTACAGGCGGTGATTTGACATCATCAGCAAATCAGAAAAAAATAAATCGTAATTTGCGACTGTCGCCATATCGTTCATGGGGTTTACGCACAATTTATTTAGTTATATATGTCGCATACCTCACAAATTCACCTGTTGACGGTGGTTCTGTCAATCCGACATTAAGCAAAGCCACACTGCACAGTTACTATGCAGACCACACAGATACATGGCGCGAAACACACCCTATACTTGGTTCATGGGCTATACCCTATACACGAATAGGTAAAACCGGTGGATATAGTAACGCTAAGTCAAGCGGTTCAACTTATAACAGAGGAAATCACACAACCAGCGTGTCAATAGTTAACGAACTACATACCAATGATGTCTCACGTTATGATTATAGATTTGCAACCAATTATGATGTTACAATGGGTTATTTTCCATTATTTGGCTATGTTGGCTTAGGTCACCCCGACGTAACCACAATACCCGTATCATCAGATACGTTAGCATCTCCGTTATATATGGGCGTCCGTACTGCACCAAACATTGTCAGAAAATCCAGCACGAATAAAGTGTTATGGATCGAACTTGACGGAAATGCAGGAAGTACATATGAATATCTGATGTCATGCTGTGCTTACTATGGTTTATACTTTGCGGACGGTACATATAGTTTAGCAAGTACGGGGCAAGATGAAACAAGGTGGACTGATCCGAATATGTGCTTGCCTATAATATCGGAGCAGGGATATACTGACGGAAGATATACAAGAGGTGCTTACAATGTTACAAATCCGGCTTTTGAGTGGAAGGATACAACACGATCACCATATATTCCGGGTAAACCACCTATACCTCAGAATGAATATAATACTCAGACGGTATTCAATACCATAGGTGATCTAGCAACTATGACAAGGCGTTATGTCCTCAAAGGCAGTGAAGTCATGCAGCTCGGCTCTGCTCTTTGGTCTATATCCGAAGCTCTGTCAGGCAGCGGCAGTGATTATACTGACTTCATTCAAAAAACTATAGATCAGTTCCTGACAAATAACCCTATAGATTGCATTATCAGTCTGCAGCGCTATCCAATGACTATACCTGCTGTAGGTACTGATACAGTAAAGCTCGGTAAAACTGATACAGGTATAGCCTGCAAGCCTATGGAGCGAACAGCATACTTTTATCTGTTCACTGGCAGCGTTATCAATCCCAAGTTCGGAGACAGCTTTCTTGACTATAACCCATACACAAAAATGGAGCTGTATGTACCCTTCTGCGGTACTATGCAGCTCAATCCTGCTGATATTATAGGAAGACAGCTGAATGTACAGCTTGTAGTAGACTTTACTACAGGCACGTGCACAGGCTTCATTATGTCAGACGATCTTGTCATTGAAACAGTTAACGGCAATATCGCTATAGATATTCCTGTTACTGGTATTCAATCTGCAACAGTAGCCTCTCAACTCAATAATGCCATAGCGAACAAATCAAATAAAACTCTGGAAGTGCAGTCAGCATCTCTTGGAAACGTCTCTGCAGGCGGTGTAATACGTGCATTGAAAGATCCTATGAAGATGATATATGGATATCAGGAAGCACGAAATGAAGAGCAGCGGGCTGAATATGATCTGACACATCAGAACGCTCCTATACATATTATAGGATCTGCCTCAGCTGTTGGTGGCTGGGCAATAGATCTGCAGTGCAGGCTGATAATATATTATCCGTCTGGTGATGTCATAAGAACAGGACAGCCGCCTGAATGGAATGATCTGCAGCTTGCAAGATACGGTCATACTACAGGCTTTGCATGCTGCATTGAAGGCAGCATTGGCAGTATGGATTCCGGTCTGGTCGTAGGTATCAATCCAGATCTTAACGGTATGGTCACCGGTTCCAGCGGATACGCTGCAACAGCTTCAGAGCTTGATATGCTCAGATCTGCAATAGCTGAAGGTATAATATTATAAGAAAAAGACGCTGCTTTATGGCAGCGTCTTCTTTTATTTATATACGGACACAAGCTGTGAAGCTCCAGTCAGATTCTTCAGAAAGTCCCTGAAGTATTCACCGGTTTCCATACTGTCAAAATATACATTCTTAGTGTATATCAATCGGCTGAAGGCCTTGAAAATTCCCCTGTTAGGCAGATAATTGATATAATTCGGCTTCTTGAATATGTATGTCTTGTTTATCATAGTGCACAGGTGCGGTGTATCGTCGTCTTCGAACCTGCAGACATATCCAAAGAGATTATCACCGGTACGCATGAATGAAAAGAGCAGCGCACTGTTTGACGGAGCTATTATCTTGATAGATGCTATAAGAAAAGCGTTGTCTATCTCCTGCTTTGGCAGCATTGGATAATTTGATACAGTCCAGTCACCTTTATATATCATTTTGATACGGTCATTCTCGAATCTGCTGTAATATGTATCAGCTGCTTCCTTCATGACAGGAGCGTCAGTACAGAATTCAAAGACGATAGTAGGCTCTTTCTTATTATTCTTTACAACAGTGATCTCACCTTTTTTAAGACTGTACAGATCAACACCAAAGTTCTTTACAAGACTACTGTTTCTTGTCACTGTATTTCCTACAAGTATCAAAGGTGAATATATAGTTCTGTTACGTGTGCAGTTATTGTGAAAGATCATCGTGAGATAGAATTCATCAAATAACTCTTTCTCACGACTAAGCATTTCGTCGTAGAAGATCGCAGAGCATAAACCTTCATCGGCTCCTGTGAATCCTTCAACTGAATTCAGAGCAGAGCAGACTATAAACGGCTCCTGATCTTTATTTTTTATAGTACCGTCTTCATTCCTGTTTACCATGAAGAATCTGTTCTGATAGTACTGAAAGTCGTTATATTCTCCACCAGTATAGTTTATGAGATTCTGCCTTTGCGGTTTGCACAAACTCTGTATTGCCTTAGGTGAAATGCTCTCCCTGTACCTTCTCAGATATCGGAGAAGCCTGCCGTCTTCACATCTTACCTTCAGATATTTTCTGATTATATCATAGGTCTTTCCATTACCTTTACCGCCTGCTATACCAACAACAGGGCAGCCGATCTTTTCAGCATATTCAAGTATAGGCTCTGCACTGTAGTGTCTTGGCTCTTCATTTTCTTTTTCCTTATAGTCTGCACAGTCTCTCCAGTATATGCAGTCAGTACCGTATATGCTGCATTTTCCTTTTTTCATAGATATGCATTTATTCATTTCAACCTCTTCCTTCTTTCAGCTTCCAGTGCTTTGAATTTTTTCACAAGAGGCTCTGCAGTCCTTGCATCATAAGGCAGTGCAGATTCTTCCTGATACAGCTGTACTACCTTCATATACAGGTCTGCTGTCTTGATATCAAACGAGATATCAAAGATAGCATGATATGTACCTATAGGTACAATGCTTGTATTGCCTTCATAGTCAGTTATCTTTACAGGCTGCAGCTCTTTGTCATTGTATCTGCTTGCTTTCTTGTCAGAGCGTATTCTGTCAAGCTTCAGATCAGAGCTGAAGATCTCAAAAGGATCTTTTTCACAGGTCTTTTTATCGTCATCATATCCTACATATTTAAGAAATGAGCTTGTTACCATTCCTGCAACAGTGGGCTTCAGATCTCCTGCAGCATGTCTCACAAGATATCTCTTGGCACCTAATCCCTTGAAGCCTGTACTGCTTTCATCATCTATCTCCCAGCTGCCAAGATCTGTAAAATGAGTATCACCTTTGAATATTCTGATATTCTTCTGATATATCATCTTGTTATATTCTCTGAGATCTGCTTCAAATGCTGCTATAAGCTCTGCAGCAGTGCAGCAGCGTGACTTGTCAAGCCTTACCTGCGAAGGCTCTGTGATATAGTATAAGCTGTCAGTATCATACTGCAGGATAAGCTCAGGATATTTTGCAATATAATGATACAATATTCCTCTTGCGTAGCTTGTCGTCCAGTAAGCAATATACGGAGACAGCCACATTTTCCTTTTCCTCTCTTCATATGAAAGCTCTGATGCTGCCTGCTTGATATCATGCTCTTTTTCATTCCATTTATAAATACAGTCATAGATTCTGGTGGCTGTCATTCCGTAGTAGCTGTTCACGTACGACTTGATTATACTGTACATTTTTTTCAGCTCTGAAAGCTTCTTTTCCTTTTCAGCATCAGGCTTCTTTTTCAGTTCTGCCTTCAGCTTATTGATATCTTCCTTCAGCTGTACCTTTTGTAAATAGTCATCATTCATGCATTTACGCAGGAATCTCGGAGCGAATTTCTTTTCAGTGAAATACCATAGCTTCAGAATACGAATATTTTTGAATGTATAAAGCTTTTTCAGTCCTGTGATATCAGTATTATTGAGCATTAAAAGACAATTCTTTGCAGTCCATATTTTTCCATTGATAACTATTGCATCTCTGATGCTGCCTGAATTTACTATCTTATGCTTTGAAAGTACAGCATGCTTTGTTTTTGCGTATATATCGCAGACGAACAGAACTATATGAAATTTGTTTTTTACCTTCATTATGTTCTCAGGCTTAGTCTCTTTTAATTCTCCTGCAGGAAATTTATGGTGATTGATCTGAGCAGGATAGTCTGAAACAATATCAGCGCACTTGCTGCCTTTTATCAGTTTACCTGCATATATAGGGGACGTTCCTGACAGTCCTCCACAATACATATATTTACGCTGCAGCGTATACTCAGCTTCTGTCTCAGGCATTAAGAGCAGATTATCATAATATTCACAGGGCAGCTTATTGATGCTGTTCTTGCATTTCTGCCTTAATATTCCTGTAGCTGTCATCGGGATCTTCAGCTTATTATCCGTAAACTGCCTGAAAGCAACTTCTGAAAGCTCATCTAATATTTTTACATCGTTTCTCATATAGTCATATTCAGAATGTACTCTGCCTTCTGCAGGTATTCTTTTAACAGGCGTCTTTGGCGTTCTTATAAGGCTGTAGTCAAGATCACCCTTCAGCTTCTGAGTAATTGTATTCTTCTTTGCAATGTCTTCGAGACTGCTGCCAAAAAGTCCGATGCATTCCCTCAGTTCGATACAGCCGCCTAATTCTATTTTAAGTGGCGTTCTCTCCGTCTTGGCAAAGAGATCCGTAATGCCTACAGCTTCTATCTGACGTTTGAAGAATGCATATTCATGTGCTAAATTAGCTACCCATATTATTAGTTTAGGCTGCTTTTTCTTAGTCTTACGCTTCTTTATCTGCTTTATAAGCTCGTTGAAAAAAGGTACGATAAGTTCTATATCTCTGCAGTATACATAGATATTATTTATCATGATCTGAATGTGATATACAAAAGCGTATAATGGCTTTCCTTCAGAGTTTGTAATTGTGGTTGACTCAGTATCATATCCGCCACCGCAGCGAAGGTACATCTCACTGCTGCTGCTCTGACGTTCTCTGTTGCTGCATAGCTGTACATCTTTCAGCATCTGATAACATACGAACGGTATATTATCTGTTGTAAGCAGTGTATCATTCATAGCAGATCGTCCTCATCTATAGAGAAGCCGAAGTCATCTTCAGAAGCTTCAGGCAGTCCGCCTGACGCTTCACGAATATCGGCTTCTCTCAGTATATCTCTGCAGGCTTCTTCAAGCCTGTCTCTGAATGAAGCATCTTCATAGTTTTCGAAAAGATCTGAATACAGGTCTCTTATCTCTTCTTTTTCATCATCAGAGATATTTTCATTGCTCATTATAGCATCATACCAGTCATTGGTGGAATTATCAAATTCAAAGAGCTTTTCAGCTTCTTCTTTGATATCTATGTCTTCTTTGTCAATTCCTCTTGCCTCAGCATCTTCATAATATTTCTCTGACTGCTTTCTTGCTGTACCTGCTTCTTTCTGCTCTTTTCGCAGCTCCTGCAGGTCTGACTTGAATGCTTCCAGTTCTGCTTTACTTGCTTTGCCTCTTGAAAACTGCAGTGGTTCATCAGGAGCTGCACCCTCATAGTGAAGCCCTTTTCTTGCTGTATCTTCAAGCACTGATTCAGGCAGATTCTCCTTTACCTGCTTCAGTGCGTTCATATATTCCTTTGAGCTTCCACCGAATGTGTCAAAAATATCCTTCATATACTTATTGGCTGTTCTTAGTATGTTATCTATGTTCATGGTGCATATCCCCTTTACTTATTATTCTATATAGTCTTCAAGTCCTTTTCGGTGCTGAAGGTGCAGCAGCTTATGCAGTACTTCACTTTCTTTATAGTAGTCGTATATCTCAATAAAATTCTGTCCTTCATACCAATCGTTAAGCCATACAAATTCACCACATTCACATTCAAGCAGCTCTAAGCTATAGCTTGATTCAAGTATATCATTCATGCTATAGCCGCTTCTCATGATTATATAAAGGTTTTCCCATTCATCTTCAGTGATCTTGTTGATCCTGTCACAGAAGGCCTCATAATTGTTGAAGATCATGTTTTTTCACCTGCCTTATAATTCTCTTTTATAAAATGTCTGACAGCGAACTCACAGTTGCTGCACAGATGATATATTGTAAGACTGTGCGCATCATCAGGATCTGTTATAGTCACTTGTGCAGCGTGATCATAATCATATTGTGTCAGCTCATTCTGACACCTGTCACAGAAGTACTTGATCATTTATATACACTCCATTCTATATATCTCTTTCTGAACTTCCAGCTGAAGCTTCAGAAGTTCAATGTATTCACCATAAGTTAGAAGCTTACTGCCTTCTTCAGCTAACAACTCTATGTATTTTTCAAGCTCTTCAAGCTTGTCTTTATATCTAAGTGCATGTTCCCAGCACTTTCAGCCATTTTGAACTGTCTATTAAATAAATCATTCCAGCTATCACTCATTGTTTCACCTTCCTTCAGAAAGTCTATTCTGATACGCATTCTGCCTCTATCATCTGTTGTTCCCAGCATAGTTAATACTCCGTCGTCAGAATTTGAGGCAACATTATATGCTGCTATTGCAATTGAAAAGAATGTCTGAAATACATCTTCTATATTGTCAAAATGTTGCTTTTTACCATTTGTGATATCAATATTCATCTATACACCGCTTTCTTTAAAAGTTCAGCCTGCATTTGATGCAGGCTGTATTATCAAATAACGTGATCTTGGTTAATGTAGATTAGGAGATTGATTTAGGTTGACATCTTATATCTTCAGCGTGATATAAGATCAAATGTATGAGCTGTTCCTTTTTTGGTCTTGATCTCTTTGCAACGTATCACAATTGGTGATTCAGGTGAAGGTATTATACGGCAGAGCAGAAGATTCTCAGTAGACTTGATAATACCGTTAGACACTGAAGCGTAATGTGTACCGTTTTCACAGAAGAAATGCACACATGGTTTATCTTCCTTCTCTGCGAAGTCATCATTGAAGTCAGTGCTTACCTGTGCTGTTGTAACTACAATGTCAATTACCTTCAGATCTTCGCCAAGATGATCAGCTACTGCTTCACTGTTGCTGTTGATAGCATTGAACAGTCTTACTTCATCACATGTTGCACTGAATCTTATCATTGATGATTCATTCAGGGGAAATGTCTCAAAGATCCTGTGATCAATGTCAGCCGACATGTCAAATGTTGTATTGACTTTTGCTAAAGCTTTGAGCTGCCTGTGATCTGCTGAGACTACTTCTGCAGCCTCTTCACCAGCAAGCTCTTCTTCTGTTACAGTTACTGCAGTATCTGCTTCTGCAAGCTCCTGAAGTTCATCAATTGAAAATGATGTGCTTGGCTTCTCTTTTGTGTTCATGATTGTTTCCTGCTTTCTTTCAGAATTGGTCTCTTTCTCGTGTTTGGTTTTGCTTTAGTGTAATTATACTATGTATCACTAATGGCTGTTATTTTGCATTCTGAGTGCTCTGAGAGCTATCCATGCTGATCTTTATAATTACACTCACCCGAAACATTAAGAATTGACATATATGCAGCTGCAGGTATCGATATTAGTCTCACATTGCAGGGAGACTCTGCAGCTGTTTGTGATAGCACTGATAACCGTCAGTGCTTCAGAACGGCAGAAGGTGATAGCTCTGTACTACCCTGCATCAAACCATAGTGCAGGCTTATGAGCATCTGATAAGGCTCAGATGCTGAGGCCTCTTAATAAGAAGTGTTAAAAAGGGGATACAGCTCAGGGCTGCTGTGATAGCACCTGTTAAGGCACAAATGCTTCAGGAAGCCATTTTAACGGAGCTATATGAGCGTGATATATTCTATGTAGTCAAATGCTTCTGACAGATCTTCGCAGCATCTGCCAATTTTCATATCTTCATTGCTGACATACCAGTAATTGCTGAAGTCCCTCTTGATGATCGAAAACTCATAGCCGATTCTGGTCTTGACTATGTAGTTATACTTGTCGGTTCTGATAATGGTCATGATGATCACTTCTCCTTTTTCGGTTTTGGTTTTGGTCTTGGTTTCTCTTTGAGATTTAATTATATCATATTTCAACAGCATTTTCAACAGATTATAGTCTTCTAATATGAGATTTTTGTGCATATGTATATTTATGTTATTATATTACTACCAGTTATATTGTGATCTTGGGTAGATCTTGGTGTTGCTGCTCAATTGGTTGACAAATTTTGCTGCTCAATTGGTTTACCAATTTTGTGTTGCTGCTCATTTTATGATAAGTTCATATGACCATTAAGTTGTTGAACCAATTTTTGAGCCGGGTGCTGCTCAATTGGTTGAACCAATCGGGCAGGAACAGGTGATATTACTGGTAGTTATATTTTGAAAAAATTATACTACCAATTAACCCCCCTTACACCCTGTTT
>JAGCWY010000154.1 GCA_017961625.1 Ruminococcus sp. | reverse complement strand
TGTCAGCCGAGGCAGCCCCCCTTTAAATTAAATGGTGCTGCCTGGCATCCAGCCTATCTCATCGCCTCCTCGTTGTCAACCGGCTTTCGCGGCATAAACCGCTTACCCTTTCCGTCATGCCCACATAAATTTTACACTAAGGGACTATCGTTGCTAGTCTGCCATTTTAGAGTGTTGTGGGGCTGGTTTAATTTGTCATTCGGAATTATTGTGTCTGTCTAAGCGGATGATATGAAAATATCGATACAACTTTGTAGTAGAGAATATTTTTCGCCCGAGCCGTACTAATAGATCATAAATGACATACTGTAGTGGCGCTTTCTCAGTGTAAATGATATAACGATAAAACAAAGTAGGCGATGTAGGTATCTCTCCATAGCATTATTAATTCTCTGTTCGTTGCCATAATACGTATCCTATTTTCTTGCTTTTTTCACCATGTAATATATTTTCATGTTTTTAATCGTTCAAGATAGGATGGAAGAAGAAAACGTTCTCATGGTTTTCATAAAAAAGCCTCAGCAGAGTGAAATGCTGAGGTTTTTGTAGTTTTTAAGGGCGTATAATAATTCCGTATTAACGGGACGACGTGGACGCCGTATCTTATTGTATAAGGCTGTATGCTATATCAACGGCTTTGTTCTTCTGGTCGTCATTTTCCGGGTTCTCGTTTGCCAAGGTAAGGTCGGGAGCTATGCCCACACCGTCATAGCAGTCGGAAAGAGAGGTCTTGTACCTTGCGACTGTGAGGACTACAGCGCCGTTCTTGTTGAATTCAGTGGTCTCCTGCATAACGCCCTTGCCATAAGTCTTTTCGCCTATGAGATAGGCTCCGGCAAAGTCTCTCAGTGAAGCGGCAAACAGCTCTGCTGCGCTGGCGGTATTCTTATTTACAAGCACTACCATTGGTATATCGAGCATAGTGTCGTCAGAATATACGATAGTCTCGCTATGACCGTCCTTATACTCTGCCGTGGCGATAACGCCCTCGGGCAGAAGGGGGTCGAGACACTCAGACAGCGATGGAACTATTCCGCCGCCATTGTCGCGGACGTCGAATATCAGCGCACGGACGCCGTTTGAGGTTAGTCTTTCGAGAGCGTTCATAAACTGCTGAGGAGTATTCTTCTTAAAGCCAGTTACCTTTATATATCCCACATATTCGCTTATCATTTCTCCCGTTACGCTTATCTCTTCTATGGAGCGGCGTGTGAAGGTATAATCCTTGTCTACGCCGCCGCGGCGTACAGTAAGTCTTATCTCAGAGCCCTCAGTACCGCGCATTGCCTCAACGGACTCGTCAAAACCCACGGAGAGCACGCTGATGCCATCTATAAGGGTTATGATATCTCCTTCCCTGAGACCTGCCTCTGCGACTGGGGAATCTTGTATCATTCCTGCAATGCGGATATATCCGCTCTCGTCCTCCATAAGGGTAAGTCCGAGACCTATGAGTTGTCCTGCACCCTCGTTCTGCTCGGTAAGATATTCCTCTTCTGATAGATATTTGGAATACTTGTCACCAAGTCCAGAGATATAGCCCTTAAGGATACCGTCGTTGATCTCGTTTTCGTCGATATCACCGAGGTAGTGCTCACGAACGTAAGAGTCGAGAGTCTGGAGGGAGTTGTATTTCTTTCCCTTTTCGCTTACGTCTACTACGGTCTTGTTGAAGCTTTGTAGCGAGAAAAATGAGGTCAGTATAAACGTGACCGCGGAAGCTATAGCAATAAGACTCAGAGCTAGTCCGAGACTGATCTTCTTATTCATATTATCATCGCTTTCTAACAAAAATTCGGGCAGTTGCGCGAACTGCCCTTATTTTATGGTATTTTATTGTTTGACAGATTTATACATAATTGGACGGGTTGACTCTTACTCCGTTAACACGTATCTCAAAGTGGAGATGATCGCCTGTTGACCAGCCTGTAGAGCCGATGTAGCCGATAACATCACCCTGGTTCACGTACTGTCCCTGAGAAACAGCAGCACTTGCAAGGTGACCGTAAACAGTGGAGTAGGTCTCGTCGTGGGATATGATAACATAGTTGCCGTAGCCACCTCCGCAGCCGCAGCTACCGCTCTTAGCATAATCATGTGTGCAACCGTTATATACGTATATGACCGTACCGGCGCGTGAAGCACATGCGCATCCTCCGTGGATACCGGCGTCGCCGATATCAATTCCGCCGTGGAAGCTTCCCCATCTTTCGCCATAGCCGCTGGTTATAAGGTAGTAACCGGGTGCCGGCCATGCAAATCCAGAAGCACCGGGAGTAGGTATATATGAGGGCTGAGAGCTGTAGGAAGGAGTATAGTTCTGTGAAGCAGCCTGTTGTGCGGCAAGTCTTGCTGCCTCCTCAGCCTCGCGGCGTTGCTGCTCTGCGATTATATCCTGTATCTGCTGTTCAAAGTCGGCTTTATCCTGCTCGTATTTGCTGATATCACCTGCTAGCATCTGTTCCTCTAGAGCAAGTCTATCGATGATCTCCTGAGTCTGAAGTGACTTTTCATTGAAGATTTCATATTCAGCCTTTTTATCGGCTTCTTTGGCTTCAAGCTCCTTTTCCTTCATTTCCTGAGTGAGCTTTTCGGTCTGAAGAGATGCTTTGTCCTCTTCCATTTTGTCAATATCGGCAAGAATGTCGTTTATTAGCTGCTCGTCGTAGGAAGCGATACGGTTTACCATTTCAACTCTTGATATCATATCATAGAAGCTGGAAGTACCGACTACTACAGAGGCGAGGTTGTCGTTTCCGGAGATATACATTTCGCAGAGACGCTTCTTGAAGCGCTCAATCTTATTGTCAATCTCCAAATCCTGTGCTGCTATTGAATCCTCAAGAGAGGTGATATTGCTTTTTGTTTCCTCGATGTCCTCTTTTATGCTTGCAATTTCATTAGCGAGGATAGTGAGGTTATCCTTTATAACGTCTATCTGCTGCTTAAGTACAGCCTGATACTGCTCCTGCTCCGCCTTGTTGCTTGCAAGAGCGTCGAGTTGTCCCTGAAGCGCCTCAATCTGAGAATTGTTTTCGTTTATTTTTTCCTGAAGCTCGGCGATACTGAGCGCAGCGACTTTTTCCGTTCTTTCACCTGACAACAGAGGAGATCCTGTCATCACTGCCATTGATAATGCAGAACAAGTCACAAAAGAAATGACCTTCTTGAAAATGCTAAGATTTTTCATAATAAAGCTACTTGCCGGATAATGAGTCCAAAAGCTAAAATCCAGCAGCACACTCCTTTCATAAAAGAATCATATAATTTGTACGGACAGAAATAACATATTATACGTCGATATGCTTTCTTGTGCTTATTACGCTGCCGATGGCGCCTATAAAGGATCCAGCCACAAGGTAACCGAGTACAACGTAAAGTCTGATTTTATCAAATGGGATAAGACTGCCTACGCCAAAAGTATTCATGAGCATACCCTGCTCTGTGAGCATATTGTATACCGAGCGGTAGACTGCCCATGTTATGAAGTAAGCGCCTGCACCGGCAAAGAAACCTGTTACCATACCCTCTACGAAGAAGGGCATACGTATGAACGCATTGGTTGCGCCGACGTACTTCATTATCTGTATCTCCTCACGACGAGCAAAAACACTTGCTTTTGTGGTGTTGGAGATTATTATCATTGACACTACTGCAAGAGCCAGTATCACGGCACCTGCTATGATAGAAACTACCTTCCTGAGCTCTCTGAGGAACTCTGCCACTTGAGGTGAAGCGGAAGCGCTCTGGATATTCTGTATAGCGCTTATCTGCGCTGTGGTATCCGATATTTGGTCGGTATTTTTGACGGTAACGCTGAAGCCGTCAGGCATAAAGCTTGCGTCAGAGCCGATATATTCGCTGAATATCTTTTCTGCATTGGGGAGGCTTGCCTTCTGTCTTTCGAGAGCCTCTTCCTTGGAGATGAATTTGATTGTTGCTACGTTGGGGATAGCCTTAATGGCTTCCTCTGCTGCAGAATTCTGTTCATCGGTAGTTCCGTTCTCCATTATTACAACTACCTCGTTCTGACTTCCGAGACCTTTTATCATAGAATTGAGGTTGATGTAAAAGAGACCTGCTACTCCGACGAGCAGGAGAGATATGAGCAGTACGCAGAAGGTAGCGAACGCCATCATCTTATTCTTCCATATATTTTCCACGCCCTGATCGGCGAGGTATTTGACACCGCTTAGTTTCATTCCGCACCTCCTTCTGTACTTTTCGAAAGTGCGGCGAGGAGCTGTTCGGGAGTCTCCTCATCCGGTATTTTTGGAAGTTCCTGAGTTATATCTACATCGATATTCTCCGCAACTGGCTTCATAAGCTCTTTTTCAGCCTGTTCGGGCTCGGGGATACCGCCTATTGCCGATATTATATCGTCGGCGGACATATCCTCTATTGGGAGCTCTTCGACTTCGCCTGTATCCTCGCTTTCTGTTATGCCGCTGGTCTGCTCGGCTTCGCTTATGGCTTCCGATACAGTCTCTGCAGGCATCTCCGCGCTCATATCGGCAAGGAGCTCGTCGCCCGTACCTGTTATCACCTCGTCGAAAACTATCTCACCCTCGGTGATATTGATTATACGTCCACCGAAGTGGCGAACGAGGTCGTGCTCATGAGTTACCATGAGTATGGTGGTACCTTGATCGTTAATGCCCTTGAGTAGCTCAACAATCTCATATGAAAGTTCGGGGTCGATATTACCTGTAGGCTCGTCTGCGATTATGAGCTGGGGGTCGTTTACCAGTGCTCTTGCAATAGCTACACGCTGTTTTTCACCGCCTGAAAGCTCGTCCGGGTAAGAATTAGTCTTTGCATGAAGTCCTACAAGACTTATAACATAAGGCACTCTTTTTCTGATATACTTGATTGGTGCATCAATAACCCTTAGAACGAACGCGATGTTCTCATACACGGTCATTGACGGAATCAGTCGGAAATCCTGGAATACAAAGCCGAGAGTACGGCGGAATTCAGGTATCTTCCTTTTTTTCAGCTTGTTGAGATTATAGCCGTTTACGGTCACTACGCCGCTTGTTGCGTCTATTTCCTTGAGCAGAAGCTTTATCATGGTACTTTTGCCCGCACCTGATGAACCTACCACGAAGGCAAAGTCACCGTCGTTTATCTTCAGGCTGACGTTGTTAAGAGCGTCAACGCCGCTGGAGTAGGTCACGGATACGTTTTTAAGTTCTACCAAAGTGTTACACCTACCTTAGTCTGTGAAAAGGGCGGACTAAGCCGCCCGAAGTTCCATATATGCCGTGACGGCTTTTATCAGAACTTTACAGGATTAGCAGACAGGTACTTCTTTACCATGAGTGCAATCTTGAAAATTATAGCGTGATCGAATTCACGGAGATCAAGACCTGTGAGCTTTTTAATCTTTTCAAGTCTGTACACGAGAGTATTTCTGTGTACGAAGAGCTTTCTTGATGTTTCTGAAACGTTGAGGTTATTCTCGAAGAACTTCTGGATAGTGAAGAGCGTCTCGTGGTCGAGAGACTCGATGCTGCCTACCTTGAATACCTCGTGGAGGAATGTCTCGCAGAGAGTTGTTGGGAGGTGATAGATAAGACGTGCGATTCCGAGGTTGTCGTAGCTTACTATTACCTTGTCTGTATCGAATACCTTGCCGACCTCAAGAGCCATCTGAGCTTCCTTGAAGGAGCGAGCAAGATCCTTTACGCCTACAACGGCTGTACCGATACCTACGTTTACTCTTGTGTAGAACTCGCTACTGAGAGTATCAGCGATAGAGCGTGCGAGCTTTTCGAGATCCTTTGAGTCAACAGTGCTCTTGAGCTCCTTGACGAGAACTATATCTGTTTCTGTGATATTGAAGACGAAGTCCTTGTTCTTGTCAGGGAAGAGATTCTGTATAACGTCGTAAGCGGAGATATCGTTAGCGGAGATTATCCTAATAAGGAATACGGCTCTGCTTATCTCTGCGTTGAAGTGGAGCTCTCTTGCCTTGATAACTATATCTCCGGGGAGAACGTTATCAAGTATGACATTCTTGATGAAATTGTTTCTGTCGTACTTTTCATCGTAGTACTGCTTGATATTTGAGAGTGCGATAGCGAGTATGCTTGCATACTTTGCAGCTGCGTCGTCAACACCCTCTACAAAAACCGCATAGTCAGGCTTTACTCTTGAGCCAAAGGGCTTGTAGGTGAAGCCGTCGCGGATGAAGATGTCGTGAGAATCGCTGAGATCTAACGAAACGAACTCATTTGTCGTGCCTACACGTGAAAGGTCGCTGCAGGCAATGATGGTTGCGGTTTCATCTACTACGCCAATGGTAGCGTCGATGGAATCACGCATCTGATGAACTAAACCCTGAAATAATCTGTTGGACATGATTTACATCCTTTCTCTTAATAAGATCTTATTTTGAGCGGACCTTCAAGGCGTTTGAGAGGAGATAATATCTCCGTAACATATTACAAATTGTAACACATTTTTGCTCTCAATTTGTTAACAAACTGTTAACTTTCGTCCGAAGGCTCACAAACGTCACTTGCAAATGTGTTGATTTTTGTTGAGATTTACCAAAGCGGGTAAATCTTTTGTAACCAAAATGTAACTTTTACATTTTCTCAGGACGGTCGATATTCAGTATCTCCAGAGCATTCCTGAGAGTCTGGCGTACTGCAACGCAGAGGAGTATACGTGCATCCATGAGCTCCTTTGTTTCTGCGTTCTTTACGCTGCAGGCGTCGTAGAAGCGGTGGAAAAGAGTAGCCAAATCTACCGAGTACTTTGTGATCTTGGAAGGATCATAGCTCTTAGCCGCAAGGTTTATCTCTCCGGGGAGGGAGGCAAGGTGGCGGATAAGCTCAATCTCATGGGGATTGTCTAGGAGATCAAGGTCGGCTGACTGCGGTATCTCAACGCCCTCTTCACTGAGGTTCTTCAGGAGGCTGCATATCCTTGCGTGGGCGTACTGAACATAGTAGACTGGGTTCTGTGAGGACTTCTCAATAGCGAGGTCAAGGTCAAACTCGAACTGAGAGTTTGCCTCGCGCAGATTGAAGAAGAAACGGGCTGCGTCAATCGGTATCTCATCAAGGAGAGTTACAAGAGTTATCGCCTTGCCGCTTCTCTTTGAGAGCTTTACTACCTCGCCGTTGCGGACCAGCATTACCATTTGCATAAGTACTACATCCAACTTTGTCTCGTCAACGCCGAGAGCATTGAGAGCAGCTTTAAGTCTCGGGACGTAGCCGTGGTGATCAGCTCCGAGGACGTTTATCGCCTTGTCGAAGTTTCTGGTAACCAGCTTGTCATAGTGGTAAGCGATGTCCGGTACGATGTAAGTGTAAAGACCGTTGCTCCTTTTTAATACGAAGTCCTTGTCAAGACCGTACTCCGTAGCTTTGAACCATATCGCACCATCCTGCTCGTAAGCTTTTCCAGCTTCTATGAGCTTGTCAACGACTAGCTTTGTCTCGTTCTTTGCGTGTACCGTGCTCTCACGGAACCAGTTGTCGTATACGATGCGGTACTTTTTCAGGTCACGTTCAAGACCTGCTATATTTATAGGAAGGGCGTAATCAACTAGAGCCTTTCTGCGTTCTTCTTCAGATGTGCTTTCGAAGGAGCTGCCGTTGATATCATAGAAGTTCTTTGCGTGCTCGATGATATCCGTACCAAGGTAAACATCTTCTGGCATTTCGAAAGTCATGCCCTCACCGCTTTGAGAGTATATCTCCGAGCAGAGCTTCTCGTTATCGGCTTTGTACCTAGCTATGAGCTCTTGTCCATTGACGGAGCAGAGCTGCAAATACCTGAGCTCAAGAGACTTGCCGAACTTCTCAATCTGATTTCCGGCGTCGTTTACGTAGAACTCGCGCTCTGCGTGATAGCCTGCCCACTGGAGGACACTTGCGAGACAGTCGCCTATAGCTCCTCCTCTTGCGTTACCTATATGCATAGGTCCTGTGGGATTTGCTGAAACGAACTCAACAAGCACTTTTTTTCCCTTGCCGAGGTCAGTCTTTCCGTAGTTCTTACCCTCACTGAGGACGTTTTGCACTACATCAGAGAACCACTTCCTGCTGAGGAAGAAGTTCAGGAATCCAGGTCCTGCGACTTCGGCTCTTTCGAATATGGTGCCCTGGAGGAAGAGCTTTTCGCAAATCAGCTCAGCTATCTTTCTTGGCGGCATTTTAAGAGCTTTTGCGCAGACCATTGCGGTGTTTGCGGCGAAGTCGCCGTGAGATTTATCCGCAGGTATCTCAATGTTGAAATTCGGCAGGGGAACAGCTGGGATCTCTTCCTCTGCGACGAGCACTCCGAGAGCGTCCATGATTATCTCACGGAGTCGGAGCGATGCGGAATTGATAAGGTCTGACATTATTATTATCCTTTCTTATGAAGGCTCAGTTCTGAGCCTGTACTGTCATTATTATCTCGTTATCCGAAAGATACGAGGAATTCAGGTCAAGAGTATATTTTAGGTAGAGCCTTCCATTTTCTGCGATAGTATTCTCTATAGCGTGGGTGTATACTCCTATTTGCAGATTACCGTAGGGAGTGCCATACTGGCAGAAGTGCTTTCTTCCTATTTCCAGTGAAAGAACAGAGTTTGCCGTACCCTCACGGGTTATGGAAGCGTTTTTGCTGTCATCCACCTTAATGGTGGTGACTGAGCCTTCAAAGCCCGTGGCGGAGGTGTCCTCGTAGGAAATTATGTCCCATCCGTTCTTACGGGTGAAGTTTGCCTGTGTCAGAAGTTCTGTTTCACTCTTTTCATTGTCCTGCCATTGAATACTCGTAAGAGATATCAAAACATTGTTTTCCAAAGCAGTCTCCTTATATCCATATTTATCCTTGTTTATCAGTAATTTCTGTCTGCGTTGTCCACAGCCTTTTCCAGCAGTTCAACTATCAGCTCATCATGAGAGTAGTCAAGCTCCTTCATAAGGCGGCAAAAAACGCTGTTTTGCCTAAGCCCAGGCATAGTGCCTATCTTGTTGAGCAGGAGCTCGCCATCTTCGGTGAGGAAGAAGTCCACTCTTGCTAGTCCGCGGCAGCCGAGAGCTTTGAAGGCAGCTATTGCGGTCTCTTGTATCTTCCTTTCGATATCTTTTGGGATATCAGCAGGCACTGTGAGATCGTCGCCTGTGCTGACGTTGAAATCGGTGGGATCGTATGTCCTGTCCGGATTCCGTATCTCACCGACGGGCGAACAGACCGGCATATCATAGCCGAGTACAGCTGCTTCGAGCTTGCGAGCTTTTATGTATTTTTCCACGACCACCTTATTGTCGCTTGAAAAAGCAAGCTTCACAGCAGCAAGGAACTCATCTGGGGTTGCTGCGATGCTTGTTCCGGAATTGCTGCCACTGTTGGCGGGCTTTACTATCAGGGGAAAGTTCATTTCCGAGGCGATAGCGCTGCATTTATTATCGAGGTCGTTTATCTCACGCTGCGTGATGAGTCGCCAGTCGGCAGTTTTTATATCGTAGTCGTCCATTACCATATGGGTGTGGGATTTATCCATGCATGAAGCCGATGCAAGCACCCCGCTGCCCACGTAGGGGATGCCAGAGAGGTCTAGGAGACCCTGAACGGTTCCGTCACCGCTTTTCTTACCCATGAGTATCGGGAAAACCACATCAACTCTTCTGATAGTAGTCTCTCCGTTTTCAATGGTGATAATGCCTCTGTAGAGAGGGTCGGGGGAGATGAAAGCGGAAGCGCAGTCCGTATCCTGCTCCCATGTGCCATCGGCAATATCATCCACGTCGCCTGGGAAATAGAGCCAACGTCCCTTTCGTGTTATGCCTATGCATATAACCTCATATTTATCCTTTGGAATACTTCGGATTACTTCTGCTGCGGAAGCCAGTGAAAGTGCGTGTTCCCGCGCAGTACCGCCGAAAATCACGGCAGCTTTTATCCTTGCCATAAGTTTCTCCTTTAATATAGTATCATGTATTTTTTTATTGTCATTTTCCAGTATCACTATATTTTATCACATTTCACAAAAAACTGCAAGTATTTTTTGGTAAAATGAAGAATAGAACGGTAAATTTCGCAAGTATAGCGTACAGCAGACAATTTTCAACTGTGGAATTTGTGCAAAATCACAATAAAATAAGGGGCTTTTCATCAAATTGACGGAATACCCCTTAGTAAAAATGACGAAGCAAAATGCAAAAAGGACTGCGAAAGCAGTCCTTTTTGGGGTGAAAATGAGTATTAAGAAGATATCGTGTTTTATCTGACGCCTACTGCGTCGTCTTCTGGCTGGAGCTTGTCGTGAGCAAGGATATAATCATATATCTCCTGCACAGTTGTGAAGGCAATGCTCACATAGCTGTCGGCACAGCCATAGTATATTGCTATCCTGCCTGTGTCGGCGTCTGTGAGAGTTGCGCATGGAAAGCATACATTTGGTACAAATCCGCGTTCCTCGTACCATTCCTCGGGGGTGAGTATATAGTTTTCACAGCGGTGCAGAACCCTTGAGGGATCATCGGTGTCGAGTATTGCCGTTCCGATGCTGTATACATAGCCGTTGCAGGTATTCACAACGCCATGATAAAATATCAGCCAGCCTTTATCAGTTTCTATTGGTGCAGCTCCGCCGCCTATCTTCAGGCTTTCCCACCAATTTCCGGAGCGTCCCATAACATGGCGGTGATGTCCCCAGAACTCCATATCGGAGCTTTCTGAAAGGAATATGTCTCCGAAAGCGGTATGTCCGTCGTCGCAGGGGCGTGAGAGCATTACATAATTTCCGTTTATTTTTCTCGGGAAGAGGACAGCATTGCGGTTATAGGGAAGAAATGGATTATCAATACGTGTGAACGTTCTAAAATCCATAGTCTTTGCAATGCCGATAGTAGGACCAAAGGAGTCCTGACACCATATTATATAGTATACATCGCCGACCTTTACGAGCCGGGGATCATAAGCGTAAGGAGGCATAAAGGGTTCGCCGTTTTTGTTGGTGAACTGTATCTTTTTTGGATCAAACTGCCAGTCAAGAGCATTACTGCTCCTGCCAAGGTATATATGAGGTATACCGTTTCGCTGTTCGCCGCGGAATACTCCAATGAAGCCTTCATTGTACGATATGATGGCGCTGTTGAAGATCCTTGCTACATTGGGAATGGGGTTCCTGTTTATAATAGGGTTCTTAGAATATCTCCACACGGGAGTTGTGCAATCTGCAGGTTTGTTCTCCCACGGGATATTTTTCAGACCTTCACCTAGTATTTTAATATCCGACATAAGAAAAACTCCTTTAATTAAGTCTTACTTTATATCACACTTAAATTATAGCACAACTTTCTTAAAAAGTCAATGGGAAATTTAATTAAAAATGTGGAAAATATTATTATTCTGCAAATACGAAATAATTAACACAAAATTATTGAATCTTTTAATAAAGCAGTGTATAATAGAATAAAAAGGAGGTGAGCCAGTGAGATATATTACCGAAAAGGAGAAAAGATGCGGAAGTATCCGATATTTCTGCGTTTATGTCGATGGATCTCCCGTGACCTGCTATGTGCTCCGGGGGAGAAAGGGCGATATGCTCATAGATACGGGTATATCCCTTATATATAAAAGACTGATGGAATACATAAGTCCTTATGATATACGGTATATTCTGCTCGCTCATGCTCATACCGACCATGACGTCAGCGCGGCAAGACTCCGTAAGAAGCTGGATGCGGAGATTATGCTTGGGGAGCGTGACAGAGAGATGGTTGGACATTTTGAGAGGCAGCCGGTAAAGGTTACTTCCTTGAGATACCGGGTACTAAACTTATAAAAGAATGTATGCGGAAGACTGAGTCTGTTCAGATCTATGCACTATACCACGGATACACTGCTTGGCAGTGACAGGAGTATCCTGCGAGAGCACGGTTTTGACGCAGAGGTTATCACACTGCCAGGACATACCCTAGATTCGGTGGGAGTGTTATCGGATGGTGTGCTCTATTGTGGCGACGCCTTTACTGCGAAATGGGGAAAACCTGATATCACGTCTCATGCTACCTTCACGTCGGCTATGGCACGTTCTTTAGCGCATATACTGGAGCTTTCACCTGAATGGCTCGCCACCGGTCACGGGCTCCCTGTAAGAATGTCGGAGGCGCATACGATAAAAAGAAAATATCTGAATATGCACAGGTATCAGCTTAAATGATAGCTTAAAGGAGTTGTATTTTATGAATCTGTCCGAATTTATAAACGGCATATCCTCTGGGAGCTTTGACGAGCAGTTCCGTAAGCTCTACGGTTCGTCGGAAAAGGCAGTTCTGAGAGCAAGAGCCCGTTATCTGAGCGCTGCCGAGAACTTTTCGAGGCTCTATCCGGAGAGTGGGGATATACGTATTTTTTCAGCTCCGGGACGTACCGAGATAGGCGGTAACCATACCGATCACCAGCATGGCTGCGTGCTTGCCGCGGCGGTGAGCCTTGATATCATCGCCATTATTTCCTTCCATGAGCAGGGGATCATTCGTGTGAAGTCGGAGGGATATGAAGCTGTAGAGGTAAAACTGAAAAGCCTTGAAATGAGAAAATCCGAAAAGGGAAAAACGGCTGCCCTTATCCGCGGTATCGCGGCAAAGTTTGCTGAAAAAGGCGTGGAAACAGGCGGCTTTGACGCCTATATGACCTCCGATGTGCTCAGCGGGAGCGGACTTTCGTCATCGGCGGCTTTTGAGGTGCTTGTGGGTACCGTCATAAATGAGGGCTTCAACGGCGGAGGTATGAGCGCTGCTGACATTGCGGCTATAGGGCAGTATGCGGAGAATATCTACTTCGGAAAGGCAAGCGGACTTATGGATCAGCTCGTTTCGGCAACAGGCGGCTTTGTCGCTGTGGACTTTGCGGATACGGCTTCACCTGATATAACAAATGTGGATTTTGACTTTGACAGATCAGGATATGCGGTATGTATAACCGATACAAAGGGAAGTCACGAAAAGCTCTCTGACGAGTACAGCGCGGTATTCTCCGAGATGAAGCACGTGGCGAAGGCTCTCGGCTGTGAGTTCCTGCGTGAAGCGGATGAGGAGGAGTTCTATAAAAGGCTGCCGGAGCTTCGGGAAATCTGCTCCGACAGGGAACTGCTCCGTGCCGCGCATTTCTTCGGTGAGAACAGAAGAGCCATTGAGGAAGCCGAGGCTCTCGCTGACGGAGATACCGAACGCTTCTTCGGGTTGGTGAACGAGTCGGGGACTTCCTCAGCGGAGCTTTTGCAGAATCTTTATTCCAGCGCAGAACCAAAAGAGCAGCAGATACCTCTTGCGATAATGCTCAGTAAGCGTTTCCTCGGAGGGAACGGTGCTGTGCGCGTTCACGGCGGCGGCTTTGCCGGCACGGTGCAGGCGTTTGTGCCGGGTTATCTGACTGCTGATTACGCCGCGGAAATGGAGCGTGTTTTCGGTGCAGGCAGCTGTTATGTCCTGACCGTCAGACCTGTCGGAGGATATGAATTGAAATTATAAATCAAAATTTGCCGCTGAGCGAGTGGCGGCGCTTGCCACGTTGACGCTCGTAAACTCGCTCACATTATATTATTCTGTTAATTGTACATCGCTTACAGCACAATAATTACGCCAAAACTATGAATAGGATTCCAAAGGGGCTGTGTTCCTTTGGCAGAGTGACTCCCCATAAAATGGGGAGATGTCGCAACGCGACAGAGGGGCGCGGCTCCTGTTGGGAGGCGTACCCTACAAACATAAAATATGATTTAAAGGAGGAGATTAGGATGAATAGTTTTCCGGATTTTATGAAAAGAGAAGCAAACAAAATACCGTCAGAGCAGCAGAATACTCCCGATATCGAAGGTTATTACTATACCGCTCCCGACGGCAGTCAGATGGCGTTCTGGACCTGCATGGCAGACAGGGTGTCAAAGGAGCATATTCACGACTACGATGAGTATATGATCTGCGTGGAAGGGGAGTATACAGTCACCATAAACGGCGAAGCTACAGTTCTTCATGCCGGAGATGAACTCTTTATCCCGAAAGGCTCCCTGCAGGGCGGAAGCTGTAAGGCTGGCACGAGAACTATACACGCTTTCGGCGGAAAACGTGTGAAGTTAGGCAAAGATATAATGGATATAAAGTACTATTCTCCGGATATGCGTGAAAGAGTTCACGATTTCTTTGGAAGGGTTTTTCCGGAGTCCGGCAAGAGCTTCGAGCCTGAGGGCAGACACTCCGTTTTTGCTGATATTGAGCGCAATTTCATTGTATTTCTGTGCCTCTTTGACGGGGATAAAATTATCGGTACTGCCGCTGTGAAGAGACTGAACGCCAGTGACTGCGAGCTTAAAGGACTTTATTTGTACAAAGAGTATCACGGCAGAGGACTCGGCTTTAAGCTCGCGGATACTGCGGTTGAAGCGGCACACAGGCTTGGCTTTGAGAGGATCTTTCTCGATACTATGTCCGGATACGACAGAGCGATGCGGCTTTACGAAAAAATGGGCTTTGTGCGCACTGACCGTTATAACGATAATGAAAGGGCAGATGTATTTATGGTGAAATCACTAAATGACGGAGTTATCGTAAGAGAAATAACGGACAATGATTTTGACGGACTAATGCGCCTGTATACAGAGCTCCACGATAATCCGCTCCCTGAGAGGAGCGAGCTCGTTATGGCGGTATGGGAGCGCATATTATCCGACAAAGATCATCATATAATTGTTGCCGAGGTCGATGGTGCAATTGCAGCTTCCTGCGTTTGCGTGATAATACCCAATCTTACCCGCGGTCAGCGTCCCTATGCATTAGTCGAGAATGTGGTGACTTCTGCCGCTTTTCGGCGGAGAGGTCTCGCTACAGCTTGTCTGAACTATGCAAGGGAGCTTGCCGGAAACGAAAACTGCTATAAGATAATGCTGCTTACAGGTTCAAAAGAACAGGGAGTTCTCAGTTTTTATGCGAGTGCCGGATATAACAGCAGCGATAAAACGGCTTTCATACAGTGGCTCTGAGGTGGGATAAATGCTGAAATTAAGGAAGTTCCAACCGTCTGACGCAGAGAAGATAGTTGCATGGACGGGCTGTGAAAGAGAGTTCAGAATGTGGTGCGCTGATCGGTATGAACATTTTCCGATAACTGCGGAAGATATGATTTCTATGTACGAAAAACATGGAAAAGCAGGTACTTTCTTTCCGATGACTGCTGTTGATGAAAACGACAATGTTGCAGGACATCTTATACTGCGATATACCGATGAAGTTCATGAAGAAGTAAGGTTCGGCTTCGTGATTGTTGATAGTTCACTGCGGGGGAAGGGTGTAGGCAGGGAAATGCTGGAGCTTGCAAAACGATATGCTTCAGGTATTCTCGGTGCACAACGCATTACTCTTGGAGTTTTTGAGAATAATAGTCCTGCTCTGAAAAGCTACAAAGCCGCAGGCTTCAAGGAAGTCGGCGGTAGTGAAGAGTTTGAGATATTCGGCGAAAAATGGAAATGTATAGAAATGGTATGCGATGTTTTAAAGTAAAAACAACGAGTGTGTGCGCAGAGGGAAAATAATAGTTAAAACAAAAAAATATATAAATCGATGTTGACATCATCAGTCCACTGTGATATAATAATATAGTCGCAGATGTTACTGCATTATATATCGCGGTGTGGAGCAGCTAGGTAGCTCGTCGGGCTCATAACCCGAAGGTCGTTGGTTCAAATCCAGCCGCCGCAACCAGAAACAAGGACTATGTTGCTTAACATAGTCCTTTCGTTTTAGGCTTAGAATAGCCACCTAAGACAATAGTGCTACATAGAACGAGACTATGTTGCGTACTAAAAATAAAGTTGAAGGGGCTGTAAAAAAACTCAGTCTCCCAAACGAACACGGGGCCTCGTAAAGAGGCCCCAAATTTTATAGCAAAAAAACAAACTGCACAACAAAACTTG
>JAGCWY010000153.1 GCA_017961625.1 Ruminococcus sp. | reverse complement strand
TTTCATTTCATCAAGCATCCAGAGGAATCTTATGTCTGGTTGACATAACTTTTCTATTTCACGCAGCGATACATATCCGTATTCCATAAAGGCAAACAGTGTTATTCTTAAGAGAGTTTCCAGATCAAATTGTGGGCGACCTGTCCTGCAGTCCTTCTCTACAAGATATTTCTATAGGTCAAATTGATCTAAAACTTCAACAAAAGAATACACTGAGTCGTTTATATCTCTAATTCTTTCATAATCCACTGGTAATTTCAGTTGGATTGGTTTATAATAGTTCTCAGTGGTTATCATTTGTCACAATTTGATTATATCACTAAAAACAGCTGCACGCAAGTTATTGTTGTGCAGTTTGTTTTTTTTGCTATAAAATTTGGGGCCTCTTTACGAGGCCCCGTGTTCGTTTGGGGGACTGAGTTTTTTTACAGCCCCTTCTGCTTTTTATCTTATGTGTTTTTCGTAGGTGCTTACCATAAAGTCGCTGTGGACATATAAGTCCTTGTCCACCTCTATAAGGATATGCCACTCAGCCATATCGGCGGTGCCGACCTCGGGTATTTCACGCTGTATAGTTACACCGAGTCCGTTGACCTCTGCTACTGTATGACTTATGGAACCGCTTCCCTCTTCCAGTACAACTACAAGAAGCTTATGGCTGCTGAACCAGTTATCGTCATATTTAGCAGTCGCGTTCATGAAGCCTGTTATTGTATCCCAGCCTTTAAAATCATATATGTCCTTATTAGCCTCAATGTAGCTGTCAAGCTCCGCACGGCTCGTTATGAGCTTTTTCTTGGGATATACTGCACCGTCACTGTAACCGTTAGTGCGGATATACTGAGCATTGAAGCTATAGCCCTGCATGGGCACCGGAATGCTGTAATATGCAGGATACATTCCTATCTCCTCGCCGTGTTCCATAAGGTATTCGGCAAGGTCATCGGGAAGAACAGCTTCCTTCAGTACGGGATTACTTGCCGAACCGTTGCGCCATACCCACTTGTAATTTCCCGAAAAATTAAAATAGAATATCTCAGTATCTCCGGGAGCGTTCAGCACATACTCGGCAAGTCCGTCACAGGTCTCGGGAGAATAGGTCAGAGCATTCAGACGGGCAAATACGTCCATTTTCTCTGTAGTTACGGACTTTGTTGTCGTAGTAACGGGCTCTGTACGCTTGGTCGTGGTCTTTGTGGTGGTCTTAGCAATTGTCTTTGAGGTGGTTTTGGCAGTAGTCTTTGGGGAAGTATTTTCTGTCGGCTGAGTGGTCTGCTGTACCGCTGTCTGTACTGTCTCCTGCTGTCTGCCGTCGTTCTCCACTATCGGAACAGCTGTGGGCTCTTCACCGTTATCGGGAGCCGTACCTGTACTTTCAGTGGTATCAACAGGTTTCGGTCCCTCGCTGTGCTGAGCTGCGGTCGCCTCTTCTCCTGCTCCCTGTTTATATTCACTTTCTTTTGTACCCTCTGCTGCGGGATCGCTGCCGCTGCTGTCCTCCAGTGTATCATCAGTCATATCCTGCACTACGTTCGGGCGGTGCTTCATCAGCATATTCAGCGAAGCGCCCACGCCCAGTACAAGTACAGCAGCTGCTGCAACAGAAGCGATAATGCTCCATTTCGGTCTTCTGTAGGTCTCAACGCCGGATACTGTCATGCCCTCGCCGTCGCTTTCCATAAGCTTATCGGGAGCTATCTCCGCTTCCTTTATAAGGTCATCGTCGATCATATCAACAGCTTTATAAAATTTCTGTTTATCCATAATCATAACCTTCCTTCTTCAAATATTCTCTGAGCTTTGTTCTTGTCCGGAAAAGATAGGTAGCGACGGTCTTCTCGTTCATACCGTAGTACCCTGCTATCTGCGCGAGGGAGTCGCCGTACCAGTAGCGCCTTACGAATACCTTTCTGTGCTTTTCGTCCTGTTCCCTGAGAAAGCTGCTTATTATCCCTGCAAGCTTCTCCGCGGAGACATCGTCGCCGCCCCTGTCGGGTATACATTCCTCAAGCTCGTCAAGGGAGACCGTATATCCCGAGCCCCGCTTCTGTGCGGTGTTGTACTTAAGTCTGTCTATAGCCTTGTTCTTTACGATACGGCAAAGATAGGTCTTAAGGTCTGAGGGACTTTCCGGCGGTATCTTCTTCCAAAGGTCATAATAGGCGGAATTCACGCACTCCTCTGCGTCCTCGCGCCCTGACAGGATATTTCCCGCTACATACAGGCACAGTCCGTCGTATTTAAGCTTCAGCTCCTGTATCGCGCTTTCGTCTCTCTTCCGGAGCAGTTCCATGATAGATGCATCATTCATAACCGGGAAACCTCCTTTCGTTAGGTTTTGAGGTCCTCTTGTCTATATAATCGAATTTTAACGCGGAATATTTCAGTTCCGAGAAAAAATTTTTCAAGGAAGATTTTTTGTCACGTTTTTGCAGTTCCTTACGTTTATAATAGTGTACACGCAATGATAAACAGAAAGCAAAGGTCATTGCAGGAACTATGCGGAGTTTTTCCGCAAAAGGAGAGATAAAATGAACGACAGAATAATACGCGCTGTGGCTTTTGCAGCAGCAGCCTGCCTGTCCCTGAGCTCTTGCAGCGATACAAAGAAAAATAACGGTATCATGGACAAGTCAGGGGTAAATTCCGCCGGAGAGTCTGTACCGCAGTCTGCGGCAGAGCTTCTTGCGGATTCCTACAAGCTCACCGACTATAAGGTCCTCGGCGGATTTGACAATTTAGGCACGATAGTTCCTCAGAAGGACGGGGGCTATATCCTTACTGCATATAATTACGCAGATGATAGTGAAATGCTCTACCGCGCCGACGCCGGGCTATCAGAGCTCATGGAGATAAAGCTCGATATCCCCGATGAGGCAAAGGCAGCAGACGATCATTACTGCTGGACCTCTATTTCTCCGGAGGGGCAGTATGCTGCCATTTATATGCTCTATGACGACGACGGAGTGAAGCTGCCGGACGGCTATGACGAAAGCTTTGATTACGAGAGCTTCTATGACAGCAGGAAGACCTCCTACGGCATATGCTTCTACAACGAGGACGGCTCTGTAAAGAGCTTTTCCATGCTCAGCAATATTGATGAATACCTTTGCGACGGGGAGGAAGAGCGGTATCTCGGCAGCTTTATCATCAGCTCCGACGATGCTCTGCTCCTTACTATCGGCAGAAACGAGATTTTTTCATGCAGCAGCGACGGCAGCCTTGAAAAGCTCTCCTCGGTTTGTGATGAGTGCGAAACAGAAGACGCATACTTCATGTATGCCTCCGACGGCTCGGTACTGCTAACCTATTCCTATTACCTCGACACAGACTACAGCAGGTCCGTAAGGAAGATCGCTGTTTATGACCCGGAAAGGAGGACTGTCGGAGAACCTTTCTTTACTCAGGAAGACAACAGCTTTGCGATGTACAGAGATAATTTCACCACGGGCTACGGTGATTATCTGCTGCTGAGCTGCGATGACACCGACCTTTACGGTATAAAAAAGGACGGAACGAAAGAGCAGATACTCAACTGGAGCGACGCGGACGCCTCGCCTATGTCCATAGTCAGCGCAGGAAATGACGAATTCTACTGCTGGGATATCGGTAATGGCGGCAGTCAGGTTAGTATTTACAAGCTGGTAAAGCGTGATCCTGCGGAGGCTGCCAATACAAAGATAATAACCATCGGAGTGCTGTACGGCTTGAACGAAGATACACTGAACAAATACAACCGCAGTCAGGACAAGTACAGGGTAAAGGTGATAAATTACAGCGATAAATACGAAGAAGAAAACGCAGGCAAGCTGGAGGAGCCACAGAACGGCTTGGAATGGAACAAGAGGAGCGCCGATATATTGCGGTATATGCAGCTCGATATCATTTCCGGCAACGCTCCGGACGTGATCCTTACCGATTACATGAGCACTATAGAACTCCTCGGCAGCAAGGGCTTCCTTGCAGACCTGTACAGCTATATGGACAGTGACAGCGAGTTCAGCCGCGAAACCATAGTACCCAATATACTCAGCGCCATGGAGAGCAAAGACGGTCATCTTTACGCAATAACTCCTGATTTCAGCGTGGACACCATAGCGGTCAAGAAAAAGCACCTCGATCACGAGAACTGGACTGTAAAGGAAATGATAGACATTTATGACAGCGTTGAGGCTGAGCACAAGTATGACGGCAATACAAAGGACGAGATGCTGGAGATGTTCCTTGAGGGACAGAGCGGCATAGTTGACTTTGAAAACGGAAAATGCCATTTTGACGAGCCCGATTTCATAGAGCTGCTCAAATTCTGCGACCGCTTTGTCGATAAGTTGGATATGCCAAGCAAGGAGGACGATCCCTACGGCCATCAGATGTATTACACCGATAAGGCATACTGGCTTGCGAACGACAAGGATATAATCTCACGGGCAAGCGGATACTCAGCACAGCTGAAATATGAGGAGTTCGGCGGCGACGATGTGATAATGGCAGGCTATCCCTCATCTGACGGCAAGGGCGGAAGGCTCAGGCTGAACGAGATATTTGCAATAAACGGAAAGAGCGAGGTCAGAGACGGCGCATGGGAATTCGTAAAATTTGTCCTTAGATCAAGAAATATAAGCTATGATGAGGAAAACAGCTGGCATAATTCCGGATACGGTCTGCCGATACTTAAGAAGAGCTTTGAAATAGCAATGGATCACAGCATGACATTGCAGTATTATAACAAAGAACTCGAGCTGGAAGATGTTCCGAGTATACAGTCAAAGCTCGGTTTTACAATATTTCCACTTACAAAGGAAGAAAGGGACGAATGTGAGCGCTATGTGCTGTCCTGCGATACCCTTGTGAGTACCATGGACTACGACGTAAAGCAGGTATGCTTTGAAGAGGCGGACGCCTTCTTCGCAGGCGAAAAGACAGCTGAGGAAGCTGCAAAAATGATGCAGGACCGCATATTGACAATTGTCGGTGAAAGGTCCTGACTATTAACTCACCTTTTTCTTAATTACTCCATATATGCGCAAAAGGCAGTCAATATTCGGGACTGCCTTTTGCATTTTTATTTGGGTAAACATCTTTTTTTAAGAGTGTCTGACGTTCGCAGTTGCATATTATACCACGCACTCACAGCCGGTCAGGGCTCTGCGTCCGCAGGCTTATCCTTTCTCTCAATGAGTTGCTCAAAGGTTATGCCGTACTTATAGGCTATCTCATGAGCATAGCTCTTGCCGTCAGGCTTTTTGTAGCTTATCCTGTAGGAGCGCCTTCCGTTGTCGTTCTCCATGACAACGCTGACGGCTCCATAGCCCGAACCTGCGCCGGCGGTTATTTCGTCTGCATTTTCAGCAAGCTCGTGTATATGGGTATTGAATACCGTCCGGGCTCCGATACAGCAGAGATATTTCAGAACGTCCTCCGCAATATACAGCGACTCCGAATGGCTCGTGGTTGCAAAGGATTCGTTGAACAACAGAAGGCTGTCCTTTCCTGCTGTCCTGCATATCACGTTGAATCTTTCGGACTCCTCACCCAGTCTTCCGAGAGAGACCGTCTTCTCCTCATTCACCGGAAAATGAGTATATATACTGTCGCAGAGACGTATCCTCGCCGAGGAAGCCGGTACGAACACTCCGCTCTGATACAGCAGGAACACAAGTCCTATGCCCTGTGTGAGTATGGTCTTGCCGCCGCGGTTTGGTCCTGTGAGTATATGTACTGTCCTCTCCCTGCTGAAGCCTATATCGTTGCAGACTATATCCTCATCGACTTCTCCCCTGATACGGCATATAGCAAGCTTCACATTGCAGAAGTCCCTGAGGACAGTGTCGCCGTCAGAGCTCTCCGCCATACAGCAGGGTACGCCGAGCTCTGTGAGCTTCCTTTCGAGACCGATAAAGCGGAGATAGAATAAAAGCTCGTCTGCAAGTCCCGAAAGGGCTTTTCCGCTTACGTCCACGTACCTGTTGAGCACCTTTTTCAGCTTCGAGGTCATGGACGGCAGCATACGCTCCATAATGGTGTTTAGATTGTTCATAAGAGGCGTATCCGTAGCCCGGTTTGTGGGAGAGGGTATGCCCCTGTACTTCTGATGCAGTCGGAGAAGTTCATTATCCGGCATTTCCATAGAGAACTGCATAAGATCCTTGTCGTTCTTCTGATCCTTAAAATGGAACTTCGCAAAGCGCTGGAGAACGCTCTGACGGTAAAAATAAAACTTGTTCAGTGATACGATGCCTGTTTCCTTTGGGTAAAACTCACTGTCAAGATTTATCCCTATGGTAATGCTCTTTATATCGTTGACATCATCACTGACTGCGGCGATATCCTCTGAAAGCTCCTCGAAGCCGCTGTCATTATATATATCGTGTATGTAACCGGCAAACCTTTTCATTCCCTCTGACCTGAACTCCAAGCCATCAATGACCTCGTTTATCTTCATTACGGAGCTGATATACCCCTCCAGCGACCTCAGACGCATTAGAAATTCGAGCATGGTGGAGCTTTCTCCTATCTGCACAGGACGCTCATTCATATAGAATTGCATTGCGTCAAATATATCATAAAGCTTTCCGCATAGCTCCACATTGTCTCTCAGTTCTGAGTATATCTCCCTGCGGTAGTTTATAGTCTTCTCATCCGTAGGCATTTCAAGAAGTATCTTTTTCAGCACCGACTGCTCCGTGGAGTTTCCAGAAATGCTCTCAGTAATAAAATCTACGGAAAGATCGGTAGCAGTATTTGCACCAAGTTTAAAGTATATACTGTTTTCATCAGGGGCAAGCAGGCTGAATTTCCTTATATCCGTTAAATTTTTACTCTTCATGTTTTTTCTCCTAATATTTTTCAGGTAGCTTTTACATCATTCTGCTCCGTCCTTTTTAAGCACTGCAAAAACTGTTCTCAGTACGCAGAGTATGTCAAGATACATTGAAAAATGCTTTATATAATAGTATTCCAGTTCAAGCCTTTCACGGTACTCTATGTTCGATCTTCCGTTGCAGCCCCACCACCCTGTCATGCCAGGCTTAACCTTCTGATAGAGCTTAAGACCTTCATGGGATTCAAGCTCACCCTCCACAAGCGGACGTGGTCCCACAAGACTCATATCCCCCTTTATAAGGTTAATGAACTGGGGGAATTCGTCCACGGAAAGCTTTCTCAGCACCCGGCCTACCTTTGTTATCCTCGGGTCGTTTGTCAGCTTCTGGTTCTCCTCCCATTCTCTGCGGTACTTTTCCTCCTTCAGAAGTTCCTTTAGTTTTTTATCGGCGTCCATCACCATGGTGCGGTACTTGAGTATTCTTATGGTCTTTCCGTTGAGACCGACTCTCTTCTGAGTGTAGAATATGCTCCCCTTATCTCCCGATAGCATCGAAGCCGCCTTTATTATCAGGGAAACTGGTATGAGTAGCAGAAGTCCGAATATGCCTATAATGAAATCCAACAATCTTTTCAGTCCAAGATAGAGCAACGTGCTCGGAGTAAATGAGTACGCGCCCACGCTCAATGTCCTGTATATGCCCACCTCAGATACAAACTGATCTTCTGTCTGCATACCTATAGCCGCTTCTATACTTATATGGATATTCACCGCGTTGCCTATTAGCTTTCTGTAATCCGCATTGCTCACAGCATTGGGCTGAACGGCTATCAATACGTCGTCTATGTTGTTCTTTATGATATAATCTGCGAAATCACCGCTGACGACAGGTATTCCGCTGTATTCTTCACAGCTGTCATCATCGGTGAAGTACAATCCTTTTACATCATAGATATCAAAATCTCCTGCTGCAACGTTTGTGAGCGTACTCTCAATCTCATCTCTACTGCTAACAATAAAAAGCGATACTGGTCTTGTATTGTAAGGAACTATCTTCTTCGAAACCACAAGCTGCTTCCATATATACTTCATTAACAGCGAAAGCAAAAAGTAGAAGAAGTACATCATGATGAATACGGCTCGCGAATAGGTAGCTCCTATCTTGAATATGTAAAGCACCAGCGCCACGGAGATAAGGTTGTAGAATGTAAGCTGCATGGCTCTTATTATTTCCATATAATATGAGCGCTTTAGTATTCCACTGTATGGGTTCTTTACAAGAGCGATAACGATATTCAATCCTGAAAATAGAAGTATAAGCCTCAGCCAGTCGGGACTGTTTATAAAGCTGAGATTGCGGAATTTTATAAAATAAGCGGCTATGAACGATATTATCATCGCAAGTAAATCAACTGCCATGAAATCAAGATGTCCAAGCCACGAATACTTGTTTTTTGTATGCATAAAACACACCTGTCTTTCCGACATATCCGTAAAATACAGCCGCTTGAGCAGCGCCCATATTCCGGTATGAGCCATGTATAATAATCAATGTCTGTTTAACAACTAAAAATATTGTGTCCTGCAACTACTACTCTATCATTTACGAGATGTGCTCCTGAATACAGTTCAGGGCAATAACCGCCTTGCGGCGGTTATTGCGGACACATTTATTATAACCTTTGAACAAAAAAAAAGCAAGCAAATAGCTGGATACTGTCCTTTTCTTGTCACTTTAAACAAAACGAAATATGGTTCATAGTAAAATCCGCCGAAGAGAATATACTTATAGTAAAAGGAGACTGCACATTTTGTATCAGTATATTTTGTGCTTGTATCGGTAAGGCTTCGCTTACAGATTTATAACCGGCTCTGAAATACGGCTGCTTTTTCTCCGAATACCTTGCTGTTTACAGAATAATGTGCTATAATGAATGCACAGGCGTTTTCGGCGCCGTAACGAATATACGAAAACATATAAATGAGGAAATAATATGAAATTTTATATGCCAACAAAAATATTCAGCGAAAAGAACTGCATCGCAAACCACTCCGAGGAGCTTGCGGCTCTTGGCTCCCATGCCCTGATAATCACGGGAAAAAACTCATCAAGGCTAAACGGCTCTCTTGACGATGTAATAAACGCTCTGAACAAGCATTCCGTCACATATACTATATTTGACAGAACAGAGGAAAACCCCTCCGTTGAAACTGTTATGGCTGCAAGGGATACGGGAATCCGATGCGGCGCTGATCTTGTGATAGGCATAGGCGGAGGCTCTCCAATTGACGCTGCAAAGGCTGCTGCACTTATGATAAAGAACAGCGATAAGCCCTGGGGATTCCTGTATGAAACTTCCCCGGCTGAAGCTCTCCCGATGGTTGCTGTGCCCACTACCTGCGGAACAGGCTCGGAGGCAACGGGAGTATCTGTACTAACACGACATGATATGCGCACAAAGCTGTCTGTGAAGCATAAAGTTTTCCCTGAAATTGCTTTGATCGACGGCAGATACCTTTTATCAGCTCCGACAGATATTTTAGCAAATACGGCGATAGACGCGCTTTCTCATCTTATTGAAAGCGCCGTGAGCACACTTGCGGATACTTACAGCGATATGACGGTATTCCCTGGGCTTGAACTATGGGCAAAGTGTCGTCCATTTATTGAGGGTACAAGGCAGCTTGATGAAGATGCGGCTCAGTCGCTTATGGATACTGCCGCGCTTGCAGGTATGTCCATAGCGCAGACGGGAACGGCTATCCCGCACTCCCTCAGCTATATGCTCACCTACGAGGCTGGTGTCCCCCACGGAGCGGCTGTTGGAGCTTTCCTTGCAAAATACCTTAAATACGTGGACAGTGACAGACAGAAAGTTATCCTCAGCGCCGCCGGCTTCACGGATACAGCTGAGCTCGGACAGTTCATCTCCGGTCTTGCTCCCGTATCCGCCGACCGTAAGCTGCTTGAAAGGTCAGCCGCCTCAGTCCTTGCAAACAAGGCAAAGCTCAGCCTCTGCCCTTATCCTTTAACCGAGAGCATAATGGCAGATATCATAGATATATGACACGGAAAGGACATGCAATAAATGCGTTTATCAAAGATCATCACCGAGGCTGTACTTCTGACAGCTCTTGCTGCCCTGATTGCAGGGTGCAGCGATAACAATGTCCCTGTAATCGAAATGCGGACTGCGGATACAACGGTCACAGGGACAGTTACCGAAGCGCCTGCAACGACGGAGACTGTGACTTCCCATACAGAAGCTGCAACCACTTCCGTAACTGCAACAGAAGCATATCACCTTCTGAGCTCTCCGGAGGATATATCCCTTCACTGCACAGACGAGGAGGCTCAGGAATACGGATTCTTATACGGCGGCACGGTATTCAGTGCCCTGTATGAACCGGATAACTGGCATATCAGGGATTCATACCTCATAGACGACTACGACGATATAGTCATTATATGTCAGGCGCTGACAGCCGTTCATAAGGTACACAGTGCAGATATGCAGAGCTATCGCACCGCAGAGGATATGGCTAACGAATGGTATCAACATAATATAGCCTACTCTCTCCTGCCGGAAGGAAGTAGCTGGAAAAACAGTGCAAGGGACGTTGACCTTGACGCAAAGGATCAAAACAAGAATCTCTTTGACTTTGTACTGGACAAGCTCGATATTAATGTAACAAAACAGGAGCAATACTGATGTACTGCTCCTGTTTTGCTTTTAGGAAAAAAGTATTAAACCTTGGGGGGGATTAATCATTGTTTATTGTAGGTAACCCACTGATAACGAGCGGTAAGAGGAGTTCTTCCATCGTAATGTGCAAGCCACTCGTCAACACCTCTGCCGGGCCATGCATTCATCATGATCTTTCCGGGAGTCTGTGGGATATTGTCATAAGCTGTGTATACAGCCTTTCCATCAACATACCATGTAATATGATCGCGCTGCCAGTCAAATCCGAAGGTGTGGAAACCCTGAGAAGCGTCAAATCCGAGATCGTACATCTTCTCATGATTGCCCTGTCCATTCGTGTAGTAGTTGAACTGGACCTTTGTAGTATCCTTGCCGAGTATTTCGATATCTATCTCGTCCCACGGATTGCCGTCGGACTCGCCTGTATAGGTGAAAAATGATGATACGACACCGTTGTTCTTTATAGCCTGCATCGAGGTCTCATAATAGCCGAAGCCGTAGAAATCGTTTGTTCTGTACTCAGCGCCTGCGTAGTTGTATTTGCCGGTGTTGTCCTTGTCTATACTGAGAGTGAGAGCACCATCTCTGAAGCTGGTCTGTGAAGCATACCAGCCGCAGTCGAAGGGATCGCCATTTTCCCAGCCGTCAGAAGCTATGAAATAACGTGATGAGCCTGTTCTGAAATCGTCAGCCATAGTAGCAGACTTGTTCATATCAGTGCCTGAGGACACATTTCCGGACTGCTGATTGTTATTGTTCCAGTCATTATTAACGTCCCAGTTGTACCAAGCGTTGTTATCGTTCTGCTGGTTGTTCCAGTCGTTGTTCTGCTGCTGACCATTGTTCCAGTTGTCCCAACCGTTATTCTGCTGGTTCTGGTTATTCCAGTTGTTCCAGTCATTGTTTTGCTGGTTCTGGTTATTCCAGTCATTTACACTCCAGTTGTTCCAGTTATTCTGCTGACCATTATTCCAGTCATTATTCTGCTGACCGTTGTTCCAGTTGTTCCAGTCATTGTTCTGCTGACCGTTGTTCCAATTATTCCAGTCATTATTCTGCTGACCATTGTTCCAATTGTTCCAGTCGTTGTTCTGCTGACCGTTGTTCCAATTGTTCCAGTCATTGTTCTGCTGCTGACCGTTGTTCCAATTATTCCAGTCATTGTTCTGCTGCTGACCGTTGTTCCAATTATTCCAGTCATAGTTCTGCTGCTGACCGTTGTTCCAATTATTCCAGTC
>JAGCWY010000152.1 GCA_017961625.1 Ruminococcus sp. | reverse complement strand
ATGGGAAGGGGGATTGTGTAAATGTATCGGATAACTATCAATGGACAGCTACTGCATGAGCCTGATACTCAGAGCCGTTACCGGTTATCTTCCGGACGTATCGACGATGAAGTTAATCAGATACCGAAGTTCACTTTCCGTATCCCTGTATCGAACCCCAGATATGAGGATGAGCTGAACGACAGGAAGGACATCATCGAAGTCACGAATACACTGACAAATGAGGTAGAGTTTGAGGGGACACTGCTGACGCACACTGATAGTATGTCAAATGCAGGAAAGCTGACCAAAGGTGGCACCTGTGAGGGCTATCTTGGATATCTGTGCGACAGTATACAGCCTTATCATCACTATGAGAACAGCACAGTCACGGAGTTCCTGACGGCTCTGCTCGCTGTCCATAATGCTAACGTCTCTCAGGATAAGCAGATATCTCTTGGCTCATGCGACATATCAGGTGATAACACCAACAGTAAGACGACTGCTTACAGGAATACCCTCGAAGAAATACGTGTAAATCTCATAGAGCGTATCGGTGGAGAAATACGTATCAGGAAGGTCAATGGCAGCCTTGTCCTTGACTTTATGACACAGATCGGCAGCAGAAGCAGTACGAAGATACAGCTTGCTGATAATATAGTCGCTCTCAGTGTAGATACTGACAGCACGAACATCATAACACGGCTTATCCCTCTTGGTTATCAGCTGCATCCGGAGGAAACGGCAGAGCGCCTAACAATAGCAACAGTCAACAGCGATTGTATCTATCTCGATGATACCAATGCTATAGATCAGTTCGGTGTGATCGAGGGAACGGTGATATTTGACGATATAACAGTTCCGGCAAATCTTAAAGCTGCTGGACAGGACTATCTCACAAATAACAACCGTATCCGCAAGGCATATCAGGCACAAGTACTTGATCTGAGTACAATCAATAATGCGTATACAGCCGTGAAATGTGGTTGGACATACCCTTTCCTCAATGAGTATATGGACATCAACGAGGAACTGAGGGTAATGCGCCGCTCAGTCGACATATACAAGCCATACGCTCCAACTATCGAGATAGGAGACCGTGCGGAGCGTATCACCGATATCGCTACGAGGACGGCGAAACTCATAGAATATGAGCTGCCAAAGCAGAAGCTTGACATCCTTGCTTCGGCGAAAGCAACAGCCACAGAGCTTATCAATGCCGGTATCAATGGCTATGTCGTAGTCAACGGCAATGAGATACTGATCATGGATACTCCGGACAAGTCCACAGCAACTAAGGTATGGCGGTGGAACTCTGGCGGATTCGGCTATAGCAATAACGGCTACAGCGGTCCTTATGATACTGCTATCACCATGAACGGTGCTATCGTTGCAGACTTTATCACTGCCGGAGTGCTGAGAGGACTTGAGATAATCAACGGAAACGGGACTTTCCACGTTGATACGAATGGAAATGTCACAGCATCCAGTGTCGATATCAACAATGGCAATGGCATATTCCGTGTGCTGCCTAATGGCACAGTGCAGGCATCCGCTCTACAGATGACCGGAGGCAGTATCAACATGAGTACATCGACTGAAACGTATGATGCTATTACACTGAGCTGCAACGAATGGACACTGAAGCTTGAACCGCTACAAGTCATTCTCAGCAACTCGTCAATAGACAAGAAAATACTGATCCAAGCCGGAGCAATCTATATGTACGATAGCATCAACGCTCAACAGGCAGCGTGTGTGATTGAGGCTGACGGAGATATAGCGACAACCGGCATGATTGCGGCGACAGGCAGTATCTCATCACAGGCTGCCATACATGGAGATTCACTGCTATTTGAACAGAACGGCAACACTTACAATGTCGGAACACTGATCAGTGCACTATGGAACGAAGTATTCGGAGGTGGAATGTAATGGAATTTTACGGAAAAATGCAGGATATGGAATGCCTGTCAGGAGATACTCTGCCGGTATTCGATATTGAAGTCGAGGTCGGTGAAGGCAGCATTGAGGGCGGTACGATGTTCATTTTTGTCGCTAAGTCAGATAGCCCTCATATACCGCTGATCTGTAAGGCTTGCGAGGCAACCGAAGACGGTTTCTCCGTCCAGCTTGTAAGTCAGGATACATCAGGTCTTATGGAGGGAACATACGATATGCATTTCTGTTTTACAGCTTCCGATGGTAACAGCTACAGGAAGCTATTCGGGACACTGTATGTGCATACGACTGCACAGGGAGGCGTATCATGAATCTTAAATTCACGATACCTGACGAGCATCTTAATGTCGGCAAGATCTATATAGATAAGATTGCTGAGAATCCTTTACCGCCAGCCTATAGAGCAGTCGAGTATCTGCAAAGCACCGGCACTCAGTACATCAACACAGGACTGAGATTTGATGTCTCAGATTACAGCTATGAAGTTGATTGTGTGTTGGACAATGAAAACAACAATCAGATGTTCGGTATGAGGTATAACTATGATCACGCTGTGACTGTGTGGGGAGGGAAGTATGATCTGTGCGATTCTTCAAGCAGTATTGTTGAAACAACTATCAGTGCCGGAGAAAGATGTGTTTTCACAATAGACAAGCCTTCAAAAAATATTACGGCAGTATCAGGCAGTACAGTCTTTTCACACACCTTCACTGGTGACTTTTCCCCGGGCAGCTCAGTTTATCCGGTAATTTTGTTTGCATACTGGACGAGCTGGAGCGATACACTCAGCGGATACGGAAAAGGGAAAATATATTCATTCAAGTTCTACAAAGGTGGAGAACTGGTAATGGAACTGATTCCGTGTGTTCGTAAGTCGGACGATAAACCGGGGATGTATGATATAGTCCGTCAGACTTTCCTTACAAACAGTGGAACAGGTGAATTCCTTACGAATGAGGAGGCGGTATAATGGATAAAGAAGTACTGAAAGAGCTTTCAGATATCTTTGATGAACGATATGTCCGTCAAAAGGACTGCTCAGAGAGGCACGAACAAACCAATGAAAAAATCAATGAAATGGCGATCAACCAGGCGAGAAACACAACTCAGCTCAGTCTTATCATTAAGATAGGGCTTGCAATACTCACAACAGGAATCGGAATACTTTCAACACAAATAGGCTCAGTAATATTCAAGTGAGGTGCTTCAAATGCCCGAATGTAACAGATGCAACGCAGAATGGCAGAAGCGCTATATACTTGCCGCCAAGAGATTTGATTCGGCAATGAACAAGGCCATCTTAGTATCTCTTGTATCGGCAGCAATAGCGCTGATCTGTATTATCATCACTATTTTTTACGGCGTAAGGACACAGAATTTTATATCGACATTTGAATATGTTGAAGAAACAGAAATCGAAATCGAACAGAACGAGGGCATTAATACTGCTGT
>JAGCWY010000014.1 GCA_017961625.1 Ruminococcus sp. | reverse complement strand
TGCGCCTGTGCCGTCTGTATTTACTGTAACGCTCTTAACGTTAGCTGAACCGTTTGATCTATAACCCTCGATGTTAAGGGATACCTCATAAAGAGTACCGGACATATCAAGTCCTGCCTGTGACCATGCGTCGAAGTGCTTGGATACGTCAATGGTGCCCTTCATGTAGTTTGTCTGATTGTTTGCTGAACCGCTGGTCTGACGAATGCTCCAGTACTGCGGGAATGTTGCTGTACCGTCAAGAGAAGGCTGATTGTAACGCATTGTCTTGCATATATCATAAGTATTGCCGTTTAGAGTTACGTTACCCTTTCTCTCTGCTCCGTCTCCGGGTGGACGCCAGTCGCCCCATCCTTCAACAATGTAGTACTCCATAAGAGGATTTCTTGTCCATCCGTATACACACATATACGAATTTCCTCTTGGTGTGTACTCTACATCATATGTAAGTACGATCTCTCCGAAGGATTTGTAGCTCTTCTTCTGGCTGTCGAAGTTCTTGCCCATACGTGCAAGGAAGTTCTCAATGTTGCTCCATGAGCAGGTGAAAGAACCTGCGCTGGGGTTCATTGATGCCTGACCCTGACCGTTCTGATTCCACATCTCATAGTCGTAACCGCCGATGTTTCCTCTTGTCTGCTGGTCAGCAGCAAGAGCTGTAACGGGAAGACTCGATGCGATCATCATTGCTGAGACAGTGCCTCCGACAATCTTTTTGAAAGTTCTCATCTTCAAATTAAATCACTCCTCATTATAAAATTTAATGAAATCCTTTTTCTCTTTTTCTATGCATTATACGGTCTATCCCGGTTTTCACCCAATTCTTTTTCTCACTTCATTTCCGTTAGTTGAAAATGAAATAAAATACCTCCACATCACGGAATAAACTGTACATTATATATGCAAGTATAATATACATCAATTATTCCACTTTGTAAATAGTTCTTTAACAATTGCGCAATAAACGCCCAGTCGGAAGCAATAAATGGTCAGGTTTTTGCCGTTTTTAAGCCTTTAATCAAATATATTTCTATTATGAGTTTACCTTTTAAACGCATAAAGTAAATATACTTCTCTTATTTTGATTTATATTTTAAGAGTATAACAAGTGCAAAATGCACCGCCTCTACTGCTGTGCAGAGGCGGTATCGGTAATATTTTTAATTCATCAATCAAGATATTTTTCTTCAAATTCCTCAAGAGGCATAGGCTTCGCAAAATAATAGCCCTGAAACATCTCGCAACCCATTTCTCTGAGCATCCTGTACTGATCCTCTGTCTCAACACCTTCTGTAAGAGAGGCTATACCGAGGTCCTCAGAGAGATTGATGATGTTCTGAAGTATCGTCCTTGCCTTTTCGTCGTCCCTGGACTTGCTTAAGAACTTCATATCTATTTTCAACACGTCCACAGGCATATCCTTAAGCATATTAAGCGAAGAATAACCACTTCCAAAGTCGTCCATTTCCACGGCGTAACCCTCTTCCCTAAATTTGTTCAGGGTCTTCATACGCAACTCAGCCTCTGTCATCATAACGGTCTCGGTGATTTCTATTCGCAGCCGCGCTGGTTCTATGCTGTACTCCTCCGTCAGCCGCCTTATTTCTTCCACAACGTCTATAAAGTAAAAGTCCTTCGGCGATATATTGACAGATATGAAAAGCCTTTCGTTCTTTTTGCCCCATTCCGATAGTATCTCGCAGGCACAGCGCCACATATACTTATCAACCTCAACTATCATGCCGTTTTTCTCAAAGACCGGTATGAAGGAACCTGGCGCCAGGAAACCGTCTGACGGGTGTATCCACCTCGCAAGGGCTTCGGCTCCAATCACGGCGCCTTCCTTGTCAACAATAGGCTGTAAATAGGGCAACACCTGCCTTTTGCTGATAGCATCTGTAAGCTGAGTGGAAATATGCTGATCCCACAGAACCTTTCTGCGTATCTCGTCGTTATAGTAGGCGATATGAGTCTGATACTCGTCTTTTATCGTGGATAGGGCCAGATTTGCCCTGTCAAACATTAGTGATATCTCTATTTCTCTCTCAACGAGCTTGTATACTCCGAGATGTATAAGGATATGATAGCCCACAGAGCCGTTATCCACAAGGAAATGCGAAAGCTTTTCCTCTATTATTTCCGGCTCGAACGCCTCAACCGGTATGCACACGCCGAAGGAAGCTCCCACAAGGCGTCCATATACACATTCGTCGGACATCCACGACTTTATCCAATCAGCGATGCATTGAAGAGCGCTGTCGCCGAATTCGCTGCTGAAAATGTCGTTTACTATCTTGAAGTTCCGCACGTCTATGTATACTATATAATATTCCGTATCCTGACGAGCCATTATAACCTCGTGGATACGCTCGTAAAGGTACTCTCTCGTATAAAGTCCAGTAAGGCTGTCATGAGTGGCGTTGAACATCTTGCGCTTGAGCTTCTGCTGCTCCTCAGTATAGTCGCGTATGCTCACAAATGAACCTGCTAAGCGCTTTTTCTCGTCGAGGAGGGAATGCTTTTCCAGCACGTAATACTTTATATCATCGCCTGCGCCGATAATGTACCTTGATATGAACTCGTCTTGAGACTGGTATTTGTCACCAAATCTTTCAAAAAGATTATCAGGAACGGTCTCAAACTCCCCTTCTTTTATGCCAGCGAGCTCCGTTCCGGTGGAATTTGCCCATATACAGCGTCCGCTCGCCTCAAAGAAGAACAGTGCCTCTGTCATTTCTGATGCTATATTCGCAAGCATACGATCAAGAAGCTTTAGCGGTCTGTAGTAAAGCGAGAAGTAGAATACCAGCAATCCGATGCCTCCGAAGCCCACCATTGACCTGTCTATCGGAGTCCGGGAGAATATATAGAATCCTTGCCAAAATGCAAGAGCTATCATGGTTATCATGATAACATAATAGCGCTCAGAGTAAAATCGAGAGGTTTTTGCTGATTTCACGAGGAATATTATTATAACTACAGCAAGAATACTGTAATCCAGCACTCTGTGCAGGGTCTGTCCGAAATACGGCACGAGCCTGTAGTACGGGAAACCGTCCACCGTTACCGCTTCATTGTCGAAAGCCTGCCCGAACACGGGATTTAAGAGGTATTGCACGATATCAGCTCCCAACAGCAGGTATACCAGTGCCTTTATCGCGCCGTTTTTCCACTTAATCTCACAGTATTCAAAAGTGAACCTCAGCAATGCAAAAATAACCAGATCCATTCCTATGAAATATATATAATCTCCGACAAGTGAAAGCTCCTTAGCACCAGATCTGACAATAATAAGATTTCCTATGACAGGTGGTATAAGCGAGCCAACAAGAAGCGCTACCGAATTGCTGTTCGACTTTCTTGAACGGTATGCTATAACGGAGCAGCTCCCGAGGGCAAGTATCAGTACTACAAAAATAACTGAAAAGGTATCTCTCATCTATCTCACCACACTTTATTATGACATAAGCAGGAAATATATCTTTCACTACATTATAGCATATTTCACATAATATTTCAACTTTCCGCGATTATATTTACAATATTTTTACTTTTTTGTTCAATTTTTGCGACGATGCACACTATTCGCTGTCAACTCTTTATTTAAAAATAAATGGCGCACTTAAGTGGGAAAGTCAGAGCCCCACCGAGTGCGCCTATTATTGTATCAGTTCTGTGCTACAAGGAGCTTCCTAAGCTCCACCTCGTCAAATACATCAACACTCCCGTCGCCGTTGAGGTCGAACTGCTCCGCAGCTCCCTTACTGCTGAAAGGTGAATCACCAAGCAGCATCTTTCTTAGCCTTACAAGCTGTGCCACCTTGTAAACCTTCGCTGGTTTCGTGCCGTCAGGCTCAGTTCCGCCAATAAGCTTTCCGTTCGCGTATACACAGACATTCTCGCATCGCTGTGCAAATTCAACTCCGCTGACGATATTATCGTAATCCTCGCCCTTCTCGGTAAGGTCTATCATGCCTTTCTTGCTCCAGTCGTTAGAGGAGTCCCACTTCTCACCGTAGTAATTACCGATTATAAGCTGATACTTCTTGTTGGAGTTAGCGATAGCATAGTCCGGCCACGATATCTCGATATAGTATATGTCATCCTTATACTGCTTTGGCTGTGAAAGAACAGCGGACTTGTCAGCGACCTCAGTCTCTACCTGATCGTATGTCTTCTGAAGCACGAAGCTGCCGGGAATAGTCTTGTTCTCGAATTCCTCTATGCTGAAATAGTAGCGTATGGATATGTCGTCATGGGGTTCAAGAGAATCAGTATTCACAAAGAATGTGAGCTTTGTAACGCCTGATCCTGTCTTTTCGGGAGCGTCGGAGCAGTAGCCTGCCGCCCAGAAGTCATCACCTGAGAAAAGCTCCGTATCATCTACCTTTTCGGCAGGAGGGAAATTCTCCTCCGGCTTCATGGTCTTGTCGCCCTTGTAGAGGTAAAGTCCTGCCGCTGCGCCTACTATAGCCGCGTTATAGTCGATAGTCACTTCGTTGTATACCCAGTCGCTGGTAACATCGTTATGCTCGTCATTTTCATCAGGTCCTCCTGCAAGAGCTCCGTAGAGAACGTGCTTGTGCTCTGCAGGATCCTCAGCCATAGTAAGTCCGGAAGCAGCACGGTGGTGCGGATACTTTACGGAATTCTCACCGTATCCAACAACATAGCTCCTACCGATGGGATTGTCGCCAATAATATATTCCATTTGTCCGAGGGACCACTTAGTAAAGGTGTAGTCCTCGTTCTTTTCGTTGTATCTGTCCTTGCCCTTCTGGTACTTATCGTATACCAGAGCCGTGAACTGGACAGCGGTATTGTACCTTGCGCTTCCCCATGTGTCAAGGTGGAAATATCCAGCTGGAGTGAGTTTCTTGTTCATTACAGTATTCAGCGCCTTTGCTTCCATTTCCCAGAAATCAAGGACTTCATACTGTCCCCTGCCTATAGCCACCCGAGTCTCCTCGCATACCTCAGGGTATATATCTTGTATACGTCCGAAGATGATACCCACGCCGTTCCACATATCGTTCCAGCAGAGAACATAACCCGGAGGCGCATAGTAGTCGATATACTTCTCGCAGGCTTCAAGATAGTCATGGTCACGGGTTATAAGGTAGAGCCAGCCTGCCGCAAAACAGAAGTCATCTTCCCACTTGCTGGAGGTGTAGAAGCTCATTGGTCCCTCGCCAGGAGGTCCCACTGCCTTTTCATTCTTATTAGCAAAGTCAAATAAAGCCTTTGCGTAGTCCAGGCACTTCTCCGCGTATTCAGGATCGGTGTCCTTGAAGTTATAATAGTTAATTGCAAGAGCTGCGGCGCTCTCGGAAACATCGTCGGTGGTTGGGAGCTCGGATGTAGCAAAGAACGCAGGACGTCCCATTGCATCTATCTCTGGGGACTGCCAGTAAGAGTGGTCAACGCTTCCATCGCCTACCTGATAGCAGAATGCGACAACATCTCCGTTCTCATCGCGAAAGGTGCTGCGCATGAAGTAGTCACAGAAATAGCGGCAAATAGTTTCCACATGAGCGTCCTGTCCTGTCTCGGTGTAGGCATCGCGGAACTCATAGTAACCCCACGATACCACGGAAGCGGCATAAGCCTCTGGAAGTCCGAACTTCACATGGTCGCCGGCGTCGTGGAAGCCACCCGATACATCTATATACCCGTCTCCGTCAGGATCGAGTATATCCTTGTACTTTGACATGAATGACTCCGACATATTAGTTCCCGAATGTCCGTCGTCAATGGGGTGCATAGGTACCTTGGCGTCGTAGACATGGCAGTCGCCGCGCCATGAAAGTCGGTTGTTCTCCGAAACTCCCGTACCGCACATATTTGCATCGTAAAAATACAGCGTATACTGCAATAGCTTTGCCCAGTTGTTCTCGGTCTCGTAATAGTCCGCAACATCGGGCGTAGCCGCCGCATTTGCAGGCATAGCCGACGACACAGCCGTGAAAGCAGTCACCGCAGCCGCAGCAATAGACGATAAACGTCTGATGATTTTCATAAGCTCATTCCTTTCACAAAAATAATCTGTCAACTACATTTTAACCCATATCTTTCAAAAAGTCAACGATTCTTTTATATAAGCCTTTGCGGAACCAAGAATTCAGGCTAAAGACTGATACTTGACACATACCTCGGTTTGGTTTATAATATAAAATATATTATTTATGACAAGGGGGAATTCCGATTGCAGGAACTCAAAAGCAAAATATCCAACCTTGCAGAGCTGATAACCTCAGAAAAAGCATTCTGCAAGCTGTTAATATTCATTATGCTCGCACTGCCCATATCTGAGCTGTTCGATGAAAGGCACTATCTCTCCTTCAATAGTCAACCGACACTTGTCGAAATGGTCGGTCTGGCAACTTTTTTCTGTATAGCAGTCCACTTTCTTAAACACAAGAACATAAAATACTACGCCTCGGACCTGATATTTCTGCTTCTTCTAGTATTCATGGCGTTGTCGGCGGCATTCACCCTTGACAGAGAAGCCACTTTCTTCGGCTTCAATTACGATGAATGGACAACAGATTTCGTCGGATATTTCAGCTTTATGATGGCAGGCTCAATGATAACTGACAAAAAGCTGAAAAAAGAGATACTTCGGGCTTTCATACTCGTTATACTGATACAGGTCACCGTCGCCTTCCTGCAAACCTTCGGTTTGAACATAGATATGTGCTTCTATGATACCGAGGAAATACGCGAGAAAAAAATGTGCTACGGCCTTCTCCAGCATTCAAATTGGTACGGTGGACTAAGCGTGCTTATGTTCGCCTGCACCTCTGGCATTTTCCTCTTTACAGAGAATAAGCTCGCCAGGAACTCTTCCTTTGTGCTATCGCTGGTATGCTTCTATACCCTGCTCTGCACCGAGGCAAGACTTGCTCTTGTTGGCGTGTTCGGCTTCATATTTTTCCTTATTGTATCCATTATCGTAATGAAACTGAATGGATACAACAAGAAAAAGCTCAGCAGCATAATCAAGCGCGCCGGCATACTCGGTGCATCTGCTGCTGCGATAGCCGCGTTCACTATACTCGTACTAGGAAGACTCAAATGGAAGATTGAACGTTCAGCAAATGAAATAAGAGCCTTCAAGGGCGGTAATACCGGCACCTTTGGCACTAACCGCGGAACGATCTGGAAGGCAGGTCTCAAGACCGTACCTGATCACTGGCTCTTTGGAATAGGCGTAGACAATTACAGACACGCCTTCTATCTTGACCCGAACTACAAAAAAGGTATGTTCACCCAGGGAAAGGGGCATAATGAGTACATACACTACCTTGTTACCCAAGGCGTCCCGCAGCTAATAAATTATCTTTCTCTCCTTGTGCTTGCAGCAGTAACCGCAACAAGAACAGTCATCAAGACCGACGATGATGAGGAACGTTTCATTAACTGGACTCTTCTCGGAATGTTCTTCGGCTATGCGGCTCAGGCTTTCTTCAACAGCAGCGTTGTAAACGTTGTCCCATACTTCTGGATAACAGTTGGTCTCTGTCTATCCAAAAAGAACCAGCGTCCATTCGGCTACAGGAAGGAACGCAGGAAGGCTGCCGCTGAAAAGAAATGATAAAGCCGAAAGATCATAGTATATAATGCATTAAATGAACTGTAAAAAAACAGCCCTACAAATCAACACAGTTGCCTCTTCAAATAAAATATGAAGGGGCAACTGCTTTTTTCATGTTAATTATTGAAAGCTTCTCAAATCTCCCATAAACAGGGTATAACGAACAAGCACGAAAAAAACTTTTTCGTGCTGATGCATATCCGTATTCCATAAATGCAAACAGTATTATTCTTAAAAGAGTTTCCGGATCAAATGGTGGGCGACTTGTCCTGCAGTCCTTCTCTGCAAGATATTTTTTAGGTCAATATGATCTAAAACTTCAAAAAAGAATACACTGGGTCGTTTATATCTATAATTCTTTGGTAATCTACTGGTAATTTCAGTTGAATTGGTTTATAATAATTCACAGTGGTATTCATTTGTGGTAATTTGATTATATCACTAAAAACAGCTGCACGATTTGTGCAGCTCGTTTTTTTGCTATAAATTTGGGGCCTCTTTACGAGGCCCCGTGTTGGGGACTTATTTTTTTGCCCCATTTTGGCTTGAATTACAAAAGCTTAGTTTTCAAATCTGTAATTAGAATTGCTTAAGTATTTCTGGAACATATCGACATCAGCATAGCTTAAATATCCGTCATCGTTGATGTCAAACGGATAAGCAGAATAGTTCCTGCCTACGCCGCCAATTGCAACATTCATAATCTCAAAATAACAGAATTTATATGATTCCTTAAAATCTTTTGTCCTATCGCTGATTCCTCTGAAAAGGATCTGGAAATCATCTGTGTCTATATCCTTGTCTAAGTCAAGATCTCCAACAAGGAATGTAGGACCTGCTGCAACAATGTCGTTTACCGGATTGCCGTAAGAATCGTATGCGTAATTTGTAGTACTCATCTCTTTATAGTCATAAGGAGTATCGCAGTACATGTGTACAGATACCAAACCGCCTACAATATTATGATCTGTAGGATAGAAGTTACCGCCTCCGTTATAGCAACCGGGAGCTCCACCGCCTCCGGGTGTAAGTTTTCCTTCTCCTATCTGATGTGCGGCAGGAGCGCTTGTGTTAGCGGTTCTGCAAGCAACACCAAATACAAAAGTTGCGATATCATGGGGATTTTCTTCATGGCCATTGTATTCAGAAATTGCAAAAGTCTTTCTGAATGTGTAGCGTGCATTTGCACTAGCGGTTGCATTAGCTGTTAATGAATTAGCTACAGGGAGAGCGCACATAACTGCAGCTGCGAGTGAAGCAGTGATTTTTCTAAAAGTTTTTTTCATTTTGTGATCAATTCCTTTTCTGGATTATTTTTGAGTTGTCGACGACTCTGTTATTTATTATACCAAAAACTGCTGCGAAAAGAGCGTTTGTTGCGCAGAGTTAACACCACTTAAAACGTAAATATTTTTTCTATTATTTTGGCAATTACGTCAATTGACATAATATTTTTTGTAATATAAAATATTTTTTCGTGTTGAATCGCAGATAATTAAGTCACTATTAAACATATATTTTCAACAAATTGGTTCATACGATTTCAATATAACTCTAAAATATTTTTTAGTCATTCCCACGACCTTATTCACGGAGCATTAGACCTCTGATTCCTTTTACAGAATAAACGCTAATCAGAACAATAATGTAGCTTTTTACCAAAACATATAATATGAAGTATCTTTTTCCACTTTATAAGATGTATCGAAGCTGCCCTTCCTTCTCCTCACTGTTACAAATGTCATTGAGGAGAATACAAATGTCACATGGTAAGTGACAAACGACATCTTAAAAAGTTCAACAGAACATGATAGAATTAGACCATACCAAACAGGTAAAAACGTTCAGGCGCCAAACGAACTATCAAAAACTTATTTTTATATTTTCAAAGGAGGTCGTATTTTATGAATAAGATGTCAAATTATCAAATTAAAAAGGAGCGCTCAGGTGAAGAATTCCTTATTCTAAAAAACGGAAAGGGCAAGCAGATTGCTTCCGGAAAGCTTTTATCATCAAAGGATATTAACAGAAGAAAACTCAAGAACACTTCACGTGACGCAGCTGAGGCTAACATTGAGCTCCAGCTCAAAGACGGCTACGAGGTTAAGGAAGGCACTAAATTTGAGGTATTCAGGTCAGATGACGACAAAATAAGCTTCAGACTAAGAGAGGACAGCGGAAACATCCTCCTGTCTGGCAATAGCTATAACAACATTTCCGATTGTCTCGCCGCAGTAAGAGAAGCAAAGGAATCTCTCAGAGATATGTCCAATTCACGCGAGCTGACCGCAATACATCAAAAGCCTACATTCACAGCAAAGAAAGCCTCTCCAAAATTTTCTTCCGCAACAGAAGAACTGAAGCAGGCAGAACTTCGCAGCAAGGACATAGGATTTTCCGTAACATTGAACGAAAAAAAGCGTCCTTCTTTCATTTCGGGACGTATTTCGGACGAAAAGATAACCTCTTCGAAGAAGGCTATCTGCGCATTGAATATGCTACATCATACCATGGGCTTTGAAAACGCAGAACAGGAGTTCTGCGAAGACGATGTAGAGATCAGACGCCAGAACGACGGTACGACTTTCTACAGAATGAAACAGTATCATAAGGGTATACCCGTATACGCCAATACACTTATCATGTCAACAGACTCAGAGGGCAATACCGAGACTCTCAGCGGACATTATACGCCTATATCCTGCAATGACAATATTGTGCTGACGGAAGCCCAGGCAAAAGCAATCGTTGAAGAAAACTTTGAAAGTGTCGCAAGCTCAGAAGGCCTCATATATTATATCGACGATGATACTGAAAAAGCATCCCTTTGCTGGTGTATAAACACAATGGAGAATAAATTCTATATCAGTACGGTAGACGGCACAATAGTAAAGCAATATCCAAATATTATTGATATTGATATAAATACGAGCAGCCGCCCAACTACAACTCTTGGTACAACAGTTGATATCAGCATATTAAACAAGAATGGCCACGCTCCTTACAGTCTATACGACGGTACAAGAAATATTGAGATATTCGACGATCACAACAATTTCTGGCCTGAAACATCAATTGAAACCGACTCTCTCAACACCGAAGGCATCGCACGTCTGAACGAGACCCACACAGTTTCGGCTTATGATACTATAAACCATGTATATGATTATTACCTAAACGTGCTTGGCCGTAAGGGTGCTGATAATAACGGTAAAAAAATCCGTATCGTTATGAACGACCGTTATTTTCCGCTTTCAGCGAATGCTGCTTTTTTCCCAGATGTAACAACACTTACAAGGATAGGTGTAAGTACAACAGGAGATTTAGAAAGATGCCTTGACGTTCTGGGACATGAGTTTACCCATGCAGTAAATGATGCTATCTGGACGCCTGAATACGGCAAACAGCCTGGAGCGCTTGACGAAGCCTATGCAGACATCATGGGTGAATATATACAGGACGGCACTCTGGACGATTGCGGCGAAATGAGCTCTATAGGCACTATTCGCAAATTTGATAACAAATGGACCTTCGATAAGTATAACGACCGCACAGACAGACATTATAACTGTCAGATAATCACCTACGCCGCATATCTTATCGATGAAAAGTGGCCGACAGCCAATAAGCGCTGCGAGCTTTCAATGCTGTATTATAGATCAATGGAGTATCTTGATCCAAAAAGCACCTTTGTTGACTGCTACAATGCCCTCCTCATGTCGGCACTGAAAAACTGCCTGATAAGCAACCTTAATAAAAAAATAGGCGCTATCGCAGACAGTTTCCTTGAAACACATATCTTCCCGAATATATCTGCTTACAAGAACTCTACTTCCGCTGTAAAGGTCACTGGAAAAGTACTTAATTCCTCTGACAGCAAGGGCGTTGCAGGCGTGACCGTAAGTGCATATTTAGAAGGCAATACCACCAACTGCAAGTGCTCCACTATCACCAACTCGGAAGGCACCTACGAACTACTCCTTGACAAAAACCAAAATTATGTCATCAAGTTCTCAAGATACGACGGCTACAAAGGAGAGATAAAAACAGGAACTGTAACTGCTTCCAATAATGGTCCATGGAACTTCACATCAAAAAGCAGCCTACTTTTCAATATCGTATCCCTCCTCACAAAGCGCACGTTCATGATCAGCGGCTGCGTAAAGCACCCAGATACAGGCAAGCCTGTATCTGGAGCTGTCGTAAAGATTGTAAAGGGACAGCATAACGAGAGTCAGGTAATGACAATGAAGCCGGAAGTGACCCTTACAACGGACAGCAAGGGTTATTTCTTCACCGCCGCTCTTCCCTTCGGACAGTATGATGTATGGGCATACCGTCCAATAAGCAACTCAAAGAACTGTCTGACAAAGATTGTAAATATCAACAATTTATCAGAATCAACACTCGACATTACTTTGGAGAAAAAGAAGCGCTTCTACGTAACAGGTTTCTGTATACATCCTGCTTCGACCTCAAGCGGAGCAAAGGAGAAAACAAAGAGCAATTATACGCTGATCGATGTTGACCTGAACAAGAATGCCCCAGGCGACTGGATCTATCTGAGCTACGGTCTCAGTAATTCCTGCAAACCCATAACCAACCTTCTCATATATGAGAGCAATAAAGAAGAGTCATGGACTACCAAAGAGATAACACATAACAATATAACCGCTCTTTATCATCGTCTCAGCGTAAATCTCAATAAGAACGCAGGTGGAAAATACTTATATGTATGTTACACTTATGACACGCAATTTGATCCTCTCACCAAGCTTGATGTTATCGTAGATGACAATAATACAATTCGATCTCCTCACTGGTCAGGTGTCCGCGTGGTAAGAGAAAACAATTACTCAGTTGACTCATATGCAGATGCAAATGAAGGACTGAGATACGGCGATACTGTCCACATCATGCAGACCCGTAAGGAAATAATGTAAACTGTAGTATGATAGTTTTCGACGATACTTCTCACTAAACAGCAGAGGCGAACTACCAGCCTTGTCAGGTCGATTCTGCGAGATGTTCAGTAATACCGCTCAGCAACATGATTTATTAAAGAAGCGGCAGTCACGGCTGCCGCTTAATTATCTGTATAGCTTTGTTATATAGTATCAACTGCACTATTCTTCTGCTTATTCATTACAACATATCATATATTGCTGATAAAGAATAAAAAAGTTTGCAGCTTATCTACTCACTGTAACTTCTTGCCTGCTTCTCTGGCAGCGGCAACGCTTTCGCCTACCTTTCTGTAGCATTTTGTAGCTGTATCATATATAACAAGTCCTGCCTTGCCGTAATCCACCTTGCCGTCGGTAAGCACATTTTCATCAGCCTTAAGACCTACCATCTCGGCAACCACTCTGGTCTCGCCAAACTCATCCTGTATATCTATTACCCTGCACTCGATAGTTACAGGGAGCTGGTCAATGACAGGTGCGTTGACCTTTTCTGACTTTGTAACTGTGAATCCACATTTTTCCAGCTTGTTCTCATCATTGTTTCCAGATACTATTCCCACATAGTCGCAAGCAACGATCTGCTCTGCCGTAGCATAAGCAACTGTAAATTCTTTATTAAGTCTGATATTTTCAGTAGTTTTATGTGAATCTGAAAGGCTGACAGATATTTGTCCCATTCCCACCTGACCGCCCCATGCTGCATTCATGGCATTAGGGGTGCCGTTTGCGTTATATGTACCGATGATAAGCACTGGGAGCGGTGCAAAAAAGCCTTTTTCGAATGATTGTTTCATAATTATTACCTCCAAATAAGTTTATTGTTATATCTTAATTATACACCATATAACCAGAAAAAGCAACAAAAGAAGCGCTTCTGCTGTCATGAATATATTCATAAAAAGTTTACGATTTCAGACGCACATCAGGACTTGTTTATCCGTTAATATATTAGGATATTTGTTTCCAAATATCATTTTTCTTTTGCTTTTACAGAAATATCATTTTAATGAAAAGCAGCAGATAATGCTGCAAAAAAATCAAGAATGGCAGGTGATTTCTATGAAACACACAAGACTTGTAGCTGCATTGGTTGCCGTTTTTACAGCAGTCATGCCGCTCACAAGCAATGTACTTGTGACTGTCCCATGTACTGCATATGCAGAAGGTTCCACCATTACGGATTCTGTTGATTGGATACCTAAAAGCTTCGATGCCGCACTGGAATTCAGGAATACTTACGGTGCTGTACATATTGAAGACGGCATTCTCTGTGTTGTTTTTCAAAGAGAATACGAACCTCTCGATACTAAAAATTTAATTCAATTTGAACGTTATAATTTCAGCCTTCCGGGTTATAACAGCACGGTCTCTGGATATGATATGAGAAGCTATACTCATTCTGATAATCCTGTAAAAGGTGAAAAGGAATTATATGTAATCGCACTGTCTAAGTTCTCAAAGGGTGAATTTTCTGTTGAAATGGAAGACAGAAATTTCGATTCATCAGTTCCTGATCAGCGATATTCGTTTTCAGTAGATGATAAATGCAACATCATTGAAACAGATATCTACAGCTGGCTTCCTGACTGTGAAAAGGAATACTGGGAGTATGCAGAAAAAAACGGTCATTTATCCGTAAAGGATAATTATGTTGTTTTCTGTCTTTCTCATGAAGTAGGTACAGGTTATGGCTGGACTTTGAGAGACGAGGCAAAAGAATGCTTTGAGCTTGGAACAGTAAGCGACTGCACGCCAATGTCTGCAGCTTCTCTTGACGGTGGACAGATCAACACTATCTATGCTTACAAGGCTGTCAAGGATGGATATGACAAGATCTCCTATAATTTTGGAGCAGGTTATGCTAGCGTCGAAGAAGACAACAAAACTCTTACCGCCGATTGTGTAGTTATAAACAACGCACAAAACATACTGCTTTCGGGAGATATGAAAGTAACCCTTGTTGACCGTGACACGGAAGAGATCCTTACAATTTCAGATGGAACAATTCCAAGAATTTGGACAAATATAAGCCAAAGCACACCAGAAGGCGAGATTTACTGTAATATGCAGCCCATCGGTTTCAGAACCAACCCTGCCATTGTACGTTTAGGCAACTTCTTTGACGGGTACAACTTCTCATTTGGCTTAGATTCTGATGATCTTCCTGTGGGATATTCTCTGCCCGATTCAGAAGATAACTCCGTAGGTTACTATAACGGTACTATCCGTCCTGACGATTATGTTACCATAAAAAAATATGATAACAATACTGCTGATGTTGTCTTCCGACTAAAAAAGCAACAAGATATTCCAAAGGAAAATACAATACGCTTTAAACTTATCGATGCGGATAATGGTAAAACTCTTCGTATCGATGATTATGATTATCCATTTGGATTGAGCGCTGATATCAGCTACTTTATAGAAAATCAGGCGCTCCCCTACTTCATTAGTAAGGATTTCACTGTTGATTCTAATCCTTACAGTCTGGATCTTAGCGATGAAGTATTTTCAGGTTTAAAAATAGATAAAATCAGCAGATTTGACACCATTTTACATGCAGTTCCAAGCAGCTGTGATATTAGAAAAGATGATATTCAAACAACTGTATATGACAACAACTCTATGGATGTTATTGTTCCAATCAGATTTATCCCGACAGGCGATGTGAATTCTGACGGTAAATTCAGAATATCAGATCTAGTAATGCTTCAGAAATGGCTGCTTGGTGTTCCCAACACCGTTCTAGCCGACTGGCAGGCAGCTGACTTCTTCAATGATGACAAGCTTGATATATTCGATCTGACACTTATGAGGCAAAATCTTATCAACTACATTTTCAAAGACTTTGTTTTGCCTGATGAGCATGTTGGATATAGTACCACATTAATTGTTCATGAAAACGGGCTTAAATTATACCTTGGACCTGACGAAAGCTATGACTGCGTCGCTTCTATCCCAGCGAGGGCACGCATCAGAGAGATGGGATACAATAAAAATGAAGATAAATGGTTATATACTGAATATAACGGACAGAACGGCTGGATAAAAACAGTAAAAGAGGATGGAATTACTCCTACAATAAGCTATGAAGCAGTTGCAGCTAAGCCCGTTATCTATCTTTATCCGCAGCAGGAGACCAATATTCATGTTGAACTGGAGCTTACAGAATCCGAGCTCTCCACAACATATCCAAAGTACAACAGTGGCTGGGACGTAACAGCGTATCCAGACGGGAAACTCGTCAACAAGGCTGACGGCACACATCATAATTACCTGTTCTGGGACGCTGTGAACTGCCGTACAAGA
>JAGCWY010000151.1 GCA_017961625.1 Ruminococcus sp. | reverse complement strand
TTTTTGTTCCGTAAAAAGCAGCTTGCTGCCATTCATAATCTGTCGAACAGACTTTAATATTGCGAAAAATTTGGAAATGTCGCAAGGAATGATTACTTTTGCAGATACTTTATGATTAAAACTTAAAATCGGTATGAAGATAAACCTATCTAGTTTCTGGAACAATAGCAAGGAGACCATATTTAGATTTCCTGCTACTATCGCTTTTCTTGCCGCATTGACTATTCTGATGATAGCAAATATCATTCTTGAAAAGTCTCCCGACTGGCTCATCTTCTTTTTCAGCGTTGGTATGCTTCTCACTCTCCTGCTCCATATCTGTACGGAGGAAAGAGAGGAATACGCAATTTCCAGCGTGTTCAAAAAGCCTAAGGCGGCGTTGCTGTGGTTGGGATCTATTGCCGTGCTTGCAGCAGATGCCTACTCCCTGCATCTGAAGGCTTATATTGACGAATCTGTATATATAGCACAGAGTTCGGCTATACTGGCAATGCTCGTGGCAGTTTGTTTCTTTCCTTTCATGGGAGAAAAAGATGACAGGAAATCGTGGAATTTCGTGCTGAGATTGGCGGTAGGAGCTGCTATCGGTATCCTTGTCGGACTCATCATGCTTGGCGGCTTGTGCCTGCTGTATATGGGTTCTGCCCAGCTATTCGATTTTGAGGCGGAATACAAGGTATATTACACCCTGTGTGTGTTGTGCCTTGTAACGCTCCCGGTCTTGCTGTTCCTTATCCGCATTCCGTCAGGCGAAGAAAAGTTCAACTCCAACGTTCCAAAGAATAAGTTCTTAATAGGCGTTACCAAGTACCTGTTCCTGCCTCTGACCTTGCTCTATATGGCCGTTCTCTATGTCTATGGATTAAAGATACTCTTTACATGGACCTTGCCTCAAGGTACGCTGTCAATGCTCGTCTCTGTCATGATGTGCTCGGTGATAGCAATTACCTTCCTGCTCTATCCGTATATCAGGGATAAGGAATACAACGGTTTCGAGGTTAAGATAACGAAGATGCTACCGTTGCTCTCATTGCCTCTGCTCGTACTTATGAGCATAGGTCTTGGGCGTCGTTTCATGGATTATGGAATTACCGCAAATCGCCTTTATGTGCTTACTTTCAACATCTGGCTGTATGCCGTAGCCATCGGATTATGGCTTTTAAAGGCAAGGCGAATTCATTGGATAAGTATCAGTTTCACGATGCTCGTTCTGCTCACTTCCGTTCATCCGTGGAACTATAACAGAATTTACCAGAAGATACTTGTAAACAGATTCCTGAAGCTGAAGGCAAAGTATGGTATTCAGCAGAAGGATCTTGATAACTATGACTTTAACAGGATTCTAAGCAAAATGCCCCCAAAAGATGCCCTGACATTCAATAATACTATTAGTGATATTCAGAGCTATGGCTATGTCTGGTCACGCTCTGTATTGGGAGAAAACTGCCAGTGGGTATATCATAATGATGGTAGGAAAATAAAGGATGTTGATGGTGATTTGC
>JAGCWY010000150.1 GCA_017961625.1 Ruminococcus sp. | reverse complement strand
GACGGAAGTTTCATAAATATCAGCTATTTTCATACGTCCTGCGTCAAGCTTGTTTCCTGCGCCCATTGCACTTATTACAGGGACATTCTTTTCTTTGCAGCGCATTATGAGTTCCAGCTTGGCTGTGACCGTATCAACTGCGTCAATGACATAATCATATTTATCAAATGGAAAATCATCGGCGTTTTCAGGCAGGAAAAAACATTTGTGAATGTATATATCCGATTCGGGATTAATTTCCTGCATACGTTCAGCCATGACCTCTGCCTTGTATTTACCCACGGTTTTTCTTGTGGCAAGTATTTGGCGGTTAAGGTTGGTAAGACATACTTTGTCATCGTCAATAAGCTCGAAGTGACCTACTCCGCTCCTTACAAGAGCTTCACATACATATCCGCCTACGCCGCCTATACCAAATACCGCAACTCTTGACTCCGAAAGCTTTTTTATAGCATCAGCTCCTATAAGGAGCTGTGTCCTTGAAAACTGATTAAGCATTATTTACCTCACATTTTATATTGAATCTATATATATAGTATGATTATATATCGCATCATTAAAAATGTCAATAGCAAATACATAGAAAACACATTGACAAAATATGTATAGCATGATATATTATATACATATTGATTCAGAATATATCTGCGGAGGTGTGAAATGAAAAAGGTAGAAGTTATTTCCATTGATAGGATAGGTCTTGTGGGCGAGATCTCCAAAATATTAAGTCGTGTAAACGGAAACATAATTACTCATACAGCAACAGTCTCTTACGACGGTATTACAGCTGTATCATATTTCAGTGCAGATGTTGATCTTAAAAAGGAACTTGACAATGAAGCTCTTTCTAGAAGACTTAAAAAGATAAAAAACGCCAGACAGGTAAAAATTACCGATATATGAGGGATATTATGAGTGCAGATGAGCTTAAACAGGCAATTATAACTGAAAATGAAATTGCTTTTTCACATAACGGCATTGATTATTTACTCTACGGCTGGCATCAGTGTGACGGTTATGTACTAAGCTTTGAATGTAACGGAGAGCTTGTGTGGCAGTCTGCACTGTATTCGAAAAAAGCATGCATAGATGAGTTCCTCAATTATTATTCAGAGCTGTAAAAAATCGCTTCTGCAGACATTAGTATAGGTGATTTCTTTTGACAAGCTGAAAATATAGCGGTTCTTTTATTTTTTTAGAAAAAGAGCGAGAGTTTTTTTATTTTCGAACGTCTAATAAGTATAAACAATAATAACAGACGGATTGTTGCTAGAAAAGTTCCTGCACAGCAAACTGTCATGTCTATAATTTAAAGGAGTGGTTACTATGAATAAAAGTAAAAAACTGACAATACTCACGGCAATTATAATCGGACTGACATCATTTTCAACTATTCCAATGAAAACAATAGCTGAGGATGGAGCACCTGCAGTAGTTTCGGCTAGCGAAGAAATTGCTGTAAAAGAAAAGGGCGAGATCATTTTTGATGCTGATAATCTTTCTGTGAAAGCATATACAGGAGATGAACTTAACCTAAATAATGTACAGCTCAGATTTGGAATATATCACGACGGATTAATATCATATGTTTCACCGTTGTATGATTTTCAAAAATTCTCCGTTGGCTCAGGTATCAACTCTGAGTTTTACACCATAGATACAAGCCAGGTGAATACTACTAAAGCAGGTCAGTATTATATAGTGCTCAAATCCAAAGAAGGAGCTGTATTTAAAGCATTATCTGATTATAACACAAATTATGAGATTACACTGGCGGGAACAGAAAGTTATCTTCCTGTTATAGTCTATGATAAGGAAAGTATAAAGGAAACTCCCATCTACCTGCGTTTCTTCACAGAAAACATTGAGGCATCTGCGGGAAGCATTCCTGATTTCAAACTTTGCGGCGCAATGGCTTCAGATGTAAGGTATGAGGTGGAAGACGAGACGATCGCAAGGGTGACTGAAAGATCAAATTCCGAATTACTTGAACTTGAATGCTTAAAAGAAGGCGAAACTACTATCAATGTCTATACATCCGACGGCAGAAAAACAAGCGAAAAGATAATTGTAACACCGCCACTTTATCAGTCGGTTAATCCTGACAATCTCCCTTTAACCACAACTACAAAATATAATCCTAATTTTACATATACTACTACAACTATAGTGACGGTTGACAAGTGGTGGTATGAATATGAAAAAAATCTTCTTCTTCCGACGACTACTACTGACGTTCGGACAAGTCTTGACGAGAAGCCACTGACCACTACCACCACACTGCCTTTTGCAAAAGTAGACCTCGATACTTCTGATATGAAGGTTGGTGAAACAAGAGAAGGTCACTGTATTGATCCGCGTACAGGAGAAAATATTGTAGCAACAATTATGCCGTCTTCAAATATGAACGTTTCATACAGCTCGGATCAGAAGACTTTCACTTTAACAGCAATTAAAGAAGGGCTTACACATCTTGCCATTGTTACAGGAGATATGCCAACATATTCTATTGATATTAATGTAGTAGCATTAGATGCAACTGTGACGGACATAGATGAGCCAGAAATATGGATAAGAGGAACAGGTGTAGATCACTTTGACAGTATAAAAACTCTTCCGACAAAAACAATTTACGATGAAGGTGAAAAGCTTGACCTCAGCGGACTTGTAGTCAATGCTTATCATTCAGCTACAAGGAGTTCCAATAAAGGCAAATCAGAAACTTTAAGAACAGATTACGTCTGGGAGATTGAAAAAATAAAGCCGGATTATATTACTATCAGTGATTTGCAGGGCAAATCTTATAAATCAGATCAGTTTGCAGAGCTCAAAGGCGGAAATGCATATGTGGTAAGTATAGGTAAAAATCAGTATATTCCCGATATCAAGGTAGCTGGTGAAGAATATGAAAAAGATCTTTATGATACAGAGGGATTCTCCTTCAGAGTATATATAAACTCTAAAGATAAGAATTCAAAGTTCATAAAGATCAATAACGCAGAGGTCGAGAATTTTGCATACGGTACAACAAGTAAGGGCTTCAAACTGAAAGGCAGCTATGCTTTCAGTATAGATATGGACGCTAATATGCACGTGGGATATTTTATTGAAAGTGATATACGGCAGGGCGATAAGGTTTCAGGAGTGCTTTATATCAAACCTGAAACGAACTATATAATCATGGGCGATCTTAATATCATCGAATACGGTGGTGAAGACGGTGATGCAAACGCTGACGGCACACTTGATATGGCTGACGCAGTATTGATAATGCAAACTCTTGCAAATCCTAATAAATACGGTCTTGACGGTACAAGCGCAAATCATATCACAAAGAGAGGAACAGCTCTTGGTGATATGGATTACAACGGTCTGACAGTCGGCGATGCAGAGGCAATTCAGCGCAAACTGCTTGGTTTGGATGTTGACGCCGTATTTACTATTTATAGTGAAAAAGAATGAGGATTCTCTTACTTAATGTTGATATAAACCTACAGCAGACGATTTTATAATTTTATTCTGCGTAATATAGTTACTATAAAATTTTTTCGAAATTATATGCGGTTGTTTGAAAATTGTCGATTTATAAGAATTAAACAGTATTATATAATACAACGTAATTCCTAATAATAATCAACTCTTTGCCTTTTTTACCTGAATAGCGTTGGTTCAAATCTAGCCGTCGCAATCATATAGAACCCCTGTTTTAATAAAAAATAGGGGTTCTTTTTTATACTTTAAAAACTGTAAAAATAGGCGAATACCGTAAACCACTGCATTCTAAGGACATTGTTAGTATTAAAATCGGTGGAAAAATACTACTAAGGATTTAGTTCTTGAAAACTGTCCATCTCGGTCCTTCTTCGCCGATGATGCCATTCAGAGCAAATCCACATTTCTCAAGCACTCTTTTGGAAGCAGTATTATCAGAATCGGTCTCAGCTTCAACTGCTGAGACCTCTGAATGTGAAAACGCCCATTCCAATACCGCTTTGACTGCTTCGGTCGCATATCCGTTGTTCTGGAATTCTTCAGAGATCCCGTATCCAATTTCTGCTATGCCGTCCGCTGAAAGCCCCTTGAAGCAGAGTTCTCCTATATGTGTGTTATCTTTCAGTTCAATCATCCAGATTGCATACCATTCCCATTGATCGGGATGATCCAGACAGCCGTCCAGCATTTCTGTGTAAGCGGCTTTCAGTATATCTATAGTCTGCGTTTCAATGAATTGTTTCATGATATCCTGCGATGCAGCATAGATTTTCAATCTTCTTGTTTCGAGCATTTCTTTCTCCTTCGGGCTGATTCGAATTTCCTATCATTATATCATAATCCTGCCATTTAATCAAGTCAAAACGAAATAACGGATAATATGCCTGTCTTCGACCGCAAAAGATTAAATCTATAATTATGAATGATATTACAAATACAACCATTAGTTGCAAAATATCTATTAACATTCGCTTGAACTCAACTGAATGTTGTGATAAAATAAAAATGTAGAAAGCACAGAGACCGGAGGTGCATCATGGACAATAAAAGCGTTTTCAGAATGAATCTCGTAAAGCGCAGAAAGGCTCTCGGACTTACGCAGGAGCAGCTTGCCGCACTGCTCAACGTTTCACCGCAGGCTGTTTCAAAGTGGGAAAATACCAGCTATCCTGACGGTGAACTGCTTCCGCAGCTAGCAAGGGAGCTGAATACTTCTCTTGACTTCCTTTTCGGCGTAAAGATCACGAGCAGTGAAAGAGACATCGAGCAGCTCGTTGACGATGAAATGAGAGCAACTCTTCCGGAAAACAGAGCGGAAAAGCTCCTGAAGATAATGTATACTGCTCTCTGCGCCTGCAATCCAAACAACGACACCGTTGCAAAGCTCCGCGGTAGCTATGAACATGAGACCTACGCGGGGTTGAAAACTGACCGTGAACTGGCACTGGCACGCATCAGCAGGGACCTCAGGTACTTCTGTTTCCTTGAGATCCCTGACAACGGCGTTAATTCATACTTCGGGGATACCACGAATATGATACGCCTGTTTAATACTCTTGCAGACGATGACGCTATAAGTATAATCACCTATCTCGGAGCAAGCGTGAGGAACAAGATGTTCTCGGCGGCAATGATCTCGGAAAAGCTGAATATATCTGCCGAAAAGGTGCAGTACATAATAGACAGGCTTGACAGGTTCGGACTGGTATGGAGGGTCTCGGCGGATATCGACGACAAGCCCGTCATACTTTATGGCTATACACACCAGATACCGCTGACTATGATACTTGTACTGGCTAAGACGATAACTAATTATATACAGTACATGGATCCAAATGTTGAGGAATGGACACAGGGCGCTTTCAGGCGCGGGGACGGCGAGCAGGACGAAGTTGTACCCCAGGTCCCGTGGTGGGGAGAAGGAGAATTATAGGCAACGGCAGCGAAAGCTGTTGATATATCCGCTGAGGCATTACAGCGGAACAGAAAACGGAGGAAAAAACATGAAAAAAACAGCATCATTTATTGCAGCTTGTGTTGTATCAGGCTGCGCAGCCATTTTACCATATAGCGGCATACCGCAGTATCAGGCAGCTGCAGAAGATGGCTACGGCATGAACATTACGGTTGACCTCAAGGGCGAGCGCAAGGAGATATCACCTCTAATCTACGGCGTCAACCAGTATACCACAAAGCTCAAGGACGTCCGTACATCAGCAGTACGTCAGGGTGGAAACCGTATGACAGCTTACAACTGGGAGACCAACGCTTCAAACGCAGGCTCTGACTGGAAACACAGCTCGGATACCAATCTTTCTGAGTCGGACGAACCTGCTGACTGTGTACAGGTCCTCTCAAAGGACGCAGCAAAAAACAATGTAGGCTATAAGCTGACAACTCTCCAGCTAGCAGGCTATGTGTCGGCTGACAAGGACGGTCCCGTATCTGAGGATGAGACAGCTCCCTCTGACCGCTGGAACAAGGTAGTCATTACCAAGGATGCTCCATTTGCAGATAATCCCGACCTTAATGACGGAGTAGTATACATGGACGAGTATGTAAACTATATCATTAACAAGCTCGGGAACTCGCAGTCTGAAACTGGTATACAGGGTTACAGCCTTGATAACGAGCCCGTACTCTGGAACGATACCCACAGTCGTATGCATCCTGAGCCTGTTACTATTGAGGAGCTCGGCACAAAGTCTGTTGAAATGGCAAAAGCTGTAAAGAAGCTTGACCCCGGCGCCGAGGTATTTGGACCTGCGCTTTATGGTTATACTGCCTTCGATCACCTCGATGACGATGACGACCATACCGAATGGGAGGAGATAAAGGCTGCAAACAACTATCACTGGTATCTTGACTGTTATCTTGATCAAATGAAGAAGGCTTCCGAGGAATGTGGCACAAGGCTTCTTGACGTGCTTGATATACACTATTATTCCGAATCCGCAAGAAACGGTATCGAGGACAGATTACAGTCCGTCCGCACTCTTTATGAGGAGGGCTTTGTAGAGAACAGTTGGATAGGAAAGTGGTGCATGGAGAATGTGCCAATACTTCCCACTGTGAAAGCTTCCATAGACAAGTACTATCCCGGAACAAAGCTTGCCATATCCGAGTACAACTTCGGCGGCGGAGATAATGCTTCCGGTACTATAGCACAGGCTGAGGCGCTGGGCTGTTATGCTGATCAGGGTGTATATTTCGCTTCACTTTGGGGCGGAGAGCCCTTTATAGTTGCAGGTATCAACCTCTACACCAACTATGACGGCAAGGGCGGTAGCTTTGGCGATACGCTTATACCTGCGGCAACAGAGGACGTTTCAAAGTCGAGCGCTTACGCTTCTGTAGATGCTGATGACGATTCACAGGTAACAGTAATGGTAACCAATAAGGATCAGAATGACAATGAAAATGCAGTTATCGAGCTGAAAAACGCAGAAAAGGAATACAAGTCGGCAGCTGTATATGCTGTTTACGGCAGCGACGAGCAGATAAAGCTCATAGACATAATTAAGGACGTCACAGAAAACAAAGTAAAAGCTGAGCTTCCTGCCTTCTCAGCAGCTATGGTAGTAGTTTCCGATAAGGCTGACGCCTTCGACGGGCTGAAAACCTATGCAGAGACAAAGACGGATACGGTAACAAAGGAATATACCGATATTGAAGCTATGACAGACTCAAAGGGCTTTGTAACAGTTCCCATAGAGGATGCAAAGCACCTCTCAAAGATAATAATTAACGGCTCTGTAACGTCAAGCGCAGGTTCGAGTTGGGGCACAGCGGGCTGTGCGGTATGCATGAACGCAGTATCAAAGGACGGTGAGGGATTCTGGACATATAAGGATTTCTCTCTTTCTCTCGGAAGCAGCGTATCAGCTACGGTCAAGTTTGACGGCATACTTACAAAGACAACAGGCGAGGGCGCTGACAAGGTATCTGAGGATCTTGAGGCAACTATAGCTGACGGCAAGATAGAGCTCCAGAAGTGGTGGGACGCTTCTGAAAAGGGCGAATCAGGCGAGGATACTATTGAGCTGAAATATACCAGCGTTCAGGTGGTATACGAGTACGCTCAGGGTGAAGCTCCGGAGGTTTCGTCGACCACAACCACAACTGTGACCACAACGACTACGACTACAACTTCAACTTCAACATCTTCGTTAAACGGTAGTGACGACAAAACAGTGTACGGTGACGCAAACTGCGACGGAACTGTTGATATTGCAGACGCAGTGCTTATAATGCAGTCTCTTTCAAACCCTGATAAATACGGGGTTAAGGGCAGCAGCGAGCTTCATATCACGGAGCAGGGACTTAAAAACGCAGACTGTTGTAGTACAGGCGATGGAGTTACAACGAATGATGCTCTTGCGATACAGCTTTTTAGACTGAATATCATTAAGTTGCTTCCCAGTGAAATAGAGGACTGATAAACGAAAAACACTGAAATTATTTATGATTTTGCGCAAAAGGATTTCCTTAAGCACAGAGTTTATAAAGAAACTTTATATAAAATTATCGGTGGTACCTCCGTGTACAACAGAGAGGTACCACTGTGCCCCCTTCCAAATACTTTTATATGATTTTTCCCTGATAGGGCGCGACCTGCATTCTTGCAGGTCTTTTTTATTACTCACGCGTCCTATCATGGTAAAAAGATAAAACCAGAAGTTTGAGGAAGGAGCTTGAGTGAGCCTCCCATTTTTCTCAATATTTCGCGTAAAAACTCCTATATAAGCGTTACATTTAAGGAAGTCATTTCTTTGTCCGTTAATATGACTACATATTTGATTGATTTTTCATGCAGGATATCAATTGAAATTAAATCATTATTGTGGTATGATACAATTATAAGAAAAATAGTTGAACAAAACTGTTAAATATTTCCTATAAATATACGACCAGGAAAGGGTGAGAGATATGTCGCGCAACATAAAACTAAAAAAAGTAGCTGTTGCAATAGCATCAGTTTTTACACTGACGCTTTTCTCACCTGGAGCTACCGTTATCGCCGAATTTGATATCCCCTCGATGCCTGATTTTTCGTACATTGGCACGGTAGGCAGCCTTTCGGATCAGCAGTCCAAAATAGCGGCGGAAACGGTATATGAGTCACTTTATTTCCACAAGGACGCCGTGGATTTCAGCAGCAGGGGAGTAAAGATGACCAACAGTAACGCCGACGATCTTATTGCGATATACAGGCACGTTTCCTCATGCTATGATGTTGGCATACTTGTTAAAAAGGGCGTAATTTCTTATAGCCCCTACAGCAGCACCATAAGCCTGTCATATCTTTTCAGCGGAAGTGAGTATAGCGAGAAGTACAGCGAGTACAGCTCCATGCTTGACGAGATACTCTCCGGTGTGGATTACAGTTGGTCCGAAGAGGAAAAGGCGCTATATCTCCACGATTATTTAGCAGTTCGTTTTGATTACGACTACCCGGCATATTACGGAGCTGTTACGCGCAATAACAAGGAGCAGTACAGCGCTTATGGTATGCTGAAAAACGGACTTGCGGTATGCGAGGGCTATTCAGAGCTTTATGCGAAGCTCCTCAATAGGCTAGGCATAGAGACTCAGCTTGTCACCAGTGATGAGCTGCGCCATGCGTGGAATATTGTACGCATAAACGGCAGCCGTTATTTCGTTGACGTGGCATGGGACGACAGTTTCCTCGGATACAAGGGCATAGTCAAGCATGATAATTTCCTCAGAACAGCTGAAGAGATGAAAAACTGCAATCACGAAACTGAAGACTGGAAGGACGTATTCGGAAATTCACTTTATAATATAGAAGTGCCTGATAATTTCAGCAGTGCCTTCTGGCTCGGCACGAAAAAGGCAATAAAGCGCTATGATAACGGCTGGCTTGCAATGGTTGGCACGGTAAAGGCGACGAAGGCTGAGCTTTATAAATATGACGGAGGTACGCACAGCGTATTATCCTCGAAGACTTTGGCTTCACTTCCTTCATCGGCGTCGATGTGGTTTGTATGGGGGAGTGATCGTTCCTACTGGACTGAATCCTTTAATATACCTGAGGTAACAGGTGGAACAGCCTACTATTCTACGCCAACTGCTATATACGCTATATATAAAGGCAAAAGTATAAAGGTTTACGAGCTGAATGCTTCGGAGAAGTCTACGGGATATATTTACGGTATGTATGCCGAAGACGGAAAGCTGTATTATGGGCTTGATACCGAGAGACACAATGTGGATATGAGTGGTACGGTTCCGGTAAAGTACAACAGTGCATCAGTCAGATCTCTTGAGAAAATGATAGCTGCAGAAACCGGTGAGGCGTATTCCAAAACTACAACAACAACTACTACAACCACAGTAACTACAACGAAAAAGCCCACAACGACTACCACAACCACAGTGACTACAACGAAAAAGCCCACAACGACTACTGCAACCACAGTAACTACAACGAAAAAGCCCACAACGACTACTACAACCGCAGTAACTACAACTAAAAAGCTCACAACGACTACTACAACCACAGTAACTACAATGAAAAAGCCCACAACGACTACTACAATCACAGTAACTACTACGAAAAAGCCTACAACCACTGCCACAACCACAGTGATTACTACTGTGACCACCACTACACTTCCTCCAGAAAAAAAGGGAGATGTGGACGGTGACGGACAGACAAATGCTGTTGACGCTTCGCTGATACTATCGCATTACGCGAGGATATCCACAGGTGGAAGGGCTGAGCTCAGCAGGGAGCAGCAGCTTGCGGCTGATGCTAACGGCGACGGGTTTATCGACGCGGTAGATGCCTCATGTATACTTGGTTATTATGCTTTCCTTTCAACTCATACGGAAACGCTTTCCATAGATGCTTATCTTGATAGGCGGCGTATGCATTGATATATTTGAACAGTCCTTATGCAGAGTAAGGACTGTTTGTATTTATGCGTAAAAAATCCCCGTACAGCTATTCTGCACGGGGAGCTTTTATCAGTCGGTATATTCCGTATGGTTTTTACCGTTGTTTTTGCCTTTGTAAAGGCGCTTATCAGCTTTGGTAATAACAGTGTCAATCTTATCTACCTGTATGCCTACGCTTATTCCGAATGTCATTGTTACTCCGAATTCGCAGTCATCAATCTCAAATACATGAGCACGAAGTGACTTGTGTATCTTTTCGGTGAAGGCGAGACCTGCTTCTATGCTCGATTCCGGTATTATGAACAGGAACTCCTCACCGCCCCATCTTGCGGCATATCCGCCGTCTGGGATAGTGCTGATGAACAGATTTGAAACATATACAAGCACCTTGTCTCCAGTATCGTGACCGTAGGTATCGTTGATGCTCTTGAAATTATCTATATCGCCGATTCCGATAACGTATTTGCTTTTAGGAGAGCGGCAGTTTCTGCGGATAGTTCTTATGTTCTCGTTCATAGCGCGGCGGTTGTAGAGATTTGTCAGCGGATCTATAGAGGCGAGCCTCTTGAAAGTCTCCCTCTGGTCGATGAGCTGGAATTCCATGTACTCGCGTATCATGATATTTGTCACAGCTGCACAGAGCATCACGAATACCCCAATGACTGCGTTGGTTATCTGTATAGCCCTTATTATGTTATTATCGTCAAATGAATATTTTACATCAGCATTGTAATCAAGTGCTACCTTGAAGTACAGGTACAGTCCCAGTGATATTCCGCCTATCAGGAACGGTATGTATAATTTCTGGGTCTTTGTTAGGAAAGTAGCCGGTATGATGAGTATAAAGAACATCGCAAAATCAGGCTGCCAGCCGAGCAAATGGGTGGCATAGGCGGCATGAAGTATGATTTCAAGATCTCCGATGTATACAACAAGGCTTCTGTCGTGTACAAAGCGGATGACTATAATAAGGATTATATATGTCAGGATGCTGAAAACATTAAAGATCATCAGTTCCTTTATTCCGAGCAGATAGAACATGACGAAGTAAGAAATATGTGCGCACAGACAGGCTGCCAGTCCTATGGTAAAAATTGATATTTCATTTTGTGGTTCAAAGAATTGTTTGTGTTCGGCAACGAAATTTCTTAAAAAATTTGTGCCATTTTGGGAATCCATACTATTTGTCACTTCCCCTCGAGTAAAACTATATTTCATTATACAACAAAATCAGCTAAAATTCAATAACTAAATTGTAAATAATATGCGTTAATGTATGATACGGCTAAAAATCGGAAGGATTCTTCTGTTATGAGCGGGTGCTGAAAGCAGGAGGGTTCTCTTCAAGGTATGAATCAAGTATTTCTGCGGCTGTCCGGACGAATCTGACGCATGGGCGAACTTTATAGTACTGCTCCGTGCGTTTTTCGGGCTCGGGGGTACTTGTTACAGACAGTTCTTTTAGAAGATCCCTGCATATAATGGTATCGTGATTTTTTCTGAACCGGGAGGCAAGCTCCTGTATGAGCTTGTAATGGGCGGCTTTGTCCTCGTGGCTAAAGCCCTCACCAGGACCGTATAGGATCCCTGCTATCATGAACATAGCGGAGCAGGCACCACATACCTCTCTCATTCTTCCCATACCGCCGCCGAAGGAAGAGGAGAGACGAACGGCAAGATCTCTGTCCATGCCGGTAACGTCACAGAATGCGACAAATACGGACTGTGCGCAGTTAAGACCGCCTGCAAAGAGCTCGCAGGCTTTATCGGCATGATCATACATCATAAGAGTTAAATTCCTTTCAATGAAACTGACAGCTTGCATGGGAGAATAATATCCTCCCGTTATATAACGAAAATACGACGGGGTGATACAGTCTTCGCCCACTAAAAGGATAATTGCTACTTGGGGATCAGTAATTCGTGATTACGGGAGTCCGTCATTTGAAGGGCATGACCGACAATTTGATCCGACGGTGTGAGCTGGCACGCTTGCAAGCGCATTACGAATTGTAACAAACGGCAGAACCAATAAATTATAGTTTATATTATAACTCATTAAAAAGCAAAAATCAAGTGCCAGAAAATGAGAATGATATTTTTTTAACGCTCTATGAGGCTATATATAGCCTCGTAGAGCGACTAAAAAATAAACGATGAAATATTTTTGTAAAAAAGACTTGATTTTAAAGCGAAAAAGTCGTATTATATATATTAGGTATGTTTGGCACAGAACAGGATACATTTCGCACAGTATCAGTGCATGAAACAGAAAAGCCGCTTATTGTACCGCAATGGCTAATCGTGCAATATGGGCTGCCTAAAAACCGAAAGGAGTATTTATAATGATTTATTCGCACGAAGTTGAAACAATGTGCCCTATCGCACAGGGCGTTGCTCACGGCGCTGCTCCGATTCCTGAGGAAGCAAAGTGGGTAAAGGCTAAGGAGATAAAGGATATTTCCGGCTTTACACACGGTATAGGCTGGTGCGCACCTGAGCAGGGTACCTGCAAGCTCACACTCAATGTTAAGGAAGGCGTTATACAGGAAGCTCTCGTTGAGACTATCGGTTGCTCGGGTATGACACACTCCGCTGCTATGGCTGCTGAGATACTTCCCGGCAGAACAATTCTTGAAGCTCTTAACACAGACCTTGTTTGTGATGCTATAAACACAGCTATGAGAGAGCTCTTCCTCCAGATCGTATACGGACGTTCACAGTCTGCATTCTCTGAGGGCGGTCTCGTTATCGGCGCAGGTCTTGAGGATCTCGGTAAGGGACTCCGTTCACAGATTGGTACAACTTATGGTACTCTCAAGAAGGGTCCCCGTTATCTTGAACTCACAGACGGATATATCACAGGTCTCGCTCTTAATGAGGACGACGAGATCATCGGCTACAAGTTCATCAACTTTGGTAAAATGATGGATTTCATCAAGGCAGGCGATGACGCAAACACTGCATTTGAAAAGGCACAGGGCCAGTACGGCAGAGTTGCTGACGCAGTTAAGATCGTTGATCCCAGAAAAGACTAAGGAGGACTTGTAAAATGGCTTTATTTGAATCTTATGAGAGACGCGAGAAGCAGATCCTCGCTGTTCTTAAAAACTACGGCATCAGCTCTATCGAGGAGTGTGCCGAGGTATGCAAGGCTAAGGGCCTCGATATCTACAAGCTTGTAGAGGGTATCCAGCCTATCTGTTTTGAAAATGCAAAGTGGGCTTACACAGTAGGCTGTGCAATCGCTATAAAGAAGGGCTGCAAGAGAGCTGCCGACGCTGCTGCTGCTATCGGTGAAGGACTTCAGGCTTTCTGCATCCCCGGTTCAGTTGCTGACCAGCGTAAGGTAGGTCTCGGTCACGGAAACCTTGGCAAGATGCTTCTTGAAGAGGACACAGAGTGCTTCGCATTCCTCGCAGGTCACGAGTCCTTCGCTGCTGCTGAGGGAGCTATCGGTATCGCTGAGAAGGCAAACAAGGTTCGTCAGAAGCCCCTCCGCGTTATCCTCAACGGTCTCGGCAAGGACGCTGCTCAGATCATCGCACGTATCAACGGCTTTACATACATCGAGACAGAAATGGACTACGCTACAGGCGAGGTAAAGGAAGTATTCCGCAAGGCTTACTCAGATGGTCTCCGTGCTAAGGTAAACTGCTACGGCGCTAACGATGTAAGAGAAGGCGTTGCTATCATGTGGAAGGAGAACGTTGACGTATCTATCACAGGTAACTCGACTAACCCCACACGTTTCCAGCACCCTGTTGCAGGCACATACAAGAAGGAGCGTGTTGACGCAGGCAAGAAGTACTTCTCAGTTGCTTCCGGCGGCGGTACAGGACGTACACTTCACCCAGACAATATGGCAGCAGGTCCTGCTTCCTACGGTATGACAGATACTCTCGGACGTATGCACTCTGATGCACAGTTCGCAGGATCTTCATCAGTTCCGGCTCACGTTGAGATGATGGGACTTATCGGAATGGGTAACAACCCGATGGTTGGTGCAACAGTTGCTTGTGCAGTTGCTGTTGAAGAGGCTATGAAATAATAGCTAATCGGCTATAAATCGCATAAAATGAAATCCTGACAGGTTTTACGACTTGTCAGGATTTTACTATTTTTGAGACGACAACGTGTTTTGTCACCCATTTGTCACCCTAAGTTTAATGTGGATGACAGTTCCACTTGTTGATGCTCAGGCTGCAATCAACGAAGGAAAGTAATTCCAAAATATACTCAGATTGGATATTTTACGCTAAATCTGGACGATGCTAAAGAATACCTTTACGCGAAGTCCACTAAGCGCAGAATACTAAGCTGGCGTGATATTCACGTTAATGTGTTTATCTGAATAAAACAATAAGGCTCTCACATTTTTCGGCTGTGAGAGCTTTTTTTTCATCGATGTGAGTAATCAGTTCAGAATGCTGAGATATTAATTCTGACTGTTCATTTTTATGTTTGAGATATCCTTTTTTAATTGCTCTAAGAATACACTGGCAGCCTTGGTGAAAACAGGATACCGTTTCCATATAAAATAGCATATTGCTTCCATTGGCGGTTCAAAAGGTCGGAAGCATAGTTTGCTGTCACCGCTGACATTGATCAGCTTATCTAGCGCAATGGCGCTGCCTATGCCTTCACTGACCATGACAGAAGCATTGTAGATAAGATTATACTCAGCCACGATATGTGCGTCAGGAGCCTGCTCGGCGATAAGCTCGGAGATCATGGTGAGGTGATCAAACTGACGCGGAATGATCAGATTAAGTTTTGATAAATCGGCAATTGTTACTGCTTTCTTCTCTGCAAGCGGTTCGTCACGGCGCATTAGTACGCCCCATGTATCATGCAGCGGTATCTCAATGGCTTCGTACTTAGTTCTATCAATGTTCCCGAATACAAGTCCGAAATCAAGCAGTCCTCTTTCAAGCTTTTCCAGTACGTCCGTACCGTTGCCGCTGAAAAAGCTGTAATGGATATCTGGATAATCGGCTTTCAGGTGATGTGCAGTATCGGCAATGAGCTTTATCGTATAAGTCTCGCCTGCACCGATATATACAGTACCTGAAACGCTGTCATTGCTCTGTCGGACTTCCTGCTCCGTTTTGTCCATAAGCTCCACTATTTCCTCAGCACGCTTGCGGAGGATCATTCCCTCCTCGGTCAGCGTGACGCCTTTGTTTGAGCGGACAAGCAGAGTTTTTCCAAGCTCGTCCTCAAGCTCCTTTAACTGACGGGACAGCGTTGGCTGTGATAAAAAAAGTCTTTCTGCCGCCGTGGAAAAGCTCTGTTCTCTTGCAACTGCAAGGAAATATCTTAGTACACGAATATCCATACAGTAAGCCTCCTTATTTATATCATACCACAATCAGCTATAACTGTCAAGCATAGCTGCGTATTTGATATAAGTATTTGTAATTTATTAAAAGCCGTGATATAATAAAGTCAGCAAGAGATATGGAGGTGTCCATATGAACGAAAAAATCAGACAAAACCTTATCGACGCGGGCTGTGATGAAGAGTTCATCGAGAAATTCTCTACGTGCAGCGAAAGGCAATGCGAGAAAATGCTTGCAGCTCATCGGCGTGAACTGCTTGATGTAGTTCACGAAAAAGAGAGATGTATAAGCTGTCTTGATTACTTGGTTTTTATTATGAAAAAGGAGGGCTTGAAATGAAAAAAATAATCGTTTCAATGCTAACGGCAGTTGCTTTGTCTTTTACCGCAACAGGCTGCGGAATGAGTAATTATACAAGCACTGAACTTGCAGAAAACAGTATCGTGCAGTTATCTACTCCTGCTGATGATGAGCAATCCTCTGCAACTTATATGAAATATGAGTATACTGAGAAAGACATTATAAACTTACAGGATTTTATCCTTAATAAAAACAGTGAAAAAGACCTGAGCGGCAAGCCCTATGATATGAACGGTGATGATTGCTGGGACGTGTTTGACCTTTGTCTGATGAGACGTGAAGTTGTAAAGGAAACGGTAACAGAGAGCAATACGCTTGTCATCTACTTCTCGCGCACATGTAATACCGAAAAGATAGCCGAATATCTTATTGAACTAACCGGCGCTGACAGCTATGTTATCGAAGCTGCTGTGCCTTATACAGATGCAGACATCAAGTATCAGGACGATAACTGCCGTGCCAACAAGGAGCAGAACGATAAAACTGTACGCCCTGAGATTGCAAACCCGATAGATTCTATCGACAGCTACGATACCATATTCCTAGGTTATCCGATCTGGTGGGGACAGGAACCCCGTATCATCGACACCTTCCTTGAAAGCTATGACTTCTCGGATAAGACTGTCATACCGTTCTGCACATCGGGCAGCAGTGGTATTGCCACAAGTGAGAAGAATATCGCAGACCTTGTGCCAATCGGCAAGCAGCTCGAAGGCAAACGCTTCCCTGCAAGTGCGACAAAGGACGATGTGAAGGAATGGGTGTATACGCTTCCGCTGAACAATGAAAAAGTTGAAACGAAGCTGCTTATCTCCGTAAATGGTCAGGAGCTTACCGCTTCTTTTGCTGACAGTACTGCCGCTAAGGAGCTTGCTGAAAAGCTGAAAGCAGAGCCTGTCACCGTTACACTGAACGAATATGGCGGATTTGAGAAGGTCGGGAAACTGCCGTGGTCGCTGACCAGAACCGATGCAAGCACCGAAACAGAGCCGTGCGACATTATGCTCTATCAGGGAAGTCAGATGACGATTTTTTATAACTCCAATTCGTGGAGCTACACAAAGCTCGGACATATCGACAATATCACACAGGACGAATTAAAGGATATACTCGGCGAGGGTGATGTGACTATCACGCTCTCTATGAAATAATGATCACAGCATATTCACACAAAAAATGGAGGTAATTATGAAAAAAATCAGAAATCTATTAACCGCATTAGTTCTATCAACCTGCACCATTGCATCAACATCTTGTAGTGCTGAACAATCAAACGAAGTCAATAAAATGTCAAATACAACAGGAGGTAGTAATATGACTTATACAGAGGAACTTACACTTGCACAGGAATGGGATAAAACATTCCCCGAATCAGATAAGGTCGATCATCAGAAGGTAACCTTCCATAACCGCTATGGTATCACACTTGTCGCTGATATGTACACACCTAAAAATGCTTCGGGCAAGCTTCCAGCCATAGCTGTCAGTGGCCCGTTCGGCGCAGTCAAGGAGCAGTGCAGTGGACTTTACGCTCAGACGCTTGCGGAGCGTGGTTTCCTTACTATAGCATTTGATCCTTCATTTACAGGTGAAAGCGGCGGTCAGCCAAGATACATGGCTTCTCCCGACATCAATACAGAAGATTTTCAGGCAGCTGTAGATTTTCTCTCAACACATATTCTTGTTGATCCTGATAGAATAGGAATATGCGGTATCTGTGGCTGGGGTGGAATGGCTATTAACGCTGCTGCATTGGATACAAGGATAAAAGCAACTGTTGTATCCACTATGTATGATATGTCCCGCGTCAATGCAAATGGTTACTTTGATGAGGGTGACAATGAGGAAACAAGATTTTCAGCAAAGCTTTCTCTTAATGAACAACGTACAAAAGATTATGCATCAGGTGAATATACCCTTGGCGGAGGAGTTGTTGATCCGCTTCCTGACGATGCGCCTTACTTTGTAAAAGACTATTATGACTATTATAAAACAGAAAGAGGTTATCATCCTCGTTCACTCAACTCTAACGGCGGTTGGAATGTCATAGGCTGTATGTCATTTATGAACCAGCCCATCAATACGTACAGCAATGAGATCAGAAGCGCAGTGCTTATAATGCACGGTGAAAAAGCTCATTCAAGCTACTTTGGTAAGGACGCTTATGAAGCGATGACTAAAGACAGCAAATATGCTGATAATAAAGAGCTTCTTATCATTGAAGGAGCTTCCCATACCGATCTGTATGACGGCGGCGAAAATAACGTTATTCCGTTTGACAAGCTCGAAGCATTCTACAACGAGTATCTGAAATAATCGTTTTGTTGGAGATTAAAAATGAGCATTACAGTCAATATCTATTACACAGGTGAGAACGGAAACGCCCGTAAGTTCGCAGAAGAAATGGTACAAAGCGGTACAGTGGACAAGATACGAAATGAGGAAGGTAATCTCCGTTATGCCTATTTCCAGCCGTTTGATGATCCAGAAACGATACTGCTGATAGACCAGTGGACAAGTCAGGATGCAATTGATGTCCATCATGCTTCACCCATGATGCAGACAATCGCAAAGTTACGGGAAAAGTACGGGCTGAAAATGAGAGTTGAGAGGTATATCTCTGATGAAGACGGTATACCTGAAAAGGATAATAAATTCATCGTGAAATAAGGAGGAAACCATCATGAGCAAATCATTAGTAACATATTTTTCAGCAAGTGGCGTGACTGCCGGACTTGCAAAGAACCTTGCAGAAGCCGCAGGTGCAGAACTATATGAGATCAAGCCTGCCGTGCCTTACACAAATGCTGACCTCAACTGGCAGGACAAGAACAGCAGAAGTTCGGTTGAAATGAATGACAAATCGTTACGTCCAGCTATTGCCGATACAGATGCAAACATCGCTGATTATGATACGATCTTTGTAGGTTTTCCAATCTGGTGGTATGTCGCACCGACGATCATCAATACTTTCCTTGAATCCTATGATTTTTCGAGAAAGACGATCATTCTGTTTGCTACATCAGGCGGAAGCGGAATGGGTAACTCCGCAAAGGAGCTTAAACCCAGCGTTTCCGATACCGCTGTTATCAAGGACGGCAAGCGTTTCGCTGCAAGCACATCGGTAAGTGAGCTGAAAAAGTGGGTTGACTCCCTCGGAATCTAAGGAAGAAGCACTATGGCTGAAAAGATCGTACAAACCGCTGGCAGAGATACCCTCGGTGAATTTGCTCCTGAATTTGCCCATTACAACGATGATATTCTTTTCGGTGAGAACTGGAACGATACCGATATTGATCTGAAAACACGGAGTATCATCACTGTAGTTGCTCTGATGTCTCATGGAGTGACAGACAGTTCCCTGAAATATCACCTGATGAATGCAAAGAATCACGGCGTTTCGCAGAAAGAGATTGTAGCGATTATTACACATACAGCTTTCTATGCAGGTTGGCCGCACGCCTGGGCTGTATTCAACCTTGCAAAAGAGGTATGGAGTGAAAAATCTCCCGAACTGACCGACAAAGACAAGTATCAGAATGAGATATTCTTCCCAATCGGCGAACCGAACCCCTATGGTGATTTCTTTATCGGACAGAGCTATCTTGCACCTGTTTCAACTGAACAGCTTGCAATTTACAATGTCACCTTTGAGCCTGCCTGCCGCAACAACTGGCATATCCATCACGCAACAAGCGGCGGCGGTCAGATGCTGATTTGTGTCGGCGGTCGTGGGTACTATCAGGAATGGGGCAAGGAAACAAGAGAACTTCACCCAGGCGATATTGTCAATATACCAGCAAATGTTAAGCACTGGCACGGTGCTGCCCCCGATTCGTGGTTCTCACATCTTGCAATAGAGATTGAGGGCGAGAACGGTAGCACGGAATGGTGCGAGGCTGTTTCTGATGAGGAATACATGAAGCTAAAAAACTGACAATGGAGTTCCATATCCAATCCTGTTTTTGTATCATACAATAATAACTGCTGACAATGGAGGACTTTTGCCACAGCAAATTCTCAGCAAAATATAGCCTTTTATTAATTGCATTGTGATTGCCACACTATCCACAATACAGGCTGCAATCAGCGAAGGAAAGTAATTTCCGAATACGTTAAAATCTGTGATTTTACGCTGTTTCAGGGCGATGCTAAGGATTATCTCTACGGCAAGTCCACTAAGCGTAGGATACTGAATTGGCGGGATATTCACGTTAATGTGTTTATCTGACTAAAACAATAAGGCTCTCACAGTTTCGGCTATGAGAGCTTTTTTATAGATAGAAGCAGGTATTGACTTTATTTTTCGACTATGCTATCATTAAAGATATTGAATTAGCTTGTTATTAATTCAGCAAAGGGAGGGATTTTCATTAAAATCTATCGTTATAAGGGATATAAAATCAGCATTAGTCTCGTCAAAACTGTTTATGATGAACCAGTAAAGATAGACGGATATGATAAAACTCTTCAATTAGCGGAAATCAATTTCTGTAAACTAATTGAGATTAGGGTTGATTTGTATGGAGATATTAAAAAGATACTCTTAGTAGCTTCATACTATACACCGATAGATTCTTTTGTTGCGCTGCATGAGGATGGCTTGTTTTTCATGCTAAATGACGTACTATGTATCTTCAATCCAATTACTCTTGAGATTACGCAAAAATCAGCAATTTCTCCTCTCGGAACAATGTTTGAAGTTCATCCGTTTGGAAAAGATTATATCCTATACGGAGAAATTGAGATTTACAGGATATCCGAAGACCTTAAAGAAAAATGGTCATTTTCAGCAAGAGATATATTTGTAAGATGCGGCAGTAACGATTCAGCATTTGAAATGAAAGATGACAGGATTTGTCTGTATGATTTTTTGGACAACTATTATGAGATTGATTATGATGGAAACATCATAACTGATATAATGAAATAACACCGGTAAAAGAAAAGTCCTTACAGTTTTGTCTGTGAGGACTTTTTCTCTTGAATTATTTTGGATTACGTAAAATCGTTTTTACTTTTTCAGAACATTATAGTATAATTATCATAAACCTGCGCATAATGGAATTTAGAATACATTGTAAACCTGCGTATTTAGGGATTAACAAACGGGCTTAAACCTGCGTATTATGGAGCGAGGCGTAATTATGATACTAAAACGAAAAATGTACAACAAGCTGCTGACACTAAAAAACGAGATGAACGGCAAAAAAGCCTTTCTTATCGAGGGCGCAAGACGTATCGGAAAGTCAACGATATGCGAGGAATTCGGCAAAAACGAATATAAGAGCTATATCCTGATAGATTTCGCCAAGTGTCCCGACGAGGTCAAGGATTATTTCGTCAAGCACATGAACGACCTAGATACATTCTTCATGCTTTTATCCACTTACTATGGCGTGAAAATGTATGAGCGTGAGTCACTTATCATCTTTGACGAGGTGCAGATGTACCCGAAAGCGAGGGAGTGCGTTAAGTACCTTGTTGCCGACGGCAGATATGATTATATCGAAACAGGCTCGCTGATCTCGATCAAGGAGAACGTCAAGGACATTGTAATTCCCTCGGAAGAACGTCACCTCAGTATGTACCCGTTGGATTTCGAGGAATTCTGCGATGCGTTGTGCGAGGAACAGATATGCGGGTATATTCGCAAGTGCTTTGCTGACAGGACACCTCTTGAAAACGAGCTGCACCATAAGGCGATGCTTCTGTTCAAGCAGTATATGCTTGTGGGCGGTATGCCGCAGAGCGTTATTGCATTCCTTGAAAGCCGAAAGGACTTCGACAAGGCTGACATTGAGAAACGTGATATTCTCTCGCTGTACCGCAGTGACATCATGAAGATAGATTCAAGATACAGGAGCAAAGTCCTCACCATATTCGACCAGATACCAGGGCTGCTCTCACAGCACGAAAAACGTGTCGTTTTTAATAATGTTTCGGCAGGCAGCAAAGCCAATCAGTATGAGGAGACTTTCTTCTGGCTGTCGGATTCGATGATCTCTAATGAGTGTTTCATGTGCAATGACCCGAATGTCGGGCTGTCGATCAACGAGAACAGAGCTTATGTAAAATGCTACCTCGGCGATACGGGACTGCTCGTCAGTCACGCCTTTGACGAGAACGAACTGCTTGAAGATGAGGTCTACAAGCAGATCTTCGGTGACAAGCTGAACATGAACGAGGATATGCTCTATGAGAACGCTATCGCCCAGATGCTCACAGCGAACGGACACAAGCTGTATTTCTATACACAGTACAATGCTGAAAAGCACCGTAACGATATTGAGATAGACTTTCTGATCTCCAACAACAGCAAGCTGAAATACAAGATGTATCCGATCGAAGTCAAGTCGGGTAAGAAGTATTCTATCGAGTCGCTGAAACGTTTCAAGGAGAAATACAAGGCTCGGATAGGCGAATGTTATGTGATACATCCACGCAATCTCAGTTTTAAAGAAGACATTGTATGCATTCCGCCTTACATGACGATATGCCTGTAACAAAAACACCGCCGCTGCTCAAGGGTGGAGCTAATATAGCAGTATAATTCAGACTACTATATTAAGACCAAAACAGCGAGCTATGAAAATGAAAGACAGATACTTCGTTTACGTTGAGGTATCTGTCTTTTCGTTATATATCAAACCTTATCAAAAAATCGTATCCAACTTCGTTTCCAACGTCCCATCCTTAGCCAAAGGTAAAGCATACACCGATAGATTCGTTTGTTGCGTTGCATGATGACGGCTTGTTTTTCATGTTAAATGACGTACTGTGTATATTTGATCCGGTTACTCTTGAGATTATGAAAAAAGCAACCATTTCTCCTTTTGGCACACCGTTTGGAAAAGACTATATTCTATACGGAGAAACAGAGATATACAGGATATCCGAAAACCTTAAGGAAATATGGTCGTTTTCAGGAGAAGACATATTTGTCAGATGTGGAAGTAACGAGTCTGCGTTTGAAATGAAAAATGATAGGATTTGTCTTTATGATTTTTTAGGTAACTATTACGAAATATATTATGACGGAAACATTATAACTGAGATATCGAACGAAAACTTGTAAAATGATTAGACCTCATAGTTTATATATTTATATCAGTTTATTTCCAGCGCTCTTGCAGTAAGACCCACAGCAACACCCTGAGTGCCTGTTCCTACATGAGAAGCGATACTGCACGCAAGGGGGCGGTATGTTACTTTATATCCGCTGAACTCCGACTTTACTATGCCTACCCAGCGTTCTATCTCTTCCTCAGTCTCCATAGTTCCAGCCGCGCCTATGCTCAGGTGCTCCTTTGGGATATCTGCGTACTTGCTCGCAATATCCCTGTGGACTGCCTCCAGCATTTTACCCTCTGCCGCGGACATTCCCCTTGCCTTAGCATAAGCGTCCAGCTTGCCGCCCTGTATCTTTAGTATAGGCTTGAGATTAAGAACAGTCGCTATCGCCGCACCGGCAGCTGTGATACGTCCTGTCTTGGTTATACGTTTAAGACTTTGCAGTGTGATATATATATCATTCTGATAAGCGTTCTTCTCTAGAGCATCTTTTATATCGGTAGCGTTCATGCCGCTGTCTGCATAGAACTTCGCGTCGTACACCGAATCAAGCAGAGTTATCGAGATACGGTGATTGTCAACTACGAAAACCTTCTCGTCGTAATCTATTGAGAGAGCCTTGGCAGTATCGCAGGAACCGCTCAGACCGCTTGACATAGGTATATATACAAGCTCGTCATAGCCGTCCGCGAGTATCTTGTCCCACATTTCGGTAAGAGCGCCGGGAGACGGCTGCGAGGAAACTATATCCTTGTTTTCGTTGAGAGCCTTATAGAGAGTGCTATGAGTAAGATCTATTTCTTCTGTGAAGTCCTTACCGTCTATCATAACAGGCATAGGTAGCACATATATGCCACGGCTCTTGCCCTCTTCTAAAGTAATACCACTGTTTGTATCAGTCATTACTGCTGTTTTCATACAATTCCTCGTTTCAGATCAGCATTAAGGCTCCACTTAGGCGGAAACCTCTTTCCCTAACATGGTGATTATATCATTTTAAGCCATATTTGTCAATAGAATGAGTTATGAGTCATAATGAAGGCTCCGCGAAAGTATTTCTGCGGAGCCTGTGTTGTATTTTTACATTGAGATTTTCAGTATTTACGGTTATTTTACCATGAAAGCTGTCCGACGTCCATTTTAGCATTAGTCAGTCGGGCGTATCTGTAGTCGCCTTCCGTATAATAATCAAAATTGCCTGTTACGGTTATATTAGCGTCCTGAGCAGGATAATCCTTGGGGTAGGTGTAGTTTCCGTCGAGGACGAATTCCAGGCCCTGAGCGCAGCAAGCAGTCGCGTCCTTGATGACCACCGAGAAGTACTCGTTTCCGGTATTGTCGTCTTTGAAGTAGGCGAATGTACCGTTTGCTTTTACACTTTTGCCCTTGTAGTTATCGGGATAGTTCATCATATCGCTGACCTGCGCATAAACCATAGAAGAGCTCAGCTGTGTGAGGTCGACATCGTACTCTCCGTCACTCTTGAAGGCTTCGTCCTTAGGCTTTATGCCGCCGACCGGCGGTTCGTCTGAAGACTGATATGAGGGGGTGCTGCTTGTTTCTGATTTAGGAGCGTTCGAGCAGGAAAAAAGACAAAGTGGTACGGTTATTAATGCGATTAGAGTTCTGATAGATTTCATAGCTTTTCACGACCTTTAATTAAAATATTCCGCAAGAACATTGTAATTCTGTTCCATAAGTGAAAGGTATGTAACGCCGCTTGCGGCGTCTGCTGATGATACGGACTGTATTGAATCAAGCTCTACAATAGAGCAGTCCTTTTTCTTTGAATTGGCTATTACAGCCTCCGCAACTGACTTGTCTGACTTTTCAATAGTGAATATGGTATCGCAGTTAAGTTCGCTGAGCTTATCTGAAAGGAAGCTTACAGTCTTGAAGCTTGCCTCACTTTCAGCAGAGCAGCCTGCGAATGCCGCGTAATAGTCTATATCGTAATCGTCAACGAAATAGCGGAAGGGGAAACGGTCGCCGAATATGAGCACCTTATTGTTTGCAGATCCGGCAATGGAGGCGAACTTTCTGTCCAGCTCATCGAGCCTTGCTGCGTAGTCTGCAAGATTACTGCCATAATCGGGAGCGTTTTCTGGATCAGTCTTTGCAATGGCTTTTTCAATCTCTTCGCAAATGAGTTTTGAATTTTTCAGAGAGAGCCATACGTGTTCGTCGTACTCGATTTCTTCCTCCTCTTCTTCGCCATCGTGTTCCTCCTCGGCTTCCATGCCATCCTTGATTTCTTCCTCCTTGGCTGAATCACCGAGAATGGCCATAAGGCTAAGAGTTTGCATATCCTTGTTTACGGCACCGTTGAGTGCGTCGCTTACCCATTTGTCGGACTCGCCACCTACATGTATGAACAGGTCGCAAGAGGATATTTTAAGTATATCCTCAGCCGTTGGCTGGAAGTTGTGGAGATCGGTGCCGCTGTCGAGGAGATAGGTGATATCTGCATCCTTTGCATGGCTACCCATTATTTCTCTAACCCAGTCGTATTCAGGGAAGATGGTGCATACTATGCTGAACTTTTCTGAATTGCCGCTCGTTTCGTAATTTTTTTCAGCCGTAGTGGAAGGTTGGCTGCCGTCTTTATTTGCGGAGCTGCATCCTGTAATGCACATAGCGCCTATCGCAAGCACCATCGCAGCAATCGCTGTATTTCTAAACATAAATAAAAACCTCCGGTTTTGATGATGTAAGGCATCGCAACAGTATGAAGGAGACTTGCCTCCCGTACTGTACGAAAACAGGTGAGAATCAGTTAAGGAGCTCCACCTTCATATTTATTAATGTATTTACAGTATAAGCCTTTCTGACGGCTGATACTGCAATGTATACCGTTAGCGCTACAGCTGCTGCAAAAATAATTGCCGCAACTGCCGTATCCAGTGTGCGCAGATTGCTTCGGCACCGAGCAAGCTCCGTGCATATCAAGCATTCGCTTCCCGAGCATTTATGGGAAGTATGTTTTATGATAAAGGCAGCGGAGCAGGACAGCACAAATACAAAGAGGAATACCGCAGCAACAGCTGTTACTCTTGATTTAAGGCTTTTCATCCTGTCAGCTCCTTTCACGAATTTGAGAATGAATTTCATTTTTGCCATTATTATTATAGCACATTTTCGGAGCTTGTCAAGGCTGAGAGTATTTTTTTCACTGCATTTTCATAAAGGATATAAAAAAGACTGCCACAGGCAGTCTTAAAATTAAACATTTTTCAATTAATATGCTTTTCAAGCAGCACTTTCATAAAAGCTGTTTATAAGCTCAATAAGCTCGGGATTGAAGCCATTGTAAAGCTCACCGTCAATGGAGTTATAAAATTTTACCCTTTCGTCGTATGGAACGTCATTGTTGTATTTCGCATTGAGCTCGTCCTGCATGGGAACAATGACCTTTTCCTTGTATTCCGTATACTCCTTGGTATTGAAATAGGAGTTATGACCGCATCTTTTATCTTCTGAAAACGTATAGAACTCTGCCTTGGGATTGGTTATCTTTTCTCTCTGGGCAATTATAGAAGCTCCGTCGTATTTTATCACCTCGTCATTTTCACCGTGTATTACAAGTACGGGGATACCTGACTTGTTTATGCCGTCAACAGCCGCCCACGAGGAATTATTTCCGAACTTTATCTTGTTGTAGGTCCATACAAGAGGATTAAGCACCTTTGAAGCAATACCGTAGGAGTTGCCGCATCTTTCTGCAAGCTCTGCATAGGGCGTATTGTAGCCTGACATTGACACACTAGCTTTTATATCGTGGTCGAAATTTAGTACAGCCGCTGCTGCATATCCACCCCAGCTGTGACCGAGGAGGTATTTGTCCATATTCTTTGTGCGAATGTCGTTCTCCGCGAAATCAAGAGCTTTGTCAAGGTCCATCAGCGACTGTGCAAGACCGTTTGTGCCCTCGCCCTCGCTGTAGCCGCTTCCGGTGCAGTCGTAGGCAAAAATGCTCCAGCCACAGTCTACAAGACGGGTTATGAGTCCGAGATATAATTCGTGTCCGCTGCCTATGCCGTGAGCAAAAACTATAAGGCCCTTTTTGTTGTCTGTGCCATAAATAAAGCCTTTCAGCGTGTTTTTACCAGATTGGAAACTTACCTCATCACGGGGATAGACATTTTCGTAGTGGTCGTAGAACCATGTAGCTGTAAGGTTTTTATCCGGGTATTCGCCGCGTCCGAAGCTCTTTTTCATTTCACTTGCGGTGATGATATATCCTATTATAAAAGAAACTATCAGAAATATCGCAAGTATGAGCACTGTTCTTTTCAGTGCCTTTTTCATAAGCTTCCCCCCATACTTTAAATTATGATTTATTTTAGCAACAATTACAGAACAGCATCACTCTAGTATTATCATAAACCTCACTTGAGGAAGCCGTTTATTATCTGTTCCTCAGCTTCAGCCTCGGTAAGTCCGAGGGTCATGAGTTTTATGAGCTGTTCCCCTGCAATCTTGCCTATAGCAGCCTCGTGAACGAGTGCCGCATCTATACTGTTTGCTTCAAGGGAAGGAACAGCAAGGATTCGTCCGTTATCCATGATTATGGAGTCACACTCTGTGTGACCGCTGCAAGCGGCGTTTCCAATTATGCAGAGATCCAGTTTCTGATATGAGTCGTCACGGGCAACAGAACGCGATACCACGTCCGCACTGGAACCGTCCCCCTTAAGGTCTACCTTGTATATGCTGCCTGCCTGCTGAACACCGTGGGTCATGAGCCTTTCGCGAACTATGAGCTTTGCGTTTTCCTTAAGCTCTGCAATAGTTGTCCTCTCTGTGGAGTCAACTCCCTTTATCTGCACCATTTCCATTTCCATGGTGCTTCCTTCCTCCATGTAGACCTCTGTAACGGGATTCAGTATGCGCTTTCCACTTCCATCGCCGGAGCCGTAATGCTTTTCCACATATTTTATACGGGAGTTCTTTCCTATATAGAATCTGTGTATACCGTCATGCTCTGAGTCCTGAGAGCCACAGTTTTCGATGCCGCAGCCTGCAACTATTAGGACGTCGCAGTCTTCGCCAATATAGAAATCGTTGTATACGTTCTCCTTTATTCCACTCTGACTGAGCACAACGGGGATATGCACGCTTTCGTTTTTGGTGCCGTCCTTTATGCGGATATCAATACCGCTGACGTCTGTTTTGGACTGGATATCAATATTTGCAGTGGTGTTCCTACTGATAGCCTGACCGTTTGCGCGGAGATTATAAGCTCCTTCTGGTATACCGTGTAAATCGGCGACCTCCTGAAAAAGTCTTTTCTGAACTGCGTCCATTTTTACCATATCTGCCGCCTCCTTACTGTATTTTGCTGCAAACGTTCACAGCATTTTCCGTACCTGTTATCTCTGGGAGGATAGCATCCTTATCGCCCTGTTTAACTATCTTTCCGTCAGCGATGACTACTATCTCGTCAGCAATATTGAGGATACGCTCCTGATGAGAGATAACGATTATGGACCTGCCTCTACGGTCTCTGCGCATATTTTCGAATATACGGATAAGGTTATTGAAGCTCCACAGGTCTATGCCTGCCTCGGGCTCGTCAAAAAGGGCAAGCTTTACGTCACGGGCAAGTACAGTGGCAATTTCTATACGCTTCAGTTCTCCGCCGGAGAGAGAGGCGTTTATTTCACGGTCGATATAGTCCTTTGCACAGAGTCCCACCTCTGAGAGGTACTCGCAGGCTTCCGATACGGAAAGAGCTTTACCGGCAGCAATCCTGAGAAGGTCGATAACTGTCATACCCTTGAAGCGGACAGGCTGTTGAAAAGCGAAGCCTATACCCATTTTTGCGCGGTCTGTTATGCTTTTTTCGGTGATATCCTCGCCGTCGAAGATTATCTGACCGGAATTATTTTTTACTATACCTGCAACGACCTTTGCAAGAGTTGATTTACCACCGCCGTTTGGACCTGTGATGACCACGAATTTGCTGTCATCCACGGTCAGGCTGATATCTCTGAGGATACCCACGTTTTTTCCGTCATTTTCAGCGTTAAAAACTATATTTTTCAGTTCGAGCATTTTTTACTCCCTTTCACTTCATTTTTCTCTTCAGAGCAAAATGAACTTAACATAAATTAGTGTGCTGCGCAAATTCTCTGATTATTAGAAATTTGCGTTCCCTGAACATAGTTCGGGGCAATGACCGCCTTACGGCGGTTGTTGAAGATACACCAATTATAACATGCAGTATGCCCAAAATCAACAAATATAGTTCTTTTGTTGCATAAGAGAAACAATGTGAAAGAGGGAAAATGACGTAGAATAGAGTATAAGTCGTTATCATACTAAAACACCTATTTTACATACAGAAAAACTTCTATTATTGACATAAATTATATTACAGATTATAATTTTATCGTGGAAGGTGGTAAAGAGCTATGAATATTGAACACTTAGCAGTATACGTAAATGACCTCGAAGGCGCAAGGGACTTTTTCCTCAGGTACTTTGGAGGAAGCTCAAACAGTGGCTATTATAATGAAAGGACTGGCTTCCGTTCTTATTTTATCAGCTTTGACAGCGGTTCACGGTTGGAGCTTATGACACGCCCGGAAATTGCGGATATGCCGAGAGATACTGTCCGGATAGGATATGTCCATATAGCTTTCAGTCTCGGCAGTGCGGAAATGGTAGACGAGCTTACAGAAAAACTAAGGGCAGATGGCTATGAGGTAATAAGCGGCCCTAGGACTACGGGAGACGGTTACTATGAGAGTTGCATTTCTGCTTTTGAGGGGAATATCATAGAGCTAACAGTCTGACGTGACAGCTTTTGCAACAAAAAAATACGATCAAAAATATGTTTTTTGTGCACAACCGCACTTTTTGCACAATGGGCGGCAATTATCCGCAAAAAAAGTCTTGCTAAATGAATTGCATTATTATATAATGTAATTAAGAAGTGATTCCTTTGCTTCTGCACGGGTCTGCACCCCGTGCCGAAAAGAATTTGTTGTAAGGGACAAATCAGAAAGGGCTGTACTCAAAGAGTACGGCTTTTTTCTTGTTTCGAACTGCGCGAACAGCTTATATCAAAAAAAATTTCAAAAACCACTTGACAAGAGAGAAAATCAATGATATAATAGCAACATATTAAACCGTTGAAGCGGAGATAAAGTTAATTATGTTTCTACAGAGAGCCTGCGTTGCTGAGAGTCGGGTGAAAAACAGATTAGCAAATGGACCGCCGAGGGTGCAGTCAAATGGGTTACAAGATTCGGAATAATCCGTATCTTTTCCCAGAGTATTCTGCAACGTAAAGATGTGCGTTAATCATCAGGGATATGTCAGTATCCTGTAAAGCGCACGGCAAAGCCGTGAATCAAGGTGGTACCGCGGATAAGATTATTCGTCCTTGACAGATCAAATAGGTCTGTCAGGGACTTTTTTATTATACCGACAGACCCCGGAGGTGCTTTAAATGAAATTTTTACCCGAATTCGACGAAGTAAAACGTTATGCCGAGAGCGGCAGGTACGACATTCTCCCGGTGAGCTGCGAGATACTGTCAGATATCTGCACCCCTATCGAAGCCATTATGATACTCAAAAGTATCTCGACTCACTGCTATATGCTAGAGTCTGTGGCGGACAAGGAGAAATGGGGACGGTATACCTTCCTTGGCTACGACCCGAAGCTGCAAATTACTGCAGCCGGAAACGAGCTTTCTATCGGTGACGTGAAAATGACAACAGAGGATCCTTCAATTCAGATCAGACAGATACTTTCAAATTACAGAAGCCCCAAATTCGACTATCTTCCTACATTCACTGGCGGTCTTGCAGGCTATTTCTCATACGATTTCCTTGCCTACAGTGAGAAGACTCTCAGTACCGACGTGACAGATACCGAGAACTTCAAGGACGTTGACCTGATGCTTTTTGACAAAGTCATAGCCTTTGACAACTTCCGTCAGAAGCTTATACTCATCGCGAATATGCGTCTTGAAGAGGGAGAGTCAGGCTACAATAAGGCGAAAATGGAGCTTCAGCAAATGGCTGACCTCCTTAGAAACGGCGTTTCTAAGCGCGAACCAGCAGGACATCTGAAAAGCGAGGTAACAGCTCTCTTTAGCAAGGAGCAGTACTGTGATATGGTGGAAAAGGCAAAGCGCCATATTCATGAGGGAGATATCTTCCAGATAGTTCTTTCAAATAGACTCAGTGCTGACTATGAAGGAAGCTTGCTGAATACCTATCGTGTTCTCAGAACTATCAACCCTTCACCTTATATGTTCTACTTCTCTGGCACAGACGTTGAGATAGCAGGAGCTTCTCCTGAAACCCTCGTAAAGCTTGAGGACGGAGTGCTCCATACATTTCCTCTTGCAGGAACACGTCCTCGCGGAAAGACGGAGGAGGAGGATAAAGCTCTCGAAGCTGATCTGCTTGCAGACGAAAAGGAGCTTGCAGAGCACAATATGCTGGTTGACCTCGGACGTAACGATCTCGGAAAGATTAGTAAATTCGGTAGTGTTCAGGTGGAAAAGCTCCACAGCATAGAGCGTTATTCCCATGTAATGCATATCGGCTCTACGGTGCGTGGAGATATAAGGGAGGAGTTTGACGGACTTGACGCTGTGAGCGCTGTACTTCCGGCAGGAACTCTCTCGGGAGCACCAAAGATACGCGCCTGCCAGCTAATAGCAGAGCTTGAAAACAACAAGCGCGGTATTTATGGCGGCGCTATCGGCTACATCGATTTTACCGGAAACCTTGATACCTGTATCGCTATACGCATAGCGTACAAGAAGAACGGAAAGGTATTCGTAAGAAGCGGTGCAGGAATAGTTGCTGATTCAGTACCTGAAAAGGAATATCAGGAGTGTATAAACAAGGCGGCGGCAGTTGTAAATGCCCTTAAGCTTGCAGAGGAGGCGGACGTATGATTCTTCTCATTGATAATTACGACAGCTTTTCCTACAACCTCTATCAGCTTGTAGGAGAAATATGTCCCGATATCAAGGTCATAAGGAATGACGAGATGACAGTGAAGGAGATAGAGGAGCTTGCTCCTGATAAGATAATCCTTTCTCCAGGTCCCGGACGTCCCGAAGACGCAGGAATAATAATCGAAGCGGCAAGAACAGTATGTCAGAAGATACCGACTCTTGGCGTTTGTCTAGGCCATCAGGCTATATGTGCCGCTTACGGTGCTAAGGTGACCTACGCAAAGGAACTGATGCACGGAAAACAGTCCGTTATAAGCTTCATGAACAACAGCCCCATATTTAAAGGTATAGATGAAGGGGCGCCTGTTGCGAGATATCATTCACTTGCAGCGGATGCTGCCACGATACCAGATTGCTTCAACGTTACGGCAGTTGCCGATGACGGAGAGATAATGGCGGTGCAGCATAAGGAGTTCCCAATATATGGTGTGCAGTTCCATCCAGAGTCCATAATGACTCCCGACGGAAAGATAATGCTGCGCAACTTCATCGAATTGTAATTTTATAGACTGAACGGAGGTTTTATTATGATTAAGGAAGCAATCGTTAAGATAGTAAACAAGGAGGACCTCACCTATGACGAGGCATACAAGGTAATATCCGAGATAATGGCTGGAGAGACCACTCCCACCCAGAATGCAGCTTTCCTTTCAGCTCTTTCTACAAAGAGCACAAAGGCTGAGACAATTGACGAGATTACAGGCTGTGCAGCTGCAATGCGTGACGCTGCGATAAAGTTCGAGAATGATATGGATCTTCTTGAAATAGTAGGAACAGGCGGTGACAACGCTCACAGCTTCAATATCTCAACTACATCCGCATTCGTTATCGCGTCTTCAGGCATAAAGGTATCAAAGCACGGAAACCGCGCGGCTTCTTCACTTTCAGGTACTGCTGATTGCCTTGAGGCTCTCGGTGCAAAAATAGACATAGAACCTGAAAGGTGCAGACAGCTTCTTGAAAATGTGGGTTTCTGCTTCTTCTTCGCTCAGAAATACCACACCTCTATGAAGTACGTAGGTCCCATAAGAAAGGAGCTCGGCTTCCGTACAGTATTCAATATCCTCGGACCTCTTACAAATCCTGCCTGTCCGAAGCATCATCTTCTCGGCGTTTATGATAGTGTCCTTCTTGAACCTGTTGCTGAGGTGCTTATGAAGTTGGGTTCTAAGAACGGTATGGTAGTATTCGGTAAGGATAAGCTTGATGAGATATCAATGAGCGCTCCTACAGCAGTATGTGAGTACAGAGACGGCTGGATGAAGAATTACGAGATAACTCCCGAGCAGTTCGGCTTTGAGCGTTGCACAAGGGATGACTTAAAGGGCGGTACTTCCGAAGAAAATGCGGCTATCACACGCGGTATTCTCGACGGCAGCATAACCGGACATAAGAGAAACGCAGTTCTGATGAACGCAGGCGCGGCTATATATATAGGTGGCAGGGCTGAGACTATGGCTGAGGGTATCAAAAAAGCTGCCGAGCTCATAGACAGTGGCGCTTCTCTTGCTATAATGGACGAATTCATAGCCGAGTCACAGAACTGAGGTGCGGCATGACTATTCTTGATCAGCTTGCAGACTACGCTCTTGAACGTGTGGCTGCGGCTAAGAAAAAGCTCCCGGAGGAAGATGTGAAAAGGCTTGCCCTTCAGCTGCCAAAGGGAAGTTTTGAGTTTGAAAGAGCTCTGAAAAAGGATGATATTGCCTTTATATGCGAGTGCAAGAAGGCTTCGCCGTCCAAGGGAATTATCGCAGAGGAGTTTCCCTATCTTGATATTGCTAAGGAGTACGAGGCAGCAGGTGCGGACTGTATATCAGTTCTCACAGAGCCGAAATGGTTCCTTGGCAGCGACGAGTACCTGCGGGAGATAGCTTCGGCAGTGGATATCCCTTGTATACGAAAAGATTTCACTGTTGACGAATATATGATATATGAGGCAAAGCTCCTTGGTGCAAAGGCTGTATTGCTTATCTGCTCAATACTTTCACAGCAGCAGATAAGTGAATATATAGGTATCTGTGACGAGCTGGGCATATCAGCTCTCGTCGAAGCTCACGATGAAACGGAGCTTCATGCTGCTATTGCTGCCGGATCACGCATAATAGGAGTGAATAACCGCAATCTTAAGGACTTTTCTGTAGATACAGGCAACAGCCGCAGACTTCGGGAGCTTGCTCCAGAAGACGTGAGCTTCGTCTCTGAGAGTGGAGTACGTAATGCGGAAGATATTAGGCTTCTACGCGAGGCAGGCGTAAACGCTGTGCTCATTGGTGAAACTCTTATGAGAGCTATTGATAAGAAGGCAAAGCTTGCAGAGCTGAAAGGATAATATGACTAAGATAAAAATGTGCGGACTTCGCCGCAGGGAGGACATCGAGTACGCAAACAGGCTGCTGCCAGACTACATCGGCTATGTTTTTGCAAAGAGCAGCAAGCGTTATATCGTTCCGGAAAAAGCTGCGGAGCTCACAGGGCTACTCGATGAAAGGATAGTTCCCGTAGGAGTTTTCGTGGATTCTGGTTTTGACGAGATATACAGTATCGTCAGCGCAGGAGCAGTAAGAGCTGTACAGCTCCATGGTAATGAGAATGAGGAACTCATAAGGCGCCTGCAAAGGGAAGGTATCACAGTTATTAGAGCTTTCAAGGTGAAAAGCAATGAGGATATCGAAAAGGCAAACAGCTCCTGTGCGGACTTTGTTTTGCTTGATTCCGGAAGCGGTTCGGGAGAAGTGTTCGATTGGTCGATTATCGGCGGTATAAAGCGTGATTTCTTCCTTGCAGGAGGGATAACTCCCGAAAACGCCGGGAAAGCTATAAAGACCCTGAATCCTTACGGGCTGGATGCAAGCTCCTGCCTTGAAACGGAGGGATTCAAGGACTTCGATAAAATGGCCGCCTTTGCAGAGGCTGTAAGGGCAGTATAAGATAAGGAAAGGAAAGATATTATGTCACAGTCAAAAGGACGATTCGGCGTTCACGGCGGTCAGTACATACCCGAAACGCTGATGAATGCGGTCATAGAGCTAGAACAGGCTTACGACAAATATAAAAACGATCCTGAGTTCAACCGTGAGCTCACGGATCTACTGAACAATTACGCTGGCAGACCGTCTCTGCTCTACCGTGCAGACAAGCTTACCAGAGAGCTGGGAGGCGCTAAGATATACCTTAAGCGTGAGGACCTCAACCATACAGGTTCACATAAGATAAACAACGTTCTTGGTCAGGCTCTTCTTGCAAAGAAAATGGGCAAGACGCGCCTGATTGCAGAGACCGGAGCAGGTCAGCATGGTGTTGCGACCGCTACAGCCGCCGCTCTCCTCGATATGGAGTGTGTGGTATTCATGGGCGAGGAGGACACAAAGCGACAGGCTCTTAATGTTTACCGCATGAAGCTTCTTGGTTCCGATGTAATTCCAGTAAAGAGCGGTACGGCTACACTTAAAGACGCTGTTTCAGAGGCTATGCGCGAGTGGACCTCACGTATATCCGATACTCATTACTGTCTCGGCTCAGTTATGGGACCTCATCCGTTCCCCACGATAGTACGTGATTTTCAGGCTGTTATCTCCCGAGAGGCGAGGGCACAGATATTGGAAGCAGAGGGAAGGCTTCCCGATGCTGTTATTGCTTGTGTAGGCGGCGGTTCCAATGCTATAGGAAGCTTCTATCATTTCATTCCCGATGAGGGAGTACGCCTTATAGGCTGCGAGGCTGCCGGAAGAGGCATAGATACTTTTGAAACTGCTGCTACTGTAAATACCGGAAGGATAGGCATATTCCACGGTATGAAGTCCTATTTCTGTCAGGACGAATACGGTCAGATAGCTCCTGTATATTCTATCTCCGCAGGTCTTGACTATCCCGGAGTAGGTCCAGAGCATGCGCATCTCCACGATATTGGAAGGGCAGAATATGTGCCAGTGACTGATGAAGAGGCAGTAAACGCCTTTGAGTATCTTTCACGTACAGAGGGAATAATACCTGCCATCGAGTCTGCTCATGCAGTAGCATACGCTATGAAGCTTGCACCGACTATGGACAAGGATAAGATAATAATCGTGACCATTTCAGGACGCGGAGACAAGGACTGTGCCGCAATAGCACGCTATAGAGGAGAGGAAATCTATGAGTAATATAAAAGCTGCCTTCGCAGACGGAAAGGCTTTCATACCCTTCATCACCTGCGGAGATCCCGACCTTGAAACTACTGCAAAGGTTGTCCGTGAGGCTGCTGCCAACGGAGCTGACCTTATCGAGCTTGGTATACCATTTTCAGACCCTACAGCCGAGGGACCGGTGATACAGGGGGCAAATATTCGCGCACTTGCCGGTGGAGTAACTACGGACAAAGTATTTGAGATGGTAAAAGAGCTTCGTAAAGACATTAAGATACCATTTGTGTTCATGACTTATGCAAATGTGGTATATTCATACGATGCAGAGCGCTTTATGGCTCGCTGCTGTGAATCTGGAGTTGACGGTATCATACTTCCGGATCTTCCGTTTGAAGAGAAGGAGGAGTTTTCCGCTGTAGCAAAGCAGTACGGAGTTGACCTTATATCCCTGATTGCTCCTACCTCAGAAAACCGTATCGCAATGATTGCAAAGGAAGCGAGCGGTTTTATATATATAGTATCAAGTCTCGGAGTTACTGGTGTAAGAAGTGAGATAAACACAAATATCGGCGATATAGTGAAGGTGATACGCGAAAACACCAATGTACCATGTGCTGTTGGTTTCGGTATCTCAAAGCCAGAGCAGGCGAAGACTATGGCAGGTCTTTCCGATGGAGCTATAGTAGGTTCGGCTATAATCAAGATACTGGAAAAGTATGGCAGGGATGCTGCTCCCTATGTTGGCGAGTACGTAAGGGAAATGAAGAATGCTGTCATATCGTGATACAGCATTGTGCCAGAGTAACTGAGGAAATGTAATACAGCCTCCAGTGACATGTACTGAAAAGCTTCTTCTATAATGGAATGAAATTCATTGGGGAACCAGTGAATATTGAAAAATTAATTTCATATTTTCTCTATTACGCAAAAATTTATGCTGAGAATTGTAAATAACATCAAGAGCCCGGAATTTCCGGGCTCTATCACTGAAATAAGAAAGTCCCCTCGGTCATAAGGGGGACTTTCTTATCTATTATTCAGAGAGGTGGTACAATCGTGTATCAATATACGGGAGGATATCCTCTCGGGCAGAATTGGTTGGAAGAACGAGATCATAGATCCCGTTCGTACCATTACTGCCAAGGCCGGAGCCGAAATTGTCCGGCATAAGCTGCATTGCGGAGGGGTGAACGCCGCAGCTTTATGTAATATGCACACCGTCAGGGAAGGATTGCTTTTATTCATGTTTATGTCCTGTAACATATTTAAGCAGCGGTGATGCATATAGCTTTTAATTACAAATAGTATTATATGACACAGTTCTACTACATGTTGAATTGGTGTACATATATGCCCACTGTATCTTACATGACCATTATACAATATCATAAAACGGAAAACAAGACAAATATTGTTCTTTTCTAATCGTTTATTGCTGTTTATAACCCCTCATTACAGGGAATATCCGCAGATTGTTTGACAAATATATGCAATATAGATATAATGATATAAAAAAAGCATACAAAGGATATAAAAAAGACACATTGAGAGTTTATAATTTGGTCAGTAGATAAGGAGCGCGTGACTTATGAAAAAAATACTGCTTGTTGAGGACGATTTGGATATATGTGAGATAATCCGGGAGTACTTCGGTAACAAGGGCACCGGAGTGGAGACTGTGAACAGCGGCGGAAAGGCTTCGGATATCATAGACAGGGGCTTGGAGGGCTACGACCTCGTGCTCCTCGATATAATGCTGCCGGAAACAGACGGCTTTGAGTTGTGCAGACGGATACGCTCGGAAAACGATATACCAGTTATCTTCATAACTGCAAGGGGAAGGGAAGAGGATATCCTCAGCGGCTATGACCTCGGCTGCGACGACTATATAGTAAAGCCCTTCCTGCTTTCGGTGCTGTACAGCAAGTGCGAAGCCCTTGTGCGCCGTGCAAGGAACATATCAGACAATAATCAGCTTACCTGCGGTACGATAAGCCTCGATACCGTGACCCTCCGCTGTTTTGCGAACGGCGAGGAGGTGGAGCTCCCGCCGAAGGAGTTCGCCATACTGCGCTATCTGCTGGAGCATGAGGACTGGACGGTCACAAGGGATACCCTCCTTGACAGGGTGTGGGGCTACGATTACTTCGGCAGCGACCGCGTGGTGGATAATCATATAAAGAAACTCAGAAAAGCCCTCGGCAGCGCAGGTGCGCAGATAAAGACTCTTGTTGGACGGGGGTATAAGCTGACAAAGGAGTGAACAGAATGAAAAACAGGCTTTTCAGACGACGTCTGAAGCGGACGACCTTCGGGAAGCTGTTCGAAAAGGCGATGGCAGCTGTAATCGTTATAACGCTGCTTTTTGCGGTAGTGTTGAATTATGGCATTGAATATTTTATGTGCAGACAGGCTTTTTCACAGCAGAGCAGCTTAGAGAATCAGCTGTCGACATCAGTACAGTACAAAGAAGATAAATATGATAAAATAGGCGGCAGGCTCAACATTGCGTCCCTTGAAATGGGAACGTGGACATATTACCTTAACACTTACGGGTTTGAGGAAAGCTTTACAGTTCCTTTTTTAGGTCATATAGCCTCGGACAGTGACAGGGAGGGCATTGCAGTATCAGCTCTTATCGACGGAAACGGCAATGTTATGATTTCAAATGCTGCTAAAATATGGTGCGTTCTGAAAACAGACAATAACCCTTCAAATAACAAGTGGCTGTGCTATGATCCTGAGGGAGCGGATCTTCCGGAGCTGAGGCAGCTGATAGATCATGCGCTGGATGTGCGCTATTCCGAGCACCGTATGCTGAGCTTTGATATCCTGAGCGCTTATGTCGATATTTCCGGGCATAGGATAATCCCCCATACGGTAAGGGTATATTATAAAAAGTCTGATAAAAGATATGCTGACTTAAATGAGGTGATCTTTGACGACGAGGTGATAGCACTCTATGAAGATACAGAGATAAATACAGAGGGTATCAATCTCAGCGGCTATGAGTTCATGGATTTTCAGGGGAATAAAAAGTACGGCGATGACGGTCCGGAGACTTATCCGTCCTGCGGCTTTGAGAATGTATGGGGCGTAGAAAAGGAAAAGGTGGATAAGGCGGTAAGCGAAAAGTATAAGTCCGGCGGCCCGGATTATGACGACCAGTTCGACAATACAATAAAAAACGGCAACGCCAGCTATCTGACTGTTACCTATAATGACGAAAAATGTACACTTTTTACCTACTTCAAGGTCTTTGTATGGAATAAGTCCGTAAAGAGGATGTATATCATCCTTACAGGGATGTTTTTCCTGATAATGGCGTTTATCGCCTTCCTGCGCTGCTGGGCGAAGAATACGAAGAATCAGTCCCAGTACGCATTTGAGGACTATCAACGAGCCCTTACCAACAATCTCGCCCATGATATAAAAACTCCTTTGGCAGTCATAGGCGGCTATGCGGAAAACCTGATAGAGATGCGGAAGGAAGTCGGCAGTGAAAAGGAGCTGAAATACCTGAGCTCAATTATGAAAAATGTTGCGTATACAGACGATATGATTGCAAAAACTCTTGAACTCAGCGCAACAGAACAGATAAAGAATCCGAACAAAACGAAAGTCGATATAAAGGCGCTTGCGGAGAAACTCACGGAAAAGTACACCACAGCCCTCGAAGAAAAGAGCATAGAGCTCACTGTAGAGGGCGGCGGAGAGGTGAGCGCCGACGAGGATATGCTCTCAGCTGCTGTGGAGAACCTTATCTCCAATGCGGTGAAATATACTCGTGAGGGGGGAAGCATAATAATAACAGCTGACAGGAAGCGGCTGTCAGTAGTCAATGATACAGCGGAAAATGTGGATACAAAGGACCTGCTTATGCCCTTTGTGAAGGGTGACAAGGGGCGGAGCGACAAGAACAGTCACGGTCTCGGACTTGCAATAGCCGCGGCTGCCGCCGAAAGGAACGGTTTCAGGCTGAAGGTTGATTGCAAGGACAAGAGATTTACGGCGGTCATTGAATTTTAATGTGGGGTAAAACAGAAATAAAGGACGCACGAGGGTACTCACTTGTGCGTCCTTTTGCTGTATTTAGGTAGTTTCTTATATATTCCTGCTAAGCTGAAAGAAGGCTACAGCGCTGGCAGCTGCTACGTTCAGGGAATCAACACCATGAGCCATTGGTATCTTTATGGTATAGTCGCAGAGATCTATGGTGGCGTCTTTCAGTCCGTCTCCCTCTGTGCCGAGTATGACTGCAAGCTTTTCCTCGGCTTTCAGCCCTGCATCGTCGATACGGACGGTGTTCCTGCGCAGCGCCATTGCGGCGCATACAAAGCCCATAGCTTTAAGCTCCGATATATAGTTCGGAGAGCCTGTGCTCAGATAAGTCCACGGGAGCTGAAAGACCGTACCCATGCTTACACGGACTGTACGTCTGAACAGGGGATCGCTGCATGAGGGCGTGAGCAGCACCGCGTCAAAGCCAAGTGCTGCCGCGGAACGGAACACAGCTCCTATATTGGTCTGGTTCATCACGTCTTCAAGGACAGCTATACGCTCCGCTCCTGCAAGAATATCTTGAGGATCAGGCAGCTTTTTACGGTGCATTGCACATAAAACTCCCTGTGTGAGTCTGAAGCCCGTGAGCTTTTCGAGTATATCAGATGAAGCGGTATAGAACGGTATATCTCCGCAGCGTTCAATTATATCTGCTGCCTGACCGTTTATGTATTTCCTTTCAAGGAGAAGAGAAACAGGCTTATAGCCAGAATCAAGGGCGGTACGAATGACCTTTGGGCTTTCAGCAGTGAATATGCCATCTCCCGGCGCAAAATAGTCAAGGAGCTTTTTCTCTGATGTATCGGTGTAGGGAAGGAGTTCACGGGCTGCAAGGTCATTAATTTCTATAATATTTGCCATTTTGTTACCTCTTTCCTTGTTTTGGGGGAGAATAGCTGCTTATTATGTCAAGGCAAAGGCTGAGGGCAGGTACAAGGGAGGCCGTGCCGAAATCCCGTTCGTCATAGTTGTTTATATCCGCAAGGGAATCCGCTGTGAAAAAAAGCATACCGAAATCTGCGCCGCGGAGCTTCGCACAGGCGGCAAGGGAAGCACATTCCATATCCACAGTATCGCAACCCTCACTGCGGCGACAGGTAACTGTTTCAGGGGTTTCGCGGAACAGTCCGTCGGTTGTCCATGTGGTGCAGCTCCGAAAACCTATGCCCTTTTCCCTGAGTGTACGGCATATATGCTCCGTCATTGGCATATCAAGTTCGATATACCGTGAGGGAGGCAGGTACTTGTAGGAGCTGCCCTCATCACGGAGAGCTCTTACTGGCACCATGAACTCGTTTTCCTGGATATCGAAAAGTACTCCGCAGGAGCCTGCGGAAACGATATGTCTTACGCCGTTGTGTATGAGGTGTTCCAGATTTTGAACAGCTGCCGGAGCACCCATGGGAGCCTGACATAAACATATCTCTTCGCCCTTATAGTTTACGGTATATATTGGATAATCTTTGGTTATGGTTTTTATCTCTCCGGAGATTGATGCTTCGCAGGAGCGGGCAAAGTCGTCGATACACTTGCCGAGAAAGCCGTATACCGCCTTTGGGGGGAGGGGAGAGGCGGTTTTTTTGAAATTAAATATTGAGGAGAGAGAGGTGTCATATTCCAGTATGGGGAAATCGTTTTTATGAAGAGCCATGGTTTTATCCTTTCATATTATTGCTGGTCTGTTGCAGAAAATAACAGGGGTGACATGAGTAATAGAAACGGTGTAATTATGTCAGAACTCCCTGATTTTTGACAGTTATGCCATTATTATAATACATTTGTGTGAAAAAAACAATATTTTCACAAGATTTTGGTTGAATTTTTTGCTGCAATGTGGTATAATAGTTTCAATAATTATTCCTTGATGGAAGAAATAACCGTTTTTTACGGAGAAACGCAGCCGGAAACTTCACCGCGAAAACTCTGTAAATATTATGTTCGGATAATAACAAAAGGAGGTGTGCCATGAAAGAACTGCTTGAGACATTGTGCGACAAATATCTTCTTAACCTCGGACTGTTTACCGATTTCTACCCACTTGAAAGGGATATACTCTATCCGGTATGTGCTAATGTTTATTGCGCCTCGGACGCGGTGTTTGAGCTAGACAAGTTCAGTAATAGCATGGAGCTCATAAAGGAGAATCCCAAAATGCTGTCCAGCTTCCGGAGCACAGTACGTCCGCTCATAGCATCGTGGCTATCCGTTAGCGGCGACCCGAAGAGCGAGATGGAGCGCTATCTTGAATGCTATGATCTGTTGAAAAAGTATTTTACCAATTCTGAACATCTTGCCCTACTTTCGGTGTTGCTTGTGAGGATAGCTCCAACAGGAAATATCGAGGAGCGCATAATGCGCGGCAGGCAGATATACGACCGTATGAAGAAGGAGCACCGTATCCTCACTACAAAGGAGGACGTTGCATTTGCGGTTATGCTGGCATATTCGGAAAAATCCGACGACGATCTCATAGAAGACATGGAGGCGTGTTTTAAGCTTCTTAAGCATAGTGCCGACAATAACAGTATACAGACGGTTTCTCATGTACTTGCTATGGCTCACAGCACTCCTGAGGATAAATGCGCCAAATTCTGTGAATTGTACGACAGTATGATAAAAAAGGGGCGTAAGTACGGCAAGCTTTACGAGCTTGCTATGCTGGCGGCTCTTTCGATAACAAAGTTCAGCAGCGAGGAGATACTCAGCGATATAAGCGACAGTGAAACCTTTCTTGCTCAGCATAAGTCGGTTGGGGATCTCTCGGAATTCGGGAGGAGCGAGCCCATAAGTCACGCATTCCTGTTGCTCACTATAGCATACTCAAGTGATGAAAATGTTGGCGGAGAGCAGGAAAGACGCACTCTCCTTGCTGCAAGACAGGCAACTCTGTACTCGGTGCTGGTCTACAGCATGATGACCGTAGCGCCGCTGATACATCAATAGAAAAACAGCCGGTACCGGCTCTTAACAGAATGGAGGTATATAAATTGAAGGCAGACAAATATTTGATCCGTGAAGGCAAAAAGACCGATATCCGCAAGCTCCCAACAGATAGTAAGGAGGACAATGCGGACAAGGATGAGATCATTGAAAAGTATGAGGAAAACAAGCGCGAGCTAGCAGTTCTTCAGGACAAGTTCTATGCGGACGCAAGAGAGGGGCTTATCGTGGTGATACAGGCTCTTGACGCTTCCGGAAAGGATTCGATAATAAAGTATGTTTTCAGCGGTATCAATCCGCAAGGAGTAAAGGTGCATTACTACAAGGCTCCTACAGCTGATGAGCTTGCTCACGATTACCTGTGGAGGATACATCAGAATGTTCCTCGCAGAGGCGAGATAGCAGTTTTCAACAGAAGCCATTACGAGGACCTTGTCACCGTTCAAGCTGAGGATATATGGAAGGGATATCACATATCCGATAGAGTGCTCGATGATACAAAGAAAAAGTTCTTTGAGAAGAGATACAGACAGGTGAATGATTTCGAGCAGTACCTCTATGAGAACAGCTACCGCATGGTAAAGATATTCCTGCACGTCTCAAAGGAGGAGCAGACAGGACAGCTTCTTGAGCGTATAGAGCTCCCGGAAAAGAACTGGAAATTTCGCGCTGATGATCTCAAGGTGAGAGACAAGTATGACGCATATCTTAAGTGCTTCAACGACGTTATAAACAAAACCTCTACTAAAAATAGCCCGTGGTACGTGCTCCCGGGAGATCAGAGGTGGTATACTAGATATCTGTTCACGGAGATACTACTTGACGCTCTGAGAGCCTGCAAGCCGCAGTATCCGGAACTCTCGCCGGAGGAAGCGGAAAAGCTACCCGATTGTAGAAGAATACTCTCCGAGGCTATGGAGGAGTACGAAAGCAGCAAAAAAGAAAAGAAGCCGGAGCCAGTCAAGAAAAAATCTAAAAAAAAGAGCAAAAAATAATATCCAGCTAGCTGCCAGAGGGAATGGATCGGTTAATTGATATTTCTTTCAACGGTTCGGCATTTTTTTAACCTTTATCGTACTTTTGCAAGAAAATACGTTAAATTCTTGACTTGCAGCCAAAAGTGTGATATAATTTATCATGTATAATTTTATGCCAAGGAGGAAGCTATGGGCAACAGTGAGTACCGCAAGACAATTGATTATATCTTAGATCTTATCAGAAGCGGAATGCTGCAGGTAGGGGACAAGCTTCCGACAGAGCGCAGTATCTCGGAAAAGCTCGGCATAAGCCGAAATACTGTCCGCGAGGCGCTCAGGGGACTTGAGATTCTCGGTATAGTCAATGGAAAACAGGGATCAGGGAATTATCTTACAGATAATATCTCAGATTCTATCGCAAAGGCAATGGATGTCATGCTGCTTATGAACAAGACCTCGAAGGAGGAGATATGTTCGTTTAGAAGAAGCATGGAAAAGACCGTTTGTAGCTATCTTATTGCAAGAGGTTGCTCATCGGAGAACAAGCTTAAGATCGTTGCTGCTTTGAACAGGCTCAAGGAGTCTGAGGGAACAAGCAGACAGACGGTCGCAGACAGGGATTTCCACTATTCCCTTATATATGCTACGGATAACAGTTTCTGGATAACCTTCATGAATGCTGTTTCTGAGGTCTATATGAGGTGGATAGACGATTTTCTTACAACATCCGGTCCGGAGGTTAAGGAACAGCTGCAGGACGCTCACGAAAAAATGGTGCAGGGCATCATTACGGGCGATACTGAGTTCTGTTTCCGTGCGATAGACGCACATTATGATATAATTGACAAGAGCTTCGGCTGATGAAAGGAATGCTATGAGTATGGGACGTTTCTTTGCTGCCGTTACGGCGGCACTGATTGCTTTTAGTGCTGTTTCATGTTCGCATCAGATCAATGTCGATGACGACAATGATAATAATGTACAGACAACAGTCACTGGAGAAGGGGAAAAGGAAACAACGTCGGATAATACAAATAAAGATTCTGACGATATCAACTCATACATAAAGGTCAAAGAGGCAAAACCTGCCGTATGGAAGGTGACTGACACCAAAACGGGAAGCGAGCTGTATATGCTTGGAATATTGCGTTTTGCGACGGAGTATACGTTTGCCATGCCGGATTATGTTAATGAGCTGTATGACAAGAGTAGCGGTATAGTTATTGAGACAGACGGCGCGGATATGACAAAAGAGCAGTGGGACGAGTTTTACAACCAGATGTTCTATAATGACGGGACTACCGTAAAGGACCATATCTCTAAGGAGACTTATGAGAAGGCAAAGAAGTTCTTGCAGGATAATTTCTATTACAATGAGATGTCCGAGAATATAATTGCCAACGGCTGGGCTTCTCAGGTTAATGCTATAATCATAAACCGCGTCAAGAACCTTGTTATGGAAACTCTTGATGCTAGCTTTACCGGCAAGGCGAAGATAGACGGCAAGCCTATATTAGGTCTTGAGGATATGAGTACGCAGACAAAGTCTATGAATGCCTGCTCGGACGAGTTGACGGATTTCATGATAAGTGATACTATGCGCCGCGGAGAGGATATATCTGCCTTTACAGCAAATCTTGCAGACCAGCATGACAGTTGGGCAAAAGGAGATGTGGACGTTCTTGACGAGGAGTACTACTGGGGCGACCGTTCCTCCGAACTTGACGACGATTATGCGGCTTATCTGAAGGTCAACCTGTATGAACGCAATGAGAATATGGCTGAAAAGATAGAGGGATTCCTCGAAAACGGCGATAATTATTTCATTGTCATCGGAGTTACCCATTTCTCAGGAAAGAAGGGAATCGATGATATCCTTGAAGAAAAGGGCTACAAGGTGGAACGCATAGATAAACAGTGATAGATGAAAAAAGCGCTTGTGCAATACGCACAGGCGCTTTTATATAGTGTGTCGGGTATGACACAAAGCCAGTCGGTGAAAGTTTGACCACAGGTATTTATCGCCCAGTGTAGCGAACTGCAAGTTGATGTCAGCAATGATAACGAGTGATAAAGTAGAGTATTTGACTGTGGATTTAGGGGTTATCTTCTCTATATTCAATTATGTGGAATCATACAAAGCTGATATGCTATTTTGTGCTGACAGGTGTCAGTTCTGACACTGGGAGAAATTCCAACAAAAAAAGCGCCTTATCATTTTTAAATTAGGCGCTTTTTGATAAATCTTTACGGAGCCCCTTGACACGGGACAAAAACTGTATTATAATGTTATAATGTATCAATATGGAATAGTATCGCTATTTTGCAAGATATTATAGCATACTTTGCACAGACTTGTCAATAGTTTTTGCAGAAATTTTTTCAGATGATACGGCAGCAACAAACAGAACTGTCGTTCCTGACTCTGTGTGCGAAGGGAAGGGCAGCAAAAAAATACAAGGAGGTTCCGCCTATGGTGAATGTTACACCTAAGCAGCTGGGAAAGAATGTCAGAATGAGCTTCGGTAAAATTACCGAGCCTCTGGAGATGCCGAACCTTATCGAGGTACAAAAGAACTCGTATAAGTGGTTCAAGGAAGAAGGTCTTCGTGAGGTGTTCCGCGAAATGACCGCCATCACCGACTACAACGGCAATCTCGTCCTCAACTTCAAGGACTACCGCTTTGACGACACTCCCAAATATTCTCTCGCAGAATGTAAATCAAGAGGAGCTACCTATCAGGTCTCAATGAAAGCGACCGCTACCCTTGCAAACAAGGAGACAGGCGCTGTCAGCGAAAGTGAGATCTATATGGGTGATTTCCCGCTTATGACGGACAGTGGTACCTTCGTTATCAACGGTGCTGAGCGTGTTATCGTATCTCAGCTCGTTCGTTCGCCTGGTGTTTATTACGCATTCACTAAGGACAAGACTGGTAAGGACCTTTTCAGCTCGCAGATAATCCCTAACCGCGGTGCGTGGCTGGAGTATGAACAGGATTCAAACGACGTTGTTTACGTTCGTATAGATAAAAACAGAAAAATACCGCTCACTACCTTCATTAGAGCTCTCGGAGAAGAGGGCACCGATGAGGAGATATTTGAGATATATGGTGAGGACGAGCGTCTCAGACAAACTATCCTCCAGAAGGATCAGACAAAGAACCGCTCGGACGCTCTCATAGATGTATACAAGAAGCTTCGTCCCGGTGAGCCTCCAACGGTTGAAAGTGCAGTGAGCCACCTCAATAACCTCTTCTTTGAGGCAAAGAGATATGACCTCTGTCGTTTTGGACGTTACAAGTACAACAAGAAGCTTGGCATAGCTTCACGTCTTTCGGGAAGAACTCTTGCACAGCCTATCGTAAGCGAGATGACAGGTGAGATACTTGCAGATGCAGGCGAGACACTCACATATGACAAGGCTTGTGAGATAGAGCAGGCAGGCGTTTACAGCGCTTACGTAAACGTTGAGTCGAAGGAATACTATACCGACGAGCGCGGAGAGACATCTGTCCGTATGGTGGAGAAGACCGTAAAGGTTATCGGTAACGGTATGGTTGATATCAAGGGCTATGTTGATTTTGACGCTGAGAAGTACGGCATCAACGAGAAGGTATCCTTCAGTGTCCTCAAGGATATCATTGACAACGCTGCCGATGCAGACGAGCTGGAGGAGACTATCAAGAAGAAGGCTGACGAGCTCTCACCCAAGTATATCACTCTTGACGATATCAGAGCTTCCATAAGCTATTTTCTCAACCTCTGCGAGGGCGTAGGTACTGTTGACGATATCGACCATCTCGGAAACAGACGTATCCGTTCCGTAGGTGAGCTTCTCCAGAACCAGTTCCGCATCGGTTATACAAGAATGGAACGTGGTATCCGTGAGAGAATGAACCTTCAGACTCAGGACGTGAATACCCTCACTCCTCAGACACTTATTAATATAAGACCTATTTCTTCAGCTATGAAGGAATTCTTCTGCTCCTCACCTCTGTCACAGTTCATGGATCAGAACAATCCTCTTGCTGAGCTTACACATAAAAGACGTCTTTCAGCCCTCGGTCCCGGAGGTCTTTCAAGAGACCGTGCCGGATTCGAGGTACGTGACGTTCACTACAGCCACTACGGAAGAATGTGTCCTATCGAGACTCCTGAAGGACCTAACATAGGACTTATCTCCTACCTCGCAACATTCGCAAGAATAAACGAGTATGGCTTCATCGAGGCTCCATACAGAAAGGTAGACAAGAGTACCGGCGTTGTTACCAACGAGGTAGTATACATGACTGCCGATATGGAGGATAATTTTGTAGTTGCTCAGGCAAATGAGCCCCTCACAGAGGATAACAAGCTTGCAAGGCCACGTGTAAACGCACGTTTCCGTGAGCAGATCCTCGAGTGCGAGCGCGAAAAGGTAGATTACATGGATGTATCTCCTAAGATGGTCGTATCAGTAGCTACATCAATGATTCCATTCCTTGAGAACGATGACGCTAACCGTGCCCTCATGGGCTCTAACATGCAGCGTCAGGCTGTTCCGCTCCTCAAGACAGAGCGTCCATTCGTTGGTACAGGTATGGAGTACAAGGCTGCTGTTGACTCGGGAGTATGTGTCGTTTCCGACTATGACGGAAAGGTGACCTACGTTGACGCAGACAAGATTACTATGGTGGATACGGACGGAGTTGAGCACAAGTACGAGCTTATAAAGTTCAAGCGCTCCAACCAGGGTACCTGCGTAAATCAGAGACCTATAGTCACAGCCGGCGAGGAAGTAAAGAAGGGACAGGTGCTTGCTGACGGTCCCGCTACTGCTGACGGAGAGATCTCTCTCGGTAAGAACGCCCTCATTGGCTTCATGACATGGGAAGGTTACAATTACGAGGACGCCGTACTCCTTAACGAGCGCCTTGTAAGAGAAGATGTATTCACATCAGTTCATATAGAAGAATATGAGATTGAGTGCCGCGACACTAAGCTCGGACCTGAGGAGATCACTCGTGATATTCCCAACGTAGGTGACGATGCTCTCGCAAACCTCGATGAAAACGGTATCATCCGCATTGGTTCTGAGGTAAACTCAGGCGATATCCTTGTCGGCAAGGTAACGCCGAAGGGCGAGACCGAACTTACCGCAGAGGAAAGACTTCTCCGTGCTATCTTTGGTGAGAAGGCAAGAGAAGTGCGTGATAACTCACTTAAGGTGCCTCACGGCGAGTCGGGCGTTATTGTTGATGTTAAGGTATTCACAAGAGACAACTGCGATGAGCTCTCGGCAGGTGTAAATATGCGTGTTATCTGCTATATCGCTCAAAAGCGTAAAATCACTGTAGGCGATAAGATGGCAGGCCGTCATGGTAACAAGGGCGTTGTTTCACGTATACTTCCTGAGGAGGATATGCCTTTCCTTCCAGATGGTACTCCACTCGATATCGTGCTGAATCCTCTCGGCGTTCCTTCACGAATGAATATAGGACAGGTTCTTGAAGTACATCTCGGTATGGCTTGTAAGGCACTGGGCTGGCACATTATGACTCCTGTATTCGATGGTGCTCATGAGGACGATATCCGTGAATGCTTCAGAATGGCTAACGAACACGCCAAGGAGCACAAGGACGATATGTTCGAGCTCAAGGCTATGGATAAAGTTATCAATCCCAATGCTCTGGAATTCACAGAGGATTGCAAGTTTACTCTTTATGACGGACGTACAGGTGAAAAGTTCGATAACCGTGTAACTGTGGGCTATATGTACTACCTCAAGCTCCACCACCTTGTTGACGATAAGATCCACGCACGTTCTGTCGGTCCCTATGCTCTCGTTACACAGCAGCCTCTGGGCGGTAAAGCTCAGTTCGGCGGTCAGCGTTTCGGAGAGATGGAAGTTTGGGCTCTCGAAGCTTACGGTGCTGCATACACCCTTCAGGAGATTCTTACTGTCAAGTCAGACGATACTATCGGACGTGTCAATACCTACGAGGCTATCGTCAAGGGTCAGAACGTACCTACTCCGGGTATACCGGAATCCTTCAAGGTACTTATCAAGGAAATGCAGTCTCTCTGTCTCGACGTTAAGGTGCTTGATGAGAATCAGGAAGAGATTGACCTTACTCAGAACTTTGATGACGATGATCCGATGCCTTCCCGTTCCTATGACGATGAGGATACACTTGACAATTCGGACTTCTCCGAAAGTGATCTCGGCGATGCAGGCTTCGGTGTTGAAGGTGAGGACGCGGACGGAGAAGACAGCGATCTTGATCTTCTCGGCGGCGAAGACGACTTTAACTTCGACGAGGACGACGAAATGGACCTCGATTCCGACGATGCAGACGTTCTTGATCTGGACGACGACAATGAGGAATTCGATTTCGACAGCGAGGACTAATCAAAGGAACACGAACTAAGGATAGCGGATACGAAATAATGACCGCGGCGATGTATATGGCTCGTCCCTATGCATACCGCGATTGACAGTTCCGAATTAAGGATTCCGAATTAATATATTAGGAGGTAGCAGTTTGGAATTTACAACTTTTGAATCAATAAAGATAGGTCTTGCTTCGCCGGAACAGATCAGAAGCTGGTCACACGGCGCAGTTGAAAGACCTGAAACTATAAATTACAGAACACAGAAGCCCGAGCGTGACGGTCTTTTCTGTGAAAGGATCTTCGGACCTACAAAGGACTGGGAGTGCCATTGCGGAAAATTCAAGAAGATACGCTTCAAGGGTAAGATTTGTGACCGCTGCGGCGTTGAGGTAACAAGAGCAAGAGTAAGAAGAGAGAGAATGGGTCACATCGAGCTGGCTGCTCCTGTTTCTCATATATGGTACTTCAAGGGCACTCCGTCCCGTATAGGACAGGTGCTGGAGGTATCTCAGAAGAGACTGGAGGAGGTTCTCTACTTCACAAAGTATATAGTTACTGATCCCGGCAATACAGAGCTCATCAAGAAGCAGCTCCTCTCCGAGAAGGAGTACCTTTCCTACCTTGAAAAGTACGGTGATGACTTCAAGGCTGAAATGGGTGCTGAGGCTATAAGGAAGCTTCTCAACGAGTATGACCCTGCAAGATATGACACTCACAAGCAGAGACTTGTGGAAATGGGCAAGGTATCTCTTGGCGGCAAAAAGCTTGAGTGCTTCAACAAGCCTACAGAGTGCGAGTGCGAGGAATGCCAGAAGTTCAGGGAGCTGGAGGATATCGACTGGAGAAACAATCTTGAGATTGTTGCAGACGACCTTAAGGCTGAGCTGGTAGGTCTCCCCGGCGGACAGAAGAAGGTAAAGCTTCTTAAGAGATTGCAGATAATCGAGGCATTCCGCCTCTCTGGCAACAAGCCTGAGTGGATGATACTCAGTGTTGTTCCCGTTATACCACCCGATATCCGTCCTATGATAATGCTGGACGGCGGACGTTACGCTACATCAGACCTTAATGACCTTTACAGAAGAGTTATCAACAGAAACAACCGTTTGAAGAGAATGCTTGAGCTTGATGCACCCGACATCATCGTAAGGAACGAGAAGCGTATGCTTCAGGAAGCTGTTGACGCTCTCATAGACAACGGCAGACACGGCAGACCTGTTACAGGTCCCAGCAACCGTGCTCTTAAATCCCTTTCCGATATGCTCAAGGGTAAGCAGGGACGCTTCCGTCAGAACCTTCTCGGTAAGCGTGTTGACTACTCTGGACGTTCGGTTATCGTAGTAGGACCTGAGCTGAAAATGTATCAGTGCGGTCTTCCTAAAGAAATGGCTCTCGAACTTTTCAAGCCTTTTGTATTAAAGAGACTTGTTGACAAGAAGGCAATTGCCAATATAAAGAGCGCAAGAAAGCTCATCGACCGTGCGGACAACAAGGTATGGGACGCTCTCGAAGACGTTATCAAGGATCACCCTGTTATGCTGAACCGTGCCCCCACGCTTCACAGACTTGGTATCCAGGCATTCGAGCCTATCCTTGTTGAGGGTCGTGCTATCAAGCTCCATCCGCTGGTATGTTCAGCATTCAACGCCGATTTCGACGGTGACCAGAT
>JAGCWY010000149.1 GCA_017961625.1 Ruminococcus sp. | reverse complement strand
TATTATTATTATTATTATTATATCATTGTAATGGCAGCATTTCAAGACTTAATACAGCGAAAGAATATAAGTACTGCATATTTTGCATAGTTAACATAAACGCTCCCTCATATCAGTCAATGGGGGAGCGTCAGTAAAATATTATTCAAATGTTATGGTACAGATCAGTGATTGATCTGACCGAGAAGTTCCTTTCTCATGCTTATAAGGTCGTACACGTCTATCACGCCATCACTGCACATATCAGCTGCCTGCCAGTCTGAAAGCTCTATGCTCCTGTCGGCTGTAAGCCATTTCTGGAGAAGCACAAGATCAACAACGTTGAACTTACCGTCTGCATTGGCATCGCCGCGTACATCTGTAGTATATACTGCCTCTACAGTCGCGTCTGATTCAAGCCTGAAGCTGATAGTCGGAGAAGTCTTGTCACCATCTGTTATGATTGTGCCGTTTATCTTCCAGTGAGAGAAGGTACGTCCTTCTTCTGGTACTGCGGTGATCGTCATGGTGTAGTCGGAGTGGTATTTTCCACTCCACGCCTCAGTTTTACCTAGGTCAAGGGTATTGAGGAGTATGCTTCCGTTATCTGCAATATTGGAAACTGAAAGCTTGTATGGTTCGGAGGAAAGACTAAGGGCAGATCTTGTAGTGCGCTCTGCATAAGAATAGCGCTGAGAGTAGAAGTTAAGGACTGTTGACATGGAACTCTCGAATCTGTTTTCGCCGCTGCCGCCAGAAAGGCTTCCTGAATAGAAGCGTGCAAAGGTGTCGAGTACCTGCTGCTTGAAGTTGTTCTTGTAGCCGTTGATGACTTCCTTTGTTCTTTCGGTGGTAAAGTTGTAATTTGCAAGATCCATCATAGTTCTTGCAAAGCCCTGCTTGAACTCGTCGTTCTTGAGAAGTGCGGTGAACATTTTGGCGAAGCTGCTGCTCGATGATCTTAAGCGACTGTAGCTGTCTGCGGAGAAGGACTTGTCATAGCTGCCGTAAAGCCCCTGACCTGATTCAGTGTCGAAGAGGATCATTCTCCACTTTCCGTCAGCGTAAGGATTCGTCTCGTCTAAAGCGTCGGAGCGCCATACAGCCCAGTTGCGCTGCGGCCAGTCTCCGTTAGCCCAGTATATTTGAGCTGCAAAGTAGTCCATATATCCCTGTACATCGACCTTGCTGCAAAATTCCTCATAGGATATACTTCCGTTTGCAACGCCGTTGCAAAGGTTGTTCCAGTCGCTAAGGTCCTCGTCTGTTCCGTCCTCCAGCTCTCCATTCTTTATCATTGCGATATCGCTTTTCTTGACTCCGTAATGGGAATTGAGATAGCCCTTGTCAATCTTCTCGAGTATCTGATAGATGCCCCAGAATTCGCCGTCGATAAATACTATGCACTCAGAAGTAGCCTGATGTGCAAAGGCTCTGTCGGCGATGAGATCCTGATTAATGCTGTCACGGAAGAAGGCGTAGTTATTGTCGTTTCCGCCGTTTCTGAGAACAATGCCATCATACTTCTTTATAGCCTTACCGTTTTTAGCCTTTACAGCCTCTCCAGAGAAGAAATCGTAGTCGAACTCGGCTGTGCCGTATTCTTCACGTGTGTATACATTAAAGCTCTTCTGTGGAAGACTTCTAGAATAGTTGCCCTTTATACGGATACCTACATTCTGTTCGAGTACCATTTCACCGTTCTCGAACATTGTGAAGCTTGCCATGCGCTCCCACTCTCTGCCGCGCATAGTGTAGTTTGCAGGGAGCTCCCATGCATTTGCGCCGGCTCTCTTAGGTTCTGCCCTTTCGCCGGGTTCTCTGCCCTGCTCTGGACCATTCTCCTCCTTAGGTTTTTCCTCTTCTTTCGGACGATCCTCCTCCTTTGGATGATCCTCTTCCTTTGGCTTTTCTTCCTCCTGCTTGCCGCCATAAGCTTGTCCGAGACAGTATATTCCAGTCTCGTAGTCGAAGAGATTGTCTGGATCGGTAACGAGGGATACGACTTTCATTTCCTTGTAGTATCCAGAGTTTGTAGTGCCTATGAAGTAGGTCTTTGTGACGGGCTCGCTTATGCGTCCCTCACTGTCTATCGAAACTGCGCGTATAATAGCGGCTTTATCAACAGTGCTACGTGGAGCCTCGGCTTTGCCAGGTACTATATCTGTACGTGCGCTAAGGCGATTTTCGGTATTTGACATATCTTCAACGGTTATGGGACCTGTGTATACCTCGGATTCTGCAGTGGGATCGCTTCCGTCTGTTGTGTAGTATACAGTGCAGCCCTCCTCGGCTGACAGTGTAAGAGCAAAGCTGCTGTCATAGAAGCCGCTCTCTTGTGAGAAAACAGGCTGACGGACAGCTGCAGAGCCCTCGGGAGCTATATTTGCTGATCCCGGAGTACAGCTGAGGGTATAAAACTCGCCGCTGCCGTCGGGATACTGTCCGCAGGAAGTATTTTCCGCAAGCGACTCAAAGGTAAGAGTATCAGCGGTACTGCCGTTCGGGTCCGTGAGAGATATCGTCTCGCCTGAGGTCGAGATACCGAAGGGTGCTATTTTGGTATCGGTGAGAGCTGCATCGCTATCGCAGAAAACTATCAGTCTTTCACCTGCTTTTATAGATGTTCCCTCGGGAAATACGTAGAGATAAGGCTTCTTTTCACTGTCTGAAAGTCCCCAGCCGGAGATATCGGCGTCTGAAGAACCACTGTTATAGAGTTCAATCCAGTCGTAGAAATTTCCGTCGTATGCTTGATACTCGGTGTTCTTGGCACATACCTCATTGACTGTCACGCTGCTTTTGCTTTCGGCACTGGCAGGGATATACATGGCATTTTGCATTATCATGCCAAGGCATAGTACTCCCACTGTAGCCTTACGCTTAAAAGTTTTTTTCATGTTTTCCTCCTATATTTAATATTTTTTCATTTATCACGGAATGAACGTGCCTGCTTCCGTGACGTTTAAAGTGTTTGCCAGCTTCGCAGGCGCTCTGTCTATTTTTATTGGCGCAGCTTGTTCTGACAATGTGACAATTCTGAAAACAGGAGCATATCCCATGCGGCCATGAACGCAGTTTTCAGCTCTGCCATTTTCCCCGTACATTTCACTTTGACTTGTTGTGATGCTCGGTCCCTTAGTTTTATGAAAGGATCTGAGCGCCCCGAAGTATTTTCAGGGTAAATACCGCCTGATGGCGGTTATTTATTACACACCTATTATAACATATAAAATAGTGCTTTTCAACTTAATTATTGCGGATATGGTGGACAAATCACCTTATTTAGTGAAAAATCATGCCACTTTTGCTTTATTGCAGCTTCAAAGGGAAGAAATATTGACATTAATGGTGAAAAATGATAGAATATAGTAATCAAAACGCGAGTATATTGTTATATGATATGATTTAAAGGATGTGAGATGTTATGATACTGAAAAAGATAGCGGCAGTAATCGTAGCCTCGCTGGCGCTCGGTCTTTCAGCCTGTTCCATGACGGAGATACCAGCAAGAGAGGTCGTACATAATATTGAGGTGCCGCCGAAAATGCTGTTCCTGGGAGATTCCATAGCAGCAGGCTACGGTCTTGACGGGTATACATCTGAGGATAATTACAGCTGCCGTTCATACGCGAATACTCTAAGAGAGAGGTATGAAGAGGAAATAGGCAGTGAATGCGGTCACACTATGGTAAATAGAGCCGTATCCGGATATACCTCTTTCGATCTCATAGAGCAGATAAGGAGCGGCGAGCTTGACAGTGACCTCGGTTCTTGCGACGCGGTGGTGGTATCTATAGGCGGAAACGATCTGCTTGATATTATGCTGGAGCTTATGAAGAATATGGGTATAACCGAAAAGGGTTCCTTTGAATCCGATAGCTTCGACCTGTTTAGTGCTGCTGGCTCGCTGTTCAGCATAAGAGGAGATATTGACAGTGCCCTTGAAAGGTTTGAAGAGAACATGAGAACTATTGCAGAAGAGCTGCTAAAAAGGACAGAAGGAACAGTCTACATACAGACTCTTTACGATCCGCTGGAATATTTCAGCCGATTCAGTATAGTGACTGATTTTTCTGCCGAGAAGATAGGCAAGTTGAACCGTATAATTTCCGAAAATTCTTCCATAGGCTATAAGGTTATAGATGTTGCCGCTGACTTTAAGGGAAAAGCTGGAGAGCTTACTAATATAAGTAGCTATGATATACACCCTAACGCCAAGGGACATGAAATTATAGCCGGAGATGTTGACGCGGCTTTCCGCGCTACAGGATTCGCGTATGTCACTACAGAATACGGAGAGGAGAGGCTTACAGCCGAAGGGAAAAAGACGGTGAGAATAGGCATAGCAGGGGCTTCTGCAATTGCGCTGTTTGCCTTGATAGGGATCTGTTTAAAAAAGAAGAACTGACAGGTATATCATAAACGCCGCATGGGTAAGTACACATAGTACTTACCCATGCGGCGATTTTATCTTTAGTCAAGAGCTACGACAGGTAGCTCGATAGCTTCGTGGGTCTCTTCTTCTGCGACTTCGGTGGCAGGAGCCTCCGGAGCGATTGTCTGACCGCTGTTGTATGAGTTCTCGTTAACTGTCTGTGCCTGCTTGGTGACAGGTTCGGATACAGCTTCGGGAGCTGTATTTTCCTTCGGGGCTTCATTGCTGTCAGTTTCTGTATCAACTGGAGCTTCCGGTTGAGCAGCTTCGTAGGACTGTTCTGTATCGCTCTGTATAGGAGTCTCAGGTGAACTGTTCCAGTTTTCGGTACCGGGACCTGTACCTGTGGTTTCGATATTGCAACCTGTAAGTAATGACATACACGCAAGGATTGCGGCTATACTGATTTTTTTCATATCATTTCTCCTTATTTTAATAATTGTTCTTATGTTATTGTCCACTCTTTCTTACTAAGCCCTGCCGGCGTATTTCAAAGCGGCATTGCTGTACCAGTAAAGGGAGAGAGCCATATTTTTCAGTTCGTCGGACTGTATACTGTCCTCACTGAGAACAGTGGATACATAGTCCATGGGACTGTAGCGGAAGGACAATTCCTCACTGCCCTTTGTTACCGTAACAGTTGCAGCGTCTTCAAGTGAAGCCGCATTGATATTGTCACGATCGATGTAGTAATAGTCCGAATCCTCATACTGTACAGGCTTTGCGGTGGAACCGCTCAAAGTAAAGGTATAATCTGATATATTTCCACCTGCAAGCTTAAAATAATGTCTCTGAGAAGTTCCTGATCTGAGGAGGAGAGAGGAGCCGTGGTATGCAAGACCGCTGATTGGGTCAGGCTGTGTAAAGACAGTAGTATAGCTGAAGGGAGAGCCGGTATAGGATATCCCCTCGTCAACAGGCGAGGATTCATTATAGCCGAACAGCCTCTGTGCATTGCCGCAGTAGGTGAGGAGAGCCTTTACAAGCTCCTGTTCCTTCGGGTATGTTTCAGGATTTGCAAGTATGATATCCGCATAATCCTTTACGGAGAGGCTCTTTATATCAGCTGCCTGACCGTCGATGTAAAGTGCGGCTTTTATTTTGTCACCGGTGTTTTTGGCGGCTACATGGCAGGTTACGCTGCTGCCGCTGAGGGAGAGCGCCTGTCCGTTTTCGGAGCAGTTACCCTCAAAAACTATGTATGCGCTGCTTTTCTGCTCATCGGTGAGGTCACCAGAAAAGCTGACGAAGTAGTTAAGTCCGATAATTCCGTCAAGAATAAGACTTGCACCGGATATGATGTTCTCCTTCATGCCTCGGTGCTGAAGGAATATTTCTTTTCCTCCAATATCTGCGGAGGCGAAGAAACTATTGCCACTTATGCAGGTATTCGGATCGTTTGCGTCTGCCCAGCCCTTTCCGCTGTTGTCGAGGCGCATATCCTCGTTCAGGCTACCGAAGCCGCTGCCCAGCTTTAACGACCTTAGACCGGATGCACCGCTGAACATCGAAGCCTTACTGTCTTCGGATAGCTCTGCTGTTTCAAAACCGCTGAGATCAAGAGAAATGAGATTCTCACAGTCGGCGAACATAAACTGAACACTTTTCGCTCTGTATGTAAGGAATCCGGAGGTATCGATCTTCCGCAGATTCTTGCAGCCGTAGAACATATTTGCAAACGACTCAGTTTTCCTTGTATCGAAGCCGCTTACGTCGGCTTCTGTAAGATTCGGACACGACATGAACATTGCCGTCATCTGAATGGTATTTGAGGTGTCAAAGCTACATATATCCACCTTTTCAAGAGCGGTGCAGTTTGAAAACATTCCTGCCATATCTGTAACAGCACTTGTATTCCAGCTGCTGAGGTCGAGCTCCTTCACTGATGAGCAACCATGGAACATAGCGGACATATTGTGTACGTTGCTCGTGTCGGCGTTTTTTAGATCAAAAGTTGTGCATCCGGTCATTGTGGAGAAAAGCCCTGCGGAGTATCCCGGAAACACGGTACCGACTTCTGCAACGACCTTTTTTACTGCCGATGCATCAACCTCGCTAGTAAATTCGTTCCTGTTAACCTCACCTTTGAGTGTAAGGGTACCGCTAGATGCGTCGAAGGAAACTGTATCTGCTGCTGCGTCCGCACAGAGCCTGTTCGACTGAACAGAGGTTATGCAGGGGATAATAGCAATATTGTTTGCTATGACAGTTGCTGCAAATAATAATGCCACTGTTTTTCTGAACGTTCTTCTTTTCATATTTTTCCTCCAGCATATTAAAAGCCGATTATTCAGCTGCTGAGTATTCATTAATTAAGGCTTTTAATAAATATAACAGTCTTATTCTATCATATATAAGCGGAGAATACAAGTCGCAGATTGCACAATAAATACTAACAGGCTGAGGCGGAGCGGGTTTCGTATAAAGAAGACAGTATAAGTTATGTCTGCTGCATTTTATGTTTTGTCCAGCTGTGAGACATGGAACTGTCAAAGCATGATTTTGGTAAAATCATGCTATAATTGTAAAAATAATGAGATGATTTTTTGTGCTTAGAGACTGTGCATTTATTGTGCAGAATTCAAGTGTATGCGTTGTTTTTGCCGATTCTTAGCCAAATACATTCTGTATAAATTCGCAATAATTGGTCAGAAGGCACAGCCTTCACAATAATTGGCTTGTTTTAACTATTGGTAATATATTACAATTTATTTACAGATATAACGAGCTCGTAACAGGGGATTATTTTATCAACAAAAGCACACTAATACCAAAACACTATTTATTCAGAGGAGTGATTGAAGTGAAGCTGAAAAGATTTCAGAAGATCATCGGTGGTACGATCTCTGCAATGGTAATTGCAGCGAGCATACCTGTTGTAGCTTCTGCTGCTGACCAGCAGGACAGAGGCAATATCGGTGGTTATGACTATGAAATGTGGAACCAGAACGGTCAGGGACAGGTATCTATGAATCCCGGTGCAGGTTCTTTCACCTGCTCTTGGAGCAACATTGAGAACTTCCTTGCACGTATGGGCAAGAATTATGATAGCCAGAAACAGAACTACAAGGCATTAGGAGACATCGTACTTACCTACGATGTAGAATACACACCAAGAGGAAATTCGTATATGTGCGTATACGGTTGGACAAGAAATCCTCTCGTGGAGTATTATATCGTTGAAGGCTGGGGCGACTGGCGTCCACCCGGAAACGACGGAGAGAACAAGGGTACTGTAACACTTAACGGAAATACTTATGATATCCGCAAGTCTATGCGTTACAATCAGCCTTCTCTCGATGGTACAGCAACATTCCCGCAGTACTGGAGCGTTCGCCAGTCAAGCGGTTCAGCTAATAATCAGACTAACTACATGAAGGGAACTATCGACGTATCAAAGCACTTCGACGCTTGGTCGCAGGCTGGTCTTGATATGTCAGGTACTCTTTATGAGGTATCCCTCAACATCGAAGGCTACAGATCAAACGGTTCAGCTAATGTTAAGAGTGTTACAGTAAGCACTGGCGGTTCCGGTGGATCCAATAATGATTGGAACAACGGTCAGCAGCAGAGTAACGATTGGAACAATTGGGATAACGGTCAGCAACAGAACAATGATTGGAACAATTGGGACAACGGTCAGCAGCAGAATAACGACTGGAACAACTGGAACAACGGTCAGCAGAATAACGACTGGAACAACTGGAACAACGGTCAACAGCAGAACAATGACTGGAACAATTGGAACAACGGTCAACAGCAGAATAACGACTGGAACAACTGGAACAACGGTCAACAGCAGAACAATGACTGGAACAATTGGAACAACGGTCAACAGCAGAACAATGACTGGAACAATTGGAACAACGGCCAGCAGAATATTGACTGGAACAACTGGAACAACGGTCAGCAGAATAATGACTGGAACAATTGGAACAACGGTCAGAAGAATAATGACTGGAACAACTGTAACAACGGTCAGCAGAATAATGACTGGAACAATTGGAACAACGGTCAGCAGAATAATGACTGG
>JAGCWY010000148.1 GCA_017961625.1 Ruminococcus sp. | reverse complement strand
CGTGATAGAAACTTTCTTCATAGTGTTCGCTATACAGATATACCATAGTAAACTGTCTCATTTCGGTTAACTCCTTTCGTAATTATTCTTGTTACAGAGGTCGCTCACGACCGTTCCTGTTCTGACTTTACCTGTATTATAACATACGATTTCTGAAAAAACAAGTAAACCGCAGGTATATTTTTATTAAAAAGTCCAAAATAATGTCCACGGACAGATAAACTCCACTATTGTGTAAAATAACGGGATTATATCTAAGTATTCTGATTCATTTCAATTCCGTCATACTGCGTAGTCCTATGGCAAGTGTTGAAGCGTTATGCAACAGCGCAGATGTGGCAGGCGGAAGCACGCCGAGCGCACCAAGTCCGATAAGTCCGCCATTGAAACCGATAATTTTCCTGTAATTCCAGCCAATACGAGACATAAGCGCATTGCTCATGCGTTTAAGTTCCACAAGTGCATACAGGTTGTTCGCAGAAATAGTAATATCTGCTATCTCACGTGCAATGGCAGCTCCAGTACTTATTGCTATGCCTGCATCGGCCTCACTCAGCGCAGGAGAATCGTTAACGCCGTCACCTATCATTACCACCTTACGCCCTGCATCATGCTCGGCACGTATGAATGCAGCTTTATCTTCGGGAAGAACCCCAGCGTGATATTCATCAACGCCTACTTTTTCAGCGACCGACTTTGCTGTGCGCTCATTGTCTCCCGTCATCATTACAACTCGAGATATGCCGTATTCGTGGAGCTTCTTCACCACATCGACAGCTTCCTCACGGAGTGGATCTTCAATACATATTACGGCTGAAACTTCTCCGCCTATGGCGAGATACAGGTGTGAATATTCCTTGGGCAAATGTCTGAAAATACGATCATCAGGTGGAGTACAGCCCTCGTCCTCAATGATGAAATGGTGACTTCCAATGAGTACACGCTCATTTTCTACCATACTTGAAATACCGTGTGCCACAACATACTCGACCTTTGAGTGGAACTCTTCATGCTCAAGTCCTTTATCAGCCGCAGCAGCTACAACTGCATTGGCTATCGAGTGGGGATAGTGCTCTTCAAGGCAGGCAGCAAGCCGAAGCATTTTGTCCTCATCGCGTCCTCCGAATGTTATGATCTGAGCAACTCGCGGACTTGAATGAGTAAGAGTTCCGGTCTTGTCAAAAACAACTGTATCGGCTTCCGCAACAGCTTCAAGGAAACGTCCGCCTTTAACGGTTATTCCTGCGCGGCTGCAATCGCGCATGGCTGACAGCACTGATATAGGCATTGCAAGTTTGAGGGCACAGGAGAAGTCCACCATAAGTATGGACAGAGCCTTTGCCGCGTTTCTTGTCAGCAGCCATGTGAGAAGAGTTCCGCCAAGACTCCACGGGACAAGCTTGTCCGCAAGATGTGAAGCCTTGTCCTCTGCGGAAGATTTCAGCTTCTCGGACTCCTCTATCATCTTGACGATACGGTCGTAGCGTCCGCCACCTGCGGTATTCTCGACGCTGACAGTACACTCGCCGTCCTCCACAACTGTACCCGCGTATACGTAAGCGCCTTCGCTTTTGTGAACAGGCACGGATTCGCCTGTCATTGAGGACTGATTTACCATAGCATCACCCGATATGACCTTGCCGTCGAGAGATATCATAGAGCCTGTTCTGACAACTATCACATCGCCCTTGCTGACCTTGTTAACTGACATGAGAACTTCCTGACCGTCGTCAGTTTTGGTCCACACCTGTTCTACTCCTAGAGACATGGTACGTGCAAGGTCATCAATAGATTTTCTATGAGTCCATTCGTCGAGAATATCTCCAACATTCAGCAGGAACATGACCGAGCCTGCGGTCTTGAAATCGCCGCGGAGAAGTGATACTCCAATAGCTGTCGCGTCAAGGACGGAAACTTCAAGCTTTCCCTTCAGTAGGCATTTCAGTCCGCGGAGTATGTACCTTGAGGCTTTGATAAAAGCCGCTATTTTGCGTATGGGATGCGGCAGTATCAGCTTATTGATACATCTTCTTATCACAACAGCTGCCAGCTTTTCTTCATACTGCTTATTCAGTTTTCTGCCTGTCTGGTCAGGCACAAGAGATATATTCTTCTCATCGTTGAAAGAGAAGAATGAAAGCGTCTGTACAATCTTATCCCTGCCACAGGTGTATGCAATGACAACATCGCAGGTGCGGTCAAATACCTGAACTCTCGTTACTCCTACTACGGCAGACAGGGCATATTCGACGATATCTGCCTGTTTTACAGTCATTCGCTTTATGCAGAAGCGCACTCGCATACGCCCTTTTGTTTCGTGAAGTATCCTGCATTTCATATTATGTCCTCCTATAAAAAACAGTTCGGAGGGGAGCACCCCTCAGGCGGTTTGTGGCATAAAATTACCGAGCCTATAGTTTTAGACTCGGTAACCCGCTTTTTTGCCAACAGAAGCCAACTTATCGGTCTGTTTCGTTTTATTCTTCGCTTGTATCAGCTATTTCTTCACACTCATCTGCGATAATGGCAGCTTCTTCCTCAACGGCTCTATGCTCGTTTATCTCCTTTGCATCGGCGAGTATATCGTCGCAGTTCTCACGGACCTTTGAAGCCGTAGCCATAACATCTGACTTAGCGCGAAGCACGGCTGCTGTTGCCTGTGTGTAGCATTTTTTTGCGTCTTTACTTGAAAGCACTCTTATACCAGCCGTGCCGAAAAGGACTCCGCCTGCAAACAGACCTATTTTTTTCCATGGGATATCGTTGAATTTCATAAGATCACCTCTGATATTATGATACCATATAATAAAGCGACTTTCTGCTCCGAAAAGAAAAAATAGGTATATGATACTAATATGCGAAATTCTCGGGTATAAAGTGGATTTGCTGAGCACGGAGCTTTTTATGCTCCGTTTGGTAATGCTTCGGATTTTTTCCTATCACTTCACGGAACGCGCTTGAAAACTTGCTTGCGTTGCAGTATCCGACTTCCTCTGCAATATCAATTATACGCATATCAGAAGTGCTCAAAAGCTCTGCGGCGCGGAACATCTTTCTGTTTTTTACATACGAATAAACAGGGCAGCCGTGATACTGCTTGAATGCATTTTTTAGTGTGGTTGGATTCAGTTCAAAGAAGTCAGAGAGCTGAGAAATGGTAAAATGGGAGCTTATATTACTGCATATAAGCTCACCGGCGAGCTTTATCTTACTGTAGTTATCGCTTGTAGTAGTTTCAATATAGTTTGAGATAAGCATAAGAGCCTCGATAGTTTTTATCCTGAGCATGGACGTATCGTATGTGCAGCAATTAGTGCAGATTTCCGTAAATATCCTTGATATATCCTCATTTGCGGTAAATATATACCGACTTTGCTGATAAAGCTTGTCCGTTAGGATACTTATGTCAAAAAGTATATTGTCAGCAGAATTCGAAGCGTTTTTGTCATCAATAATTACCGTTGCAGCACTGAACTCTGACGATTCGGCGGATATGAAATTATCGTTCCGCAGAATTATGTAGTTTCCGGCTTTAAGATAGAAGTATCTCCCATCAATACAATACTCTCTTATGCCGTTAATGCAGTATGTTATACTGATACCATATTGTGCAGAAGTTTTATCTGCTCCGCAGATGAGCTTTATATCAGGAAACAACCAGTATTCATTCATCTTGTACCTCCAGTATATACTTTATCCTGCTGTTTTCGAGGCATAACAGATAATCGCAGCAAAGTGCAATAAGCTTCGGATCTGCAATCATATTATCTTATGCAGCCGGCTTTTCTTCTTCCTCACTTGTTTCGGAAAGGTTTTCTTCAACGAAAAGACTGATACAGTCCTCTATCATCTTTTCACCGCAGTTTACAGGAATACCTGCTGCAAGCCAGTAAGCGTAAGTTCCTTTGTTGTACTCTGCAAGATCGTTCAGATTGCTGCCGTAACGGAATTCAGTGTGATAAGTTGTAGCAGGAGTATCAGGCATCATCAGAAAATACTTGAATTCTCCTGCATCGTTATCTGTGGTCTCATAGAGATATCCGTCCATCATTCCGCCGACGGAAAAGTCCTTAACGAACTTGTATTCATGCTCGAACAGCTTTTTGCCGTTGTTATCAATTCCCGAGATATTGTTGCCGTTAAATAAGAACTGCTTTACGCCGTTGATGAAATAACAGTCAAATCTCATATCCTCAGCATTGGTGTAGGCTTTTATTGCATCCTCACCGTAAATAGTTGCAGTGCAGGAGCTTTTCAGCATTTCGGCAGTACTTTCAGCCATTTCTTTACCTACAAAAGCTTCGCACTCGTCGATCCATATCTGATCGTATTTTGTATCACAGATGACAGTAAACAGTTCGTCGTATGTGCCCTTTACATCTTCAAGAAGCTGTTCGGCTGGTGACAGCTTCTCGGAAATTGCTGTAGGCTCATTCGATTCATAATTGGGTGTGTTTTTTTTCTCTGAGCCGCAGGCACATAATGATAATGTCATTGCAATAGCGAATGAAAGAGCGAGCGTTTTTTTCATTAAAAATTCTCCTTTTGTTATCTTTAACTAACACATTATGAAAATAATAGCAAGGAAATTATTAACACTCCTTGCCGTATATGCCGTAAATTATGATAACACATCAAATTTTCGCTGTCAATAAGCAAAAATAAATTTTGTTATTATATACAAACAAAATAAATGTTTTGGATTTATTTTGTTTCTTTAGTACCTTTGATGAACAGTTTGTACAATCCATTATTATCGTTTTATCGCGCAGAAATATACTATTGAGCCTTCAACTTGAAATTCAATAAGGTCATATACTCTCTCAAGTCTTTTTTTTAGTTTATGTTCTGTATCAAAGGGTGGTGTGAACCAACCTTTTTTAACAAGTATGTTCTTTACAAAACTGTCTGTTACTCTTGATTTGCCTGTAATATAAAAGCATGCTAAAAACACACCTCCTTTTTTCAGTACACGGTAAGTTTCACAGAATGCAGCTTTTTTATCAGGAAAAGCATGAAAACCGTTCATACTCAGTACAGCATCAAATGTGTTTTTTTCGAAAGGAAGCTGTCCGACATCTCCCTGAATAAGAGCTACGTTTTCCAGTAAATAAAGCTGTTTACGAGCTTGTGATAACATATCTTCACTATAGTCAAGACATGTTATATCAGCATTCTTAAGAACGCAGTATTTCTTACGTGTAAATACAGCAGTCCCTGCAGGAACATCAAGAAGTTTACCTGAAAAATCATCCGGGATAAAGTCAAGTATTTTCTCAGCTATCTTGTTATCATCAACGCCTTTCCAGAATAGCTTGATATACAGTTTGCTCCACCACTTATCCTGTGTCAGAACATCATCATATATATTACGTGAACTCTTGTATGAACTCGTTATGTTATCATAATGTTTTTTTGATTTCTCAGGTTTCCTTGCTACACAGTGCATGCGAAAAAAAGGCCTGGCTTCAAAAGAGTCCATATGCAGACCTGAATTGTTGCATAGCCTCTGTATATCTTCTCTACTATATATCTTAACATCACCTTTTCCCGAAAGATGTATCAGAGGAATTTCTATATGATTACAGAACCAACGTACTGCTTTACTTTTCATCGTCATGTCACGTAGTATAAGTCTGCCGTTTGGACGGAGAACACGATGCACATTATCAAAGAAATCTTGCGGATTTGGATAATGATGAAAACTCTGGCAACATATCACAACATCAAAAGAGTTTTCTTCAAATGGAAGATTTTCGCAGTCACCAACTATAAGCTCAACATTTTCCATTTTCTTTGCTTTTGCAACTTCAATCATTTTTGGTGTAAGGTCTATACCTGTATAGTGCTTTTCTGGGTATTTTGCATGGAGAAGCGTTAACATAGGACCTGTTCCGCAGCCGCAGTCCAGCAGATCGTTAAACGGCTCTTTTTCAAGTTCAGTAAGCACATCAGGATATTCCTTTTTACACATATTATATACGCCTGCATGGTCTGATTCGTATATATCGGCGGCTTTTGTAAATTCCTTTATGGATAAGTTTTTGTATTCTTTACTTGTCATCTTTATTATTCCTTTCAACTTCGTTTCCATGGTATGCAACGATTAACATGTTTGCAATAATCTTCGTATTCTTGACCGTAAAAATTATGTAGCCATTTTTCCTCTGTATTTTTCAGTACAATCGTCATAATGCCCCAATTGATGAATATAACAGGAAGAAGCAAGATATTATGCCATAGAAGACTGACCCCTGAGAAGAGTATCCACCATCCACTGTACATGGGATTCCTTACCCAAGCGTAAATGGCAGTTGTTTTAAACCGATTTTCTTTTATATTCTTGTCCATGTTCGACCGCACTGCTCTGATAAACCAGACATCTACACCTGTTATAATTAAAACAACTCCAGCAGCACACAGCAACATAGCAGTAAAACTGTTTAATGTTCCAATATTGAATATATAATAGAATAATACGATTGCAATTGCGGTGGTAAGCGCCATTCCTGCTACAAGAAACGGTCCTATCCCAAAAATGGGTAAATGTTCTTTGTTTTTCATTATTATTCCTATCCGAGCGCAACATCAAGTATCATCATCAGTGTAAATCCCACTGAAAACATGATAACGCCGATGTTGGAATGTTCGCCATCTGACATTTCAGGTATCAACTCTTCAACGACCACGTAAATCATAGCACCTGCTGCAAAACTCAATAAATACGGCATTGCAGACAGAAACAGTCCTGCAAAAAATAACGTAAGTGCTGCACCTATCGGTTCGACTATACCTGAAAGCACGCCGTCCGCAAATGCTTTGCCTTTGCTTTTTCCCTCTGCATGAAGCGGCATGGAAATAATAGCTCCCTCCGGGAAATTCTGTATTGCAATTCCAAGAGCCAGCGCAAACGCTCCTCCCGCTGTCATATCAGATGAGTCTGATATGAAGCCTGCATATACAATACCAACTGCCATTCCTTCAGGGATATTATGGAGCGTGACCGCAAGTACCATCATTGTGGTTCTCGCCAGCCTTGACTGAACGCCCTCTGCTTTCTCTGCATTCATATGCAGATGTGGTATTATAGTATCGAGCAACAACAGAAACAGGATTCCGCACCAGAATCCTATAACTACAGGTATAAAAGCAAGTTTTCCCTTATTGTCAGACATATCCATTGCAGGTATGATAAGACTCCATATAGAAGCTGCTGTCATAACACCTGCAGCAAATCCAGTCAGCATACGTTGTATTCCTCTGCTCAGATTACGCTTCATAAAGAATACGCAGGCTGAACCTGCCACTGTACCAAGAAACGGCAGTAGCAATCCTGTTATTACTTTCTGCATAAAAATCTACCTTTCTGCAAATCCTTTATAACTGTAAGCGCTTTAATAATGATTTCAGAATAAGATCACCATCTGAAAGTTGCCCAGCGATTGTTCATCTTAGGAAGCAGCAGCGCAAATATCTTCGCACGTATACTGTACTTTTTCATTTCTTCGTTGAAGCTGTGTTCTTCCACAAGATGAAAACCGTCCACCAGATCAGCAATTTCCTGTCCCGAATCAGTACCCGACACGAAGTGTGCATTGGTATTTTTCACGGTATCATGGTGCTTTTCGTTCTTCTGCATCATCTTGCAGTTCTGCTCTGCGATAAGAGTACCTCCGTCAGGGAAGTTGTTTTTCAGGACCTCAAGGAACGTGCGTATCTGGTCGAGCGTCAGGTACATGAACAGCCCCTCAGCAATAAAAACAGGCTTTGATCTTCTACCTGAGAGTGTTTGTTTTACCTGTCCGCACCAGCTATCCTCCAGTGCGTTTCCTGTGATCATGGTAACACGTTCACGCTCGGGAAAAGCCTTTTTTCTTGCGGCGATAGTATCAGGAAGGTCAAGGTCGAACCAAAGTATCTTTCCGTTATCCATTCTGGAAAAGCGGTCATCAAAGCCTGCGCCCACATTTACAATCACTGTATCAGGAGCATTCTGAATGATATCCTTCAGCTGACGGTCAAGCATTATCGTCCTTGCAACAACGCCCTCGTGGGACATGAACTTGTCATACTGCGCTGTATCAATGTTCAGCGCTCTGATTATCTCAACTGCCTTATTATCCTTGATACGAGCATTTTTCCTCAACGTTTCATTCGCCTTGATGGCAAGGGGGATAATTGCCGTTGTCTGTACATCGCCTAATTTAAGTTCCATAATAAATACTCCTTTTCAAATTTTATTCCATGCCTTTCAGCACATCTACCATGTCTATCCTCTTTATTCTGCGTGAAAACAGGAAGCTGCACCCGACTGTCCCAGTATAACTACGAATTCTCCCTTTTCCATGGTAAAGTTGACATGGTCGACAGCAACCTGTTTTCCCTCGCCTTTACCGTAGATTTTCACTACATCTTTAAATTCTACTGTTTTCATATTTATCCCTCCATAATAGTTAGCATGAGCAAACTACATGTCAAAAAATAATTCCCTCAGCCCACTATTCTCTTGTGATACGATCTCAGGGTGATTATGAAGAAAGAAATCCAAAATCGCTTTATACGACTCATCGCCCATACTGTGCTCCATTTTACAAGCATCTGTTTTGGCGTTTTCTTCTTCGACTCCAAGATATCGGAGCATCAAAAGGAAAAAATAATATCTTCCTTTTATTTTTTTTGCTAGCTCTATACCTTTTCTTGTCAGAATTATATTGCAGCCATTAATACAATTGATATATCCTTCTTTTTCGAGCTCATGAACAGCAATACTTACTGTTGGTTTTGAAACACCAAGCTCTTCGACAATATCAATGCCTCTTGCACTGCCGCAAGCTTCCTGAATTTTCAAAATAGTTCTGAGGTAATTTTCAGTTTTTTCTTTTCCGAGCATTTAGGCACATCCTTTGAATAAACAATATTGCATAATATTTGTTAGTATATAATAACTCGTTGTTATTATTATATCATAGATAAACAGCTTTGTCAATAATCATGATGCAGTAGTTCTTTTTGAGGATAACGTAGACAACAATTAGTTGACCAAAGTGTAGTGCATTCATCTTTTTGTGCAATATGTTAAGGCCTTAATGCCATTTTTTTGATGTTCATATAAAAATATATTATCATAAACACCGCCCGAACCTAATGGAAGTTCGGGCGAATCACTTATTTTTCTTTTTCGTTATCAGTTATGACACTGTCATCAGAAAATGTTCGGGGATCAAATATCACTTTCCCTGTTTCTGTACTAATGGAATACATATCACTGTCAAACACCTTTTTGATAAAGCTAATGGAACTCTTTAATATCATAACTATCACCTTTTTTATATTTCTATGGCACATATTTTTTAGGAGATTATTCAAAATGCAGTTTCTTCAACATCGTCCAGCTTTCTACATCCGCTCTGTACAAATGAGCACTGAGCGGAAAATGTGCTGTATGGAATTCTTAATTGTTACCATTTGTACAGCTCCTTTCCTGTTGGGTATGTATATATTATAACCTGTATTCTTTATTCTGTCCAATCCTGATTATCGATCGTCCGTTATAAAAACAGGCTATATTACTTTCATTTCTTTATAATATCATTAAGCTGCGAAACCAACTTTTCTGTATCAAGTCCGTGTACGTCCGCTACATTACTAACAGTTTCAACTCCAGATGAGGGGCATCCGAGACAATGCAGACCTATGCTGAAAAGCAGTTCGGCTGTTTCGGGATGAAACAACACAAGGTCACCGATAAGCGTTTGCGGAGTTACTGTTTCAACTCTGTCAATATCAATTTTCAAAACGTATCACCTCAGATATGATAGTTGTCTTCAAGTGCGTCAAGCAGACCATATTCAAGGAGGATTTCTTCAAGTCGTTCCTGTGTAAGCGGTTTCGGGATCACGAACTGTGTGTTCTCCTCAATCTTTCTTGCAAGTTCACGGTACTCGTCAGCCTGATGTGCATCGGGTTTATGATCAATAACTGTTTTCTTGTGAATCTCAGCTCTCTGCACCTCATTGTCACGGGGAACAAAATGAATAAGCTGAGTGCCCAGTTCCTTTGCAAATGCGGCAACAAGTTCACGCTCACGGTCAACATTACGGCTGTTGCAAATGATACCGCCAAGGCGTACACCGCCCTGTTTGGCGTATCTTGCAATACCTTTTGAGATGTTATTTGCAGCATAGAGAGCCATCATTTCACCACTTGCGACGATGTAAATCTCCTTTGCTTTGCCCTCACGGATAGGCATTGCAAAGCCGCCGCACACAACGTCACCGAGAACGTCATAGAATACATAATCGAGGTCATCAGTGTATGCACCAAGTCTTTCAAGAAGTCCTATCGAAGTAATGATACCGCGTCCTGCACAGCCTACACCAGGCTCAGGACCGCCTGATTCAACGCAGCGAGTACCGCCATAGCCTTCCTTGAGGATATCTTCAAGTTCAATGTCCTCACCGCTTTCACGAAGAGTATCAAGAACTGTTCTCTGTGCAAGTCCGCCGAGAAGAAGTCTTGTTGAGTCCGCTTTCGGGTCACATCCTACGACCATTACTTTGTTGCCGCGTTCAACAAGTCCTGCTGTGAGATTCTGGGTTGTGGTGGATTTTCCGATACCGCCTTTTCCGTATATTGCGATCTGTCTGATTTCTTTAGCCATTTTTGATTTATTCCTTTCATTCTTGTATTTTCAAAATCTTTACGTTAGCCATCGATAAAAGCTAACAGCTTTTTATTGAGGATAAACTGCATCGCTGCAAGCAGAGAAATAACGCAGCGATGCAGTGCAGGATAAAGCTCCTGTGGGCATGAAAACGTCATCCGTGCGAGAATGTATCCTTATGTGCGATACGCTTTAAATAGATTTGATCGCCGTAGTCCTTTTCACCGGGAACACCTATTGCATCCGCACGGCATCTTTGACAATGCCTGAATACATCAATATATTTTGCAGCCTTAGCCCTGACGCTCTCGATCTGAGCACAGGTCGGCTCGGGATAGTCTTTCAGTTCATTCTGAGGGATAAGAGGAATAATATTGTAAATCGACGCTCCTGCCGCTTTTACAGTCTTCGCTATCTCCTCGATATGCTCGTCGTTTATGCCTATTACAAGCACCGTATTTACCTTTATTGTGATGCCTGCCGCACTGACTTTTCTTATTCCTTCAAGCTGATTTTTTATGAGAATTTCGGCAGCCTCAACGCCTGTATAATGCTTTCCGTGCCACAGTATGCCACGGTTGAGTTTCGCCTCAATTTCGGGATCAACAGCATTGACAGTGACCGTCAGTGAATCTATATCAGCAGCAATTATCTCATCGGCTTTTTCAGCAAGGAGAAGTCCGTTTGTACTCATACATTTCACTAAATCCGGGAAGTTTTTCTTTATAAGTCTGAACGTTTCAAGTGCATAATCCGAAGCAAGTGTATCACCCGGACCTGCAATTCCGGCAACTTTTATGGCAGGGCATAGTTTCAGTGATTTTTTGATCACATTAATTGCCGCATCGGGTTTTATCACTGTTGATGCAACTCCCGGACGTTTTTCGTAATCGTTTATACGCCTGTCGCAGAATCGGCATTCAATATTGCAGGTGGGACTTATGGGAAGGTGAATCCTGCCTGTCGTTCCTTTCTTTCCTCTTGCGTAGCAAGGGTGCTTGTCAGTCAGTTCTTCGTAGGATATCGCCATTTGTCCACCTCCCACAATTTTTCTTTTATTATTTTTTCAATCAGCGGCTCGATTGGGAATGGTGCTTCATACACTGTAAGTCCTCGGCTTTCAAGCTGCTGCGATGCTCCTTGTCCTATTTTTGCAACAAGTACTGCATGAACATCGCTTAGTACGTTTATTACTTTATCAAATGAAGAATCGTGATGATAGTGTCCCTGACAGACACGCTCGGATTCCCTTGTTCCGATATAATCATATGTCTTTTTTTCATCGTCTATCTCAATAATATGAAATCTCTCTGCATGACCGAAATGCTGATTTACAACTATTCCGTCAGTTGAGGCTATCGCTATCCGATATGCCATCTGATCACCTCATTATTTACCGCCTACTGCGGCTGAATATATCCTTTCAAGGAGCGTAAATGCTCCACGGTAACCTATATAGGTCTTGTTTATTGCAACCTCTTCGGTTGTCGGCGGACCTACTTCTATAAGCAGACCGTTTTTCTCTTTAACAACATCAGTCTCCCATGTTGTGCCGAGAATAAGAGGTACTCCCGTACCAAAATCCGTATTTTTCAGTGATTCCTCAACAAGATATCCGTCCTCGATAAATTCGGGGGCAACCGCAACATCTTCCGCTAAATTATGGAAGTATTCAGCAATTTTCTCACGATATCTCGGTGGAGGATTGTCTGTGATTATTTGTTTTACAGGTATCATGCCTATCTGCGATGCAAGGAATTTCGTATATGCAAGTGTATATGAACTGTCTCCGATAACTGCAAACTGCGAAGGAAGTCCGAACCAATATTCCGAGAAAAACTCTGCAAAATGTTCAAGAAAATAATAGTAAAGTTCCGATTCCTCTTTTATAAAGGCTTCTGATTTTCTCTTGCTTATTCCTGCAAACTCAACTACCTGACGTATGAACGCAGTTGTTGCTTCTTCTCCTATTGGTATCTCGGGAATGTGCAGATATGGCTGACCGTATTTTCTTTCAAGCAGTTTTGCTGTCTTTAAGCCTACCCACGGAGAAATGACAAGATTGAACTGTGCTTTCGGGATATTCTTCCATTCCTTTGCACCTCCGCTCTGAGGACCGAAAAGGACATTCACTTTAAGTCCCGATGCTCTGAGTATGCGTACAATTTCAAGATAATCACCACGCCAGTTCTGATGGAAGTACGGAACATCGAACCAGAGATTTACAAGGCCCTGTTTCTTTTCACCGTCGTAATCTCCTACATACTGATTGATTATGGACTCCACAACAATTTCGTGACCTGTGAGATTGGTTCCCTTGAATCCGCCTGTTTCGGCACATACTATCGGAAATCCCTGTTCACGGTATTTTCTTACTACGCTTTCCACATCGTCACCGATAAGCTCTCCCGAACAGCCTGTAAGGACTACATACAGATCGCCTTTCAGTACAGCAAGGGACGATCGGATAAGATCGTCAAGCTTTTTTGTACCGCCGAATACGATATCATTTTCGCCAACATTTGCACTTGGGATATTTCCTCCTCCTGCACCTGCCGAGCCCTGAAATCCGTTGTCAAAGCTGATAAGAAAGAACTGCTTGTACATACATCCCGGACCGCAGTTTGCTATAGGAACACCACCCTTTATTGCTGCTACTGTATATGCTGCACCTACTGTACAGCCGTAATGCGGATGAACTATCGTACCGCTTTTTGTCTTAGTCTCTGCCATTTTTATGCACCTTTCTTTTTGAGTTTTGCACTGAGAGCCTTATCTAAAATTTCAGGCTTTTTTGAAAGTATGAACGGATCGTCCTGCGACTGCCACCATTTTGTATACGGCAGTTCAACATGACGCTGAAGCACCTGATTGAAACGTTTTCTTGCAAGTATATCAAGGAGAATCTCTCCTGTTCTTATCATGCCGTCATAGCCTACGGGGATATGTTCATCGCCCATTGCAAGTGCAGGGATACCCAGCTTTGCGGCTTCGGGAGCAAGTCCCTGATGACGGATAATAACGAAATCCGTCTTTACTCTGCGGAATACCTGCGGCAACTGATATGCCTGTGTTTTGCTGACTGTGTAATTCGGAATATCGCCGTAGTTGTCAACAAGATGTTTCAGCGAATTCTGGTTCTCTGCCGCACCGTCATAAACGGGATCATGATGAAATACAACCGAGCCGTCAACTTCTATGCCAAGCTCACGCAGTACAGATATAAGACCGTGTGCATAAGCAGAACCTGTCATGACAAATCCTTTCACGCCCTTGAACTTTTCACGCAGTTCAAGTATTTTCGGCATTACTCTTTCATGCTCTGATTTGATATATTCTTCCGTTTCTTTTTCCTTGCCGACTAATTTTGCAATTGCCCTGAGCCATGCGTCAGTTCCCGCAAAGCCGTAAGGCTGAGGAGCGTCTATCTGCGGAACGCCAAAATGCTGTTCCAGTACCGTTGCCATATACGAACCGAGAGTATGACAGAATGTTGAAGTTGCAACAGCCTCGGATGCCTGAGCAAGTTCATCGTAATTGGCACAGTCGATCATATAGTTCACACGGAGTCCCAGCGGTTTGAGGATATCCGTGAAGTAGTCCGTACCCCATAGTGCAACTATGTTTATGAGGTCTTTCTGCTTCTTCGGGTTCCTCTTTACTATCTTCTGTGCAACACCATGCTGAGAGATATCAAAACCTGTGCTCCAGTGCTTTGAACGGAATCCCTCACAGTGGAGCGGTATTATCGGCACTCCGACTTCGGGTTCCATTTCATCTGCTATACTGTCGATATCTTCACCGATTATCGCAGTTGCACAAGCCATTGATATGAATATCGCTTTGGGAGCAAAACGCTCCTTTGCATCTCTGATAGCCTGTCTCAGCTTGTCGCTTGCACCGAATACCATGTCTTTTTCAAGAAGATTGGTACAGAATATTTTAAGATTCTGTACAGGTTTATGTCTGCGGGTAAGTCCCATTTTGAAAGCAAGATTGAACCACGCATTGTCTGCTGCACAACCGATGGGAGAATGCTGTATGAGTATGCAGTCTGTAAGGTTTCCTATCTGACATTCCACGATAGCATTAGCACACATGGTCTGCTGATTGAGCGGTGTTTTCAGTTCGCATAAACGACAGGCTTTACTGCCGTTACCACAGCAGCCGCCTTGTTTTCTCTTTGGAATATCATTGCCTTTCTTTTTTTCTTTTCTGCCTTCATAATCCGATTCCTTTACAAGATCCGAGGCAGCTCCGTCCCATGCGATGATAGTACCGAGACGCATTTCACGGTTCTCAACGCTGGTCATTTCGAGATTTATTTTTTTTGCCATTATCTCTGCTCCTTTGCTTTAAGCTATGTTTATATTATACATAGGTTTAGTAGGCATGTCCAATACCGATTTATGAGACACTATTCTCAGAAAAACTGATAACCTCAGTTAACAACAAAAAACCGCCTGATTTTTTATCAGACGGTAATGCCTTATTCAGTTGTTTTCAATGCCCTATGTATTTCATCAATGAACTGTTCACCCATGCTGCTGAGTTCCCAGTTTTTCTTAGTGATATAGCCTATTGTCATAAGACTTTTTGTATTGTCATCATTCTTGAACGGTATGACAAGAAACTGGTCACCACTCAGCTTTTCGGAATATATGCTCGAACACAGAGTATATCCGTTTAGACCTGCCATAAGGTTCATCATGGTTGCACGGTCGGTAGCCTTAACTGTTTTCTGATATGCGTGTTCTATGAGTATCTCCTCAGCAAAGAATATATCGGATTCGCCACCCTGTTCAAAGGATAAACACGGATATGGTTCAAGCTGTTCAAATGTCAGTTCTTTCTCGTTTGCAAGTGGGTGTGACCTTGCAAGATATACACTTGCAGGACATTCTATAAGCGGAGTGAACTCCAGTTCATTCTCTTTAAGCAATTTATTGATAACTCGCTGATTGGCTTCACAGGTATAGATTATACCTATCTCACTTTTCAGAGAGCTAACATCTTTTATAACATCTAAGGTCTTAGTCTCTCTTAGTGCAAGGTCGAACTGATTTGAGTCGTAATGTCTTGCCATTTTTATAAAGGCTTTTACGGCAAATGAGTAATGTTGCATGGAAACTGCAAATTTACGGCGGTATTCGGTATCATCGCCGTAATATTCCATTACTTCCTCATATTGCTGATAAACTTTTTTTATGCGTCTGAGGAATTCCTCACCCTCTATTGTAGGAGTTACACCTTTATGAGTTCGGTGAAATACGGATATACCAATTTCATTTTCAACATCTCTTACAGCACCTGTCAGGGTTGGCTGAGCGATATACAGCTTTTCAGCGGCTTTGTTCATGGATCTTGATTCAGCAATAGTAAGCAGATAATTTATTTGTTGTAAAGTCATAAAAAGCTCCTTATCGGATAAAATAACAGCTTCTCCGTTACCGAAGAAGCTGTTTGTCATTCATTAAAATGTACTTTTTAGGAGGTTATACACTTAATGGTTTCAGCAAAATTTTAACATCGTCCTGTGCTGCACATTCGGTCTGTCCCCCTGACGATTGAGCGGAGCATACCAAGCACATAGGATATTCTGTTGTCCATTTTTACCGCTCCTTTCGTTTGGTATGGCTTTATTATAGCACCGAAAAAACGGCTTGTCCAATCCGAAAAAAACATTGCAAATTATAGAAAAAAGTTATATCAGAACGTCAGCCGCATCTGATACCATACTGCATCTCCGTGTACGGAGTCTGAAATCCCCTCGCTTACATAGCCGAACTTCTCATAGAACGGAATAAGTTTTTCTTTACAGGTGAGAACT
>JAGCWY010000013.1 GCA_017961625.1 Ruminococcus sp. | reverse complement strand
TATCCCACCAGGCCACCCGTCCGTATACACAAACCAACAATCCGAAAATACGTATTATGATATTAACATCCGGATCATACGTCAAACCGACTCCGGGTACTCCATTCCTACTTTGCGGATATGAAAAAAAGAGCCCTCCACGCTGGGAGAGCTCCTGCTCATCTCCTTAGATCAGAAAACAAAAAACATGCAGACGCACCAGATCAACACAAACGCTGCAGCCCACATGAGACCCTCAATGATCTTATCCCTCATATCATCACTCCTCTCAGATTAAAGTTATCTATCACCTGCCTGAAATCCGTACCGGTCAGATTATCCGAAAAGCAAACCTTACCATCCTTAAAGCACTTAGCCATAAGTACCTCAGCTTTTATCTCCGGCTTGAGACCCTTACTGATCAGAGGCTTGATGCTAAACTCATTAGTTATCACTCGCTCTATCTTGCGATCCTTAGTGAGAGGGTATACAAATACAAAACTTCCTCCTGTCTCACCGTCAAACATAAGCTGTAGTACATACTTAAAATCATTGTATTTAACGCACAGCTCATAGAGCATATCATAATACTCTCTTGGCTTTAAGAGCTTAGGTACATCATCAACCTCCCACTCACCGCTCGTGATCTGCTTGGATGCGAGCCCGAAAAACATCCGGCTCTTAGTCTCTACAACTTCACAATTCTCTACAGCTATATCAACCACACCATTCTCACCCCTCAGATGATAGATATCGATCGTGCCGGGCTTTTGCTGCAGGAAATTCTTAAGAGACCACTCAGATATATAAGGATTAACTCTGCTGACTGTATTACCTATCATAAATACCTTTACATCTCTATCCCTTGCCACTGTAGATACAAACTGCATCAGGAGTCTGGGCTCTGGCCTTGCATTTGTTCCCAGATAGATCTTATCGGTCATGAACTCCTCAAAGATGATAGAGGTTACCTTTTCAAATACCTGAGATTTATACCGCTCTGCCTGATTAAGTGAGCAGTACCTGCCTATAGGATCAGGAGCTCTCTCAGTCTTACCGGCCTCAGTGATATTTGCAAAATAGAAAAACCCCTGATAAGCAACTACTGCAGACCACTCACCTTTAGTGAGATCCTTAATAGGCATATCATCAAAGTATGTTGAAACCTCACGCTGCTTAATATCTTCTGACCATCTTCTCAGATAAACAAACTGCTCACCCTTTAGAGCATTCTTAAGCACATACATTTTCACTGCATAGCTCTTACCGTTTGACCTCATCCCATAGAGGATATTCCAGCTGGCATTGCAGGATAAGAGCTTACTCATATCATAAAATTTATTCTTTGCCATAATTATCTCCTATCTAAAATAACCCCGATGCTTTGCCAGAAAATACTCTGAGAATGATAAAAACCCATCCTCAAAGATCTGCTGCATCTCATCGTATACATTAGGCATACTGAGTTTATAACCGGTCGGTCTCATGTTGATCCCATACTTAAGAGAGCTCTTATATCCTCCCGGCCATGTCACCGGCTGCATATCAGTTAGATAAGTATGCTCCAGCTTATGCACATCCGGATGATCCTTATCAAATATAAAACCCGGAGTAAACCTCTCAATATCTCCCTCAAGGCATGAGACCGCACTCTTATTTATACCGGCCACTGTTAAATAAAGTATACCATCTTTTTCTATTACATACTTTTTAGCTCCGAGAGTCCTAAAACGCTCAGCACCGTCATCCTTTTCCACTTCCAGTACTCCCAGACGATGCTTTATACCTTTACTATCTTTCGGAGCTAAGAGCTCAGGATCTATCTCATGATACTCACACATCTTAAGCAGCTCCTCACCTATCATATCATCAAACCATGAAAAATCATGATCGCCGATATAGAAAAATGAGTCGGTATCAGAATATAACAGATCATCATCAATGCTCATGATACCTAACCATAAATACCTGCGAGCATATGCAGTACAGTAAACTCCGGTATTATAAGATAAAAAGTACCGGTTATCAAACCACCTCCGGAGATCATTTAGTTTAGCATTGACCTGTGCTGACGTTAGATCGTCAACAGTCCACTGATCCTTGTGAGAGCTGCATTCCTGATCATAGATGCAGTCGGCCTGCACGAGTGCCGTGCATGACATCCCAAAAAGTGCATTGATGTATGTTTTGTATAGAGCGTACATGTCAGGATCTTTACCCTTGAGCTCCGTCTTACCCTTATAGAATTCCAGCACGATCTCTATAAACTGCTTAGGGAGATATCTTTTTACGTTTTTCCATGTACCCAGACTCTCTTTAAATTTTATTTCATAACTATCACATATGGTCAGGTAGTCCATCTCAGTTACTGTGATATAGAGCTCATCTGCAGATAAGATCCTCCCGTTGTCGTAGATGATATGAGAGCCGGAGCACTTAGATCCGGAGATATAAGTATTCCAGCTTAAGCACTTCACTCCCTTAAGATGCAGCCGGATGATAAAAGCACAATCATCAAACTCTGCAGGATCTGGGAGCACATGGTCTATGTATATCCATCTTCCCATCGGATATTTGAACGCACAGAGGCAGGTAGGATAAAAAGAGGCAACATCCCGATGATGTATGCAGCCCTCGACCGTCTTACCTAAGTATCTCCGGTTAGCATGAGTATATCCTCCGGCAAACACGCTCTGGAGCATACTATACTCCTCAGCATTTTCCGGGAGAGTGAGCTTGATCTTATTCATATATACTTTATCTTTGCATACGCTCTCTTTTACTTTTCTCCTGACCTTGCCGGTACTGGTTAGAGGGATATCCCATACATCCACATAGATCTTAAGCAGATCTGCTATACCGGCATTAACCACTCTTACATCCTGCTCACAATAATCAAGCTCAAAATCAAACAATGGAGTACCGGTGATCTCTTCCGTCTCAGGATCATAATGATAGGGAGTGCGGATGATATTATAATCAAGATCTCCCACGAGCTTTTCAACACCGAGCTCATTGCCCCACTTCTCAAGTGAGAGATTAGATAAGATATAGCTGCATCTAAACTCGATATAAGGAAATTCCTCTGACCTAAACTTAAAAGGCTTATGCGGAGCTCTGGCAAACATATCTGTTATATGCAGGATATTCTGCAGGAACTGCATCTCATAAGAGAGATTATGCACATATATAAGATACTGCATATCATCCGGGAGATCCTTGAGCACTTCCAGAAACGACTCTATCTCACTCCCATAATAAACATCATCATCAATTCCAAACTGCCATATATAAGGGAGAGCGTACTTATCAAGATCATTCCAGAACTCTGCATCATGCCCCGGCTCATATCCGATGATCTTACCGTCATACATCCACCCGGAGCTTACCTCAATATCAAAGCTCATGATATTTAAGCAGTATGTAGCACCCTCTCCCTTTTTCTTATGACTTTTCTTTTTTCTGAATTTGCAATCTCTGAGCTGATGATCATATCTAATCACCGTGCAGCCTCCCTCATATTATCATATAAGTTATGTAACAATGTCTCCTGATTAAGTCCCTGACCGTTAGCATTATCCATAGTGTCTATCATGACCCGGAGCATCTGCTCATCAGACAGCTTAAGATCCTGAGCAGTACGCCACGCCTCCACAATATTTTTAGAACCAAAAGCAGCATTTGACTTATACTCATCCGGGAGAGCTCCGATGAATGATACGAACTTATCATAATTAGCATCATTCATACCATAAGCCCCATACCTCTCAATAAATGTGCTCCTGCCCTGTTCATAGGCTGCTAATCTCTGCTCATAATCGGCCTGCTTCTCAGGATCAAAATAAAATTTAGGAGCTTGCTCCTTTTGGATGCTCCTCTGCTCCTGCTTAAAAGACCGCTCAACCCTTGTATACTTTTCATACTTCTCAACTGCACGCTCTACCTGCTGCCTCTCAGCTTCTCTCCTAAGCTCTTTAAGAGCACGCTCAACACCTCTGGCTGTAGTCTTACCCTCTATGTATTTTGCAGGATCTACATCATAGTACCTTTTAAGCTGTCCGGCCGTGCGGTTATAGGCCGTCATAGCCTGTTTAAATCTACTCTGTCTCCTCATTAGTTAAACACCTCCCCATATACTCCATCTCACATTTTTGGATGCGACCACCTATATATTGATATGATCTCTCATCAACATCCGTGAATATCACCCTTGCACGAGTCCACGAGACGAGCTTGACGCTCTTGATCACCCGGATCTCACCATCATCAAGTATCAGCATTACATTGTACATCAATATCACCTCCATTCTCACAAGGATATCTGAGCCTGCAGTACCACGGCAGGACAATAATACCCTGTTCTCTGTCTCTCACAAATCTTTTTCTCAGTCCCTCCAGCACTTCCTCCCTCATAAATGTAGTTGTTTCTATAATAATCAAGCCTTTTGTTATATCAGTCACTCTATCACCTCCATTTAAAACCAAAATCAGAACGCTTTATCTTACACTTTGGCTCTCCATCTTTCCAAAATACGATACCCTCTATGTAATGTTGTGAAAGATAATTCTTAATACCCTCAAAAGTGCGTTCAACATTTATAAGTTTATTTCCGTGTTTTACTAAACAGTCATTATCTAAACCATAAGGATTACCTTGAAAATGTTTTCCAACTGCTTCATATGTACCATCTATATAGTCACATCCATTATCATAAGCAGCCCAGAACCATTTATCAGCAGGGTTATCTCTATCACATCTTATCCAGCAGGGTAAATGCCCTGTAATTGGATCAGCCTCTTCCTGACATTTAATTGCACCCTCCGGAACTGGCCTCCCCTTTTTCGCATCATATCTTTTATAGAACTCACCGTTAATAATCGCACAACATGAACCATCAAACTTAACAGTAGCTTCACCCTCACCATCAAAAACCCATTCCATCCCTACAAGATAATCAGGTAGAATATCCACTATCTTATGATTATCATAAACTCGCTCAAATAATGTAGGTATCTTTTTCATTCTTATCACCTCCTAACCTTTACCAGAGCTACTATATCCTCATAAGCGTGAACTTTAGCTCTTTCCTTATGATAATCCGATACACCATCATCCTCTTGGATGCTTTCACAGTGCTCTATGATCTGCATGAGCTGCTCTGAGTACTGCTTTACTGCTACTACTTCTCTTAAACTGATACACTGCATCTGATCACTCCCTACTATTATTTTAATGAGCATATCAGTCAGATCTTTATCCGATGCAGTGGCCAGATTAACAGCATCCAGCAGATCCTTTTTACTTGCGATACCTTTTTCATAGAAATCATGCATAATTCCTGTGAGCTCTGTTAAAAGCTCCACTGTGTTACCTTTTACTGATAAGTTTAAACCGTCAACCTTTATCATATTAACCTCCTATAAAATACTGACCGGAGCATATAACCCCGGTCAGCTGCGCATTGTGTATTCTTACAAGATATGGTTTGTTAATAGTTACTTTGGAATTACTTTTACCGGGTATACTTTAAGATTATCTTATACGCATCACCTCCTACAGATCACAAAACTCGATCATGGTAGTCTTGCCCTTGGGAGTCTTGACATCCGGAACGATAGCTGCAATACCCAGAGCTCCATCCTTAAGCTGCTCAACCTCCTCAGCATTGAACGCCTCAAACATCTCAGCGTATCTCTTAGGGATGTTAACACCCATGATCTCATCCTTGATCTCGACTATGAGAGTGATCTGCTTGCCATAGTCACCGGTCTTGGTAAAGAAACCTATTACCGGTATCGGGTACTTGATACCCTTTGATGCTGCAAGATCTGCTGCAGATACATAAGCAATATCTTTAGTATCAACATCCTCTCTCACTGTTTTCCTGCTACTTGTCAGTTTACTTGATAATCCCATGCTCTTTTCCTCCTTTTTCTTAATTTGATTTGTTGGGATTTATATCTATCATCTGGATCTCTGAGAGATCTCCCAGATGCAAGATATCGTATAAGAACCCATGATCATTAAGTGCTTTCTGCAGGAGCTCCCTCTGAGTCTTTTTATCATCCGTGCTCATAGCTCCTACTATTTCCTTGCCCATCTTGTTAAGCATCCTGACCGCCAGATCAGCATCAAACATTATTGGCCTCATGTGCTCACCTCCTTTTACGTACCACTATATAAGGAAAATATTAAGAGAGTATTAACAGAATATAGATTTTTTGTAAACAAAAGAAGAGCAGCCCTTAAAGTACTGCTCCCCTTTTGATGACATTTTTTGTATGAAAGGAGTAATGCAAAATGAGTAAATCGACTCTGAACTACTTAAGTATATCATTTACTCTTAATCTTATCAACTCATAGATCTTGAGCATCCGGTTATCATGTCCATAACCAAAATCTCCTTTTATAACTCTGCATGCTATCACATCCACTGCAGCATCCAGCTCCGGATCAGGAACTTTCTCTTCCTTTACGAACTTATCAAGATCAACTCTTCCAATGATACCCGGTATACTTCCGTTATCTGAATACTGCCAGAGCTGAGCCGGGTACTTAAAAGTGAGGGTACTATTCCACTGAGCCACCCAGAGAGGCACATCCTGCAGCTTACTCATATCAAGATTAGAGATAAACCATGAGGCCGAGGCATATATACCACAAGTTAAACCATATGTCCGGAGCTTTTTTATTATTATAAGAAGCATCTGAGTCCGTGTAGCTTTATTAAGTTTATCAGCCCGGCCTGATTTATTTTTTGTATCAGCTATCTCACTATCAAGCCAGATCCCAAGAGGGAGCGAGCAGTCCTTTAATTCATTATAGATAAAATCCGCTTCTCTCTCAGCTTCTGTGATATTCACAGACTGAGGAAAGAAATAAGCTCCTCTTGGGATACCCTTTTCAAGTGCTGCTGCAGAGTACAGTCTCCACTTATTATCAAGTACACATTTACCGGATGCATATCCGGAGTATCCCATCCGGATGATGATACCATCCACTGCATTTTTAACCAGATCCCAGTCCTTGATAGGATTGTAGTAACTTATATCTATTATCATATGATAACACCTGCCTTTAACATCTGCTCAATCTCATTTAATTCTGTATCGGTAGCTCCTGAGATACCGGTGAGATGTATATGAGCCACCTCAGTATATCCGGAGCACGCTCCCAGAGTCAGAGTGAGATTAGCAGGATATCCCTTAAATTTATTGTAGTTAGGAGCGAGAGACTGCTGTGGTCTGTGTATTATTAAATAAGGTACAAAGTGATCCATCAGGGAGATAGATCCTGACATATCACCGGATCTGCTCACATGATCTTTTCTGGTAGCCACAGAAGCAGCAGTACTAAGACCACCACCGAGCAGTCCACCAACTACAGCACCTGCACCGCCTCCGGCCATACCACCCTTTATAGCTCCGCCGATAAGCCCGGCCACACCGGAGATAGCAGTACCAAGAGCTGTATTATCTCTCGCTGATACCGGGATCTGCATTTTCATGTTACCGGTAAACTTATAGAGCACTGACTGACCACATTTAACATGGATCAGAACATCACCGGTCAGGATATCCATAAAATACTTTACATGTATCCGAGATCCCTGTACATCTTCAGTAGCCAGATCATAGATCCCAGCTCCGGGGAGTGCTATCTGTACCTGAGTATATGGAGAAAAGTCCATCGCTGACCCAAAGAACTTTATAAGATCGACATAACCACAGTCTATCTCTTTATACTGGCTCTGGATAACCGGAGCATTGATTGCAGTCGCAAAACTACCCAGATGTATCTGATCTGTGTGTGTACCATCTGAGGGTACTATAGGCAGTGCGTGCAAGCTCACTATACACTCTATAGGAGAGCTCACCAGCTTTTGCCACTGATCGATATCAAATATGTCTTTATCCCATAACTTATGAAATAAATCTGTGATATTCTGACTCGATACATGGAATGCTTTTATCGCACCACATCCAAGAGCTCCTCCGACCGGCATATCCGGAAAATCTATCGGATCTGACTCATCTGAATAATTGCCGTCACCACCTCCCGGCCTTGACGGATCATAATCCTGAGGCAGTCCATCCTCTATAAACTGCGGATAATCTGACGGGATCGGATTACCGTGTGTAGCAAAATAGTTATTTGCTGCAGCTACGTCAGTGAGTGTGAATATATCCAGCTGCCACTCTGCATGTACCTCATCGTACGGCCTGAAAGTCATGCACTGTTTACAAACAGTGCCGGGATTGAAATCGAGTGCATTTGTAGTACCGGCAGCACCACCAAAAAGCAACCGGACATAGACACCGCTTGCAGGAGTATCCGGCAGAGGCCCTGATGCAGGATCTCCCGGATTTGTCGGAAATGATGTTAACAGTGCCAGCTTGATCGTAGATAAACCGAGGTTTGTAGCTTCACCAAAAACTGCTGATCCGCTGCCCTTGCTCATACCGTCAAATACTACGGTAGAAATATCATTACCATTCTCATCAAGCCATCTGCTCGTATATTCAACACGTGACCCACTTCTAAACTTACCCTCAAGTTTATAACCGTTTGCAAATTCAAAAAGAGTGAACCAGTCAGTCTCCCAATTATAACCACTTGAGGGAGTGATCAGATAGTCTGCGAGGTTTAAACTTAATACATCATTAGTTATATAGATATTCCAAGAGTTACCCTCAGCAAAATAAGAGTACATCTTGCCACCCCTTAAAAAGAACGGGCCGGGGAGAAGCTGCATTCCCTCAAACTGATCAGGCCACTTTACATCTTCTATAGCCATCTCATCACCTCCTATGATCCGTTAATAGCCAAAACATAATTAAGCGTTTTGGTAAAACTGTTTGCAGGAAACTTGATAGTCTGTATTCTCTCATAGTTATATGTGAGAAAATCAGGATCATCCAGATAGAGATTAAACTGACTCTGCTGCCTCCGTACTACTGCACTGTTTGCAAGTATCGCATCCTTGTATGTCTCCAGTACATCCACATGAGCAGATATATCCCACTCATTATTACGGGGAGAGCTGATATCATTGATATAGTAGTATCTCCCAAACTCCGCTATATACATATAGTTATAACCGGAGAGGTTAGAGCTTGAATATATCTTGATCTTAGGGTTTAAGATACTGGTATCATCCTTAAGCTCACATGAAAAGTCAGTGCCGGAGCTTAAGCTCTTCCCTATCTTCTCAACCGGAGAGCCTGATACATATAGTGTAACTGTTAAGCTCATTATCTCACCCCTCTCAAAAGATCTCTGGCGATATCAGCCATGATCAGATCATAAAATTTAAACCTGTTCTCCCAGACGCTTAAGTGCTTGAGGAGGATGTCGTTTCCATGCATTACTCCATAGTTACCATAGATATGCTCAGTACTATCATCATCTGTAGTATCCTTACGAGCTCCCTCTGTATAGGTATCATCCCTTGTATCGGTATGAGAGCCGTAAACCATCTGATTATCCTGAGAGTCTATGTGCTGGTCAACATCGGTCTCAGATTTATCTCTGGGAGTATAAGTACTCTCATTGTATGCACTTGTGGTCTGCTCTGTAGTAGATCCCTGAGCCCCATAAGTAAACTCTTTATCATCATCCACGGTCTGAGATCCGTACTCTGTCTCAGCATCAACCTCATTTTTCTGCTGACCTTTATTGAATTCCACATCACGCTCTGTCTCTTTATAATAATTTACATTGTCGGTCAGAGAGTACATCTCATCATCCGGGATGCTCTCGATCCTAAAGAGCTCTGTGTATCTCTTCTTATTAGATAAGAGATGATCATAACAGTCAGTCTGAAAAGCTGCTGCAGCTTCCGCCAGCGTCAAGCCCTCCTGCATCATCGGATACCATGACGCATAGAATTTGGTAAACCTCCGGTCAAACCTCGCATAATTATCCCGGTATGTTTTCCAGAAGTCCTCTATCGGTGTAAGAGAGGGTACATAATCAGAGAGCATCTCCTCACTATGATCTCGCTGATATTCCCAGATATCTTTTATAGTCCATACTTTCGGCTCAAACCTCCAGATCATTCTGATCACCTCCCTCTGCAGGTACTTCCTCCGGAGCATTCTCCCTGTTATAATCTATCTCATCTGAGATCCTGACTCTCCAGTTAGTGCCAAACATCTTATTTACGGCCTCCGCTCCCTTTTCTCTCTCTTTAAGCATATCTGAGATATTGTAAAGCAGCATTGATGTATCAGAGGTTATCTCATCAACTACAGTGTTGCTCTTTTTATCAAAGGATGCTCTCACTCCGATATCAGCATAAAAACTCTTGATCAGTTTAGTCCTCACATCCCAGACTGCATTGATATCCAGTGCCGAGTGTCTGTCAGCACCTAAAAAGTTGATCCCGATACCTGCCAGATCTGAAACATAACCAACTGATTTTCCATTAAATTTAGCCCTCTGATAAGATATCAGCGACTGCTTTACCTTTTCATTCTGAGCTATAGGTACACCACCCGGATCTCTTGCCTCCACCATCTGCTTAATGAGAGTCACATCTGCATGAGCCAAAAGCTGAGCATAATGTACTACATGAGGCAGCATAGCGTTTCTGAGTGAATTGTTATTGATGATGCAGATGTTTTCACCTATATCAAAAGTATTTGAATATATCGGAGAATGCACATTATAGTTAGTGAACTCATCCTGATATACAGTAACTCCGGAAAAACTTCCAAAAAATGCCGTAGGCTTATTATCAAAAAGAGCTATCCCACAATGGCCTGCAAGCATCAGACGCTCCTCTATCTCTTTAGGATCTAACTCTCCGGTATCTTCCCAGATAAAGAGCCTCATGATCCTCTCAAAGAGGTTATCTTTCCAGAATAAAAAGTAATCGGGATATGTGCAAGCATTCTCAAAAGCCAGTGAGAGATTAACTCCATCCGGCACAAGTCCTGCTATGGTTTCTAAAAATCCCATATTTTTTACCTCCTATTATAATAAGAGGGAGACCGTTCCTGATCTCCCTCAGATATTTAAGCTGTAACTACTTAGGGAGCTACATACTTAACAACAAATACAACACCATTAGCGTTAGGATCTACTGCATAACCCTTACGAGCTGTCTCGCCATGGACGTATACATCATCACGAGGGTTAAATATCTCCCAGCTCCTGCGATGTCCGAAATATGCAGCTACATGCTCGATATCATGAACAAACGCTACAATACCATCCTGAGCGATCTCGCCGGTGAGGTTAGTAGCTGACTTAAAGTCATCATGAACGATATCAATCTTTGAGGTATTAGCAAAACCTCCTCCGGTCTGGCCGGTAAACTGCCACTTGTTTACGACCTCATAGCCATCAAGCTCGATAAGCTGCTTGTGGAAAGTATCTGAATAAAGATAGCTATTCAGAGATGCTTCCGCCTCAGCCAAGAGCTCCACTTTGAGGTTTTCCCTGTCGGTAAATGTTAAGTAACCGTTTACATTAAACGCAGTACTCATATCCTGCATATAGTTTACGGTCTGAGCGATCTCCTTAGCCATGTACTTAAGGAAATCAGGATCTGTCAGAGCAACCTCCTCATCCGTTATAGGAGTCGCTGCAATATTTGTATTGTACTCAGTGAGCAGATTGCGAACGTTTCCACCATTGATATCGCAGGCCATAGCTGTCGCTATAGCTGTCGATACGAGAGCTTCCTCAGCGAGCTTGATCTTGTTCTCGATAGCCAGATAAATGCCATCGATGAACCTCATCATCTCAGCATCTGATAAGAATGCCGTACGGATCTGATCAACCGGGCGAACGATCTCAAGTGCAAACGTACCCTGACCCCCGAATATCTTAGCATCCACTGCTACCACTGCAGAAACTCCATAAGGTGAGTGCTGTGCATATGTTGCAGCAGGCGGAGATCCTGCCCATGTTGCTACACTCTGCTCCGGATTGTCTACATAATCAGGAGCTGTGTAATATACTTTCTGGACAAAAGCACCATACTCATGCTCATCCCTTAAGATACTCCTGCCCCTCTTGGGATTGTATACCCTGATAAAATATACAGTCTTTGCGATCCTGTTTACCAGCTTTCCGAAAAAATCCTCGGTCAGATCCATGTTTGCGATTGATTTACCCATAGATACTATATCGCTGGTATCAATATCCTGTATACTCGCAGACTGTCCGGTCATATCCTCAACTACATCATTAAGGATTGTTGCTATCTGATTAACTATTGCCATTATTTTTTACCTCCTCTTTTTTTACTTGTACTTACTGCCGGTCGCTCTACATACGCAAGTATGTATGTAACAGTGTATGTCTGATCTGATACTGAGCCACCGGTCTGAGTATTGATCAGTTTTGCCTGATATATACCATCACTTGCTCTGACTGCGCACTCATAAGATCCCGGATACGGTGGTGAGCCAGTCATGTCTGTCTTATTAACAATGGAAAGTAATACATATTTTGCGGAGTCAAGAGGCTCACCATCTGCATCTTTTGGTGTGAGCCAAGCATAACCGCTGGTAGTGTCTGTGTGCTCAACTATGATAATATCAGAACCTGATGAGCTTGCACTTAACTCTCCTGCACTTGATAAATTCAATCCCTCGCCGATTGATTTTATAGCAAGAGCATCACCGAATTTTAAAGCGATCTGTTTTAATACATCAAGCAGACCTCTCTTGATACCTTCATATCCTGCTCTTAATGCCATTAGTTTTTTACCTCCTTCCTATAAGATTTTATGCTTTCCTCAACGTCTTTAACCGTATCGGTCAGCTGCTGGATCAGTACCGTGAGTTGTGAGATAAACTTATAATCTCTTATCATAAAGTAAATGATCACGGCCACGGCCACGCCATTATTTACAAATAACGAGATAATATCACTCATCTCCATCCGCTGCACCTCCCTCCTCAGCTGCCGGATCAGGCTGATCTTCCACTGCAGGATCAGCAGGATCTGCAGGTGGTAACTCTTCCGGCTCTGGTTTAAGTGCATCACCCGGAGCGTTTGTACTTACCGGAGCTGCTGCAGGAGCTGCCACGGTCTTTTCTGTTCTGGGAAATGCCTTAAGATAATCCTCATTGTTAAACTTCATAAGTGAGCTCACCTCCTCTCTAAGTTGATTATAGCGTGATTTAATAAATATGTAAATACGGATTGCTATCCGCAAAGTAGGAATGGAGTACCCGGAGTCGGTCTGGCGTATGATCTATACCGCAAAGTAGGAATGGAGTACCCGGAGTCGGTCTGGCGTATGATCCGGATGTTAATATCATAATACGTATTTTCGGATTGTTGGTTTGTGTATACGGACGGGTGGCCTGGTGGGATAATCCGTAAATACGTAGAAACCAAAACTCGAACGCATGTACGGAAACCCCCCCAAATTACCTC
>JAGCWY010000147.1 GCA_017961625.1 Ruminococcus sp. | reverse complement strand
TTTAAAGCCGCTGAGATATGCGGCTTATCGGCGTATCTACACGATGATAATACAGAGATAGAGATGTACACTCGACAAACGGCAAGCCTTAGCCGCTTCTCTGTATTAACATAAATAAGGCAATTACTGAAAGGCGGTAATGTTATGATAGTTAAAATCCTTATTGACGATGAATTCAAGAATCTTATCCCACCTTTAACCGATGAAGAATACAAGGGGCTTGAAGATAGCATTGTAAAAGAGGGCTGCCGAGATGCTCTTATTTTGTGGGGCAATACATTAATTGACGGTCATAACCGTTATGAGATATGCACTAAGCATAATATACCGTTTAAGACGATAGAAAAAGAGTTTGCAAGTCGTGATGATGCGTTATTGTGGATGATAGATAACCAAAAGTCACGGCGTAACCTTACCGCATTTTCAATGGGTATGCTTCAAAGCAAGGCAATTGAGATATTGTCGAAACAGGCGAAAGCTAATCAAGCAGTATATTATGGTAATCAATACGAAAAGAGGACTTTTTGTGAATTCACAAAAAGTGCAAAAGAAGAAAAGCTAAAAGAACCACCAAAACCCGAACCCAAAATCGACACCACAAAGGAACTTGCTAAACGTATCGGCACAGGCGAGCAAACAGCAAGTCGCATAATAACAATTAATAAGCGCATTGAAAAGGCTATTAAAGAAGAAAAGCCAATAGCAGGCAAAAAGCCCGAAGAGCTAAAAAAAGAGCTTATGAGCGGCAGTGTGACAATAAATGAAGCATACAACAAAATCAAGCTCGAAGAAAAGAAAGAAACTATCAAGCAGGCTGAAAGAAAAATAGTCGAGCAGGCAGATAATTCAATCAAGCCTGTTATATACATTGGCGATAGCACAAAGCATGAGCCAAAAGAAAAATATGATTTGCTTCTCACTGACCCACCATATTCAACAGATGTTGACAATATAGAAGAATTTGTTAATTCATGGCTTTATAATGCTTTAAACAACGTGAAGTCAACAGGCTTTGCATATATCTTTATTGGCGCATATCCTAACGAGGTTAGAGCTTACCTAAATGCTAAGATACCAGAGCATATAGAGCTATGTCAACAGCTGATATGGACGTATAAAAACACATTAGGCAATAACCCAAAAGACAGATACAAGCAGAATTATCAAGTATGTCTGTTCTATCGTGGTGTAGATGCACCAGAGCTTGACTGTCCGCTTACAAATGAGCAATGGGCAGTACAAGAAATAAACGCTCCAGACGGCAGACAAGGCGATAGATACCACGCATGGCAAAAACCTATTGAAATTGCTGAAAGATTTATACGTCATAGTACAAAAAAGGATATGACTATATATGACCCCTTTGCCTGCACAGGTACATTTTTACTTGCGGCGGCAAAACTCGGACGTAAAGCTTATGGATATGAGATAAACGAAGATAACGCTAAAATTGCTATTGAAAGAGGGTGCTCTCTTGCAGAAGCATGAAGCTGTTATGAATGATATGCGGTTTAGTCTCCAACAGGTTGAACGTGCAAAGCCTATTATCTCAGAATTGCTAAAAGGCGGCGAGATCAAAACAGTAGAGGGCACAGATGAAGAAATATGCCTTATGTTAGATAGAACCTGCGGCATTGATTATTTTCAAGTTTACAATAACACAGGTTTAGTGTGGGGCATTGGCAGTCGTTTTCAAAAAGTATGGAGCAAACCATTTAACACGTTTACTGTCAGACGAAGCAGGCAAAGCGGAGCTGATACTGAATACAAGAAAAGGCAGTTTGCTATTAAACATAATGGCACATATCCACAGCTTACAATGCAAGGGTATTATCACAGTACAACAGGTGAGATATTAAGTCTTGCAATAGCTAAAACCGTTGACCTTATGGAGTATATTGAGAAAAACCAGAATAACATACCTGTTCAATATACGCATGAAGATAAAATCGGACAGGCTTCTTTCTTTGTGGTAGATTGGAGCTTGTTTCAAAACGCAGGGTATAAATTGTTAATGTGGGAGCGATAAGCTCCCATAATGAAAGTAGGTGAGTATATGGCAGGCAGAGGACAGCCAAAGAAGTTTACAAAGGAACAGTTCAAAAATTATGTAATAACCTATTTTGAGCGTTTATATGACGGTCAAAATGATAAAGATGCCGTATCAGAGCCGCCTACTTTTTTCGGTTTTTACCGATATGTGAATGAGATAACTAATTGTTCATATCATACAATAAGACGGTGCTATGACGAATACTGGGCAGATATAAAAAAAGAGTTTGAAGAATTAAGAGCTGATTTGTTGATACGTGGTTCTTCAATGGGGAGATACAATGCTACAACAGCAATTTTTGCCTTGAAGAACTGGTGCAAATGGACAGATAGGCAAGAGGTAACACAAGAAGCCAACCTTACAGTAACTGACAACTTCCTTGAAGCTCTTAATAATACAGCGGTTGAAGATTGGAACGAGGATATTGAAGATGAAACAGCAGAAAATAACAGCGTTTCAATATAATCCATTTTCAACAAAACAGCGCAAAGTGCTGAATTGGTGGACTGATAAATCACCTGTTAAGGGCAAAGACGGCATTATAGCAGACGGAGCTATCCGAAGCGGTAAATCTATATCAATGTCATTATCCTTTGCGTTATGGGCTATGAACAGTTTCAACGGTCAGAACTTTGCAATGTGCGGTAAAACAGTAGGCTCTTTTAGGAGAAACGTCCTGTTCTGGCTCAAACTTATGCTAAAGGGCAGAGGATATGATGTACAGGATAGCAGAAGCGAAAACCTTTGTACGGTATCAGACGGCGAAAGAACAAATTATTTTTATATATTTGGCGGTAAGGACGAGCGTTCACAAGATTTGATTCAAGGTATCACATTAGCAGGCATATTTCTTGATGAAGTAGCGCTTATGCCTGAAAGCTTTGTCAATCAAGCAACAGGACGATGCTCTGTTGACGGCTCAAAAATGTGGTTTAACTGCAATCCGTCTTCACCAACACATTGGTTTAAAACAAAGTGGATAGATCAAGCAAAAAATAAAAATCTGCTTTATCTTCACTTTATTATGGACGATAATCTCAGCCTATCGGAGAAAACCAAAAAGAGATACAAAACAATGTATTCAGGAGTGTTTTACGATAGATTTATTTTGGGGTTATGGGTACTTGCTGAGGGCTTAATCTATCCAAACTATCAGAAATGCGTTATAACGCCCTTTGAAACTGAGTGGAGTGATTATACTATCTCTATTGACTACGGCACACAGAACGCATTTTCGTGCGGTCTATGGGCGTTGTATAAAGGCGTTTGGTATCGTATCAAAGAATATTACTATTCTGGACGTGATACAGGCGTACAGAAAACAGATACCGAATACGCTGAGGATTTAGACGAATTTCTCTCCGATGTATGGCAGACAAGGCAGCGCATTAAAGTATTTATCGACCCGTCTGCGGCTTCGTTTATTACACTGCTCCGTAAGCAGTACAAGAACGGCAGACCTTGCTATAATATCAATCCTGCCGATAATGGCGTTATGGACGGTATCAGAGATGTGGCAACAGCTATACAGACGGAGAAAATAAAGGTATTCAACACTTGCGAGAATACAATAAATGAGTTCGGCGGCTATGTGTGGGACGATAAGGCAGGCGAGGACAAGCCTGTTAAGGTAAATGACCACGCTATGGACGATATGAGGTACTTTGTGCGGTCAATGCGGCTGGTAACGCCGAAAACACCGTATAAATCTATTTTAGGAGCGTGATAACGTGTTTACAATACAGGATTTAGAGAAAGAAAAAACAACAGAAGCGAACCTGTTACAGTATCTTACTGGTAAGATAGCCAGCTTTAAGCAAAGCAGAGAATACAGGCTTGCTATGGACTACGCAACGTATTATGACGGTGAGAACATCGATATAAACCGCTATGAAAAGGTTGTCTATGATACTATGGGTAAAGCTCATGTTGATATGTGGACGGCTAACCACAAACTGGCTTCTCATTTCTTCACCCGTGTGGTAGATCAGGACGTGTCATATTTGCTCGGTAATGGTATCAACTTTAAAAGCGAAGCCACAAAGGACAAGCTCGGCGGTGCTGAGTTTGATTTTCGTGTACAGGACGTTGTGAGAGAAGCCGAAATAACAGGCAAGGCTTACGGCTTCTGGAACGACGGTGAGTTGCAGATGTATAAATTCACTGAGTTTGTGCCGTTCTACGATGAAATTACAGGCGTTCTCAGTGCAGGCATATACTTTTATCAGCTCAGTGCCGAAACACCCCTTGTGGCTTATTTCTTTGAGCGTGACGGCTATTCACGTTTCATCGTGCCAAAGGATAGCAACCCTTACTTTGACAAGCAGAAACGAGGATATTTGAGGGTGACAGATACTTCGCCTGCCTTTGGTATTGAGAATGTCAAGTATGATAATTATTCAGTTCTGCCAATAGTTGAATTTTACTGGAACGGCAACGGTAAGTCAGAAATGACAGGCAAGCGAAACACTATAAATGCACTGGACCTCTCTGAAAGCCAAATGGTAAATAACGTTGACGAGGGCAATCTCATTTACTGGGTGCTTACTAATTACGGCGGCATGGACGATATTGACCTTGTAAAATTCAAGGAGCATATGAAAACTATAGGCGTTGCAACGGTAGACGGTGAGAACGCTTCTGCAACAGCTCACACTTTAGAAGCTCCCTTTGAGGGCAATCAAGTCACCGTTGATATGCTGTACAAGAAGTTATACACTGACTTCATGGGTTTTGACAGTACAGCGGTATCTGCATCGAACCAGACAGCGACAGCAATACAAGCAACATACGTCCCTCTTGACCTTAAAGCCGATAAGATAGAGCGTTATGTGACTAAGTTTATTCTCCAGATTATGAAGCTTGCGGATATAACAGATGATGAACCGACATATACCAGAAACAAGCTCATTAATCAGCTTGAAGAAATACAGAAGCTTGCAACGGCAGCTCCGTGGACTGGTGATGAATACACCACACGAAAGATACTCACCGTTCTCGGAGATATTGACGTATTTGAGGAGATACAAAAGGCAAAAATGGCTGATAGTTTTCAGCGGATAGACGAATCACAGCCAGAGGAGTGATATAAATGCCCGATAAAGGACACATGGAGACAGAAGCCCTTTTGAGGGCATTAGAAAAGCGTATAGCGGCTGAATACCGCAAGGCTAATAGGGAGATAACCCGAAAAGTCAACGCTTATATGAGCGAATTTAAGCGCAAGGACAAAGAATGGCGTGAAAAGCTTGAAAACGGTGATATCACCGAAGCTGAGTATAAGGCATGGCAGACAGGACAAGTAATGATCGGCAAGCGGTGGGAAGAAATGCGGCATACGCTTGCACAGGACTATGCTAATACAAACGACCTTGCAAAGCAAATGGCTTTTGACAGTATGCCCGATGTATACGCCTTAAACCATAACTATGCAACATTTGAGGCAGAAAAGGGCGGCAAGGTTGACACTTCTTATACGCTGTATGACCGTCCGACTGTTGAGCGGCTTATCCGTGATGACCCGAAGCTGTTACCAGACCCACGCCCCGGCTCTCCTCTGGCTCAGAAGCTTGCAAAGCATAAAGAGCTGCGCTGGGAAGAACAGCACGTTCAGTCAGTAGTATTGCAGAGCATCTTACAGGGCGAAAGCCTTGAACAGACTGCAAAGCGGTTTAGTCAGCTCACCGAGATGAATTATCGTCAATCGGTAAGATATGCCAGAACAGCCACAACAGGCGCACAGAACGCAGGCAGAGTTGACGGCTATAAAAGGGCTGAGAAGCTCGGCGTTAAGATTTTAAAGCAATGGGTGGCGTCTCTCGATAACAGAACCAGACATGAGCATAGGTTGTTAGACGGACAAACACAGCCGCTTGATAAACCGTTTATTTGTGAAGGGATAGAGATTGATTATCCCGGTAAGGTAATAGAACAAACTCATCTTCTTTATAACTGCCGATGTGTAGTAATTGGGGTCGTAAAAGGGGTAGATTATAATTTATCAGACAAAACTCAGCGTGATAATAAGTTGTCTGACGATACTACATATGATGAATGGAAGGAAATGCGCAGAAAGGAGAAAAAATGAACGAACAATGGAAAGAAATTGAAGGAACGGACGGAAGATATTATGTAAGTAATACTGGTAAAGTCAAAAGTTGTAAAAAGAATAAAGAAATAATCCTCAAACAACATAAAGATAAAGACGGATATTTACTTGTGAATATATACCGCAAACATAAGCACTCTACGCAAAAAGTGCATAGATTAGTTGGATATGCGTTTATTGATAATCCCTTAAATTTGCCACAAATAAACCATAAAGACGAAAACAAAGCAAATAATAATGTTGATAATTTAGAATGGTGCGACTGTAAATATAATATAAACTATGGGGGACATACTCAGCGGTCAGCAAATACTCAAAGAGGAAGAAAACACACACAGGAACATATTGAAAAAATACGAGCAAACGCCCCAAATAGCCGCAAAGTTGTAATGATGAACCGCAAAGGCGAGGAATTACTTGAATTTAGGTCTGCTTCTGAAGCAGGCAGATATTTAAATGGCAATGCAACAAATGTTACAGCGGTTATAAAAGGGCGTTCAAATTCATATAAAGGATATCTTTTTAAGTATGCGTAAAGGACGGTGATTAAATGCCCGATATCAATGTAACATTTGAGGACAATAGCAGTGAAGTTCTCAAAGAGCTTGAACGGATTACAACCAAAACGCTTGAAGAGTTAGGGCTGATAGCCGAGGGATACGCTAAAATCAACACTCCTGTTGGTACTCCAGAAAGTACAGGAGTTGAGGGTTACGGTCCCGGCGGTACGCTTAGACAGAGCATAGCACACGCAAGCAAGGACGGTGTTGCTTACGTGGGAAGCGATATTTTTTATGCCAGCTACGTGGAGTTAGGTACTGGCTTACACGCTGAGGGCGGCAAAGGACGTAAAACTCCGTGGGTATGGATTGACAAGAACGGCAAGCCGCATAAGACTTACGGTATGAAGCCGAGACACTTCTTGAAGAAAGCAGTTCAAGATCATCAGCGAGAATACAAGGCAATAATTGAAAATAACCTTAAAAATGGTTAAAAGTTGATACCACGTGCGAAAATACACGTGGTATTGTTATATTAAGAATAACTTAGGGTAGCACCCGTAACAGCGAAAAGGAGTTATCAACATGGCAGATTTTGAAAAAATTATCGGTGAGTATGCCGATACAGACGGCAATATCCCAAAGGCAGCTATTGGTACAGTGATTACAGCTATCAAGCAGGCTGTTGGTAATGAGTTTGTTGACAAATCCCGTTATAAGGCAAAGCTTGACGAGATAGACGAACTGAAAACAGCAAAGCAGACCGCCGAGGACACTGCAACAACCGCAGGCAAGTGGGAAACAAAGTATAAAGAGCTGAAAAAGGACTTTGACGATTACAAAACCGCTCAGAACGTCAAGGAGACAAGAGCTACAAAGACAGAGGCATTCAAAAAGCTTTTGACTGAGTGCGGTATCCCTGAGAAGCGACAGGCGGCAATCATCAAAGTATCTGAGAGCGAGATAGATGCTATCAAGCTTGGCTCTGACGGCGCTATTGAGGGCGCTGACAAGCTCACTGAGAGCGTTAAGGCTGATTGGAGTGACTTTATAACAACAACAGTCAAGCAGGGCGCAGATGTTCAGAAGCCTGCCGTTTCGGGAGCGATAGGCAGCAGTATGACAGTCGATGATATTATGAAGATATCAGACCCGACAGCACGTCAAATGGCTATTGCTCAAAATTCTGATTTATTTACTTGAAAGGAGTAATATTATGCCAGCTACACCCGTAACAAATGCAGCTGAGACCAATGTTATCACAACATCTGACATGGTCCGTGCAAGAGAAATTGACCTTGTGTATCAGTTCACACATGGTTCACTTAACAAGCTTATACAGGCTCTTGGAGTAACAAGAAAGATATCACAGCCAGCAGGCACAACTCTCTATGTATACCAGACAACAGGCACACTGGAGAGCGGCATTGTACCTGAGGGCGAAATTATCCCTCTCTCTCACTATGCAAGAACTAAGACACCAGTTGGCGAAATCACACTGAAAAAGTGGAGAAAGGCTACAACTGCTGAGGCTATCCAGAAGTCAGGCAGAGCAGAAGCAGTCGTTGAGACTGACAAGGCTCTTGTTTCTGATATTCAGAAGGGCATTCGTTCAGATTTCTTCACAAATCTGGCTACATTTGCCGCAGCAGGCACAAATGCAGAGGGCACAGACTTACAGGATACACTTGCACAGTGCTGGGGCAAGTTACAGGTTCTCTTCGAGGACGATACCGCACAGGCTGTATACTTTGTAAACCCTGAGGATATTGCAACATACCTCGGAGCTGCTCAGATAACAACACAGACTGCTTTCGGTCTCAACTACATTGAGAACTTCCTCGGTCTTGGTACTGTTATCATCACATCAAGAGTAACAAAGGGCACTGTTATTGCAACAGCAAAGGATAACCTTATCCTTTACTACATCAGCATGAACGGCGGCGATCTCCCGACTGAGTTCAGCCTCACATCAGACCAGCTCGGATATGTAGGCGTTCACAGCTTCATTACAAACGAGAGAGCGCAGTCTGAAATTCTTGCAATGAGCGGTATTCAGTTCCTTGTTGAGTACGGTGACGGCGTTGTACTTGGTGAGATAAACCCCCAGTAGGCCTCACCGTAACGTCCGACAGCGATGAGGCCACATATCCATGGACGGACAAAACCCCGGCAGATTTCCAGAGCGGTGTTACAGTAACAGGCAACAAAATCACAGGTACTTTAACATTCATTGAAGGTGGTCTTGCAGAGACGGGACCGCTTAGCGGTGACGGATATTTCCTTGCTCTTAAATGGAATAATCCTGCCGAGGGCGTTACAAGCCTTAAAGTCGGTTTAATACCGAGTGAGGGCACTGGACTTGTTGAGTGTATTGATGATACTGACAGAAATGGCGTATTTAAGATCACTGACAAGAACAAGCAGAAACTTGTACTTATCCAGAGCGGCAACGGCAAGGAGAATGTTCAGAACTTCAAACTGTCAGAACTGGTGCTGAGTGACGGTGTATAAAGCAATAGAGCATTTTACAGATATGCAAGATAACAATTATAGCTATAACGTGGGAGATATCTTCCCACGTTCTGGCTATGATGTATCTAAAGAACGCATTGCAGAGCTTGCAGGCTCTGATAATCTGCGTGGCAGGGCTGTAATAGAGATTATCCCCGATGAAGTCACCGAAGAGACAGTCGAGGAAAAACCCCGAAAGAAGAAGGGGCGTGGTAAAAATGCTGACAGCGATATGTCAGAGGATTAAGAACTGGTTTGACATTAAGGCAGACCACACACCTTATGGGCATTACAGCGGCACTATAACGATATCTGATAACAGTATATCGGTTAATGGTGAGCCGCTTGATATACCAACAGAGTATTTTAGGCTGATAGACAGCTTTAAAAATAACGGCGTTCACAAGGTAGGCGATATGCTTACAGACGAGACTTTCAACGGCTCAGTGTGGCTCATGGTTATCCCTGCCGAAGTCATAGCGCTTGCGGCTGATATGTCACAGTGGGTTACAGACTACGGAAACGCTTCAAAAGCCCCTTTTTCAAGCGAGAGCCACAAGGGGTATAGTTATACTAAGGCGGTTTCAAGCGGCGGTTCTGGTGTAAATACAAGCGTGTGGGCGGCATTTGAGAGTGAGCTATCAGCATGGAGGAAGATTATCTAATGGCTTTCGGATTATACAAAGAAGCACTGCAAGAGTGCGTATATATGAACCGTGCCATTGTAGATAATCCATACGGCGGCACGACAGAAACATACACCGAGGGCGCACACTTTCAGGC
>JAGCWY010000146.1 GCA_017961625.1 Ruminococcus sp. | reverse complement strand
AGCTGTAAGTGTCTTTGCCTTCTCGCCTTCGCCAACTGTTACACCTTCGAGTGTTTTACCTGTTTCCTCAACTGCAAGTACGAATGTTGCCTTGCCTGCTGATTCCGGTATAGGCTCTGCTCCGAGTGACTTCTTGTCAAGGGTTATGGTATTCTTTGTATCCTCAACAACGAGGTGTCCGTTTTCGTCTACATAAGCCTTACCATCTGTAACGGTGCTAACGTCTGTTACCTTACCATCCTTTATAGTAAAGGTGAACTTAGTAACTGTTGTGTAGCCGTCAGGAGCGGCTGTCTCTTCAAGACTGTACTTGCCGTCCTTAAGACCTGTAAACTGTGTATTGTTTCCAGTAAATGTTGTCTTTGTTACCTCACCGAGAGTCTCGCCGCCGTCGATCTTAACGCCTGCAAGAGTCTTGCCTGTTTCTTCAACTGCAAGTACGAATGTTGCCTTGCCTGCCGACTCAGGGATAGGTGCTGCGCCAAGAGCAAGCTTGTCGATAACTATGCCTGTATGAGCGTCTTCAACTACAAGATGGCCGTCTTCGTCAACATAAGCCTTGCCGTCTGTAACAGTGCTTACGTCCTTGACTTTGCCATTCTCAACTGTGAATGTGAACTTTGTTACTGTTGTGTAGCCCTCGGGAGCAGCAGTTTCTTCAAGACTGTACTTACCGTCCTTTAAGCCCTCAAATTTTGTATTATTGCCCTTGAACTCTGTCTTTGTGACTCCACCTAGAGCTGTGCCACCATTTACCTTAACGCCTTCAAGAGTCTTGCCTTCCTCTTCAATCTGAAGTACGAAAGAAGCCTTGCCTGCTGATTCCGGTATAGGTGTTGCACCGAGTGCCAGCTTGTCAAGTGTGATAGTCGACTGTTTATCCTCAACTACGAGATGACCGTCTTCGTCTACATAAGCCTTACCATCAGTTACGGTGCTTACGTCCTTGACCTTGCCGTTCTCTACTGTGAATGTGAACTTAGTCACTGTAGTATAACCGTCAGGAGCAACTGTCTCCTCAAGGCTGTACTTGCCGTCCTTAAGACCAGTGAACTTAGCGCTGTTGCCATCAAATGTGACAGACTTGTCATCAGCTGTAAGCGTCTGAGCCTTTTCGCCCTCGCCTACAACTACGCCATCGAGGTTCTTGCCCTCATCCTCAGCTGTGAGCACGAATGTTGCCTTTCCTGCTGATTCTGGAATAGGCTCTGCGCCAAGCGCCTTCTTGTCAAGGGTTACGACAGTCTGTCTATCCTCGACTACAAGGTGTCCCTTGTCGTCAACGTAAGCCTTGCCGTCGGTAACAGTACTTACATCTGTTACCTTTCCGTCCTTGACTGTAAATGTGAACTTTGTTACTGTTGTGTAGCCGTCAGGGGCAACTGTCTCTTCGAGGCTGTACTTGCCGTCCTTAAGGTACTCGATCTTTGCATTGTTGCCGTCAACCTTTACAGACTTGACGCCGCTTGCAACAGCGTCGCCTCCGTTGATCTTAACGCCTTCAAGTGTCTTGCCCTCATCCTCAGCTGTGAGCACGAATGTTGCCTTTCCTGCTGATTCTGGAATAGGCTCTGCACCCAATGCCAGTTTGTCGAGATTGATGATAGGAGCATCCTTGACTGTTATCTTCTTTCCGTCCTCGGACTTCTCCGTAACGCCATCCGTAACAGTGCTGACGTCTGTTACCAGACCGTTCTTTATTGTAAATGTAAACTCAGAAACAGTTGAGTATCCGGCAGGAGCTGTATCCTCCTTAAGTGAATACTTACCGTCCTTAAGATATTCGAGCTTTGTACTGCTGCCTGCAAATGTTGCAGACTTGACGTCGCCGAGAGCCTCGCCGTCGTTGATCTTAACGCCGCTGAGTGAGCCGTCAGTATCCTTGGCTGTGAGTGTGAACTCTGCCTCACCGTCGGTTATCATCTTTCCGCCGAGATCTGTCTTGTCTATTGAGATTGTAGGAGCGTCCTCAACTACTATATGGCCGTCCTCGTCAATGTATGTTCTGCCTGTTGTTACAGCAGATACATTTGTAACCTTGCCGTCCTTTACAGTAAATGTAAAGTCGCTTACTACTGAATAGCCGAGAGGAGCAGTATCTTCTCTAAGAGTATAAGTACCGTCCTTAAGACCTGTGAATGTAACTGTGTTTCCGTCGAATGGCTCTGTGGACGTTACAGTGCCGAGAGCTTCTCCGCCGTTTATGCTCACGCCGCTGAGATCAAGATCCTCGTCCTCGGCAGTAAGTGTGAACTTCACCTTTCCTGCTGACTCAGGTATCTCTGTTGCGCCAAGAGCCTTCTTGTCGAGAATAATAGTGTTCTGCTTTGTATTAATCAGGTTCTCGCTCGTTCTTGTGCTTACAACGTTCTTGTCAGCGTCAGTCTCAACTATTACGCCGTCCTTTATAACAAAGGTCTTTGCAGCTGCCTTTTCGTAGCCCTGAGGAGCCTTTGTCTCTTCAAGTACATACTCACCATCGTAAAGTCCCTCGAAGGTCTTGGGATTTGCGTCCTTTGAGTTCCACTCTGCCGACTCACCTTCACCGAGAGCGTCACCAGTCTTCTTTGCAGGAATAGCTTTTCCTGAGCCCTTCTTGAAGGTGAGCTTCATATCAGCGCCTGCCGTTGTGCCAGCAGGAGTTGTGTTGCCCTCCTTGTCATAGAACTTGGAAATCTCAATCTTGGAGATGTCGTCGAGTATTATAAGCTGCTTGCCGTCGTCGGAAAGCTTGTATGTGCCTGTTGTCTTTGCATCTGTAACAGTTACCTTTCCGTCTTTTACAGTAAATCCGAACTCGGACTCGACCTTTGTGTAGCCGTTGGGTGAAGCTGTTTCCTTAAGTATATAATCATCGTTGTCAAGACCTATGATGTCTATTGAGCCGCCTGTGAACTCAAGAGCCTTGCCGCTGTCTGTGAGCTTGAGGACCTTCTCATAAGAAACGGTTGGAACTAAGTCACCCTCTTCAACGCTGAGCGTGAAGATGTTTCCGTCCTCGAACTCTATTGTATAGGTACCGCTGTATATGCCCTTGAGCTCAAGGGATGTTCCTAAAACTGCCCCACTGTACTCATAGGTGTACTGTGAGGAAGGAGATACCTCCTTGCCGTCAACGGTAACATTTCTGAAGGTGTTTCCGCGTATTGTATACTTCTGTCCTGATTTGAGATCCTTTATAGTAACTCCGCTGGTGTTGTTGAGAGCGTCGTGTGACTTTACGGCCTTTTCAGAAAGATCAATGCTGCTGTCATCGGTAGTGAGTACTCCCAGTGCCGAGCCGTCCTTCTTTGTGAGAACGAACTCTGCATTGTCAACAATCACTGAGCCCATGTCACCCTTGCTGATCTTAACTGTTTCCTTCCTGTTAACGAATTCAATAACATCATTGTCAGCAGAAAGTACACCATCTGTTCTCTTTACTGTAAAGGTCTTTACTGTATCCTTTACATAGCCTGCGGGAGCTGTGAGTTCCTCTACAGAATAAGTGCCCTCGGGAAGACCTGTGAATACTACCTCCGAGCCGATTGAATACCATTCAAAGGATTTTCCGTCAGATGAGATATTCTTGATCTCATTGCCCTTGAACTTATATGGATGGAAGTTGCTTCCGGACTTGTTGCCCCAGCCCTTTCCGTCTGAGGTGAAGTACTGTGAATCATGAGCCTTTACATTCTTCATGCTCTCGCCTGAAGTGCCCTTGAGTCTAAGGTAAGCACCCTGAACAGCCTTACCGTTTTCGTCTACCTTCTTTACAGATATCGCATAAGACTCGTCGACCATTGTGATCTCAGAGTTGCTCTCACCTGTAGACTTTGCAGAAGCACCGGTATCGGCCGTTACAACTGAAGCCTTGCCGCCGTCAATCCTGATATCTGTAGCCTTGATAGGCTGGAATCCATCGGGAGCTGTCTCAGTAAGGGTATAAAGTCCGTCAGGGATACCTGTGAACTCTATAGCTTTGTCCGTGCTCGTCCATGTGATAGCCGTATCACTGTACTTAACATCAGCATCCATATCGTCGTCAAGATCTGACTTCACGCCGCTGTTGAGCTTTGCTCCGCCTGAGTCCTTTGCTGTGAGAGTGAACTGTGCACCTTCAAGTAATTCCTTTGCGTGAGATGTAAGCACAACACCCTCGCTGTCCTCGTTTGCGAACATAACGTCGCTGTACTTGACAAACTTAACTTTTGAATCGGGAGTTCCGCCTGTATTTGTAATGCCAATCGTTCTGTTTCCGCCGGATACTCCGTTATCTGTATATGATACCTTATAGCCGTCAGGAACATCGTCCTCTATCGCATAATAGAAATATGTGTGTCCATCCTCATCGGACTTTTCAAGGCCATCCCATGTAGCAGTCCAGTCGTTGTCTGCGCTGAGTGTCTTGGTCTCGTATTCCTTGAAGCCGATACCAGGACCGCTTATCTCGTCAACATAGCCGTCTGCAACAGTTATCACAAACTTTTCGGCTTCACCCTTCTTGAAGGTGTAGGTTCCGTCCGGAAGACTGGATACTATCTCATCGGTATCAGCATAGAAGATAGTAGTCTCTGCGCCGAATCCGAACTTTGAGGTTACTGTCTGTGCCGAAACGCTGGAATTAACCGTCTTTATCGTTCCGCCGTCCTCATATGTGATTGGAACTGCGGTCTTGGCTTCATCGTTCACAGTCTCAACGAAATCTGTGAACTTGTTTATGTTATCTGCTTCGTCAGTTACATAACGGAGGCCAGCCTTCTTAGAGCGGTAGAGAGTTACCTCTATCTCATCGTCCTCATGCTTGTCCTCACCGTCGCTCCATGTCTTCTTGGCAGATACCTTTATGCTGGTGTTTTCACTTACGGGGTTCATAAACGGAGCCATATGCGTCTGGTTTGTGAGCGTTATCTTGTTCGCAATGATAGAACCGCTCATATTGTTCGGTACGACCTCGCAGTCAGGTGCGAGAACGCAGCCCCATGGCTCGAGCTTTTCACCGTAATTGTAGAGTATCTTTGTACCCTCGGAATTGGCGTTAAAGAAATTGTAGATAATATTTGTTCCGCTGAGAGCGCTCTGCTCTGAATCTACCAGCTTGTAGGTGGGATCGTAAGCCGACTCATAAGTCCACTCAGGTGTCCATATAATCTCCGACTTGCCTTTTAGGTCGATATTTACTACAAGAGTCTGGTCACCGTAGAATTGACCGTCCTTGAAGTTGATATTCTCGACCTTCATATTGCGGTAGTTGTCAAGCTCATCTGCGGTGAAGTTCAGCACGTTCGTGCCGTTCTCGTTAAGGGTAAGGGTACCCAGATAAGGAGTTTGATTTGAAGGATCGTCTGAATAGTCGGGATTTTCAACGAACTTGAGATTCGCATAGGAATCATCGAATTGTGCATATTTTGCCGATCTGTTTTCATAATTCTTCTTTTCGGACTCGAAATCTATCAGATTATTGCCGGTATGAGCAAGGTAGCAGCTATTCTTGTAATCACCGCCCGGCTGTAGCTTTACGAAAAAGCTGTCCGACTGAGGAAGATCAATTCTGATATAAGGATAAGGACTGGCGTCCTGAGGGTAATCAAGTTTTGACTTTTCATTTTCAACGTAGCCTACGCCAAAAATGTACTCACCCTTCTTTACGTACAGTTCGCAGTTCTCAGGGAAGAAGAAATCGCTCATCTTGCCAAGCGAAAATTCCTTTGAACCCTCCTTCACGGCATCAGCTTCGTAATCTCCGCCCTCTTTGAATACGAAAGAATCCCTTACTACATTGAGGATTCTGCCTGTTCCTTCGGTATTGAGCTGTCCGTGATTTGATCCAATGATGTAGTTCGGTGTTGCGATGTTTCCGTTGATGTGTGCGCTGGTATTAGTAGTTTCAATAGTATCAAATGCGAACAAATGGAAATCGCCGGCTATACCTAGCGGGTTATTCCTGAACCACTGCGTCTGTTCGTAGGGAGTGTTAATGACAGGAAGTCCGTCTGCGGCAGCATAAGCCTGCATGCCAATAAATGACGGCACAACATAAGTCATTGCCAGAACTCCAGAGGTAACGCTGCTTATCAGACGTTTGCCCAAAGATTTCTTCATTATCGTTCCATCCTTCCTTTGTTTTATTTTTTCTACAATTCCCCGTAATTTACCTTTCCGCCTGTGCGCAGGATGATATGGTTACAGTATTTTGCACTTTATATTATAACACGCCTATATACAAATTGCAATATTTTAACTTTAACTAATATTTAAAAATATTTATGTCGCTTTTGTGCAATTTGTAAGAGAATTATGCAGTTTCTTGAACTTTGACAGCAAGTTCAACAATGCGCCGAAGCCTTAGGTCAACTGGCACCACCAATTTTAGTTGACTCCTACAAAACAGATAGGCAAAAAAATCTGTTTTATATTCCATTACACCACGTATTATCATCCGTCATTATAACTATATATAAATTCTATATTTATTTATCATCAACGTTTTAAAACTTCAATGTGTAACAAAATTCGGCAAATACACTATTTACTTTCACAGCAAAAAATGATATTATAATGATATTGTATTATATCCCTTCGGGGAGTAGTAACAAGGAGGAAATTAAATATGAAAGAGAATTCCAAGATCCGCTCACTGGTTCTTTTAGGACTTCTGACTGCCGTTGTGGCGCTCTTCTCACTGACGCCAATTGGCTCTATCCCGATCGGACCACTTTCGATCACACTCAATATCATACCTATTGCTATCGCTGCCATTGCTCTCGGGCCCATAGGCGGACTGATAATGGGTACGGTATTCGGACTCTTCAGCTTCATGCAATGTTTCGGTATAGGAGTCCTCAGTGGAATGGGAGCCGCTACACTGGAGATAAGTCCCGTTCTTACCTTCGTACAGAGAGTCATTCCCCGTGCGCTGGATGGTCTGCTAGTAGGACTTATTTTCTCATCACTCTCAAAGATAAACTCAAAAAAGTCGCTTTCCATTATTTCCGGTATCGTTTCCGGTATTGTTCTTATCGGACTTTTCCTTTCTGTGCTCCTGCTTATATGCCACGATGAGAACGGGAAGTACAAGATGTCGGAAGGTATGTATAAATTCATGACGTCGGGGCTTCCCGTCGCTCTCACTCTCACGTGCATATTTGCCATCGGCTTTGCAGCAATGTTCTGGTTCGTTAGAAAGAAGGACTTCTCAAAGATACAGCAGTCCTGCGGTATCGCCGGATTTTCCGCAGCGATACTCAACACTATCTTCTTCATGGGAGCTCTGGTTCTGCTATTCAACCACACAGCAACAGGTCTTGACAACAAGTACGCTATTACAGTTAATAACGGCGTCATTTCTGAGGCCAAGGACAGTTCAGGAAACGACGTAGCCTTCACAGATGGAGGAAAAGCTTTGACAATTGGTGACGATATCGTTTTCTCCGTAAAGGAAGATGTCTCTGATGTCCCTGCTACCGTTTCTTCAGCAGCCGTAAAGTTCAAGCTCAGTTCAGACAAACTCAAAGGCGCTACATTCGCAGGCACCGACCAAATAAATGGCAATTCATTCACATTCAAGAATCCTAACGCCCATTTCAGTAATCTCGCAGACGGAAAATACACCCTTAAGGTCTATAAGAAATTCAATTATATCGATAAACTCAGAAGCGGCAAGAGCATACTGCTTTTCATTATCACAGCTGTTGGAATCAACGCATTGTTTGAAATGGTTATATCGACCATTTTCACAGCTCTTATATGCACTGCCCTCTTCAAGGCAAAGCTGATAAAAACTCCTGACAACCTCAAGGAATGATTAAAAAAAGCCTTTTCCACGGAAAAGGCTTTTTCTGAAATCGAATGCTTTTTACATATCATCAACCGCCGGCAGGCAGCTCCCGGCAGGAGTAGCTATCATACCTTAATGCCGTGCAAAATATCATGGAAATAGTATATATAATTCATCTTACAAAATCACAGTTTATTCAATTACGGGGAGTATAATTGTCCAAATCTATAAAAACAAATCATGGGTTTGATATTTTTTTATCACTTTTCTAAAAATCGCTTTAATCAGCTATTTTTCCTATTGACAGTGCGCTTGATAGGTGTTAAGATGTATGTATAAAAGTTAGGAGTAAGTTAAATGTACAAACGAGCATTCCTGTTCAACGGCATCGGCTCAAAGCCTGAAAAATTATTAGTAAACCTTCCGTCGGAGCTCATGGATAAGTACAGATTTTACCTTGATTCTGCATTCGGCAGACTTGGTCTCAGCAGAGGCCTCGAAAAAAGCGACGCTCCTGACAGCCGTTTAGCGGAATGGATAATATCGCTGATTTGCGACAGAGTGATATTCGAACACTTTATCAGCAAGGGGATAATACCTGATATCGGTGCAGGCTACAGTTCCGGTATAGTCAGCATAAGCGGTTGCTTTGGCTCGATAACCCACGAATTCGCACATGATATCATCATGATGAACCGCGCTACCATGCGCTGCCTTGAAGAAAATGATGAAAAACTTGATATGGGAGTTATCGTCGGATTTTCCTACAACGACATCGAAGAGATGTTCAGGGGCAGGTTCACTGAAGATCAGCTTGTTATTGGAAGCGGCAATTCAAAATTCCACGTTATGATTAGCGGACGTGCTGACGCCGTGGAGAAAGCTCTTGCCCTTAGCAAGGCCGAGGGTGCTATCAAGGCTTTCAGCTTAGGCACAGGCATAGCCTATCACAACCCGCTGATGAAGGCTTTTTCGCAGAAATACGTAGATTTATGTGGTTCAGTCCAGTACAGGGCTCCCAACTATCCTATACTCTCCATATTCAGCAGAGAGATAATGACAAAGGGAGAGCAGGTCCTCAGAGAGAACCAGCTCAATGTCTATACACCCATACGCTGGGATCTTGCAATAAAAAAGTTCGAGGAACTTGGTGTAACGGAGTTCTTCGACGTCAGCGCAAACGGCGCAGTCAGCAAATTTACACGAGTAAGCAGGAAGTGTAAAATTTACACACTAAATGATGTGTGAATTTTTCATATAATAAGGCTACCCGTTCAGAGGGATGTCAAAAATTTGGAGGTAAAAACAATGAGAGAGATCACAGAAGAAATCAGACAGGAGATCACAGACATGATCTTCGACTACTACGCAGAGGAATGCGAAGTAGACAAGAGCGAAATAACAATGGAGACAAATCCTCAGGAGGAGCTCGGAAGCGATTCGCTCATGTTCGTTGAGCTCATCGAAATGACAGCAGACAAGTACGAGCTCGACATCAAGCTCCAGAGCATCGGCAAGTATATGCTCAAAGCTCCCATGGAGACAATGAGCGACGTTGTTGAAATGTTCTGCAAGATCTATCAGTACGGCAACGATATCGTTAACCAGTAATGTCAGAAATACTTAAGTCTAATCTATCAGAACTTCACACCGAGGGCAATATCGCTGTACTTACAATTGAGAACGGTCCTAAAAATCTTCTTACGGAACCGGAATTCATAGACCGTAAGGAGCTCCTCGACTGGCTGGACAAGAATCCTCAGACAGGAGCTCTTGTCATAACAGGTAAAGGCAGGCATTTCTCCCATGGCGCCGACGTTTCACTTTTCGGTGAGGCAGGTGTCAGCGAGCTTTCCGCAAAGCTGGAAAGCGCAAGGGATCTGCTCCGCACTATCGAAAGGCTCCCGATAATAACTGCTGCAGCAATCAACGGCGGCTGCTTCGGAGGCGGTCTGGAGATCGCGCTGAGCTGCCAGTTCAGAATAGCTTCTCCCTCGGCATTTCTCGGACTTCCCGAGATAATGCACGGAGTAGTACCAGGTATGGGCGGCATGGAGCGCCTTTACAGGCTCCTCGGAAAGGAAAAGTCTCTCCGCATGATACTCTGCGGAGAAATGATAAGCGCAAAAGACGCTCTGGACCTCGGGCTCGTTACGAAGATCAGCGAAGGCAGGAATTCTTATGACGAGACTATCGCCTTTGTGAAGGAGCTTCTCAACGGGAAATCGCTCACACAGATACATGCAATAACAGAGACTATGAACCTTGCTGCGGACGGTGCTGAAGATCCGTCAAAAGGCAAGTTTGAAGCAGCATTGGCGGAGGCGTTCGGGAAATGAGAAAGAGCTCCTATAAACTTACAGTCAGAGGATATGAGCTTGACTCATTCGGTCATGTAAACAATTCAGTATACCTGCAATATGCTGAAGCAGCCATGTGGAACTTCCTTAAGGTCAACGGGCTGCTCGAACCTATAAAGGAACAGGGCCTCTTTCCGGTAATAATGGAAAGCACCCAAAGGTATATACACGAGCTAAAAATGCTTGACGAGGTAAGGATAGACTCAGAGCTCTCCTGCACCAGTGGCATTGTCAGCTACAAGCATAATATCATCAACAAGAATACAGGTCTTGTTGCGTGCAGGGTCACAGGCAAGCTCGCTTATGTAAACAAGGAACGCATGATATGCGACGTCCCTGATGAGCTGAGAGCATGTCTGGAGAGTGAAGATAACAACGCTCAGTAAACAGAGATCATAGCCGGTATCGGTAATATAAGCTCGCTGTATCAGCTCCCCAAGTTCAGGGAGCAGCTCGGCGAGCCTTGCTTACTGCTTGTTCTCATCGGCAAAGCTACGATACTGCCCGGCAGTGTTCTTTAAAGTATACGGAACAGCTATGGCTGAAACCGAGGTACGGCAAAAAAACAAATAAAAAACATATTACGGTCAAGGGTGCAGGCAACAATTTCAGCATTTGCTTTGAAATAGGTTCGCTTGCAGATCGCTCCGCAAACAAATCTGGCAACGGCTCGTGGGAAAACTTCCCGTGAGCTAAATCAAGCACAAGAATCACTTTACATTTCTCAGAGAACTCCCGTTCCCCGTCATCAGGTGGTAACGGGCTTCTGTATTGGTCGAGGCACTACGCCTGTGATAAACAGCCGCTACAGTATTCTCATGAGAATGCAGGAGTATAACAGCTTCTGCAATACATCAGGGAGGCACATACATGAAAATAGGAATAGTGGGCTACGGAAAAATGGGAAAGGATATATTCTCACTTTTCTTTGACAAGCTCCCCAACGCGCAGTTCGTGGTCATAGACCTCTTTGGCGCAGAGGAGAACAGAGAAGCTCTGCTGAAAACTCTCAGCAAGAGCCTGAAAAGGAAAAAGCTCACAGAAGAACAGTATGAATACAAAAAGAGCTCCTTCATATTCACTGACGATATCTCCGCACTTAGTGGCTGCAATATCGTCATAGAAGCTGTATTCGAGAATATGGCTGCAAAAAAGGAGCTTTTCGCAAAGGCTGCACAGGCGGTATCTGACGACTGCCTGCTACTTACGAACACATCGTCCCTCGATATAGCATCGGTATTTGAGGATATCCCTCATAAGGAGCGATGCTTCGGTATGCACTTCTTCTATCCCGTGAAGCTTACAGGCTTCGTGGAACTGAACGTGCTCCCGGAGACCGCTCAGGACAATATCGAGGAGGCTGCGCAGCTGATTGAATCAGCCAGCAAAAAGCCTATAATATTCTCAGGCGAATATCACATATATCTCAATCAGATCCTTGCCTGCATGATATCACACGCCATATACCTCCGCGAAAGCTTCGGTGCTTCCGCAGCAGAGATTGATAGGTCGCTGGCGGAGCTCTTCCCGGTCGCAGGACCCTTTGAGGTACTGGACAGCGTAAGTCTTGGGCTTATGGCAGAGAATCCAGGGAACTTCCAAATAGAACGCAATAGGGGGCTTCTCGGATACGGCTGTGAGAAGATGCAGGGCTGGCTCGCAGAGGGCTGTCCAAAAGAAACTCTCTGCTTCCTTGACTTCATGTCGGAGCACGAGAATGATACAGGCGCCGATTGCAGCAAGGCTGCGCTTTATATGGCGGCGCTGATACTGAATGAGACAGTTAACGCTGTAAGTGGGTACAGCGGCAACAGGACTGTGCTTACAGAAGCTGTACAGGACACTCTCGGACTTCCGGAATCTCCTGCGGCTTTGTACAGGAAGTACGGCTCAGAGGATATTTTTGCAGCGCTTGACAGGCTGCACAGCGAAACAGGCTTCGGCTCATATTCGCGTAAGGATAAGGGCGTCTGGGACAGCATACTCGGCTGAGCCCGGAAATATTAGAGATATGAGGTTATTAGTATGAAAAAAGTAGTTATTACAGGTATGGGAGCCGTCACTTCGATTGGCTTCAATTCTAACGATTACTGGGAAGGTCTTCTTTCAGGAAAATGCGGAATGAAGACCATAACAAGAATTCCCCTTGATAAGCATGACACCACTGTCGCTGCCGAGATCCCTGACGATTTCGAGATAGAGGCAGAAAAATACTGGAAAAAACGCCAACTCAACGCAACAACAACAGCGACGAGAATGGGACTTGCCTCAGCAGGCGAGGCTGTCGCCGACTGCGGCATAGACACAGCAAACTACGATCTCAAAAAGGTAGCCGTTATTTACGGCATTATTGATAATTCCTACGAGGATAAGGAGCTTGATAAGCCCCTTAATATAACACTGAAAAAAATGCCCAATGAGCTCCCTGCTCTTGTATCTATCAAGTATGGCTTTATGGGTCCTGCCTTCAACGTCAGCACAGCATGCGCCTCATCGGCTTACGCTATAGCTCTCGGAAAGCAGTTCATAGAATCCGGGCTTTGCGACATGGTAGTTGCAGGCGGTATCTCAGGTACGATTACACATCTTATTTTAAGCGGTTTCAATCAGCTCCTTGCAATGTCAGTAAATCCCGACCCGGATAAGGCTGCTCGTCCTTTCACCAAGAACCGTGACGGTTTCATCATGGGCGAGGGCGGCGGAACACTGATACTCGAATCCGAGGAGTCCGCAAAAGCAAGAGGAGCAAAGATTTACTGCGAGCTTGCAGGCGCTGCAATGTGCAGCGAAGCCTACCACCTCACAGCTCCTGATACAGACGGCGAGGGCATGGCTGAGTCGATAAGGCTCGCTCTCAACAACGCAGGCATATCCCCCGAAGAAGTAGATTACATAAACGCTCACGGCACCTCTACGAACCTCAATGACCTCTATGAAACTAAGGCTGTAAAAGAGATATTTGGAAAAAAAGCTTACGATATCCCGATATCCTCAGTCAAGGCTGCCATAGGTCACACCCTCGGCGCAGGAGGCGCACTCGAGGCTATCGCCTGCATCAAGGCCATAGAGACCGGCATAGTACCGCCTACGATACACTACGACGAGCCCGACCCCGAGCTTGATCTCAACTACGTTCCTAACGTTCCTCAGAAACATAAGGTGGATATCGCGATATCAAACTCCTTCGGCTTCGGCGGACACAATGCAACACTCGTGTTCAGAAGATATAATGGCTGAAAAGGAAAGGAAGAAAACACCAATGCCTATAGCACAAATGAAGACCAATTACAAATTCAGCTCTCCAGCAGTGCGGACCAGCTTTCTCGATGAGACTGCAAGCGAGCTTTCGGAGATACTAAGAAAACCCCTTCCTGCTATAATGATAATGCTGGACGAGTGTCCGATGTATATGAACAGCTCCGAGGATACCGAGTTCTTTGCGGAATTCAGGTATATACTCCCTCCGGAGTACTCGGACAACAAGTCAGCATTTCTGAAAGAACTGGCAGACAGGATGCTCAGCCTTATACAGAAGCATACCCATGCAGACCCCTACCGCGTGTATATGCAGTTCACGGAAATGACACGTGAGGGCGCATGGAGATATACAGGCTGATATAATAAAAGAGGTAGCGGCTCACGCAGCCTGCTCTCCTCAAAAAGACCGGAAAGGATAAAAAATATGAAATGGGCAATAAGAGATCTGCTCAACCCTGTGGCGACACGTTCGCTGCTCTACGGTGCAGATCCATTTGATCTTGAAGCTATACTCAAAAAGATCGACAATATAAAAGTAAAAAGCGGAAAACAGATACAGGAAGTATGGATAAACGAATGGCACGCCAAGATAGACCGCTATTCCAAGCTCTGCGAAAAGGCAGCAGCTGAGGGTAATCGGTTATCCGCAAAGGAATATGCAAGAATGGCGGCACAATGCCACTATGCATGCTTTATGATAAATATCGAGGACGTAGAACATAAGACCGAGATATACAAGGGCCTTGAAGAAAGCTACAGACGCTATGTAAAGTTCTGCAAGAACAAGATCGAGTACACTGAAATAGACACCCGTGCAGGAAAAATACCTGCATATATACATTACCCGGATTCGGGCAGAAAATCATCTTATCCCGTAGCTGTCACCTACTCTGGCATAGGCAGCTGCAAGGAAGAACTTGAAATGCTAGCTGCTCCTCTTAACAAGAGAGGAATAGCAGTTATTACTCCCGATATGCCCGGTGCAGGCGCAGCTATAATTCACAACAATATCAAGTGCGGTGGCAAACAGATAGAAGCTGCCTTTGAAGGCATATACAGATTTATCAAAGAGCATAAAAAGCTCGATGGAAATAACATCGCCAACTTTGGTCTCTGCATGGGAGGCGGCTACGCCTTCCGCGCCACAGTAAAGAATCCGAAGGTAAAGGCATGTGTGAGTCTTTTCCCGCTACTGATGAACTTTGCGGATCAGGGTAGCATACCCATATGGATGAAGCGCGGTAAGTGGAGCTCCTACCAGTATTCCGACGATTACCTTGAAGGCATGAGAATACTTGAGGAGGGTACTCATAAGGCTGATTTCCTTATGGTATACAGCAGTGACGACAACTGGATGACACCTGAGGCTTCACAGAAGCTCCTTGGCAAGGCTCTCGGCTACAAGGAGTGTATCCACGTAGAGGACAAGCCTGCCTACGTATCCGAGGAGACCATAATGCACGCAATGCCCGTCGGTGAGCAATACCACTGGGTAAAGCATATAGCAGCAGATTTCATAGCAGCAAGACTTAACGGGAGAAAATGAAATGCCGGAGAAATT
>JAGCWY010000145.1 GCA_017961625.1 Ruminococcus sp. | reverse complement strand
GTCCTTCTCTACAAGATATTTCTTTAGGTCAATTTGATCTAAAACTTCAACAAAAGAATACACTGAGTCGTTTATGTCTATAATTCTTTCATAATCCACTGGTAATTTCAGTTGGATTGGTTTATAATAGTTCTCAGTGGTATTCATTGTTTGGTAATATGATTATATCACTAAAAACAGCTGCACGCAAGTTTTGTTGTGCAGTTTGTTTTTTTGCTATAAAATTTGGGGCCTCTTTACGAGGCCCCGTGTTCGTTTGGGAGACTGAGTTTTTTTACAGCCCCATTCTCGGATATGAGATTAATGAAATAGATAAAGAGAAGTATAGTGGTATATAAGCGGAGTACTCACAGCCGCCGCTGTGAGTATGAGTCTGCTTTCAGACGGAGCAGACTACTACTCATAATATATTATAAGTCCGGTCAAATCAAGTCTTATGCGTGAAATGTAGCTACATTTTCGTGAAATGTTATATCGGTTCACAATTTGTTAACATATGAGGAGAAATTGCTGCCTCAATATTCTATCATTATATCGGCTGTGAAAATGCCTTTTTCCCACTTGAAGGAGAGTATCCCATCAAGTTGGCTGACAGCTGCCGTAACGCTGCTAACGCCTATTCCGTGACCGAAACCCTTCTTTTTTGTGGTGAGGTTTTCCGTATCAACTTCGTCAGAGGAGTTCATAACGCAGATACGTAGCTTCTTGTTATTCTGTATCAGTGATATATATACGAATTTATCGCTTGATGAGCAGCTTTCCGCACCCTCTATAGCATTGTCTAGAAGGTTTGCGATTATTCGGCAGAGCAGGAGCTCATCGATATTAATCTCGTCAGGGAAGACTACCTTGCAGGAAAATGTCAGGCCCAGCAGAACGGCGTGATCCCATTTCATGTTTACTATAGCGTCTATGGAAGATATGCCGGTATAGCATACTCCGCCAGCTGAATTCAGAGAGGAGTAGAGCTTGTCAAGGTGTTCGACTGCCTGAGAGTCCTCTCCCTGTGTGAACATTATCTTAGTAGCCGAGAGCTGATTTCCGATATCGTGTCTCAAGCGGCGTATCTCAGTATACTTTTCCTCGATGAGCCTGTAGTTCTCCTCCTCGGACTGTAGTCTTTGCTCCATGAGCTGGAGTTTTATGGTATTGGAGTAGGTATCGAAGAAGTCGAATACAAATATATTCAGAAGCAGTATACCTAAAACGGATACAATGTATACGATAGTCCTCTGGGGAGCAAGATCGTAGGAGATGAATATACCGTCAAGGAAAACAAGACTTACCAGCGGTACGAATATTATCAGGAGCCAATTCTTGAAGGGGATGTCCCTTTGTTTTGGCTTGAGGTATTCGGCGATATATATTGCGAACCAGAAGCAGAATATTTTTGAGCATGCCATTGTTATATACCGTCCCACGCCAGTGCACAACTCTGCTTCGGGAGTGCCTATATTCAGAAGGTTAAGAGCGCCTGTGGGGAGAAGCTCCGAGGTGACCTTGATGACAATGAACACAAGACAGTAGAAAACGATGCTTCGCAGCTTGCTCCTGAACATTACAACAGAAGTCACCAACATAATTGTAAATATCACAGGTAGTTTGACCCACTGGGGATATAGCTTTAGGGAACCGAACAAGAAGGAGGTCAAAAAGCCTACAAGCATCGGCAGGAGCATGAAAACGGCAGGGTATCGGCATTCGTTCTTCATTATCTTATATAAGAAAAAGGCTATGATGCCGGCGTCGCACATACAGTTCACAGCTTCTATGATGATATGGGAGGTATTCATCAGCTCCACCTACTTCTACTGTAGTCCATAAAGCACTGTTTTATATTCTTTATATGGTTGCGGCTGGCGAAAAGAGTAGTGCCGTTATTCAGTATAAGTTCATTTCTGCGGATATAATCGATATTGGCGATGTTTACCAGACTGCTCTTGTCGAGCCTTACGAACATGAGATCAGCTAGTTTTTTTTCGCACTCCGAAAGGGTGCCTTTTGTAAAGAAGTCGCCGTTTTTGGAATGTATAAGCAACTTATGGGAGAATACTTCGATAAAAAGTACGTCGTCCGTGGACAGCTTTTCAGTCTTTTCTCCGTCGGATGCGAGGATATACCGCGTATTCCGGTAATACTCATGAACAGCGTCGTCGAGCTGCTTCATATAGACAGAGCGGGGTTGATTTTTCAGGATATACCTGAAGGCTCTCACAGCATATCCCTGACAGGCGAATTTTTCGTAGCTTGTGAGGAATATGATTATCACCTTGTCGTCGATATTTCTCAGAAATTCCGCAGTCTCAAGTCCGTTCAGACCCGGCATTTCGATATCGAGTACGATGATAGCGTATTTGCCCTTTGTGAAGTCTGCGAGCAGCTCTTTTCCGCTGCTGAATTCATCAAAGGAGTATTCGTTTTCATGTGACTGGAGCAGGCACAGGTCTTCCCTTACCTTGGAAATACACTTTTGCTCATCGTCGCATATAGCTATGTTCACAGACCGTGCCCCCTTTCACTGTCATAAATAATTATGCAGCTGGTTACAGTTTATTCTTTGGTAGGACATACTGATGCAGCTGCTCGGACATATCATTGCTATTTGATTATACTATATAATTCACAGTTTGTCAATCGGTTTTGAACAATTTTAAATAATAAAATGAATAAATCATGAACAATAGGTGCATTTCACGCTCAAATTCTACACTTTACGAATTTTAGTTGCATTTATCCAGCCAGTATATTATAATATAACATAGTTGCGCAAGGTATGCACTTTCTCCGTGAGAAGGTGCGCCGTGGAGCGCGATGGGGGATATCAAAAAAGGAGATTCAGTGAGATACATGAAATGCAGCATAATTATTCCTTATGCTTTTTCGACGGAAAGAGCATTGCGGCTATTTCATTCACTTGAGAACCAGGATTTCAGTAAGAGTGACTATGAGCTTATCTTTGTAAATTACGGTAAGCAGGACAGTCTGTGCGATCTTATCACTAAGAACACGTCAAAGCTCAATGTAAAGTATGTGGCTCTGTACGGTGAAAGGATAGGAAAGGCGAGGAATCTTGGAATCAGAAAGGCCTCCGGTGAGCTTGTCATATTTATAAACGGTGATGAGATAGCCGACAGAAACTTTGTCTCGGGACATTATGATACCTATAAAAAATTGGGCAGACCAGTTATACAGTTCGGTCTTACTAAGCAGGTCTTTGAAGACAACGAAAAGGGCTTTTCGGAAAATAATGAGCTTTTCCGCAGCGGTATACGTTACTGGCTCACAGAGCCGGAGAAATACGGACTGGAAAAGGGGAAGAGCTATTATTATATAAAGGACATCAGGCTGAAAATGCTTGAGCCTTACTGTTATGATTTTGATAAAGTGCATTACAAAATGATATTTACCAAGACCTCAAATCTGTCGGTCCCTATGGAATGTATAAAACGCTACGGTGCTCTTGACGAGGATTTCCGGGGACAGGAGATAGAGGACTGGGAATTCGGATACAGAATGATGAAGAACGGCGTTGAGATAGTATACAATCCTCAAGTGTCGGTACTTCATCTCTACGAGAAGGAGCAGTACGACAGCAAACGTTATTGCGAGTGGAAAAACAATCTCGATACAATGCTTAATAAATATAACGACAGGTTCCTAGATGAGCTCACACAGTTCAGGAGTTTCTTCGATCCTGTTCGCAGAGAACGCCTTAATAAGGCTGAACCAAGCAGAAATATCTGGCTTGAGGTGTACAAGCACCTTGAGCGCACCGCAGGTAAAAAGACTCTTGCGGATGTCAACTGACGCTTTCCCCCCAATACAACCTCCTCTGTTCCCTTCCCTGTGTTCATGGGGTTAGTATTCTTCATTAGTAAAAGTCTGAGGAGCTCTTCCTCAGACTTTTACCTCTCTAACTTATGTCCTTCAGTAGACTGAAATGTCGTCTGAAGGGCTTTTTTGCTTAACCAGAAAAGCCGTCCGCATTGTTTTAGATGGGACGGCTTTATAATGCTCAAACGCCCCTTTAAGCTATTCTTAAAGGGGCGTAAATTACTTCTGTGTTATAAGGGAAAGTACATAAAATATTATTATGTGATGAAGCATAATGTCTTACGGTTTGAAAACTGGGTGTTTATTCAAAAACTACGCCCCAGCCTGCACTTACCTTGCGGTACAAGCGCATTTTTTCCTTCTTCTTTTGTACCTTGAGCAGATAAACAACTCCGATAAGCACAAGAAGAGTGAGGACAGCACCGATTATTATTCCGATAATGAGCTTCTCTTTGAACATGAAGAGAGCAGCTACCCATATAATAATCGCAGCTATCAGTATTATCGGAAGACAGAATGAAGCAAAATTTCTGTTCTTTATCTTTATGTAGTGCTGGATATCTCTTATACTGAAGCATTCATAGTTACGAGCGATGAAGTTATCAGGCTGACACCACTTACAGAACGCAGAAAGATTTTCAAACTTTGCTGTGTAGTCCTGATAATCGTGGAACTTCTCGTTGTATCTTGTAACCCTATAGTATACTATAACAGCCTGTCCCTGCTGCTCGGCGTCCATAACGTGTATTATGGTACCTACTTCAGCCTGACCGCGCATAGCCTTGGTTACAAGAAATTTTCGGTCAACCGCTTCATCAATATTGAGCAAATAATTCATAGCTATCCCTTTCCTTAACGCGAAATATAATGTCCTGCGTCCCTGCGCAGAAGTCCGTACAAAGATTATGGTTTTGATAATTGCCGCAATGATATAAGTATATTATAGCATAGTTTTGCGGAAAATGCAACCCCAAAACTTTGTTAATTAATGTCAAGCTTAAAAGAACGCTTCATAAGCGCTTTATGAAAATCGCTCGGGACTTACTTTTTTAAGTTGAGATTAGCTTTAGCGATCTTTTTTCTGTCTTTTGCCTGCTTAAGCATATCTTCCTTAGACATACCTGCGTCACCGGGAATATCTGCTGACGAAGAAGAACTAGGAGCTGAGGGTGCAGAGTCTGCATCGTCATCGCCAAGGAAGCTGTTGAGACGCTTCTTAAAAGCGCTCTCGCCGCCAGGCTTGGAAGTAAGAGTAACGCTTACGCTCTGTGACTGCTGATAGGTACTTGTCCTCATATTGCCGCCGTGTACTGACTGACCGGTGTAGCCCTGTCTGTATGGAGCAGCGTTCATGCCCTGAGGGAAGCCTCCCTGTTGTGGATAGCCTTGCTGTGGATAGCCCTGCTGGGGATAGCCCTGTTGAGGATAACCTGGCTGAGGATAACCTTGCTGCGGGTAGCCCTGCTGCGGGTAACCTGGCTGAGGATAACCTTGCTGCGGGTAGCCCTGTTGCGGGTAACCTGGCTGAGGATAACCCTGCTGCGGGTAGCCCTGCTGGGGATAACCCTGAGGATAGCCGTGTGGGTAACCCTGCTGAGGATAACCCTGCTGCTGATTTGGATTTATATTCGGGAAGCCGCTTGCGCCCTGCTGCTGAGCCTCTTCTGGATGCTCATAGAGAGAGTTGGGGGCGCCGTCCTTACTGCTTGTTTCATTATTGAACGGATTAGAGGAATCAACGTCTATGCCGTTAGCAAATTCAGCAGGTGCGCCGATATCTGCTTCGTCATAACCGCTGAGGAAGTCCGGTGCTTCTGAAGCAGGGACGAGAGTTGCTGCAGATACTTCCTCTTCGGGAGAAAGTACTACCTGACAGCTGCTGTTGTCCACACTTGAATTTACCAGAAGACCGAGAGCCTCGTCGTCGGGCCTGAAATAGCTGTAATCGTCAAGAGATATAACGATAAGCTGTTTTGCAATAACGCGCTTCGCGGTAATTATGGACATTACTGCCATCTTTGCAGCGGAGACATCCTCAACTGCGCCTTCGTTTATGGATACAGAGGATACGCCGGAGAAGATATCTCCTGTATCGGCAATAATAAGGCAGAGACAAGCATCATACTGCGTTAGCTCGGGCCTCTTCTGCTTTAATGTTTCCGCAAAGTTCTTGGCTGTGTTGTATAATGAGCCTATTTCCATAAAAAACACCACTTTTCTATTATTTATTGAACGCAGTAAATGCGTTTTAGCCTATAAGGGAGAATCATTCGATTTCCACTTGCTTGCTGAGGGCAGCTGCCTTTCTTTCGGCAGCAGCCTCCCTGTTTTCAGCTACACGCTGATTTATCAGGTTAAGATTTTCTTTGATGAGATCCTCATCGTAGATACAGGAGAGTGATATATCATCCTCTGTACCGAATCGGGATCTCTTGCTGAGATTGTTCTTTATGACGGTCTTGAAAGTTTCAAGATTTATGAGTTGACTAGTGATTATGGTATGGTAATCAAGAAAATCGTACTCGCTGCCGAATGAGGTATAGAGTCCGTCGGTAGAGCCATAGAGAGCTATCAGCTTTTTATTCGGCGTATAAAAGCTACTGAACATACCTGCGGCGTTTGAATTGCACACAGAAGCTGTGACGTTGGCAGGTGCAGCCTCGTTATATTCCATTGGCATAACAGCCTTGCCGTCCTCGAAGATAGCCACGAGACTTCCGTCGCCAATCTGTACGCCGAAGGTATAATTATCGCCTGCGACAGCAACGACGAGAGTGGAGCCGTAATAGGATTCTGGCAGTATAGCCTCGAACTCCTCTTCTGTGAACTTGCTTCTTTCCTCTTCGGTAACAGGATTTTCCGCAAGGTGTTTTTCGATCCTTACATTCCAGTTTGAGATGATCTGCTTCTCGATATTTTTTATTATGAGCTTATGATTCTCAGGAAGGTTAGCTTCCAGAGCCTCGCGGTCCTCATAGTATCTGTCAATAGCCTCAATAGCTGCTTCTACTGCGAATTTGGAACCGATGTGACTTCTGAAGTGCTTTTTGCTTCCGTGTCCGTCGGCAACGACAGCGACAGCATAATGATCTCCTATCTTGAAAGCAGAGCTGTCCTGACAAACTAAGTTTGTTTTTTCATGACTTGCGCCCATTACCGAATGGCTGAAGCCGTTGAACATATTTTTTCAGTCCTCCTCAGGAATAGATTCTGTTATTACCAGCCTGTATCGAATGGTACGTCGTCTCCGTCATTAGTAGTGCTTACGAGTTCCTGGATCTGCTGACCGAGGAGCTTCTGCTTGGCGGCAAATACATTTTCCTCGCCGAGCTCCTGTCCGGTATCGTCAGAGAGTGTCATACTCTTGCTTCCGATCTGAGCTGATGTAACGGCGATGATCTTTATCATCTGAGCGAGCTGACCGCCTGAGTAGGCGTGAACGACTGTATCCTTCGAGCCGGTGAATTCAGCAAGGATATTGTCGTTTGCTTCCTGACCTATACCAAGAGCGGCTTTTAGACCGAACTTGTACCAACTGTTGGTCTGGAGCTCTCTAAGTCCCTCCTTATAATCATCTGATGGATATCCGTCAGTCATAAGGAATATAACAGGAGCGAAGGAGAGTGAAGGTGAATTGAGGAAGCTGTTTCTTGACATTCTGTGGTTGAGCTCCTTAAAAGCAGCGCCCATGCTTGTAACGCCGCTTGCGCGGAGTCTTGCCCACTCAAAATCTTCTATCGGTATAGGATTGGAGTACATCCATCTTACTTCTGTAGAGAAAGTAAGTACAGCGACCTTAACATCTGTATCAGCCTCGCCGACTCTGCGTATCTCAGGGATAAGCTCCTCCATAACGGTATTGAGCTCGCCCATCTTCTTACCTTTCATACTTCCCGATGTATCTATCAGGAAGAATACTACAAGACTCTTTTTGGAAACGCTTGTAGCGCTAAGGGGATCGTCGTCAAAATCGAGAATGCTGTCGTCTGTTTCGGGAGCTGAAGATACAGTTTCGTTATTATTTGAATCGTCCGAAGGAGTAACGTTCTTGTTCTCATTTACTTCGGGTTCTGTAAAACGTTCATTGCTCATAATTTACATACATCCTTTCAGTATTACTGCTCTGGCAAAAGCAGTTTAAATCTGTGCTTTTACTTCGCCGAAATCGATCTCGAGCCCCTGCCATACAGGGAAGCCCTTGCCGGGAGCGATATCGTAAAATGCTCCGTCAGGCATCTTTGCCTTCCATTGTCTGTCGGAGCAATTCTTGATTCCGAGGACTCCCTGCTTGACTTTATTCTCGACAAGCTCGCCTGCAACAGACGTAAAGTCATCGGATTCGGGAACTATCTCGCAGGTATAGAATTTACATCCGAGATAGAGAGGGGTGCGGTAGTCGCGGTTGCTGAAACCGATGGTAACGAATTCCATTCCGCATTTCGGACATTTGAAGGTCTTCTCATTATGCTGTATAAACATAGAACTGAAGTTTGTCCTTCCGCAGCCGCACTGTATGATTTCTGCTCTGAGGCGTATGAACAGCTTTTGCCATTCGTTCTCAATGATACGCTTTGTAGGATCCGAAACACCTGTAGTGAAGGAGCGTATGAAGGCGTCCTTGATATAATCGGGGTAGATCCTCCAGAATTTGATGATATTGTCGTGTATGCCTCTTACGGGTCGGTTTGAATCGTCGTTTGGGTCATAAACGAATACTGCGTTCTGACCGTAGTGCTTGAGCTCTGACGATTCAGTAAGGCAGACATCTCTTACAACCTTTTCGCCCTCCATAGGGTCTCCTCTGAAGAGGAGCTTGAAGAGGACTACCGCAAGAGAGTACTTATCGGTCTGTACATTCGGCTTGGCGATGCCTCTTACGACTTCGGGAGCCATGTATCCAGGCTTACCGCCGATACCGAAGTTGCTTCCGTCAGGAGCGATGTTATCACAGTCGCAGACGAGAACGGCTCCTGTATTCACGTTGATAAAGAAGCCTCCGTCGTTAAGGTCCTGATAGCTCTTACCTGCACGGTGGAGCTGTCGGAAAGCGTTTACTATATTGATGACGCAGGTCACCATAGCACTTAGGGTATTGAATTTGACGGGACGTTTTACACCGCGCCCCGTAAGTGGGTCGATTTCCAGCTTATAGGTATTCAGTATATCAACGAAGGAGTCGAAACCTTCGGGCTTTAGCTCCATGATATAACCGAATGTACCGTCCTCCATTTCCTTTGTGAGGTATTTCGGCCAGAGGAACTTATTGCTGGGCGGACCGTCATTAATATTGTTCTGGAGGTTCTTGCGGAATGCGGATGGCTTGGACATTTTATTAATGTCATACCATTTGAGTGCCCATTTCTGACCGTTGAAGCGGACGAGGTAAACGATACCCTGACCACCGCTGCCGATGACGCTCAGGACCTTGGCTTTGCCGCCGAATTCCATCTCGACCTCCTGACCTATTTCAAGCTCTATCATAATATGATCTCATCCTTTCTTACTTAGTCAAGCTCATATTCTTCAGCCGAGGTCACGAGGATGAACCTTATTCCAGTGGCTAAACAGTATTTATGAACATAAGAGTTTTCTATGCAGTATATCACTAAGTTAGGGCAGTAGGAGAAAGCATTTGCGTCGATGAACTTGATACTTTCCGGAAGGAAGAGCTTTCTGAGCTTATCACAGCCGGAGAAGGCTTCCGCGCCGATACTGCTAACACTTGGTGGTATCTCTATTACCTCGAGGCTCGTACAGAAGGAGAAGGTGCTGTCTTCAATCTCGAGAACGCCGTCCGGTATCTTTACGACAACGAGGTTAGAGCACTGACTGAAAGCGCCCTGCTTAATAATCCTCAGCCCCTCCGGGAGCTCAAGCCCCCTCAGTCGTTTGCACGAGGAGAAACAGTACTCGCCAATAGCAAGGAGAGTTGAGGGGAGTTTTATTGTCCTGAGGGAACCAAATTTATCGAAGCAGAATGCTTCGAGCTTGGTATATCCGTCAGGTATTACTATATTTCCGCTAAGCCTGTATCTCAAGGCGTTACGCGGCATAAAGACCATTTCGTTTATATCGACGGGTCTCTTTCTTACGTTATCATTCTTTCTGCTGTCCTCGTCATCGTCGTCAATCACCTTGAGGTGTGACTCGTAGGGCCAGCCGAGAAGGTATGTAAAGCAGGCTATAACGAATTCAGAAGCGTTGTCTGAGAGGAACAGGTCACCCAGCATGAAGCTCTTGGCTTTCATTATTGACATTTCCCTGTTCTCGTCTTCAAGAAGCATCCTGAAGACGCCTGTTTTGTACATATTAATAAGAAGACGTCTTTCCTTGTCGTAATCCGGAATATGGTCGCTGAGAAGACCGATAAATCTGTCTTCGTTTGCAACAGCTCGTGTTCCGTCGTTTACTACGATCGCACGAAGCTCATGCTGGAATTCCATTGTATTCTCAAAACCCTCGATATTCTGCGGAACAGGAGCTCCACATCCGGGGCAGGCAGTAAGCTTCGGGTCAAGTGGTGCGTTGCACTTTTCGCATTGCATGGTTTCTCCTCCTGACATAAGAATATATCAGCACAAATATATAAAATATGCGTATTATATTGTTATCACGTTTAGTATAACACTTTTCCACATTGATGTCAAGGGAAAAAGAGGGGCTTATATAAAATTGAATTATCTTTTACAAAAATCGTTATCAGTATTTGTGCAAATTTTTTAAGTTCATAACAGGGCGTAATATCGGGCAAAAAAATTAGGGGGAACATTGGTAGAGCCAATTTTTTGTAAAGAGAAGTTTGAAATTAACCACAGGTATAAAATTGATTAAAATGCATAGATTTTTTTGATTAATTTTGTTTATCACGCAACGCACTGATTTACAAAAAGTTGTTGAAATTTCTAAAGAAATGTGATAAAATGGATTATGGATATCAATCGAGGACTTATACAGGGGTAATGCCGTATGCCTGCGTAACAGAAGAAAGGTATATGAGGAACGTTGGCGGATATCCGGCGGCAGTATCAGGTCTAATTGATTTAAGGAGGTTCGATATAATGAACAGAAACAAGAAAAAAAGCGTTTGCAGAAGCGTTGCTGCCTGTGTACTTTCTGTTGCCATGCTCCTTACCGGCGGCTGCGGAAGGAATAATGGCAATGCTTCTCAGGACGGCGGAACGATATACGTTATCGCTAAGCAGCAGCTCAGCTTCTGGGATGACGTAAGAACAGGCGCTGAGGACGCAGGAAAGGAACTTGGCTACGATATCGTATACAAAGTCGCAGAGGGCGATAACGATTACGCTTCGCAGGTACAGTTCATCCAGAATGCTATAAGAGACAAGGCAAAAGCTATAGTTATTGCTCCTAACAGCACAACAGATCTCAATGAAACTCTTCAGAAGGCTGTTGACGCTAATATCAAGGTAATTTCAATAAATTCGGATATTCAGCAGGATTCAATGAATCCGATATCGCTTTCTCTCGTAAATTCCTCAGACAGGAACTGTGGCGTATCTGCTGCAAGAAATGCAGCAAAGGGCTGGCGTGATAAAGGAAAGAATCTTGATGAGATCGGTAATGTAGCTATCATCGGTCATACTGCTTCAACTGCTGAGCAGCGTATCGAGGGCTTCGTAGATACTCTCAAGAGGTCTATCGGAAATGCTAATCACGTTACCTTCCCAGATTATAATCCTTTTGCAGCTATGATGGGCGGCGGAGATGCTGCTGCTTATGGCGGCGGAGATGACGCTGCTGCTTACGGCGGCGGAGACACTGCTGCTACCGGTGCTGAAGGACAGGAAGGCGACGCAGAGCTCACAGATGAAGAGAGGGCAGCTCTTGAAGAAGCTGAGATAAACGAGGCTGTTGACGAGCGTATACGTAAGGAAATTGAAAAGAAGTTCATAATCGGCGAGCAGTGCTCAAAGAGAGAGGATGCAAAGGCAGAAGCACGCAACCTCATCACTTCAAATGATAATATCTCTATCATGTTCGGTACGAATACAGTTACAACTCTCGGTATCTGTGACGCGATAAATGAGTTGGGAATGTCCGGCAAGATACTCGTTGTAGGCTTCAACTCAGATGAGGAGGAGCTAACCTACATCAGGACAGGCGTTCTTTACGGCGTTGTAGTACAAAATCCTTACGTTATGGGTTACGTTGGCGTTAAGTTTGCGTCTAATGCTATCAGTGGAACACAGGTATCTCATCATCTTGATACAGGCGTTACATTCGTTACAGCCAACAATATGAACGATGAATTTGTTCAGCTCGTTCTTCACCCGAATGCCGCAGATAATTAATGGAGGTGCGAAAATATGGCAAATAAAAAGAAAATGGGTGCCTCAGCCGGATATATATTTGCGGCTATCCTTGTTACGATAATGTACATTCTGAATACGCTGCTCGTTGAGAGTATCTACAGAAACAATACAAACGTTTCAAGAGCCACACAGCAGGCTACAAGAGCTCTTAATGTAATTAACAGCCAGCTGGCAGAGGTAAACACCAACAGTGTTGGTCTTGCTGCAAACCTCTATGACAATCCGCTTGAAATAATCAGTGATACAGACCGTATCTATGCTAATATCGAAGCTGCTGAGAAACAGTTTGAAGCAGTTGAAGGATTATCTGACGAAGCTTACAGGCGTTATAAATACGCTAAGTCGGTTATCGCTACATTCAGAACGAGACTTGAAAGTCTCGGTACCAGCCAGGTAGAGAGCGGCGACCAGAACACGATGTCCGACACGCTTAAACAGGATCTTTATCCTCTTCAGGTAACCGCTTCTCAGATGCTTACATCAGCTATCGAGATAGTTGGTAAGGATACTGCAAGACTTCAGAGACAGAACGCTATCAAGGCATATATCCTCATGACTCTGATGCTCGTTATTTGGATCATATCCATGATTGCTATTTGGTTGTTCGCTAAGAGAGCCAAGAAGGCAAGAGCTGAACTCGAAGAGCGTGAGATGCGACTCGCTGAGGTTGATGCTAAACTTAAGAATACACGTCAGAAGGCAAGCGACCTCGCTGTTACAAACGTGCTTACAGGTATGAAGAACCGTTACGCTCTTGACAGTGATATCAGCGACAGGCTTGAAACTGGAAGATTCCAGATTGCAGTATTCGATATGGATAACTTCAGAAGCATAAACGATACCTATGGTTATGACTTCGGTGACGAGTATCTTGCTGCTGTTGCTGAAAAGCTGAAGGAAGAGTTCGGCGATGTTGCTGAGATTTATAACATCACTGGTAATGAGTTCTGCTTCGTATTCAACAAGAACATCTCCGAGAGCCAGGCTGTAGGAATCGCTCAGAATATCCAGCGTGTAATGAGCAGTCCTTTCGAGGTGCTGAACCTCAATGTTCAGCTTCCTTGCTCAGGTGCTGTATACCATTACCTCCCCGGCGACTGTCTCAACGTAAACTCACTGCTCGTTAAACTCGATACAGCAATGAGAAACGCTAAGATGAACGGCGGAAATATGATAAACAATGTCATGAATATGTAATATTATGATATTATGGCGGCTGTCAGCATTGACAGCCGCCTGTTTTTATGGCAAATAGTAGAAAAAACAGCGATGCATTGACAAATAGTAGAAACTGTGATAAAATATACTTTAATGATATGTAAAGGCAGGTGTCAGGGTGAAGAAAAGCAGGAAAAAGAAATACGCGGTTTACAAGTCGTCGACAGGTTCGTATTGCTACCGCTATGTAGATACGCTGGAAGCCCTTGATGGCACGGGCTTTGAAGGCATAATCGCTGAGGAACAGCTTCCGGTAGTATTTGACGGAAGAGGCGGATATTATCATTTCAGAGAAAATGATTACGGATTTATTAAGATAATAGAATCAGACAAGGAGCAGCCGTTGGAGCTGGAGGAGATGTTCGCGAAGAATTCTCCTGACTTCAAGTTGGGCTGGATATCTCCCGACGGCGATACCTATTCCTGCGCTTTCACCAACCACAGCAAATGCGCTAAAATGATAGTGGAAAAATTCTATCCCGATTCAAAATACCCTGAAACAGAGCTTGACAGACGTGGTTGGCTACAGGTAATAGATTCGTGGAATGGCACAGAGCAGCACCATGGCCAGTTCGTTTTCACGGATCAGGGAAAGATTACTAGCAAACAGGCTGACAGACTCTTCGACCTCGGTCTCTATGAGAACGAGGAGGTCAAAAAGCTCATAGCCGAAAGCGAAAACGAGTGGTGATATCCACAGATAAGTTGAACTGCACAAACAGATTGGGCGCTTTACATAAAACCGCCCTCTTTTTTGTGCAGTTTTTTTATTGACTATAATTCCGTTTTGGTGTATAATAATTATGTATCAATACTCGATAGGTGTGGCTTGCTGTAGAAAATACGGCTGTCGGGTATTATAAGGAGGATATAAGATATGGCTGAACCAAGATTTATCAAAACAGTGACTTTCGGCGGCTACGAGAAGGAAGCCGTAGTAAAAAGGATAGAATTTCTGAATGAACAGGTACACGATCTCAGAAACGAACTGAGAGAGACAAAACTCCTGAATGAAGCATACAAAAAGGGCACAGAACAGGAGAAGGCTCTTGAGACTGTGCTTTCGGAGGAGCGTGCAAAGCTTACCCAGATACAGGTTCAGAACAATACTCTTTCTCTTAAGCTTAAGGCTACAGATGACGAAAACAGCAATCTGCTTGTGGAAATCAAGTCCCTGAAGGATGAAATAGCCGAACTTAAGGATAAACTCAAGGCGGCAGAGTCGAAATGTGCCGCGCTTATGGCACAGGACGAGGCAATGGCTCTGAGTAATGTCTTTATAGAAGCTCAGAAGTCGTCGTCAATGCTGGAGGGAGCCGCAAAGTCAAAGGCTGCCGAAATCGAGTTCAAGACAAAGAAGCTCGCCGAGGATATAGTTTCGGAAGCGAATACTGAGGCTGAGCAAATAATATTCGAGGCTGAGAGAACAGCCGCTGAGAAAATCGCAGAAGCAAAGAATCAGGCTGAACAGATGAGCGTTGCCTCAAATAACCTGAGAGCTTCCGTACTTGATAACGTCAATTCCCTTAAAAAGCACATGGGTCTGGTGCGTGACGCGCTGGAGGGCTTCCGCAAGGACGGCCTGAGCCGTCTTATCGAAGCCGACGAGTGCCTGAACAGAACGGAAAATGCTCTTAAGGAGGGCGGTATACCTGTGTTCAAGCAGCCTGAGGTATTCGAGCCTGAGATCCCTGAACAGCCTGAGCTGCTCTCTGAAAAGATGAGGAGCAACGAGGACAAGCGCAAAAAGCAGGAGGAGCTCGATAAGCTTAAGCAGATGGCTGACTCTATAGGCGGCAAGAAGGACGATGACGCAAAGGACGCAGCGGATAAGGAACAGAAGAACAGCGGCGATAAGCCTGAGAGTGAAAAGAAGGGCGGCAAAATAGACCTTGCAGCTCTTGCAGCCAAGGCTAATTCGATTGGAAAGAACAAGTCTTGATAAGATTCTGAAATGTCATAAGGAGTTTTTATAATTATGAGTGAATTGATCATTGTAAAACCTGAAAAATGCGTGGGCTGTAACGCCTGTGTAAGAGAATGTCCTGCGCCTGAAGCTAATATGACCAAGCAGCTTGAGGACGGACGCTTCATCACTATGGTAAATAATAATAAGTGTATTGCCTGTGGTGAATGTGTAAAGAAGTGTAATCACGGCGCAAGAGATTACATAGACGATACTGACGAGTGTATCACGGATCTTTCCAAGGAAAAGATTATCATCATGGCTTCTCCGGCTATCAAGACTATTCTTCCCACAAAGTGGAAGGGTGTTCTTGACTGGTTCAAGAAACAGGGATGTACTATATTCGACGTATCTCTCGGTGCGGATATCTGCACATGGGCTCACGTAAGAACACTTGAGCAGGATAAGATAGGTAATATCATAGCACAGCCATGTGCCGCTATAGTAAAGTATATTGAGATATACCAGCCTAAGCTGCTCCAGAATCTTTCACCTATACACAGTCCCATCGCGTGCAGTTCAATATATATACAGAAGTATCTGCGCAGAAACAATCCAATCGCAGTTATCTCGCCATGTATTGCTGAGTCCTACGAAGCGAAGGAAACAGGACTCGTAAAGTATAACGTTACTATAAAGAAGCTTCTCGAGTATTTCGAGAGAAACGATATAATTATACCCATAGATACCTCTGAGAACTTTGAGTACAAGTTCGATGATATGCAGGGTCAGCTCGGCTCCATATATTCACGTCCCGGTGGACTCAGAGACAATATATGGATGCATGATCCCGATGTAAATATTACTAATTCCGAGGGCGTACACAAGGTTTTCGCCGAGATAGATATGTACGGAAGAATGCCGGAGTCAAAGCACCCCAAGGTATTCGACGTGCTCTCATGTGAGTTCGGCTGCAATATCGGACCTGCTTCCGGTACTAATCAGACAGTATTCGACGTTATGGCTACAACAAGAGCTATCGAGACAGAGGCAAAGAGCCGCCGCAAGTCCACAGGTATCATGGGACGAGGCGACGACAAGCTCTTCAAGAAGTTCGACGACGAGCTCCGTATCGCCGATTTCCTCAGGAACTACAAGCCCTCTATGCCTTCTCCGATCCCGAATATAGCACAGCTCGATCCTATATTCGAGAAAATGGGTATGCATACCGAGGAGGACAGAAAGTACGACTGTCACGCCTGCGGCTACAATACCTGCCGCGATATGGCTACAGCTATCTACAGAGGTCTCAATACTCCCGATAACTGTATCGTTCACGCTAAATCGGTGCTTATTGCAAGACATTCTGCCCTCAACAGACAGAATGAGCAGCTTGCCGAGATCACCGAGGAGGTGCTCGCACTTTCAGACAAGCTTAAGGAAAATGTTTCAAAGATCACCGATAATATGCAGAATATCGGCGAATCGACCTCGGCTACCAGCGAGAGGGCAGCTGTGGTAAAGGATCTGCTTGAAAACGTTGTTTCCTTCTGTAACGATAACTCCACAATGGACGCTGACAGCGTATCACAGCTCACTTCTATACTTGAGACCACGATAAATGCATTCAGCGCTCTCGACGATAACGTTACCATTACAAATGAAAGCTCGGAGACTATCAACAAGTCCATAAACGATATAATTTCACTTGTAGGTGATATAAACGCTGTCCTCGTAAAGACAGGACAGACCGAGAAGGTGGATATTTCCGATGTTACAGGCGTAAAGAAGTCTGAGGAGAGCAAGTAATATCTGCTGACATAAAAAATGAGCCATAGTATTCTGAATTTAATCAAAATACTATGGCTTTTCTGTTATTATGGGGCTCAGACTCTTACAGCCTGCCGAGAGCGTGTCTTGCGGCTATCATGCCGAAGGTGTAGCACCTTCCGAGAGAAAGACCGGTCTGGTGGAAGGGATAGTCCGCTCCGCCGTAGAACTGACCGGCAAGATTTCCTGCGCAGTAAAGTCCGGCTATGGGCTTGTCGTCCTTGCCGAGTACCTGTCCGTTCTCATTGGATTTTACTCCCGATACCTCCGCGGAAACACGGATATGCTTACGGGCTCCCCAGAAGGGAGCTTTTGCTATCTTATGCATATATTTTGCAGGCTTTCCAAAATCGGTGTCGCAGCCCTTTTCACAGAGCTCGTTGTACCTGTCTACGGAAGCCTTCATATTATAATAGGGTATGTCAAGCTCCTTTGCCAGATCTTCAAGGGTGTCGCACCTGTGGAGGTCGATGAGGTTTCTGAAAACTCCCTGCGGCTCCTCCACGGCGCCGGGTATGAATTTCTCCATAACGAATGGCGGGACCATGCCGGCAACAAATTCGTCGCTGCTCCAGTTGACATAGTCCGAGTCGTATATCGCGCAGTACCAGCCCTTTGAGCCGTTTTTGTGGTCGCTGTCAAGCATTGAGCCCTTGTATTTCGGCTGATATTTCAGGAGATTGCCCATATATACAAAGCCTGTGTACTCGTTGGTGAAGCGTTCTCCGTTCATGTTGAGATAGAGGAAGGGCTCCTCGAACATGAGGGCGGAGTCGAAATCGTGCATCATCTTGGTATGCCCGAGATTCTCCATTTCAGCGCCTGCGCTTATTGCAAGGACGTGACCGTCGCCGGTCTTGCCGAACTGCTTCTTGTCAAATTCAGCAATATCCGGACACCAGCGCTTTACCATCGAGGGGTTGTTGGTATAGTCTCCCGTTGCGAGGATAACAGCCTTTGCGGCGCTGAACTGTATGTATTTCCCGTCGTGATTCTTTCCGATAACGCCGGTCACTCTGCCGTTCTCTGTTACAAGCTTAACGGCAGGGGTGGAGTAGAATACTTCAAGGTTGCCGTGCTGAGACTGTATATTATTAAGGACGTTCTGGAGGGCGTTGCCAACATTCAGCGGCTTGGGACCTATCCACGGAGCCCAGAAGTAACAGTGGTCCGTGCCGTAGTCGTATGTGTTGCCGCGGTCCTTCCACAAGCCAGTGAAGTCTCCGCTGGTGCTTCTGAATGCGCAGAGCCTGCCGCCGTCGTTGAGGAGCTTTGCGCTGTCGGTGTTGCTGTCAACCCTGCTTCCGTCGCCGTATTCCGTTTCATCCGTGAGACCAGCGCGGTTGAGGAACCACATCATAGCCTCCTCGGAGTATTCGGCATAAGCGCGGAGCTGTTTCGTATCCGCACGCCAGTCGCAGAGACTGTTTGTATGGTGTATCCATTTAGCAATGCCTGCCTCGGTGGAGCGCGACTTTATTATAGCAGAGCCGCAGTTGCCCTGTGATACCACGGTGGGTTCCTTTTGCAGGAGAGCAGTTTTTGCGCCGAGCTCAGTTGCCCAGCCTGCCGCAGGAACGCCTGCTGCACCGGCTCCGACGACAACTATATCGAAGTCGAGTATCTTATCGGGAGAGATACTGCCAAGCTCGCAGCATGAGTCCATTACTTCGGGGCATGTCAGACCGTCGGGAGCTGTGATGTTTTCGAGTTTTCTGATATCGCTGCATTTTTCCATTGCTAAAGATCCTTTCTGTAGTTATATAACGTGCTGAGATGATATATAAATATTATATGACAATATTTTTACGTTGTCAAGTTCAGAAGGAAATACAGGCAAAAAACTATGCCGACCTCAGATTTTTCGGTGATTATTTTTATGAGTGGCTTGTCGTTTATTGCTTTTTGTGAACATATATTGCTCTTTTTGCTGTATAATCTTTACAAATCTTTACAGATGGTGTATATTTTAGAGTGAAATAAATAAATAAGAACGGGAATTTGGAGGATTTTTATCCTACTTTAACTAAGAGGAGGACAGAAAAAACTTAGGCAAAAAAGCAAATAAACTTTGTATAATGAGGAGTGATTTTTTTGAATTTTAAAAACATTAAAAAGGCAGTAAGCTGTACAGTTTCCGCACTTATGTTGGCTGCGGGTCTGCCGACAGCTGTAAACGCAGCTGACCAGCAGACAAGAGGAAACATCGGCGGTTACGACTACGAGATGTGGAATCAGAACGGACAGGGTCAGGCATCAATGAACCCCAGCGCAGGATCATTCACCTGCTCATGGAGCAACATTGAAAACTTCCTTGCTCGTATGGGCAAGAACTTCGACAGCCAGAAGAAGAGCTACAAATCCTTTGGAGAGATCGTACTCACTTATGATGTAGAGTATACACCAAGAGGAAATTCGTATATGTGCGTATACGGATGGACAAGAAATCCTCTTATGGAATACTACATCGTTGAAGGCTGGGGCGACTGGCGTCCACCCGGAGACGGAGCAGAGAGAAAGGGTAACGT
>JAGCWY010000144.1 GCA_017961625.1 Ruminococcus sp. | reverse complement strand
GATTTTGTAATAACCTCAAGTGAGTATATTTTCCGTAAGCCCGATGTGCATATTTTTGATATGGCAGTACGAAAGTCCGGATTTGATAAAACTGATATATGGTACTGCGGAAATAATAAGGAAGCCGATATTATCGGAGCACATGAAGCAGGTCTTTTCCCTGTGTTCTATGATAACAGGAGCGTTCCGAGCAGACTTCACGAGAGAAATGATAAGATCATGATTGATTTTCCTTATCTGCATCTCAGCAGTTGGGATGATCTTATAGACACACTTTCGGGAAACTGAAATATAGATTTGTGTCCGTCAAATATGCTATAATTGTAAAAAGTCATAAGAGGTATTGCCCTATCATAAAATTGCAGAGCTGCTCCCTCCGCATTATGTTTACGAAGACTTTGAAGACTATGGCGGGAGCAAATTTAATGATACTGAGAATATTGGTGACAAATGGCGTATTATTTCATGGTCGATACAAGGAGATGTCGGCGAAATAGAATACATCTTCACAGACAGCAAGGGTATTCGTCATCTTGTAATATTCAATCAGTGGATGATGTCTGCATATGTTATTTACTTTGGCAATGTGATAAAGAATGATGATAAATAGATAATTCCTATTGAACCGGATGAAATTAAAGAATACTGGCTTGTCACCGATGATGAGACTGAGCTAAAAGTATAGATTATCCCTCAATGTTCATCTTGACAAAGGAACGGTTGTAAAAATACCGCAGATCAGTCGTGATGAATTGAATAATATTGATATGAAAATGAAAAAGGATAACTGTTATGAAAAATAAAAAACAAGGCAATAACTGGACAGCTTACTATGATAATGATACGAAACGATACTTTGCGGAAATAATGTACACCAGCCGTGAGGGGCGTGAGCAGTATGATTATGAGATTACTCAGGATATTTACGCCCGTCTCGGTACATTCAGCGATGATGTCGACAACGAGAGACTTATCAAAACAGGCAAGAGTGTATACTCTTTTGAGAATACGATGTATGGCACTCTCGGCCCTGAGAGAACGGTCTGGGATGAAGAAGCTAATGAAACAATGAATAAGTGCGTGAAGAAAAACAATGACTGATAAAGCTTATTTTCATCTTCCAGGGCTGTTTGAGTCCTATGACCTGTACAGTGTGTTTCTGCCACTATACCGTGAGCACTGGGAATATTTTTACGACTGGTGTGAAATAGCATCTGTCTATGGTGCTCCGGCAGACTGTATCTGGGGCGGCGGAGGTGCCGGATTCGGCGAATGTGAAGCCGAAGATGTACTCGCACTTATGAATGAATACGGTATTTCCTCAAGGCTCACTTTCAGCAATTCGCTTTTAAAGCCTGAACATCTCACCGACAGGAAATGCAATGCCCTGTGTGAGCTTTTCGCAGGAAGCAAAGGCGTACAGAACGGTGTGATAATCTACTCGGATCTTCTGCTTGAACATATTAAAAATAATTATCCCGATCTTTATTTCGTTTCCTCGACTACAAAGGTTCAGACTGATTTTGATGAGTTTTTAAGATCTTTTAATTATGGAGTAATAAATGCCACATTCACCAAGAGTGATCTCGTTCTGACAGAGGAAGCCTGCACAACCGTTTATGAGGACGCGAAAGCGAATTCTGAAAAGCTCTATAATGACAACAAAATATATGGCACATATCTTCTTAAGGCAGACGGTCAGGGTAACCTTTACTACAAATTCACCGTGAACGACTGCAGTTTAGTTACGATAGACGCAAAGAGCGGTTCGATAATCAAAGCCCACTACTGGAACGGCGATTACACATATGATAAATAAAAGGAGTTAACAAGCGAGAATAGTATCGGACCATATACCTAAACTGTACAGATAATGAAGCGGCAGCCATTTGGCTGCCGTTCTTTATATCAGTATTATTTTATAATAATGGAAACTAATATGATTTGATATCATTTTAGCGGAATATGTACATTTATTGTGCTTCCTTATATGCTAAAGTATCAGATTCTGCAGCAAAATATCCGTTTTCAATCAATAGTATGACGAGCTCCTGAACGTCCTTGTCGTCGAGCCATGAACAGCTTTCTCCATATGTGCAGATCACCATTCTGTCAGGCTCCTGATCCGGCTTGCGATATACCAGATAAAGAACATCTTCGCCGTAATCAGCGATTGAAAAATCAAGCTGCTTCAGCTTCATGTTTTCATATTTATCGATATTATCCGATATTTTTTGCGTAAGGCTGAGTATATCTTCCTTTTCTTCAAAATCGGTATTTTCGAGACAAGTTATGATACGGCGTTCCTCAACGCCCTTTTCGGTATTATATGTGCGTGACTGATCCAGTACGAACAGAGTTATCGGAGGCTCCTGCTGTGCGATGATAAGAGCTTTTCGCATAAGGCAGAGATCAAATGAGTCAATTACGTTATCATTGCAGTAGTCCGCTGCTTTCCAGTTCTTTAATACTGTATCGGACTTGCCCAGCAGCCATTTCTGGAGAGTTACAAGGTCGGCGGTATTGAATTCACTGTCACCGTTCACATCTCCCGACAGTTTTGCTGCGATCCTGTATTCTATATCATATGCTTCGCCATTAACTACTGTGATCGTCATATAAGCATTTTTCTGTTCAACGCCGAATTCATCCTTTGGAATTTCATATTCATCCGGAATAACAAGATTGAAATCGAGTGCATCGGCGATTAACGGGATAGTTCCTTTTTCCGACTCATCGGATTGAAAGCCTTTCACAGGCTTACACAGATCAGGTATAACACACGGATTTGAAGATATAGGAGAAATAAGTGTACTTTTGTTTATTACACTGGTTTTCCGATTAATACTGAAGTCTGTATCCTCATCAATTATCACAGGTTCGCCTGTTTCATAGTCGGTTATCTTTATTCTTGCATCTCCCTTTGAAAGTGCAGGAGTTTTAAATGATGTATCCTGATAGGCAGCTGCAAAGCCATAGTAAATATCGTCAGGGTGGTATATATCGACCACGTCCCAGCGTACATACACAGGTCCTTCCGAAACCGCTTCATATACTGCAATATCCGCCATAGATCTCGGACCTCCAAAAAAGCCTGCAAATTCTGTCTTTTTTGAGCAACTCCATTTTGCTGTTTGACGTATGTTTTCGGAACAGTAACCCTCCTGCCATTTAGAAAACATATTTGTAGGATTTGGCAGACAGAATACAATCTTATCATCAATGACTGAAACTGTGTCATGCTCTTTGTAGAATTCCTCGAACTCAGTTATGCAGTCGGGGAGCTTGGCATAGAGATCAGTTTCGGTGATATTCAGCATATCATCAACGAAAAAATCATAAGAAGGAATATAAATATTACCGTCAAAATCGGTGAGAGTATCCGCTGACGGACTGGTAAGTGAAGTCTTGAAACTGCCTGCGCTTACAGGCTTGTAGACGAATATCTCGATATCCATATTCGAGCTGATCCGGTACTGTTCATGGAACACTTTTTTCATTACGCCCTCGGTAACAGAAACAATGTATTCTGCTTTCGGTATACTATCATTCGGAGAACAACTTTTGCAGAAAGTAACGCACAGAAGATTGTCCTGTATGTATGTTCCGCCATGAAGGGTGAAGAACTGATAGGCAGCATGATCGCTCTGCGGTACCCATTCAGGGAGCTCTATACTATCCGACACTTCTTCCGCATGAACAGTCGGAAAAGTATCAGCAGGGATTTTGCATGAACAAAACAGCAGCAAGACTGCTGTGGTAAATGCAGTAAAGATGCGTGATATCCTCATAGTTTTTAACCTCCTTTAGGCATTATGTATTTTTGCTTCTTTTGTTGATAATATCGTATCATAAAATAATCGTAGCGTCAAGAAAAATTGCAATTATGTATAAAGATATCCGCCCACAGGCGGATATCTGATGTGTGATATATTTGAATATGTTTATGACCTGATCTCGCTGCCGCCCCATTCAACAACTGTGAAGCCTTTTCTCTCAAAGGTCTCAAGCTGCTGCGGCTCAATATCCACTTTCTCTTCAAGTGGAACGTAAGCCATGAATATGCGGAGCAGGCTGTCAGGTGTAGGAGTAATGTTCAGTTTGGCTGAATCAGTATATGCCGCTCCTTGGAACGATATGAGGTTATACGCATTATGCTCCATTAACGGCAGCCAGTATACGATAAATTCGTTCATTTCTTCCTCGATCAGTCCCATATATGTGAGCTTTTCCTTTAGAAAGCTCTCGGTATCATTTCCTGCAACGCAGAAGCCTTCAGAGAAGTCGAATCTTGTACGGCAGTTCACAGCGTCCCAGAACAGGTAATTATGATGTGTGCCGTCAGCCTTGTTG
>JAGCWY010000143.1 GCA_017961625.1 Ruminococcus sp. | reverse complement strand
TGAAAAAAGCGATAAAGCCCAAGCTGTTAGGCATTTTCATCGCTATATGTACGGTCGGAATTATCCTTGTGGGATACTTCTTCAATATCATTCAAAATTATATTATTTAGGAGGGATTTGTCATGGCATTGTTTGGTAAGAAAAAGGAAGAAAAGAAAGCGGAAACTTCTTGCTGCTGTTGCGGCGGAGAGCAGACTGCAAGCGAAATAACCTCGACTTGCTGCGGTGAGTCTGTTGATGGTATCTGCTGTATTAAGGTGCTCGGTTCGGGCTGTAAAGCCTGTCATCAGCTCTACGATAACACTGTCAAAGCAGTTGAGGGTATGGGCATCGAGGTCGAGTATGTCACTGACTTGCAGAAGATAATGGAGTACGGTGCTATGTCAATGCCTGCGCTCGTTGTCAATGAGAAGCTCGTTTCCTCTGGTAAGACTTTGAAGCCTGCAGAGATATTAAAGCTTATAGGCAAATGACAAAACTGAAGGCAGACGTAAAAGATGCCTTCTTATCTGTTTCTGCTTTTGTTTTTTGTAATCATAACTGCTGACAATGGAGGACTTTTACAGCGTCATATTCACGGTGAAATATAGCCTTTTATGAGTCGCATTTTGATTGCCACCCTATCCACAGAACAGGCTGCAATCAACGAAGGAAAGTAATTCCAAAATATACTCAGATTGGCTATTTTACACTGAATCTGGACGATGCTAAAGAATACCTTTACGCAAAGTCTACTAAGCGTAGGATACTAAGCATGACTGTGAGGACTTTTTTGTTATAAGAATGACTGCAGATTTCCTGCGGTCGTTCAAAAGATTTTTAGTTGAAGCAATGATATAGCGTTCTGAAATATGAACGGTAATCCTGATTATCGGATAATCCTGATACCTGCCCGTCACCGGCTTCGAGTATTCTCCATGAGCAATCATCAAGCTCAGCGTAATCAAGGGTATAATAAGTACTATCAAGGCTTTTGTATTTTTCAATTAAATCTTTAGGTGGTAACGGTGCATAAGAACCTTGTCCTGAGTTTCGACTGATTGTAGCAATCTCGCCGTTTACATAGAACACTCGGTACTCGTTTGTCCTATCACCATATAGTTTTAATGATAGATATTCTTTTATACAAATGCCGCCTGTATACAGATTGCCTCTGTAATTATAAAACTTTTCCATTTGCTCATCAAATTCCTGTTGAGTAATACTCTCATCAAAGTACTTAGGAAAAGAAGTTCCTTTTACAGACTTAACGTAATCCTTGACCATAAAACGGTTGAACTTCTTTTTCAGTTCTTCAACATTCAGATTATTGCCGTCAGGAAATACTATCATTTGAGCTGTATCTGAAACAATTTCAGGGTAAACATTAGGAAATATATGGAAGTGCTCATACTCTCTTGGAGATGTTACAAGCGTTATTCCCCTATCTTTTAGCTGGTTATAAAAGTTTACGTACTTCTCAGGCTTCATCATCCAGCCACGGTATATTGCCTCGCAAGGTTCATCTATAAGTTGATTTAGCACAAGCTTATCTTCGTTGAACCATTTGTCATAAGAAAAAAGAACGTTATCAAACAATCCTGTCTCGACAGCTGCATCATACTCAGCTTTTAAATCTTCGTCAACATTTCTTATCGAAAAATAACTTGATGGGAATAAAATAGTTTTTACCACATTATCACTTCCTTGTTTTTTCTAATTATATCACAATAGACAGCTCTTAGCAATAAGGAACGAGACCGTCGTATTTTTATCGGCAAGATTTTCTTTGAATTGTTGTTGATTTCTTGCCGATAATATGTTATAATGGATTTACGGAGGTGGTAGTATGGAATACAAAAGCGTAGCTGAAATGGCTGAATTATGGGGAATATCCGAGCGTACAGTACGCAATTACTGTGCGGAGAGACGAATCGAAGGAGCTGTTCTTATCGGCAAAACATGGAAAATTCCTGCCGATGCCAAAAGACCTGAACGCCGCAAGTTGAAACGTCCTGAGACACTGCTAGAAATTCTCAGAGAGCAAAAACATAGTAATCAGCACGGCGGCATATATCATAAGCTCCAGATAGAGCTTACCTATAACTCGAACCATATTGAGGGAAGTAAGCTCACGCATGATCAGACACGCTATATCTTCGAGACCAACACCTTAGGATTTGAGAATGAAGCCGTTAACGTTGATGATATTGTTGAGACGGTCAATCACTTCCGCTGCATAGACTATGTTATCGAAAACGCTGATAAGCCGCTTACAGAAGCCTTTATCAAAGAACTTCACAAGATACTGAAAACAGGCACATCTGACAGCAGGAAAGATTGGTTTGCTGTAGGCAAATATAAGAAGTTCGCTAATGAAGTAGGCGGAGAGATTACTGCATCACCTGATGAAGTACCCGCAAGAATGAAAAAGCTCATAGCTCAATACAGCGATTTGAAAAACGTTTCTCTTGAAGATATTATAGATTTCCACTATCAGTTTGAAGCTATACATCCGTTCCAGGATGGCAACGGCAGAGTAGGCAGACTTATTATGCTTAAGGAGTGCTTATGCAATAGCATTGTTCCGTTTATTATATCCGATGATCTGAAGATGTTCTACTATCGCGGATTAAAAAACTGTGAACAGGAACGCGGCTGGCTGACGGATACCGTACTGACCGCACAGGACCGCTTCAAGGCTTATCTTGATTATTTTCAGATAAAATATCAGGCATGATATAATAAAAATCATAAGGAGACTACTATGATTGAAACAGAACGCTTGAAATTGTACCCTGCTTCAAAAGAGCAGATGGAAGTATTTATAGAAGCACAAACAGTTGATATCCTTAAAGCTGCATACACCGAAATGCTGAACGGTTGCCTTGATAATCCCGAACAGTGGGATTGGTATGCGATATGGATGCTTGAGCTGAAAGACGGAACGCATATCGGTGAAATGTGCTTTAAAGGTCTTTCACATGATGGTATCGCTGAGCTAGGATATGGTATCAACGATGAGTATCAAGGGAACGGCTATGCTACCGAAGCCGTGAAAGCAGTATCTGAATGGGCACTTAAACAGTCAAATGTTACTGCTCTTGAAGCTGAAACAAATGAAGATAATATATCTTCAAAAAGAGTGCTTGATAAGTGCGGATTTGTCCCTAACGGAACAATCGGCGAAGAAGGTCCGAGATATACACTAAAAAACACATGATTGAAGTAAGATATAATGAATAACATATTTCACTATACCTCTCCCCTCGGAGGCATCACCCTCGCCAGTGACGGCGAAGCACTAACAGGCTTATGGTTCGACGAGCAGAAATTCTATCCACACGATCTTATTGCTAAAAGCAACGAATCAGAGTTGCAAGTATTCACTCAGACCTGCAATTGGCTCGATACCTATTTCAATGGGAAAGTTCCCGATTTTACTCCGCTGATAAGTCTTCATACAACGCCCTTCCGCAAAGCTGTTTATGATATACTTCTGACGATACCTTACGGACAAACTATGACATATGGCGAGATAGCTTGTATCCTCGCAGAAAAGCAAGGAGTTGAGTATATGTCAGCGCAAGCAGTCGGCAGTGCAGTGGGACATAATCCCATATCAATAATCGTCCCATGTCATAGAGTAGTCGGAGCAAATGGCAATCTGACAGGTTATGCAGGCGGTCTTGATAAAAAGATATCTCTGCTGAAACTTGAAAAGTACGAAGTATAATGAAAAGGCAGCCGTAATGGCTGCCTCAGTCTGTCCAAAAAGACCTGCAAATAAAAGTCAAGCCCTAAATTGAAAAAAATCAGAAAAGATTTTCCAGTTCAAAAAATAGTACGACAAAAAGACTGCCGAAGCAGCCTGAAAAAATGTTCATTGAAATTGTTTTTAAGATATTGCGTC
>JAGCWY010000142.1 GCA_017961625.1 Ruminococcus sp. | reverse complement strand
GACGCAATATCTTAAAAACAATTTCAATGAACATTTTTTCAGGCTGCTTCGGCAGTCTTTTTGTCGTACTATTTTTTGAACTGGAAAATCTTTTCTGATTTTTTTCAATTTAGGGCTTGACTTTTATTTGCAGGTCTTTTTTGAATTATTTATCCTCGTCACTGCTGCCGAAGTAGAGCTCTGTTATATGCTCTAAGCCGAACTTTTCCGCAAAGTGCTCAAAGTCCTTTTTAGCCATTATAAGGCTGTAGCCGTTATCATCAAAGAAATCATCGTCCATATCGCTGAGCTGGGCATAGAATTCAAGACCTATCATCAGGTTTTCCTTGGTGTTGTTATCAGAGAGCCGATCAAGCTCCTCAACAGCACCTTTCGGCTCGCCGCTGCGCATTTGCTCTATAAGGGCGAACGCCTTCTGTCTTTCGACTTCCTGAAGCATTTCAAAGGATCTCTCGACCTTTGCACCAAAGACCACCTTTGCGATAACAGCGGTCATCTCTTTTATCTGCCGCATGATATAATCCTGTTCAAACATAAACAGCCTCCTTTCGGTATAAAAAGCGGACCTGCCGCTTATGGCACGACAGGTCTGTATTGGTTGTCAAAAATCAAGCTTTGAGCGGAGCTTCTCAAAGAAACTCTGGCGCTTTGCGTAGTTTTTTTCGTTGAGTGAAGCCTCGAACTCTTTCAGGAGATCCTTCTGCTTCTTTGTGAGATTCTTTGGTACTTCTACGTATATCTTTACGTACTGGTTTCCGCGGTCAGTGCGGTGAAGACGTGTAACACCCTTGCCCTTGAGGCGGAAAATAGTGCCTGTCTGAGTGCCCTCGCCGATTGTGTATTTTACGTCTCCGTCGATAGTGGGAACTGTTATCTCGGCGCCGAGAACAGCTTCCATATAAGTAACAGGGATATCGCAGTGTATGTCGTAGCCCTCACGTCTGAATATGGGGTGGGACTTTACGTTGATGCCAACGAGAAGATCGCCACTGGGACCGCCGTTAACGCCGCAGTCGCCCTGACCGCCGATACGCAGTGTCTGTCCGTCATCAATACCGGCCGGAATATCCACGGATACGGTCTTTTGTACTCTTATACGTCCTACGCCGCGGCACTTGCTGCACGGGTTCTTGATTATCTTGCCCTTGCCTCCGCAGTGTGGACATGGCTTTGTTGAGGAAATAGCGCCGAAGGGAGTGCGCTGAGTAGCCTTGATAGTACCTCTTCCTTGACAGTCCGGACAAATATCTGGAGTTGAGCCTGCCTCTGCGCCAGAGCCCTTACAGGATTCGCATACACACATGCGGTTTATTTTGAGATCCTGTTTTTTGCCATTGCAGGCGTCCATAAAGCTGATAGAAACAGTCTCCTGAATATCCGCGCCTCTTCTCGGAGCGTTTACGTTTGACCGCTTTGAGCCGCCGCCGAAGCCGAAGCCGCCGAAGATACTGCCGAGGATATCGTCCATATCGGCAAAGCCGCCGAAGCCGCCCATGCCGTCAGCTCCGCCGTAGCTCGGGTCAACTCCGGCATGACCGTACTGGTCGTAACGGGCACGCTTTTCCGGGTCTGAGAGCACCTCATTAGCCTCGTTTATCTCCTGAAACTTTTCAACATAGGAAGGATCGTCGGGGTGAAGGTCGGGGTGGTTCTCTCTTGCCTTTTTACGGAAGGCCTTTTTTATCTCATCCTCGGAAGCACCCTTCTGTATACCGAGGACTTCATAATAATCTCTTTTTTCAGCCATATCTATTCTCCTTATTAGTGAGTAGTGAAGTAGAGAGTAGAGAGTAGTATGAAGAAGCTGAAACTACTTTCTACTTACTACTTTCTACTTACTAATTTGCGTGTCTGTAAATACACCTTTAGGGCGAAGTAATTCCCCGCCCTAAAAGCCTTATCAACTGTTCTCAATTGAATCCTCAAATTTGCCTCTGCCGCCGTCGTAGCCCGAAAACTCGTCGTTCGCAAGTTTATAGAAGCCCTTAAAGCCAAGATAAGCCAATGCGATAAGTGCGGCAATTATCAAAACAGTCTTCAATTTTTTATTCATAGATCAAACCTCTGTGAAGTCTGCGTCAACTACTCCGTCATCATTTCCGCCCTGAGCACCTGCGTCAGCCGCACCGCCCATATTAGCAAACTGTGATGGGTCTATGCCCTGTCCGCCGTTGGGAGCTGCCTGCTGGTATATCTTAGCGGAGAGGTCGTAGAATGCCTTCTGGAGATCTTCCTTAAGTGACTTTATCTCGTCGTTGTTGTCAGCTGCGATAGCGGACTTAAGAGCTGTGCATTTAGCCTCGATATTGGACTTCTCATCAGCGGATACCTTGTCACCGAAGTCTGTGAGAGCCTTCTCGCACTGGAATACAAGGTTTTCAGCCTCGTTCTTGTTGTCAACAGCTTCACGGCGCTTCTTGTCCTCAGCAGCGTACTGCTCAGCTTCCTTTACAGCCTTGTCGATGTCATCCTTGGACATATTTGTAGAAGCTGTGATAGAGATGTTCTGCTCCTTACCTGTGCCGAGATCCTTAGCGGATACGTGAACGATACCGTTCTGATCAATATCGAAGGTAACCTCAATCTGAGGGATTCCTCTCGGAGCGGGAGCAATACCGTCAAGACGGAAGGTACCCAACTGTTTGTTATCTCTTGCAAATTCACGCTCACCCTGAAGTACGTTGATATCAACAGCAGGCTGGTTGTCAGCATAAGTTGAGAATACCTGTGACTTCTTTGTAGGGATAGTCGTATTTCTTTCAATCATTCTTGTGCATACTCCTCCTGCTGTCTCGATACCGAGTGAGAGAGGAGTAACATCGAGAAGGAGAAGACCGTTCTTGACATCGCCGCCGAGAACACCGCCCTGATATGCAGCACCGAGAGCTACACACTCGTCAGGATTGATGCCCTTGAAGGGCTCTTTGCCAATGAGCTTCTTTACTGCTTCCTGTACAGCAGGGATTCTTGAAGAACCGCCGACCATAAGCACCTTGTTGATCTCAGATATGCTCAGACCGCTGTCACTGAGAGCCTGTCTTACAGGTCCCATTGTGGATTCTACGAGGTCAGCTGTGAGCTCGTTGAACTTAGCCTGTGTAAGTGTGAGGTCGAGATGTTTAGGTGTGCCGCTTGCGTCAACAGTAATGAAGGGGATATTGATATTTGATGTTGTAGTAGAAGAAAGCTCGATCTTTGACTTTTCAGCTGCGTCCTTAAGTCTCTGAGCAGCCATTTTGTCCTGTGAAAGGTCGATGCCCTCAGTTTTCTTGAACTCATCAACTATCCAATTGATGATACGCTGGTCGAAGTCGTCGCCGCCGAGACGGTTGTTACCTGCTGTAGCAAGAACCTGCTGAACATCCTCACCCATTTCGATGATTGAAACATCGAAGGTACCGCCACCGAGGTCGTATACCATTACGGTCTGCTCTTCTTCCTTGTCAATACCGTATGAGAGAGCTGCTGCTGTAGGCTCGTTGATGATACGCTTAACAGTAAGACCTGCAATCTGACCTGCGTCCTTGGTTGCCTGTCTCTGTGAGTCTGTGAAGTAAGCAGGAACTGTGATTACAGCCTCTGTTACAGGCTCGCCGAGGTATGCCTCTGCGTCAGCCTTTAGCTTCTGGAGTATCATAGCTGATATCTCCTGAGGAGTATAGTTCTTGCCATCGATGCTTACTTTATAATCAGAACCCATGTGTCTCTTGATAGAAGAAACAGTTCTGTCATGGTTTGTGATAGCCTGTCTCTTAGCCACCTGACCAACGAGACGCTCGCCGTTGTTTGTGAAGGCAACGACGGAAGGAGTTGTTCTTGCACCCTCGCTGTTGGGGATAACTACGGCATTACCGCCCTCCATAACAGCTACGCAAGAGTTAGTTGTACCAAGATCGATACCAATGATTTTTCCCATAATATATTCCTCCTGATCTATAAGCCATCAGCTTTTAGCCAATGGAGTCCGCATTGCGGACGGATTTAATTGTTTTGATTGATATGAAGTCCTGCCAAAGTTAATGGCTAACGGCTAAACAGCCACTGCTACCATAGCAGGTCTTATCAGTTTATCCCCAAGCATATAGCCTTTCTGGAACACTGCGCACACGTAATTGCTTGCGTAGTCCGTTCCGTCCTGCTGCTGTATCGCATTGTGCAGGTTCGGGTCGAATTCAGTGCCGAGAGCTTCTATCTCGCTGACGTTCATCTGCGTCAGGAAGCTTTTGAACTGATTGTAGATCATGTTCATGCCGTTTTTGAAGTTCTCGTCGGAACATTCCGCTTCAAGTGATCTCTCGAAGCTGTCGAGCACGGGGAGGAGCTTCTCCACGCACTGAACGGAAGCGTTCTGATATGTCTCCGTTTTCTCCTTTGCAGTCCTTTTGCGGTAGTTGTCGTACTCTGCGAACAACCTCAGGTATTTATCCTTTTCCTCTGCGAGGGCGTCTTCGAGGTCAGCGAACTGGGCAGCTGAATCGTTGTATTCGCTAGCAGCGTCCGCTTCATCGAGGTCGTCGGTACCTTCCTCTGCATCCTCGGTGATATCCTCGTCGAGCTCATCGAGAGGCTCTGAGATATTCTCGTTTTTCTCCATCGGTCATTGCTCCTTTCTACGGCTCCTGTATATCTGACGGAGCGTTTGTTATGTCATCGTCGCTGTCCATGAGAGCAGATATCTTCTGCGTCAAGTACTCGACGTAAGGAATTATCTTTTTGTAGTCCACACGCATGGGACCTATTATTCCCAGCGAACCGGCGTCCTTGCCGCCCTTGCGGTATTTTGATACTATAAGGCTTGAATTGCCTATTGCGAAGCTGTCGTTCTCCGAGCCGAACTTAACCTGAATGCCGCTGAAAGCGTTTTCAAGCATCTCGGAAAGTCCGTCCTTGTGCTCAATGAATTTTACGACCTCCATTTTGTCCAGCTCATCACAGGAGAGAAGCTTTTCACTTCCACTGACTGTCATCTCCTGCTGGCGAAGATCCTCAGAAAGCTCGCATATACCCTTTACAAGGGGGGAGAGCGATACCATATAGGCACTTACCGCGGCAACCATTTTGTCGAACATTTCCTCCGAGAGGTCATCGACTGATACACCGCTGAGGTTTTCTTCTATATAATGTGTAAAGAAATCGAGCTGTTCGTGGCTCAGGTCGAATTCCAGTCTGCAAGCCTTGTTTTTTATGCTTCCGTTTGAGGTTATCAGCAGGATAACATAAAGCCGCTTTCCTGTGGGAATGACCTCTACCTTTGATATTACCGAGAAACGCGGTACTGCGTTGGTAACTACTGCAGCGCACTGAGTTATTTCAGTGAGAGCGGTAGCGGCGTTCTGCACAAGGAGCTCCTCCGGAGTGTCCTTGCCGCCCAGCATTTCATCGAGTCTCAGCTTTTCCTCCTCTGGCAAATCGTGGGGAGTCATGAGCTCATCGATGTAAAGGCGATAGCCCTTGAAAGTGGGGACCCTTCCTGCTGAAGTGTGAGGCTGTTCGAGGTAGCCTAGTTGCTCTAGCACTGCCATATCGTTTCGGATAGTAGCAGAAGAAACGTTTATATTTTCAAGCTGTGAGATTGATTTTGACCCAACAGGCTCACCTGTCCGGACGTATTCGTCAACCACGGCAGCAAGTATTTTCAGCTTTCTGTCGTCCAATGCACTCACGACCTTTCAATCTCGTTAGCACTCTATCTCTCTGAGTGCTAATTATAATTTATCACTATTGTGATGTTTTGTCAAGGGGTTTATACATTTTCGGCTTTTTGACCTATTTTTACCACCTGTTTATATGCATTTAGAGCAAATTGACAAAGAGTATAACAAAGCGGTTTTTCGTGGTTATTCCTATTGACAAAGGGCTTTTTACAATGTATAATAAAGGTGCAGTAAGGTACTGCATCAAAATGTTTGAAGAGTAAAAATGCGTTCGTTATACCTATGGGTATTCCAGTGTTGACCGGACGGGGAGTTGTCGGTCAAACGAAAAGCTTCGGCTTACGGTTCGTATTTTGCATCCCGCTTCATAGGACAATTAAAAAGAGACTATGCCTTCTTTTCTTGTCGTATGAGTGAGGAAAAGGAGGATTTTTTTATGACTACAAACAACAGAGAAGCTGCGGTAAAGCAAGATATCAGACTTTTCGGCAGCACAAAGGTGCTTATCGTTGCGGCGCTCCTTGTGGCAATGAGCATTGTGCTCGGCAAATTCGGCGCTGTAAATATCGGAAACAGTATCCGTATCGGCTTCGGCGGATTGCCCATACAGATGGCAGGTATCTTCTTCGGTCCTGTAATAGGCGCGGTGGTCGGACTTGTTGCCGACGTGCTGGGGTGTATACTCAAGGGCTATTCTATAAACCCTATAATCACCATAGGCTCAACCTGTATCGGACTTTTTTCGGGTCTGGTGTTTCATTACGCTCTTCGACCTATTAAGAACCATCTTCTGCCGAGAATAGCTATTTCTACCGTTGCAGCTCACATTGTAGGCTCAATGCTTATCACATCTTTCGGACTTTACGCTTACTATCATACTCCGTTCCAGACTCTTATACTGCGAGTGCCGATATATCTTATAACAGCTGCTCTGGAAACTGCCATTATTTATCTTATGCTCAAAAACAAGGCATTTTCCGCAGAGCTTGAAAAGGTAAGAAGAAAATGAACTTCACGGAAGCGCTGGATTATCTGAAAAAGGCTGCCGAAAGAGGCAGCGTGCTTGGACTTTCCCGTATTACCGAGCTCCTTAAACTCATGGGTAATCCGCAGGATAAGGTGAAGACAGTACATATCGCAGGCACCAACGGGAAAGGCTCATTCGGAGCTATGCTAACCTCTGTGCTGAAAAGTGCTGGTTATAGGGTCGGAGGATTTTCTTCCCCTGCCATAACCGGAGTTACGGACAGTTTTCGTATAGGTGGAGAGGAGATATCAAAGGAGGAATTCTCGGAGCTTATTGGCGAGATGGCACCGATATGCGAGAGTATGGCGGAAAAGCCTACGGAGTTCGAAGTGCTCACTGCCGCTGCTTTTGAGCTATTTATGCGAAAAAAATGTGATATAGCGCTGGTAGAGTGCGGAATGGGAGGGGATCTCGATTCCACAAACGTTATAAAAGCTCCTGTATTATCGGTGATAACCAATGTTCAGAAGGATCATGCCGCTTTCCTCGGAGATACAATTGTGGAGATAGCCTCCCACAAAAGCGGTATCATAAAGCGCGGCAGACCCGTGTATTTCGGCGGCGATAGCGAGGAAGCTTACGAGATAGTCATGGATACTGCGGAGAAAATGGGAGCGGAGCTGTTTCTGCCAGATTATTCGCAGTTCTCTTGGTCTGACGAGAGCTGTACAATAAATGGTACGGATATTGTATATAAGGGCGAAAAACTCCATATACCTCTTCTTGGCACATATCAGTGCGAAAATGCAGTGAATGTGCTGAGCTGTGTGGAGATACTGAGGCGCGAGGGCGTGGATATACCTGCAAGCGCTGTCCGTGATGGACTTGAAAACGTGAAATGGCATGGGCGCTTTGAGGTGCTTTGCAGGGAGCCGCTTATCATATACGATGGAGCACACAATCCTGATGGCATACGCTGCGCGGCAGACAGTATACGCCGGTATTTCGATAAACGAGTGATACTACTTATTGGTGTCATGGCTGATAAGGAGTACGGGCTCTATGCTGATATGCTTGAAGGACTGATAGACACGGTGTTTACCGTAACGCCAGATAATCCCCGTTCTCTTGACAGCTCTACGCTTGCGGAGACGTTTTGGGAAAAGAGCATCAGGGCTTTGCCATACAAAGTCTATTCCGATGGAGTAAGGGCTGCGTTCTCCTATGCGGCAGAAAATAGACTTCCTCTTATTGCGCTTGGTACTCTTTATATGTATAAGCAGTTCTCGGAGGAGCTTGAAGCTTTCATGAATTTATGACAGAGGTCACGTGGAGAGGATAATCCTGAGTACTGAAATCTCTCTATAAATGAACTGAAAATCAACAAAACCATTAAATATTAAAAATGATTTTCAATTTTGTATATACGCAAAAAAGGACGGTACAGAACCGTCCTTTTTATCTTTCATTGGCTTTGTGCTTGCCTATGGTGAAGGTGCTCGCCTTCCACTTTCCGTCCTCGCTGACGGACTTTACCACCATGCTCTCAACTATTCCCATATTATTAACAGGGACCTTCGCTGTGAAGTGATCCTCGGCGGATTCAGTCATTTCTGGCTGACCGGTATACTCAAAGCCGCCGTTCCTGCCGGAGCTTATAAGGTAAAGGCTTCCGCTTACCTCCTTGAAGGAGGCATTGTCGCCCTCGTATAGACCCTTGTACTTTTCAAGGAGCTCGCCGCAGAAATGGTCGGCGACGAACTGCTTTACTTGTTCGAGACCTTTAAAACGGCTGTCAGTAACAAGATAATAGTTTGATGGGAAATCGTTACCGTTTATCTTTATATTTATCTGCTTTACGACCTCCTCGTCGATCTCAACTCCTGTGCCTGCCTGCATCATATCCGCTGTGCTTATGGCTTCAAACAGCCTTACAGCATCGGCAAGGTGCTCGTCGGAGACCTCCTCCGCAGTTGTGACCTCAGTCGCAGCGGCTGTAGTAGTCGTTGAGGCTGCCGCAGTGGTCTCCGTGACCGCAGCTGTGGTAACGCTTGTTGTGACTGCTGTTACAGCCGGGGAAGAGCCGGACGAAGACGTCTTATCGCCGCAGGAAGCCGCTGAAATGCACAGCACGGCTGCTGCTGCGAGATATATTATCTTCCTTTTGTTCATATTTATCCTTTCTTGTTACAGTTTCTATTTATATGCCTGTACATATTATGATACACATTTTTCGCGCATAATTCAAGATAAAAATTTCACAAACTTTATGGGAGCTTTACCGCTTTTTAGTGTAATTAGTGCAGACCGGAACGCTGTTTTTCCGCGGTGCTGCGAGGCTTTGAGATATATGTAATTTATATATAAATATATATAAGGATTATAGCAAACTTATGGTTGATTTCACGGGAATTATGTGATATTATTAAAATGACAAAGTGTCCGTGATAAAATTTTAAAATCTGGGTGCGACAAAGCAGTACTTTTTTCGTCTAAGTAGTAAAGGATTCAACAATGCCCACTAAGTTATTTATGAGGAGTTGATATTATGAAAAAGAAAGCTATTTCGTTTTTGACTGCATTTTTAACAGCTATATCGTGTACAGCAACGATGCTGCCTACAATAACGGGAACAGCTATTGCTGCCTCCACATCAAACGTCAAATTTGATGAAGACGAGTTCTATGTAGCAGTAGGTACTTGTAAAGGAGCCACACAGCTCAGGTATTTTGCCCAGAAATCCGATGGTAGCTATACGGTTGAAAAGGTAGTATGGGAAGATGCACCTGCCGATATTTCCTACGGAGATGTATTTATTGGCGACGGTAATATAGAAATGACAAAGGTCATGGCTGCACCTGATAGTCCCGTATATGCAATGGCTTACTATTACCAGTTGGACGATGGAGCAAAGCTTAATAAGGTTGGCAAATGTGATGACTTTATGGAGAAAAAAGTACTGACAGTTTCAAGCAAGACCTATGACGGTTCAGCACATTGGAGCATAAGATATAAGGATTCAGGTGGTAAAGAATACTATTATGGCTTGAGCAATTTCGCTTCGACTCTTACTGTTGATCCGCTTGATTGTGAGGTCGGCGATGTATATACTTATGCTCTTTGCAACGATTATATGGTTATTCCGCTTGCAAAGGAAAATGATATCAGTGATGTTTATGCAGAGCCTGAATACAAAATAGTCAAGCTCCCCGATAAGGTGGAATACAAGCTCGGTGAACAGATTGACCTTAAAGGAATAGAAATAGAAGTTACAAAGGATAAAAAAGAGCCTGTGGTTTATACATACCCCGATGTGGCTTTTGACTATCAGTCTAATATCCCCAAGTCGCCTTCGGTCGTTCTCAGTACTGATTTCCGCAACGATAAGGCAGGAACTTATAAAGTAGAAGTCGTGGGCGCGGATAATGTAAGTTTTGATGTTGAGGTCGTTGATGATTCAACGATCAAGGATCTTGGTGTGTTTGAAGAAGGCGAAAAAATGACGCTTGATGATGTCATTGCGCTTTCCCAAAAAGGCAATGCTCTTACGTTGAATGATTTTGCTAAGTTCAAGGGCGTTATAGCAGGTTCGGGAATTTTTATCCTTGAATATGACCTTGGAAAAGGCTATACTCTCATGGTGGGAAGTGTAGCGCTTGATAAGATCGACTATGCAAGACTGCGCTATACAGGCAGCGAAAAATATATTGATATCCGCACAGACGATGTGGAAGCCTTTATAGCAGAAATGAATGCTGAAAACGACCCCACAGTGCTGAAAGGCACTGAGACTCTGACCCTTGATATCGTGAAGGAGCTTTCCAAGAAGGGCAGTGCTCTCGACTGGAAGGACTTCGAGGACTACAAGGGCAGAGACATCGGTTCGGGTCTCTATATATGGGAATTCGAGCTGGAGGACGGCTTCAAGCTCCTTGTGGGCGGAGTGACCGGCAGAACTCCCGATTATATAGTCCTTATGCGCGGCGATGAAAAAACCATTGATATCCGTACCGACGATGTTGAGGAGTTTATCGAAACGGCTCCGAAGAAAATATCCTACAGGATAGTAAAGGCTCCCGACAAGGTTGTATACAGGACAGGCGAACGCATTGACCTTACAGGAATACAGGTTGAGGTCACTGTCGGCTCCGGTGAGCCGGTGATCTATACCTACCCTGATGTTGCTTTTGACTATCAGTCTGATATACCCAAGTCGCCTTCGGTTGTTCTCAGCACTAATTTCCGCAGCGATATAGCAGGTACATATAAAGTAAAGGTCGTGGACGCGGATAACGTAAGCTTCGATGTTGAAGTCGTTAATGATGAAGAAACATCATCAAGTACCGCAATGGTAACGGTCCTTGAAATAAATAATGATATCATGCTGCTCAAGCCTGCGGAGGGCTCAGGCTTGATGAGGTCTGCCGATAGACTGACCATGGGAACACAGGTACTTGGCAGTGATATCACGCCTGCTGTCGGCATGAAGCTCAAAATCTCTTACAGCGATATCCTTGAGACCTATCCTGCAATGTTCGGCAGGATAGACAAGGTGGCTGCAGTTCAGGACGAAAACGGTTTTATCAGGGGCGACGCCAACTGCGACGAACAGGTGGATATGGCAGACGCTGTGCTTATCATGCAGGCTCTTGCAAATCCCGACAGGTACGGCAGGAACGGAAAGGATAACAGATATATTACCGAGCTTGGCGTACTCAACGGTGACATGGACGGCAACGGACTGACTGTGGGCGACGCACAGGCGATACAGCTCAAGCTGCTGGGACTGGATAAAGAAGATTCTCAGAGTATTACCGGCTCCATGATAGCAAATAAGCTGTTCAGGTATGAAAAATCAACTGATTTCGGCGTATATGCCATATCGACCCAAAGGAACGGAAGTTATTTATGTATTGAAGGCGATTTTGACGCTCCCCGTGACACCGGAACATGGAAAGTATCAGAAAATACTGTTGTTATGACAGGTCAGTTTGGCACAAACCGTTTCAGATATGAGGACGGTACTCTGATATACATTGCAGAGGGCTCTGACGGCTTCGACATTAAGCCGAAGGATGGAGAAAAGTTTTATTCACTTTTCGACAACTCAGGCATAAGCTTTACGCAGCCCAAGCTCAGCGATATAGTAACTATAAAGACCGATTACAATCCTGCAATGAGTGACTGGTCGGGAATAGGTATACTGCTTGAATTTGCTTCTCCGGAATACGATATCTCACTGGAAGCAGCCGACGGTCATTTTGTGGACTGGGACATAAAAGCAGGCAGCGGACCTATCAGTAATGAAGGCAAGTCATGCGATATCGGCAAAAACGGCTATACATTCTGGGCTTCCGACAATTTTGGCTATCCCGACGGCTTTGAGACTGAGATAACAGTTTACGGCACAAGCGGAGTTAGGCAGGTCGAGCTGGGTAAGATATACATTTCTCAGGTGAACGGCATGGCATTTGTGGCGTCGCTTGAAAAGCCTGTTATTACTGACAGCTTGGCTGTTGCAGGAAAGAAATTTGTATACGAAAAGGAAGGTACCGGAAGCGAATTCACTATCACATTCAATACTGACGGGACATTCGAATATTACACAGGTGTTTTTAGCAGCTATATAGGTGGCGGAACATGGAAAATAATAGATGATATTGTTGTTATGACAGAGAATACTTCTGATAAGGTCAATAATCTGAAAATACAAGGCAGCGACCTTGCATACATTGCAGAAGGTTCGGATAATTTCTATGGTGTCAGGGTAAAAGACGGTGAGAAGTTCTTATTGCAGTCCTTAACATAAAACGAATATATCAAAAAAGCTCCGCACATGCGGAGCTTTCCGTTGCTTTCATCGGTTTTGCGGGCGCACGAAATGCACACCCCTTATAAATCGCGTCGTAAGCGTTATATGATTATCAGTGTTGTTAAGAATACGCGAGTTTACGAGTAGCAATATGGCTGTAATCACAGACCCTTTTTATTATTAGCCTTCGATTTTGGGAAGATTTGCAAGTGACTTTGCAATCTCCTCGTCTGTGGGAATATAATCGCTCATTTTACCATCATTGTATGCGCCATAAGCGTACATATCAAAATAGCCTGTACCTGTAAGACCGAAGAGGATGGTCTTCTCCTCACCTGTTTCTTTGCACTTGAGAGCCTCGTCAATCGCGGCACGGATTGCGTGGCTGCTTTCGGGAGCGGGAAGTATACCCTCAACTCTTGCAAACATCTCAGCAGCCTCGAATACAGCTGTCTGCTCAACTGATGTAGCTTCCATAAGCCCCTGATCGTAGAGCTCAGAGAGTATGGAGCTCATGCCGTGATAACGGAGACCGCCTGCGTGGTTTGGTGAAGGCATGAAACCGCTGCCAAGTGTGTACATCTTCTGGAGAGGGCAAACCTTTCCTGTGTCGCAGAAGTCGTAAGCATAAGTACCTCTTGTGAAGCTGGGGCATGATGCAGGCTCAACAGCGATAATGCGATAATCTGCTTCGCCACGGAGCTTCTGACCCATGAAAGGCGAGATAAGTCCGCCGAGGTTGGAGCCGCCGCCTGCGCAGCCGATGATGATATCGGGCTTGATGCCGTACTTGTCCATAGCAGCCTTTGATTCAAGACCTATGATAGACTGGTGAAGGAGTACCTGAGCGAGAACGCTTCCGAGAACGTAGCGGTAGCCTTCCTTTGTTGTGGCAGCCTCTACAGCCTCAGAGATAGCGCAGCCGAGGCTTCCGTTAGTGCCGGGGAATTCTTCAAGTATCTTTCTGCCAATCTCTGTTGTGTTTGAAGGTGAAGGAGTTACATTTGCACCGTAGGTACGCATAACCTCGCGGCGGAAGGGCTTCTGTTCGTAGCTTACCTTAACCATATAAACGTTGCAGTCGAGGCCGAAGTAAGCGCAAGCCATTGAAAGAGCTGTGCCCCACTGACCGGCTCCGGTCTCTGTGGTAACGCCCTTGAGGCCCTGCTTTTTTGCATAGTAAGCCTGAGCAATAGCAGAGTTGAGTTTGTGACTTCCGCTGGTGTTGTTGCCCTCGAACTTGTAGTATATCTTAGCAGGAGTTCCCAGCTTCTTTTCGAGGAAATAAGCTCTTACGAGAGGAGAGGGACGGAACATTTTGTAGAAGTCCTGTATCTCCTGTGGGATATCTATGAAAGGTGTAGTCTCGTCAAGCTCCTGCTTTACCAGCTCATCGCAGAAAACGTGGCTGAGCTCCTCTGCTGTACAGGGCTTGCCTGTGCCAGGATTTATAAGAGGTGCGGGCTTCTTTTTCATATCAGCGCGTACATTGTACCACTGCTTGGGAAGCTCTTTTTCTTCGAGATAGATCTTGTAAGGTATTTTTTCATTTGACATTGACATAGTAATTCTCCTTATTCATAATAATATATAGGTTCGTACTATGCTGAGACGGAAATATAAAAAGCTTCTGTCCCGGCATAAAATGCGGGGACAGAAGCTGTAAATCCTTCTGCGGTGCCACCCTGCTTGACGCTTTGCGTCCACTCAGTACGTACATAATATACGACGGTTTTGTTAACGCAGAGCCTCTGCGTCTCACCTACGCAGCGCGTTGTTTCACGCGCCTTCAGCTTGCCCTCAGAAGTCCATTCACTCTGCCTCTCTTACCTGCTCGCACCTGCCGCAGGCTCTCTGAAAAGATAAAACAGGAGCTACTCACACTTCTTCAACGGTTTTGTACAACGAAATTATAACACAGACAGCTGGATATGTCAATAGCGGCGGTTGTTTTTTTACAAAGCAACTAAGAAGATATTTCGTATGAGGGTGAATTTGTAGTAAAATTTCAAAAAACACAGCTGTGCCTGAGCGGATATAAGGTCAATTGCATGATTATTTACCGAAAAGCGCAGCATAAAATCGGAAAAGGGCTTTTCAACAGCCTGCAAAAGTGGTATAATATTACTTGATGTCGCTGCGGTACTTCGCACGGGTACGTGAGATACTTTCCTCGCTTCGCTTTATGAGGTTTAGGAGTGATGACGAGTACTGTGCATAGTCCTTTTGGAGCGTTGCCGTAGTGACGTAGAGAGTATCAAAGTTGTCAACGCAGTCGTTGCCGTCGAGGGCGATACCGCTTGAAGCGGCTTTGATATTAGCCTCGCTCATGGATACAATGGCATTGGCACTGTCGTTTGCGATGACCTTTGGGATACGGAAGAGCTTCTGGTCGTTGTGAGGGTTAGCGTTGTAAACGATACGGAAGAGCTTGTATACCGACAGCATGAGATAAGAGGATACCTCTTTTATTAGCGTTATGCTGTTTGCCTTCTGTGCAAGGCTGAAGAGAAGACTGATAGAGTTATTGATAATCCTTCTGTTGAAGTTGATGATCTCGGGAGAAGGCATTTTCATGCTGTTGTTTCCATCGTCGTCAGGTATATCCTCAATGGTGATAGTCTTTCCTTCAGGCTCGGGAGTTCTGCCAAGCAGATAGTCGCAGGAAACATTATAATAATCTGCGATTTTTACAAGGAAATTAAGTCCGCACTCTCGTATTCCCTTTTCGTAGTGCGAGAGAAGAGCCTGCGAGATACCTAGATCCGTTGCAGCCTGCTTCTGACTGATATGTCTTTCCTTACGCTGTAAAGTAATAATTCTTGCGAAATCCGAGTTCATTGAAATTCCTCCAAATCGTATAGTTTTGAAAAAAATCTTATACATATATTATAATACAAACTGTATAATTTGTAAATATGCAGAAATATGAAAGAATTTGTTGAAAAAAGTAGTGTTTTTCGTGAAAATTACTAAGAGTTAAAAAAACGAGCAGTATTTTTGTGCAAAATTATCCTATCTGTAGCACCAGTGTTAGAGCTGTGCTGAGGTAAATACATATAAAAGGAGAGTGCCATGAAAGGTTACAGGATAAGCGTGCTCCGTCACGGCATGACGGAGGCTAATGAAAAGGGAATATACATAGGTAGTACCGATTTGCCGCTGTCGGACAAGGGCGCGGCAGATCTTGCGGCTAAGATGGACGAGTTCGACTACCCTACTGTACATAGAGTTTACTCGTCACCGCTGAAAAGATGCATAGAGACCGCCGAGATACTTTTCCCTTATACTGAGCTTTGTCCCGTGGACGACCTGAGAGAGTTGAATTTCGGCGATTTCGAGAACAAGAGCATTGATGAGCTCGCTAAGAGAGCTGACTATAATCAGTGGCTACGTGGCGGCAAGGAAAGCCGTCCGCCTAACGGCGAAAGCCTTGAGGAGTTGACAGCCCGTACTTACAAGGCTCTCCATGCGGTGATAATGGATATGATGGAATCAGGACTCACACACTGCGCCATGATAACCCACGGTGGTATCATATCGAATATGCTCAGCTGTTTCGGTATACCAAAATATCCGCCCACGCAAATAACTGCGGAGGCAGGAGGCGGCTTCGATATTATTGTTACCGCTCAGATGTGGCTTAATTCACAGGCATTTGAAATTCTTGGATACTGCCCCTACGACAGGATACCCGACGAAGAATAATGATGCGTTTTCCGTATATTTCTTGGAAAAACGCCAATAATATCTGCAAAAACATTCTTCGGAGGCACAGATATGAAAGTCAGGGAACTGATAGGCTATACGGACAGGCTGCTGAAAGGCAGACGCACAAGGACTATGCTTATATGCATACTTCCAGTGGCGGCGGAGCTGTTTTTTCGCTGTGCAGAGGCTGCGGCTTGCAGTCTGTTGCTGTATTTCGGGAATTCTGAGCCTATCAGCATATTCGGCAGTAGCGATCCCATGAGACTTGCGGTAACGGCTGTAAGCACGGTCATGAGGTGGGTCACAGTCGCTCCGCTGATGTATGTGGTGGTATACAGGCTTTATGGAATGACTGCGGAACGATCCGGAAAGCGCTGTCAGTCTTTTTCTCGAATACTGTTGAGAAAATGCACATTCAGGCGTAGTATATCCGCCGCCATATGGACGAGGGCTGCGGGACTTCTTGCGCTTGTGCCGGCGGTATTTTTCGGGGTATCTGCTTTCGGGCTGATACATGAAAAGATGTTTGCAGACGAATTCTTTGCTGCTGCGAACGCGGCATTTCTCACGGCGATATCAGTGGTTGTGTGGCTGTCCCTGAAGCTGAGCTTTGCAGCGGTGCCCTACATTTTAGTTCGCTGTCCCAAGCTCACCGCCTTTCATGCGATGCTGTACTCGGTAAGGCTCATGAGCGGACGGAAAAGAGTGCTTCTTAAACTCATAATGGTGTATTTTCCCCCTATGCTTACGGTGGTGCTGCTGCCTTATGCCGTTACAAAGCTCATGACTGCTTTTTCGCTGAGCATCGACATTTTTATCAAGGAGGACGAGTACCTTGAAACAAATAGAGTTGACGGTGGATACCGTAAAGCCTGTAACACTGGAAAAATTTCTCACAGGAGAAAAAGGTGTATCAAGGCGGCTGCTGACAAAGCTTAAACGCCGGGAGGGTGGCATGACCCGTAATGGCGAGACCATACGCAGTATAGACGAGGTACGGCAGGGAGACGTCATAGTTCTCAGTCTTTCTGATGATAGCTTCCTTGAACCAAACGGCAGACTGAACGTTCCCATAGCCTTTGAGAATGACAGCCTTGTGGTATTCGACAAGCCCAGCGGAATGCCTGTACACCCTTCCATACGTCATCAGGGCGACACCCTCGGGAATTACTTCGCTCACATTTATCCGGGGCTGACCTTCCGCTCGGTGAACAGGCTCGACCGTGACACATCAGGGCTGTGTGTCATAGCCAAGGACGCTCTTGCGGCAAAGCTGCTGCAAGGGAATTGCAAAAAGGTATACTATGCAGCTGTACATGGCATTATCCCTGAGAGCGGCACTATAGACGCTCCTATAGCCCGTGAGAGGGAATCTATAATACTCAGGTGCGTTCGTGAGGACGGACAGCGTGCGGTAACACATTATAAGCGTCTGCAATGCAATGAGAGGTACTCTCTTGCTGAGATAGATCTCGAAACGGGACGTACTCATCAGATAAGGGTTCATTTTGCTCATATCGGAGCTCCTCTCGCAGGAGATGAGCTCTACGGCGGATTTCGTGACGATATAAACAGACAGGCTCTCCACTGCGGCAGGATAAGCTTCGATGATCCGCTGACAGGAGAGAGCATAACAATTTCCTCGGAAATACCGGAGGATATAAAATCACTTTTCACTACAGGAGGAATAATAATGGAAAAAATAGCAAGCTTTCAGGTAGACCACACAAAATTCAGCGTGGGTATGTACATATCACGCATAGATGATGATATAGTAACTTACGACGTCCGCATGGTAAAGCCAAACGGCGGCGTATACCTTGCGACTCCCTCAATGCACACCATAGAGCATTTATTTGCAACCTATGCGAGAAATTCCGAGTTCGGAAAGAGTATAGTATACGTTGGACCTATGGGCTGTCGCACCGGCTTTTATCTGCTCACAAGGGGACTTTCACATGAGAATGCAATAAAACTGGTGCGTGAAGCATATACATTCATCAGGGACTACGAGGGCGAGATACCCGGCTGTACAGAGGTGGAGTGCGGAAACTACCGCGAGCACGACCTTGCCTCAGCAAAGAAGGACGTAGTTCCGCTGCTTGAAAAGCTTGATGGGTATACAGTGGAAATGCTTGATTATTCATGGCATTTTGACAAAAACTAAGAACTGATTTTGTGCATGATGATGAAATATTCTCTGGACAAGGAGATTTAGCGGATTATTTCTTTTTATTGTCACAAAAAGTTGGTATAATTACTTTTGTGTGAAATTATTGACATGAAAGGAGGGGGCGCCATGGCATGGAAACGGCATGAGTACAGCTATGTATATACTCCACACGAAAAGAAGCCGGAGATACAGCAGGAAACCATAGATAATGTAAATACCGTAAATAACGGACATTCAGGCATATCGGATTTCTTTCCGGGCTTTGGAAGATTTGCTGTTAATCTCGCGAAATCGCTGTTCAGGGGGCTTTTCTATGCGCTTAAGCTTATAGGCTCCGAGCTGCTCAGTCTTGGCGCGTCCATACTAAAAGGACTGATATGGCTTTTCATGGAACTCATATCTCCTGTACGTGAGCGTTTCAACCTTAACAAGGGACTGCAAAAGCAGGTGCGCAAGGCAAAAAAGTTGGGTGAGGAGGAGTATAAAAAGGCTCTCTTCCATTTCTGGTGCTCTTACCTTTTCGGCGAGGACGGCGTTTTCTATACCGCCTTTAACTATATACTTCCTGTGCTGTCAATAGTTTTCCTTGTAGGCGTTGTACGCTACGGCTCGGGACTTGAATATGGTCTCAGCGTGGAATACAACGGCAGGGAGATAGGGGTAATAACTGCCGAAGCCGATTTCGAGGAAGCAGAGCGAGAGGCAAAGCAGAGGGTCTCATATATTGGCAATAATGAGAATATAGATCTTTCAGCAAATTATTCCATTAGGATAATCAATGAGAACGACAAAGTGTTTAATGCTTCTCAGCTTGCGAACGAGATGCTTGCTGCCTCCGATCACGCCCTTACGGAAGCTTACGGTATATATATAGACGGCAGCTTCATTGGAGCGGTCAGAAATAAGGAAAAGGTGCAGGATGCTCTTAATGAGAGGATACTCAACTTCCGTGCCGACGGCGTTATAAAGGACGTTTCCTACAAGAGCGATGTGGAGTACACGAAGGGAATGTATCTTGCAGAAAGTGTTCTTTCTGAGGACAAGGCTATAGAGCTGCTGACGTCATCAAAGGAGAAGAAATCGGTATACATCGCTCAGAGAGATGATACAGCCGTTACTATCGCCCAGAAGTTCAATATGGACCTCGGCAAGCTAGAGGAGATGAATCCGGATATTTCAGCTAATTGCCGCAAGGGTATGCTGGTAAACGTCATAGAGACTGAAAGCTACCTGCCTATACAGTATGTTCGCGAGATATCTCCCGTTACTTTCATCGACTATGAGACCATAGAGGTTGAGACCAGCTCGTTGAATGCCGGTACAAGAGGCGTTATCGCTAAGGGCAGACAGGGGGAGAAGGTGAGCAATATCGAGGTTACCTATGTGGATGGCAAGGAGTACTCCCGAAAAACCATAAGCACCAAGATTACAAGGCAGCCTGTTGTGGAAAAGATAGGAATAGGCATATATGCTGCAAGACCTGACAGCCCGAATACCATTCTCACTGGTTCTGGAGAGTTCGGCTGGCCTGTTGACGGTGGCTACGTCAGTGATCCGTTTATAAGCGACAGAAACCATAAAGGGATGGACATAGGCGCTTCTACTGGCACTGAGATATATGCGGCGGCTGACGGCGTGGTGGTATCTGCTGGTTGGAATTCCGGCGGCTACGGCTATTTCGTGCAGCTTGGACACGTTGACGGCTATCAGACCGTATATGGACACATGAGCTCCGTACTCGTTGCCGAGGGACAGGAGGTCTCAAGAGGACAGCTAATAGGACTTGTAGGAAATACAGGTAATTCATTTGGTTCACACTGCCATTTCGAGGTGCGCCATAACGGAATATGTCTCGACCCTGCGCTCTTCATCAATACTGCTGACAGTTTCAACGATGAAAGAGACAAGAATGGTAGCTGATATTAATATAAAAGCATAAGTCGCAGTAGCCCTCATTTTGGGGAGCACTGCGACTTTTTGTTTTATTTCTTATTTTTCCTGTAAATAATGGCAAGTCCCTTTATGAGCAGGTTGTTGTCGAGGATTATCTCTCGCCTGCATAGAGGCACTACGAGCTCCGAGAGACCGCCTGTGGCTACGACGGTACACTTCTCGCCCAACTCCTCCTCCATGCGGTCTATGATTCCGTCAAGAGCGCTGGCATTGGAGTATAGTATACCACTTTTCAGGCAGTCGATAGTGTTTGTGCCGATAACATGAGGGGGCACCTCAAAATTTATTTTCGGAAGCTGAGCTGTCCTTGCAGTAAGAGCGTCAGCGGAGACCTTCATGCCTGTGAGTATCACGCCTCCGCGGTAGTTCTTCTTGCTATCAACAACGGAAAGAGTTGTTGCAGTACCCATATCTATTATGATGAGCGGAGCAGGATACTGATTTATGGCTGCAACAGCGTCCACAGCCTGGTCGCTTCCCAGCTGTGCAGGGTTGTCGATGAGTATATTCAGACCGGTCTTTACTCCCGGGCCTGCCATCATGACCTCGACCCTGAACAGTTTTTTTATCGCTTCCTTTACGGTATTGGTCACTGACGGAACTACCGATGACATTATAGAGTCGTCTATGTCTGAGATGTTGAAGCTGTTCATTTCGAGGATAGTCTTTATGAGAACAGCGTATTCTGCAGCTGTGGCATTATGGTCTGTGCTTATGCGTTCGAAGAGCACTACTTCGTCCCTGTCGTCAACGCAGCCGAAAACAATGTTTGTGTTACCGATATCTACTGCTAAAAGCATAATGATCCTCCTGTATTATTTATCTGTGCGGAAAGGCGGCAGCGGCAGCTCGTTTATGCCGAAAAGACCGACCTCTGCGTAATTTGTCCACTTGAATCGAGCTGCGGCTGGAGATTTGACCTTGTCGCTGCGGAGTTCAATATAGGGTATCCTTACCTTTGCCTCGGCAGGATAGTATACACCATCTGAGCCTGCTATCTCGAAGCCTTCAAGGCAGTGCTCGTCGGTGCCGCAGAGCCCCCTTTCACAGTTGGTGAGGTATATTATCATGGTATTGCCCATGACCTCATAGCTTTCGTACATAGGCGGAAGGGTATCGCTGTCACCGAGTATGCCGTACACCACATTCATAGCCTGAAGATATAGCCTGTGGCCTATCTGAGACTTGTCCGTCGGATGGATATTGTTGAATTCGCCGCAGTCGAGAGCTACAGCAAGACCTGTATTTTTTACGGTGCGGAAGACATTCTCCTGCGCTTCCCTGATATAAGCCCAGCTCTTTGTATCGGGATCGGCTTCATATCTGAACATAGGCAGCTGCACTATCATGAAGGGCAGTTCTGCGTCGTGCCAGTCGTGTCTCCAGTTCTCTATCATAGCCTTGAGGAGAGCTTCGTAGGTATGGGGACGACAGTCATCTGCTTCTCCTTGATACCACAGCACGCCTGCAAGAGTATAGGGTGCTATATGACTAAGCATAGTCCCATACAGTCCGCCAGGACGCAGGGGATTCTTTATATTTAGCGGACCGGGATATGGATTATCGCCGTATTTAGCTATGACCTCGTTCCACTTTGCATTTGGATGAGCGGCAACGTATTCCTCTGTGGCACTGTTCCATTTCAACTGCCTTTCTGAATAAGCGTCATATTCAGCTATCATCTGCTCATCAGTCTTACCTTCAATCTCGTTGTCGTAGTCGTCAAGGTAAGGTTGCAGGCGGGTGTCATAGCTGAGATACTCGCGGCTCATCCATGCAGAGGCTGGAGTGCCGCCCCAGTTGCAGCCTATGATACCGACGGTAACGCCCAGTCTGCGGCTGAGCTCCTTTGCGAAGTAGTATGCCACCGCCGACCATGCACGGGAATTGTCAGGAGAGGGCAGCATCCAGCAGGACTTCTTCTCTAATGCGGCAAGTTCCTCATTTGCCATTGAGCATTTGGGAGTATAATAGTATCTTACGTTTTCACCGCTGCAGCCTGCAAGAGCGGCAGCGCCTCTGCGATCATCGCGGAGTTCGAACTCCATGTTGGACTGACCTCCAGCAAGCCACACCTCACCTATGGCAACGTTGTTGAATATCTTCTTTACTGCGCCGCAGGTCACTGTAAGAGTGCATGAGCCCAGCTCTCTTCTCGGTGGAAGTACAGCCTCCCATTTCCCATCCTTTATTACAGCTCTTGCGGAGCTGTCAAGCTCGGGTATGCTTACTGTTATAATCTTATCTCTGTTGGTGCAGGTGCCGAAAACACGTATCGGCTTATTGCGCTGAAGCACCATATTATCGCTGAAAACAGCTGCTATCTTCATTTGCTATCTCCTTTATTCATTTACTGTGATCACGTCGTTTGCGTTGCAGAAGTCAATGAGAGTATAACGCGCCTTGTCTGCAAATTCCGGTTTAGCCATATAGTATACGTAAGTCTCTATAAGGTTGAACAACCATGCTGTCCTGCCCTCTATCTTAAACTGGTTAAAGCCTATAGGCAGATACTTGTCCCATATATCACTTGGCTTTATGTTGGTGCTGAGTTCCCGGACGTCAAATATGTTCCTTGTGAAGAAGGGACAGTTCTGATTCTTTCCGTCCCCGAAAACTATCGGGTCGTAGGGTTTGTCCGGGTATTTCCTTATATGGTTGGCATAATTTATCTGCTGCACTCCTACGTTGTAGTAATGCTGCGCTCTATCGGGACAGGCAGGGCGACAGTTAGAGTTCACGAGAAACTCGCACTTGTCTTTGTGAGGAAGCTTTTCGAGTATATCGAACTTATTGTTCAGGTCGTAGTCCACCACTACTATGCTGTAGTCCTTTTCAAGCTCTGCAGAGAGCCTTTCGGCGTCGTCGAGGCGCTTGCAGGTAGAGCTGGTTAGCTTGAAGCCTGGATAGTTGCTGCGGATATAGTCCTCAAGAAGGGGCGATACCACTATTACCTCGTTGAGCCCGTTATTTGCGAGGCTGAGCACCATATTGCAGAACTTGTCGTTCAGGTGCTTCTTTTCGAGAGCCGGATTGGTGAAAGTGAATCTTACGGGTATGCCCTTGTCGTTGAAGGCTTTTAGCACCATTTTCACATAATGCTTGTCGCAGAGACCCTCCTGAGTACGTCCGCCGTTCCATATGGACTGAGGGAAAGCGCCGTACACCGAGGCTATCTCGATATCGCGGAAGTACTGCGGGAACTGTTCAAGAACAGTTGCGAATATCATATTGAACTTGAAATGGGTGTAAATACCCGGCAGGTGAAATCTTGCTTTCATGTCGGTACCCCTTACTTATCCACTCTTATTATGCCGTTGCGTTCGAGATTGAACAGGAGCATGAGCCTTGCCTCGTCACGGCATTCCGGCTTCGCCATATAGTAGAGATAATTCTCTGTGAGGAATATCCTTCCTGCTGTCCTGCCCTCTAGCTTGAACTGGCGGAATCCCATAGGCACGTACTTTTCCCATATATCGTCAGGACTTACATGGGTTGAGAGCTTTCTTATCTCATAGGCGTTTCTTTCGCGGCAGCTGCACTTTATAGCGTTCTCCTCGTTTATCTCGTAATAGTCATTGATATCGAAGGGCTCGGTTCTGCCACTCTTTACGTACTCGTTGTAAGCTATGGAGTATTCTCCTATAAGTCTGTAATGCTCCTTACGCATCTTACATTCTGCATTACAGAGGGTATTGCATAGTATCTCGCACCTTTCCCTGTCCTCTAGAGGTATCTTTTCGAGAAGGTCAAACTTGTTGTTCAGGTCGTAGTCGAGAACTACTATATTGTAGTCCTTTTTCAGCTCATTTATGGGACCGTCGATAGTGTCGAGGCGTTTGCAGGTAGAGCTTGTCAGTTTGTAATTCGGGTACTTGTCCCGGATATAGTCCTCTAGCAATGAGGAATTCACTATTATCTCGTTGAGGTCATTGTAGGCAAGCTCCAGTATTCTGTTGCAGAACTCGTCATGGAGGAGCTCCTCTGTGATGCATGGATTGGTGAAGGTAAAGCGGACAGGTATGCCAAGGTCGTTGAAGGTCTTTAGTACCTGTTTTACGTAGCTTTCGTCGCAGCGTCCTGTAACACTCCTGCCGCCGTTCCATGCTGCCGGTGGGAATGTACCGTAGAATGAAGCTATGTCAACACCGTCCCGGAAGTAGTAGGGACAGTTTTTCATCATGTGTGCGAATATCAGATTGAAAGAGAAATTTCTCGTAAGACCGGGAAGATGAAATTTAACGTTCATGAAGCCACCTCCTTATTCGTACTGTATTACTCCGTGGTAATCGAGGTTGTAGAAGAACATCATTCTTGCCTCGTCACGGAATTCCGGCTTAGCCATATAATACATATAGTTATCTATGAGGTAGAGATTGCCGGCTGTTCTTCCCTCTAGCTTGAACTGCTGAAAGCCCATTGGTACATACTTTTCCCAGATATAGTCAGGGGAGATATGTGTGCTGAGCTTCTTTATGTCATACAGCGTTCTCTCGCGGCAGCGGCAGTTTATCTGATTAATGTTATCATCAGTATAGTCGCTGATATTGAAAGGCTTGTCCGGGTGCTCTTTTAAGTGCTGGTTGTAGTATATCATTTGATGACCGATGAGGTCGTATTCTCGCTTGCGGTTTTTGCATTTCGGCTCGCAGCATGCGTTGGACAGGAATTCTATACGCGGCCTGTCTTCCATTGGTATCTGTTCGAGGAGGTCGAACTGATTGTTCAGGTCGTAGTCCATGACAACTATATGGTAGTCCTTTTTCAGCTCTCCGAGGAGCCCTTCAATGGTATCAAGTCTCTTGCAGGTTGAGCTGGTCAGCTTGTAGTTAGGGTAAGTTTTGCGGATATAGTCCTCCAGGAGAGGAGAATTGACAATTACCTCGTTGAGCCCATTGTCTGCAAGACGCATTACCATATTGCAGAAGGGATCATAGAGATGCTCCTCCTTAAGCACCGGATTGGTGAAGGTGAAACGTAGGGGTATACCTAGGTCGTTGAAGGACTTCAGGACGTGTTTTATAAAGTTCTCGTCGCACTGACCACCGATAGTCCTTCCACCGTTCCACATAGACGGCGGAAATACGCCGTAGAAGGAAGCTATCTCCACATCATCACGGAAATAGTCGGGACGGCTTTTCAGCATATTTGCAAATACGAGGTTGAGCATATAGTGCTCGGCGAAATCCGGAAGATGAAATTTGATAGGCATGATATCCCTCCTTATTTGAAGCTGAGCGCACCCGTATTCTCCATTGCTTTCAGGAGAGTGAACCGCGCTTCGTCGCGGCATTCGGGCTTAGCCATGTAATACATATAGGTTTCGAGTACATTTATAGGGCTTGCAGTTCGACCCTCTATTTTGAACTGCTCAAATCCCATGGGAACATATTTCTCCCAGATATCGTCGGGGGAAATATGTGTGCGGAGCCCTCTTATCTCAAAGAGACCGCGCTTTGAATAGGGACAGTCGCGAAAGTGGTCCGGATCGTACTTGTCCGCATTGAACGGGAGATTCGGGTATTTTTTGATATGTTCATTGTAGGCTATTTGTTGAACGCCTATTGAGTGATAATGAGCGGATCGCCTTGGACATCCAGGCTCGCAGCAGGCATTGGACAGGAACTCTATACGCGGTCTGTCCTCCATTGGTATCTGTTCGAGAAGGTCGAAGCGGTTGTTGAGGTCGTAATCCATAACGACTATATGGTAATCTTTTTTCAGCTCTTCAAGGAGTCCCTCAATGGTATTTAGCCTCTTGCAGGTGGAGCTGGTGAGCTTGTAATCAGGATAATTGCGGCGAATATAATCCTCTAGCAGGGGGGACATAACTATAGCCTCATTGAGACCGTTGTTTGCCATAGCCATTACCATATTGCAGAACTGGTCGCTGAGGTGCTTCTTTTCCAGAGCCGGATTGGTGAAGGTAAAGCGTAGGGGGATGCCCTTGTCGTTGAAGGTTTTTATAGCGCCTCTGACGAAGGTCTTGTCGCATACTCCACCTTGAGTTCTTCCGCCGTTCCATATCGAAGGAGGAAATACGCCGTAGAATGACGCTATCTCAACGCCCTCGCGGAAGTATTCTGGGTTGCGTTCGAGAAGTTCGGAAAAGAGCAGATTTAGCTTGAAATTGCCTGAAAAGTCGGGAAGATGAAAACGTACTCGCATTTTTTACTCCTTATGATATCAGTATTTGGACGATTGCTGTGTTATATGCAGTCACCGCGCTCCGATACTATCTCGTAGCCTGCAGATTCTATTCTTCTTTGCAGGCAGCCGCGGCATTCAGCCGCCTCCTCGCCGGTGCATATTTTGTTGTCATACAGGTCATATTTTTTTCTTACCTTTACGGGGGAAAGGTTCGGCATGACCACGTTGCATCCCGTTTGCAGCCCCAACTCCCTTCCGTTGGGAGCTATAGTGCCGAGAGCTGTTGTAGCAGGCAGAAGTACCCTTGGGAACATGAGCCTCAGTATACCGAGGAGCCTCAGGGTAAGTTCAAGAGTGCCACCTTGTTCTTCTGAAAACGGTGTATTGTGGTGCGGTATGAAAGGACCTATACCTATCATCTGTGGCTGTAGTTCCTGCAAAAAGCGCAGGTCAGCAATTAAATGCTCAACAGTCTGGAAGGGAGCACCCACCATGAAGCCAGCGCCCACCTGATAGCCCAGCTCTTTCAGCTGAAAAAGGCATTTCTTGCGGTTATCGAGGCACATTTCCTCTGGGTGGAGCTTTGAATACAGCTCCTGTGAAGCAGCCTCGTGGCGGAGTAAATATCTGTCCGCGCCTGCCTCTCTCAGATGTTTGTAGCTCCCATAGGATCGCTCACCAAGGGAGAGCGTCACCGCGCAGTCGGGGTATTTTTCCTTTATTTCTTCAATCAGTGGGCAGAGAAACTCGTCTGTAAAGAAGCTGTCCTCACCGCCCTGCATTACAAAGGTGCGGAAGCCCAGCTCGTAGCCGTTTTCGCAGCAGCTCAGTATTTCCTCACGGGACAGGCGGTAGCGGTCGGCTTCGGTATTGCCTCTTCGTATGCCGCAGTAGAGACAGTTGTTTTTGCAGTAGCTAGATATCTCTATAAGACCGCGGAGAAAGACCTTTTTTCCATAGCTCTTCAGCCTTGTCTCGTCTGCTCTTTTACGAAGCAACTCCGCAACGTCCTTATCATCAGTATTTATCAGCGCCCTCAGTTCGCTGTCAGTGAGGTTGCCTGTTCTGTACAGCTTTTCGATAATATCCGTCATATCAGCCGCCCAGCCTTATCATTTCGTCTATGCATTTTCTTGCCTGAGCGATAAGTTCGTCACTCATAAGTATCTCGCAGGCATCGCGGTCCTCACCACTTATTGCAAGGAGAGTGTTGTACACGTCCGGGAGAGTGGTGAGCTTCATATTGTGACAGACAAGGTCACGGCTCACAGGGTAGAAGCTTTTTTCTGGGCAGTCATACTGTAAATGCTCAACTATTGAATTTTCTGTACCAATTATGAACTCTTTACTTTCAGACTTCTTTGCATAGTCCATGATACCCGTCGTTGAACCCACATAATCCGCAAGTTCCACTACCTTGGGAGTACATTCAGGATGTACGAGGAAGAGAGCATTTGGGTGCTCTTCCTTAGCTTTCACGACTTCGTTGACGGTTATCCTTGCGTGGGTGGGGCAGCCTCCCTGCAAGAGCTTTATGTCCTTGTCGGGGCACTGCTTTTTAATATAGTCTCCGAGGTTGCAATCGGGGATAAAGAGTATCTTGTCGCTGTCGAGAGCCTTGACTATCTTCAAAGCGCTGGAGGAAGTAACACACACATCACATACTGTTTTGAGAGCAGCTGTGGTATTGATATACGCAACAACGGTACGGTCTGGCTCCTGAGCGCGTATAGCGCTTATCATGTCCCTGTCCATCTGCTCAGCCATAGGGCAGCCGGCGTGCTTGCTTGAGAGGTAAACGTGCTTCTGCGGCGAGAGCATTTTAGCGGTCTCAGCCATGAAGTGAACTCCACAGAAGATTATATTCTCCTCAGATACGCTTTTAGCGTCAACGCTGAGCTTATAACTGTCGCCGACGAAGTCAGCTATCTCGCATATCTCACGAGCCTGATAGCAGTGAGCGAGGACAGCGGTGTTTGTTTCCTTTTTGAGCTTTATAATCTTATCTTGTAATTCCCTTACGGTCATACTTATACTTCCTTTCGTTTTCAGCTCTTAACCTTTTGTATTTGATGCTTAATTCTTAACTTTTTTCATCAGCTTACAATTCACCTATTTTATCATTATACCACAAAGCAAGCATAATTTCAAGCAAAAAAGAAACTCCCCTGTCTGTAACGGACAGAGGAGCTGTTCATTTATCCCTGAAACTTTTTGAGCTGTATTTCTACCCATGCAGCCGATAAAATGGAAGCAGCCGAGAGTAATATAAGTACAGCTAAATGTGCGGGGCTGTCAGCGGAGAACAGAAATACTGCAGCCACAGTCATAACAAAGCAGACTGCTCCGATGAGTATCCATGACATGCCGCATTTTTCGTTGGCGAACTGCCATGCTTCGTCGCTTGACAAGGATCTTGCGGTCCTAAAGCCTATTGAGTGATCCAAGGGCATTTTTGCATATTTTTTCATACATAAGCCGCCGAGCATTATACTGAGCGAAGTAATGATATTTACGATAATAACAACATTCATGATCTTTCTCCTGTACGTATGATTTGTAATATGTCGCCAAAGCTCAACAATCTGATTTGTAAATTGCTACAAAGTTGAAATAATTTTCAACATTCAATAGTTTGCGTTGAATAAAGCCCAATATCGCTCATTTACAGAGATGTTCAGAAAGAATAGTCAGAGACCTCAGCTATTACCTCGACCTCTGCGAGTACTCCCTTGGGGAGGGTTTTTACCGCAACACAGCTTCTTGCCGGGAGAGATGTGAAGTACTTACCGTATATTTCATTGAAAGCAGCGAAATCGTTCATATCCGCAAGGAAGCAGGTAGTTTTTACTGCCATTGCAAAGCTGGAGCCTGCCTCTGTGAGAACAGCTTCAAGGTTCTTCATTATCTGCTCTGTCTGTTCGCCGATAGTTTGGCCTTTGACGGTATTGGTAGCAGGGTCGATAGCTATCTGACCGCTCGTGTATACCATACCGTGTGAAACGATAGCCTGTGAATATGGCCCTACAGCTGCAGGGGCGTTTGCTGTGTTGATAGTGAGCATAAAAATACCTCCGTTATGAATAAATATTATTATTTGATAACTCAGTCCTTGCTGAACAATATGTAAGCAGAGCTTGATTCGTCGCCAGCTGCGGTAAGGCAGACCTTATATGTTTCATATGACGAATCCTCGTCATTGATTGTGAAGTGCTGAGTTTCCTTTGTGAAATATGCAGCACCGTCATAATCCTTGTTAACGCTTCCGTTTTTGGAAAAACTGCCGAAGTCGAATCCGCTTCCATCGATACTAAATATAACGGCTTCGTTTTTTGTACCTTCGGGAATGAGCTTGTAATCGGTACCGTGGAAGTGCATAGTACCGTCTGCTGATATAGTCATGGGATCATTTTCAAGATCGTTTTGTATCGTTTTGCAGTCGGGATACTTGCTGCCACCCCATGAGACGTAGCCGTTACATGTATAGCTACCGGTGTAGTCTTTTATATCAGTCAGCCCGTCATTGCTCGCTTTATTTTTGGATTTTTTCTCCTTTGCGGCTTCTAAGGGCTTTGCTTTAGTGCTTTCATCGTCCACTTTTGAAACTGAAAAGCTGAAGGACGAATTGCCGCTGCTGACAGTACAACCTGTAAGAGCTGCCGCAAAGATGAATGATGATGCTGTTAACCCCAATAATCTCTTTTTCATAATATTACATAATATTACTCCTTATACAAAATGGTTTATTTAGCGATATACGACCGTATTACGTATCGTATTGTCATAATGATAATATAAAAGCATTTTGTTGTCAAGGAATAATTTATAAATATTTTATTAAGGTCATACGAACTTGTAATATGTTTATATGACCTTTAATATCTTCTTTGTCATTTCCGAACAGCCAAGAGGCGTCCTGCTCTTGTCTGTACCTATGATATCTGCCGTTCTGTGACCCTCCTCCAGTACTCTGTCCACAGCCGCTTCTATGGCGTCAGCCTCCTTGTTGAGATCGAAGGAATAGCGGAGCATCATAGCGCCGGAAAGCACGGTGGCAATAGGATTTGCGATATCCTTTCCTGCAATGTCAGGAGCCGAGCCGTGGATAGGCTCATAAAGTCCACGCTTTGAAGCACCGAGGGAAGCCGAGGCGAGCATACCTATAGAGCCGGTTATCTGAGAGGCTTCATCTGAGAGTATATCTCCGAACATATTGGACGTAACGATGACATCGAACTGTTTCGGGTCGCGGACGAGCTGCATTGCGGCGTTGTCCACCAGCATATCCGTATAGTGTACCTCAGGGTACTGCTCCGAAAGCTCATGCATAGTCTTTCGCCAGAGCCGTGATGATTCGAGGACATTAGCCTTGTCGATGCTGCATACGCTTTTTCTGCGCTTCATGGCAGCTTCAAAGGCAGCCTTACCGATACGTTCTATCTCGGTTATGCTGTAAGCCTCGGTGTCGAAGGCTTCGGTGCCGAATCTGCCCTCCCGGAGACCTCTTTCGCCGAAGTATATACCGCCTGTGAGCTCCCTTACTATGAGGAGATCAAAGCCGTCGCCCACTATCTCATCCTTTAGGGGAGAAGCGTTCCTCAGTGCAGGATAGAGCTTTGCAGGGCGGAGATTGGTATAAAGTCCGAGAGCTGATCTTATGCCGAGAAGAGCCTTTTCCGGGCGGACATCTCCGCCGAGACTGTCCCATTTTGGACCGCCCACAGCTCCGAGGAGAACGCTGTCGGAAGCCATGCAGCCGTCAACAGTTTCCTGCGGCAGGGGCATACCTGTCTCGTCGATAGCGCAGCCGCCTATCAGGTAAGGCGTAAAGATGAAGGTATGTCCGAATTTTTTAGCGATCTTTTCGAGTACCATAACGGCGCTGTCCACTATTTCGGGGCCAATGCCGTCACCCTTTAACAATGCAATCTTCAGTTCCATAATATACTCCTTTCTGTTTTAGCCTTTAAAAATTAATTCTCCACTTTACACTTTTTGTAACGTAGAGGGGTTAGTGTTAACAAAATTCTTTAAATTGTATGAATCAAAAAGGATATTTTTTTCGTCACGGGAATCAATGCTGATTTCATGCATTTTGTTCAGCTCTTTTGTGATAATTGCAAAGCCTTTGGAATTCGGATTGGTCTTGTTCCACAAATTCGATACAGCTTTTTTTACGTCTGTTATTTGAAACTTTACAAGGAAGCTGTTGACCCATAAATACCATATTTGCCCTGTTTCAAGTTCTGCAAGTGAAAGTATCTGTTCAACGATCTCCGCTTCGGTGGAATGTAACGGTATTTTTGCGTCAGCAGCTTTGGTGCTGCTGTAAAAGCCGATTCCTCGAAGATATTTTTCGTCAAATATGCTTTGTTCCTCATAACTCAGGACACAGATACCTTCAATTGTTGATATCTGATTTTTTGTTCTTTGAAGCTCCGCCTTTTTTTGAAGCAGTTCTCTGTTAACCATGATTCTATTATCCTTCTGAGCTGTTAGCAATTAGCGCAGAGCCTGCGCCCTTTGCAACGTTTTGTTTGTAAACTTACGGCACAATAATTCCGAATTAAATCCACTCTCAATTCTCAATTCTCAACTCTCACCTCTTAGCTTCAAAAAGCAGCGGTAAGCTGCATAGCAGATACCTGCGGTGATGACAGTGCTTTTTATTACGACTATGGGAGTGCTGAAGCTGTAGAGTGTGGTCGTTGCATTGCTTATAAAGTGAAGGAATATAGCGACCGGCAGCATGATTTTTGACCTGCCTGTCTGTATGCCGTAGAATATAATTACTGTCAGTGCAATGGCAAATGCCGCACCTTCGACGGCTGTAAAGAGATTTACAGGTAAAATACCGGGAGCAGCCCTGCCTGTGCCGATAAGGTTTATACAGGCTATACCTCCGCTGAAGCTCTCAAATGCGCCGTGACCTATACCGTAGGTAACGGCGTCCCTGCGGTCGTCATAAGAGGACAGCAGAAAGCGCAGCGCCAGATATTTTGAGCCCTCCTCAAATATGCCGTAGAGAAGCCCCTGCTTCAAGCAGAACGAGAGCAGGTCATTCTGTGTAAAGCCTGTGCGTATCAGACCTGCTATCGTAAAAACAGGCAGGCATACGAGAAATGCAGCGATCGCAGGGAATATGCGTGCGACCGTCCTTTTGTGCCAGAATATGAGCAGGAGCACAGGTACGAGCAGCCGTGCAAGTCCTGCAAGAAGGCAGTTAATATCTGTCATGGTTATCTCCGTATCCCTGTCAGAAGACGCCGTTTTCGATAGCCTTCATAAGTCCGCCGTTTTCGATTATATTCTGTACGAACTCCGGGAATGGAGCCGTTCGGTACTCCTTACCCGTAGTTATATTGCGTATTATCCCGTTATCGAGGTCAGCCTCTACGGTATCTCCCTCGGATATCTCCTCCGCAGCCGCAGGGCACTCCACTATAGCAAGACCTATATTTATTGCGTTGCGGTAGAAGATACGTGCGAAGCTCTTTGCGATAACGAGAGATACTCCGCTTGCCTTTATGGCTATGGGAGCGTGTTCACGGGAGGAGCCGCAGCCGAAATTCATGCCAGCGGTTATGATATCCCCCGGCTTTACGCGGCTGACAAAGGTCCTGTCAAGGTCCTCCATGCAGTGGCTCGCAAGCTCCCTGTGGTTGCTGGTGTTGAGGTAACGGGCAGGGATAATAACGTCCGTATCCACATTGTCCCCGTATTTTATAACATCTCCGGTGTATTTCATATCTCAGCCACCTCCCACGGACTGGTTATCCTACCTGTTACTGCGCTTGCGGCAGCAGTTGCAGGACTTGCAAGATATACCTCTGACTCTGTATGTCCCATACGTCCCACGAAGTTGCGGTTTGTGGTGGTAACAGCTCTTTCGCCTGCTGCAAGTATGCCCATATATCCTCCGAGACAGGGACCGCAGGTGGGAGTTGACACAACAGCTCCGAACTCTATAAATGTCCTGAGAAGTCCCATTTCCATTGCTTCAAGGTATACCCTCTGAGTTGCGGGGATAATGATTACCCTCACGTTTTTGGCGGCTTTGCGTCCCTTCATTATCTCGGCGGCAGTTATAAGGTCCTCAAGTCTGCCGTTGGTGCAGGAGCCTATAACCACCTGGTCTATTTTTACGTTGCCTATCTCGCTGAATACCTTTGTGTTCCCGGGAAGATGAGGAAAAGCCACAGTGGGTTCTATCGTCGACAGGTCGATATTTATGACATCGTCGTACTTCGCGTTAGAGTCGGCTTTATATATCACAGGCTTTGCACCGCCATGCTCGCGAATATAATCGAGAGTTTTATCGTCGACCTCGAATATGCCATTCTTCGCGCCTGCCTCTATAGCCATATTTGCAATGCAGAAGCGGTCAGCCATAGTAAGTGAGGAAAGACCTTCCCCTTTGAATTCCATTGAGCGATAAAGTGCTCCGTCAACGCCTATCCTTCCGATTATATGGAGTATAACGTCTTTTCCGGAAACGTATTTCCGGATATTTCCCGTAAGATCAAACTTTATCGCTGACGGCACCTTGAACCATGACTTGCCTGTAGCCATGCCGCAAGCCATATCCGTAGAACCCACGCCTGTTGAAAAAGCTCCAAGAGCTCCATAGGTGCAGGTGTGGGAATCTGCTCCGATAACTACATTTCCTGCGGTGACAAGTCCTTTTTCCGGGAGCAAGGCGTGTTCTATGCCCATTTCTCCAACGTCGTAAAAATGTGTGATATCCTTTTCACCGCAGAAATCACGGCACATTTTGCACTGCTCCGCAGCCTTTATGTCCTTGTTGGGAACAAAATGGTCCATGACCATAGTGACTTTATTCTTATCGAACACCCTGTCCATGCCGAGCTTTGCGAACTCCTTTATAGCTACGGGAGAGGTGATATCGTTTCCGAGAACGAGATCAAGGTCTGCGAGGATAAGCTCTCCTGCACTGATCGACTCCCTGCCACAATGAGCCGCAAGTATCTTCTGCGTCATTGTCATTGCCATTTTTATCATTCCTTTCGATAAGCCTTGCCTATCGTGTTTATTTAACTGTTTTCAAGCAGTTCTCTCCTCTTTCGATAGCTACTATTCCCGTGCGGCACATCTCCATTATACCAAAGGGCTTGAGAAGTTCAATAAATGCGTCTATCTTGGAGGTCTCACCTGTGAGCTCACAGGTGAGGGAGGTTGGAGAATAGTCCACTATCTTTGAGCGGAATATCTCCACCGCAGTCATTATATCTTGTCGTATTTCAGCCTTGTTTCTTACCTTTATGAGCAGGAGCTCGCGTATTACTGTGTCCTTGCTATCTAGCACCTCAACCTCTCTGACATCATGGAGTTTCTGTAGCTGCTGGAGAATCCTCTCCTTGATATCTTCGTCGCCGTGGAAGGCGATAGTTATGCGTGAAAAGCCACTGGATTCGGTCTCGCCCACGGTTAGACTGTCGATATTGAAGCCACGCCTCGTGAACATACCCGATACTCTCGAAAGTACTCCCGAAACATTGGCAACTATTACGCCTATTACGTATTGCTTATCCATAATGTCACCTCACTTTATCTCTGTGATTATATCATCTACTGAACCGTTGGGCGGAAGCATTGGGAGCACCAACTCATCGCTGTCCACCGCGCAGTCGATAACGAAGGGAGTACTGCAGGAAAGTGCTTCATCAGCAAGCTTTTCCAGCTCTGAGACTGAAATTGCATGGCCGCCCTTTGCGCCGAAGGCTTCTGCAAGCTTTGCAAAATCTGTCCTGCGATCGAGGGTGGTATTTGAATATCTCTTGTCATAGAAAATAGTTTGCAATTGTCTAACCATTCCGAGAACACCGTTATTCATTATTACAACTGTTATAGGAAGCTCCTGCGATACCGCAGTTGCAAGCTCACAGAGGTCCATTCCGAAACTGCCGTCGCCTGTGAAGAGTATACAGCGCTTTCCTGTTGCGGAAGCCGCTCCTACGGCTGCTCCGAGACCGAAGCCCATGGTTCCCAGACCGCCGCTGGAAATGAAGGTACGCGGCTTTTTCAGCGGATAGCGCTGGGCTGTCCACATTTGATGTTGACCAACGTCGGTAACTATTACCGTGTCATCCTCAGCACGGGAGCTGATAACGTCTATTATATCGTAAGGACTGAGCATTCTGCTGCCTGTTTTCTCCTTTGCTATACTCAGTGCTGAGGCTGTGTGTCTGAGCTCCTCGGTTCTTAGCTCTTCGATACGCTCAGTCCACTGAGTTCTCTTTTTCACCTCTGTCATGGCGATGAGACGTTCGAGAGAGTCATGGAGGTCGCCCTTTATGGCAACGTCTGCAGATATATTCTTGTGTAGCTCTGCTCCATCGATATCTATGTGTATTATGTTGAAGTGCTTGGAATAGCGTGATTCGTCGCCTGTGCCTCTGTCGCTGAATCTTACCCCGAGAGCGATGACGAGGTCAGCTTCGTCCTGGGCAACAGAAGAAGCGAAATGTCCGTGCATACCCTGCATACCGAGAAAGCGGGGGTGGTCGGAGGGAAGGGCTGAAAGTCCCATGAGTGAGCATCCGAGAGGAGCGTCAATCTTATCTGCAAGAGACATTATCTGCTGTGAAGCTTTTCCGCTTATAACGCCGCCGCCAAAGTAGATATATGGCCTTTCGCTGCTGTTTATCAGAGCAGCTGCCTTTTGTAGCTGTTCCTCCGGAGCGAAGGTAAGAGGATAGGGTATTACGGGTTGAGCGTTGGGCTCGAATTCGCAGAGAGCCTCTTGTACGTCCTTGGGTATATCAACGAGTACAGGACCCTGCCTGCCTGATTTTGCTATTTTAAAGGCTGTGCGGAGTGTATCCGCAAGCTCATTTATGTCCTTTACTATGAAATTATGCTTGGTGATAGGCATGGTTATACCTACGATATCCACTTCTTGAAAGCTGTCCCGTCCTATGAGACTGCAAGCTACGTTGCCTGTGATAGCAACCATTGGTACAGAGTCGAGATATGCCGTAGCTATGCCTGTTACGAGGTTAGTTGCCCCGGGACCAGATGTTGCTATGACAACTCCTACTTTACCTGTTGAACGGGCATAGCCGTCCGCAGCATGGGCAGCTCCCTGCTCATGAGCGGCAAGTATGTGCTTTATGCGACTCTGCGCGGAATAAAGCTCGTCGAAGAGATCTATTACCTGTCCTCCGGGATAGCCGAAAACAGTGTCGCAGCCCTGCTCTATTAGTGTTTCAACAACTATTTTTGCACCTGATATTTTCATAGTATCATGTCCTTTACTCTTGTGTTCGCAGTGCTCAGCCTGCGCTCAGCATATTGTTCACCGCGCTTATGAGCGCCTTTACAGATGATGTGATGATATCGTTGTCTATGCCTGTTCCCCAGAAGCTCTTCCCGCTTCCGGTTACTATCTCAACGTAGGATACAGCCTTTGAAGCCGAGCCCACCTCAAGGGCGTGCTCAGAGTAGCTGTTGAGGCTGTAGTCTGCATTAGTATACGACTTAACAGCGTTACTGACCGCGTCAAGACGTCCATTTCCGGTATCGGTAACAGTGACCTTCCTGCCGTTGTAGTCAAAACTGATGGTAGCTTCGATGCCGTCACGCTGTACGAAATGTGTTTCGCCTATATTTATGGGAGATGTTATATCAACGTAATTGGTCTTGAATATCTCGTAGACCTCGTCGGGAAGGAGTTCCTTGTGCTTGCGGTCGGATACTCCCTTGACAAGATAGCCCACGCTTTCACGCATCTTTTTCGGCAGATTATAGCCGAAGCGTGTTTCGAGTATATACCCGATACCGCCCTTGCCGGACTGGCTGTTGATGCGGATAACGTCTGCGGAGTACTCTCTGCCGATATCCTCCGGATCTATGGGAAGATAAGGCACTGTCCAGTACTGAGCATTGCTTTCTTCACGCCATTTCATGCCCTTTGCGATAGCGTCCTGATGAGAGCCGCTGAAGGCCGCGAATACTAGCTTTCCGGAATATGGTTGGCGCTCGTATATATTCATTCTCGTTACTCTTGTGTAGAGTTCGGATATCGACGGAATATCGCTGAAATTCAGATTCGGATCAACGCCCTGGGAGTACATATTCATAGCTAGTACTATTATATCCACATTTCCCGTGCGCTCGCCGTTGCCGAAAAGTGTTCCCTCAACGCGCTCGGCACCTGCAAGTAGCCCCATTTCAGTGTCAGCAACTGCGCTGCCGCGGTCGTTGTGGGGGTGAAGTGAAACTATGACATTTTCACGGTATTTCAGGTTATCACACATATACTCTACCTGATTGGCATATACGTGGGGCATTGACAGCTGTACGGTCACGGGGAGGTTGATTATCACCTTATCTTCGGAAGTGGGCTGCCATACGTCAAGTACGGCGTTGCATACTTCAAGAGCAAATTCCGGCTCTGTTCCCGTGAAACTCTCGGGGGAATACTCAAAGCGGTAATTTCCCTCATATCTTTTGCGGTACTCCTTGCAGAGCCTTGCTCCGCTTACAGCTATATCCTTTATCTCCTCCATGCTCTTGCGGAAGACCTGTTCACGCTGAGCTACGGAGGTTGAGTTGTATAGATGGACGATAGCGTTTTTGCAGCCCTTGAGAGCTTCAAAGGTCTTTTCTATTATATGCTCTCTCGACTGGGTGAGCACTTGTATTGTCACGTCATCAGGTATGAGGTTCTGCTCAATGAGAGTGCGGCAGAAGTCGTATTCCGTTTCAGAAGCAGCAGGAAAGCCTATCTCTATCTCCTTGAAGCCGATATCCACCAGCTGCTGGAAAAATTCCAGCTTTTCACCGAGGCTCATTGGTATGATAAGAGCCTGATTTCCGTCCCTCAGATCGACGCTACACCACTTGGGAGCCTTCTCAATGTAGGACTTTTTTGTCCATTTCATGGACGTTTCCGGCGCTTCAAAGAACTGCCGTGTGTACTTGCTGACATTATTCATTGTATTACCTCCATTCTGATCCGTTCTGCCATTGCGGAGGGTATAAAAAATCTCCTCCATGCATGGCATGGAAGAGACGAAGTTGTAATAATACTTCGTGGTACCACTCTTCTTGATGTAAGAATACACCCACTCGTCTGCGTCGGATCAACGCATATCTCTGTAACGGGAGAACCCGTTCAAGCCTAATCGCTACAATTTACAGCTTTCAGCAGACTGCTCAGGGATGAGTTATGGCTCGTACTTGTCTGCCGCCTTGCACCCACTGTCGGCTCTCTGTGAAAAACTTGTACGGGCTTTGTTTCCCTTCATAGCATTTTTGATTTGATATTATGTATTATACACTGAAAGGCAGTGTTTGTCAAGCCCCCCTTTTGTAATTATGCAGGGATTTATCGTCATATAGGGGCTTTTGCGCCACAGTCTGGGCAGAAATTGGTACCGCAATCTCTGCCGCAGGAGCATTTCCACGGTCTGACGGGAGCCTTTGTGCCGCATTCGGGACAGAAGTTGGTGCTGTTTTCCATACCGCAGATACAGCGCCATTTATTGCCTTGCCATGCAAAGGCAGCCTTATTTTCGGCAGCCATACGAAAAAGCGCGTCTCCGCTCGCCATGTATTGCATACCCATAAGTGGAATACCATAAATAAACATGCTCTCACCTCATTTTATTGCTGAGACTTTATATAGTCGGCTATTCTGTATATAGCGTAGAATACCCATATTATCCATGATATTGCCCACAGTCCTGTGAATATGCTGAAAAGCAGGTATATCACGGCAACTGCGGCGGTTATGAACCAGTTTTTCATAGCTTAGCGCTTCGGAGCGAGGGCAAGTATCTTGCTTGCGAAGTCGTTGAAGTTTTGAGTCTGGAGTATTATTTTTCCGGGACCTGTCAGCTTTGTGAGGAAGAGACCCTCGCCGCCGAAGAATATATTTCCTAGGCCCTTTACCGTTTCTATCTCGTACTGTACTGTAGGCTCGAAGGCTACTACATTTCCTGTATCAACTTTAAGTATCTCACCGGGGTTGAGATAGCGCTCCACCATATCTCCGTCAACTTCAAGGAAAGCCATGCCGTTTCCGAAGAGCTGCTGGAGTATGAAGCCCTCGCCACCGAAAAGTCCGGATAGAATCTTCTTTGTGAAGACAGCCTTTAGGTCAACCGACTGCTCAGCGCAGAGGAAAGCGCCCTTTTGACAAATCAGTCCACCGTTGGAAATGTTTACCGGTACTATAGAGCCAGGAACAGTGGCTCCGAAGGCAATTCTAGCACCTGCGATGTCAGCTCTGTAATTAGCCATGAATAATGATTCGCCTGTGAAAAGTCTTCCAAGGCTCCTTCCTACGCCGCCTCTTGCATTTGTTGTCATGGTAAAGCCCTGTGTCTGCCATATCATTCCGCCTGACTGTGTGAACATTGACTCGCCTGCATTGAGTTCGCACTCAACTGCCGGTACGGTCTGGCCGATTATAGTATATCTCATATTGAAATACCTCCTGACAATAATTATATATTATGCGTCATATCCGCATTCTGACATTAGTTTACTAGCCTGCACAGATTTGCCTCGCCTGAGCTAAGATACTTTATCTCGCCGTAGGGGAGCCGTATTATAAGGTTTGCATTATCATCTATGCCTAGAGCCTCGCCGATGAGCTTTTCCGTTCCGACAACGGCGGTTATCATATTTCCCGTGAGAAGCTCGCGCTCTCTATATTCGCGGAGAAAACTCCTGTCGGATATCTTTCCAAGATAAATCTCAAGGCGGTTGAGTATACATGCACAAAGTTTGTTCCTGTCAAGTCTGATGCCTGTTTCATCCTCTATGGAAGTCGCAGTCTTTTTCAGCTCTGCGTCGAAAAGACTGCCGATGCTTTGTACATTTATTCCAATACCGATAGTAGCGCAGTCAAGGACGCGCATTTCCAGTCCGAGGGAAGCCTCTGTAAGTATGCCGCATATCTTTCTGCCGTTCATATAGAGGTCGTTGACCCATTTTATCATTACCTTGCTACCGCAGAGCTCCTCTATGGCTTCCGCAGCTGCACAGGCTGTAGCGGCGGTTATCATAGGTGCGAAATGAAGGTCGAAATTGGGACGGACAAGAACGCTGAGATACAGTCCCACTCCCGGAGGGGAAACGAAATGCCTGCCTATACGACCTCTGCCTGCGGTCTGATGATCTGCCACAACAGCCGTGCCGTGAGGCGCCTTTTCGGTCTCGAGCTCGCGCGCCACGTTGTTTGTGGAATCCACCTCGTCGAAGACTTTTATATTCCTGCCTATATCCTTTGTATCGAGGAGAGGTAGTATAAGATCTGCCGAAAGTCTGTTGTTATCTTCGTTCAGTTTATAGCCCTTTGAAGTTATAGAACTTATTGAAAAGCCCTCGGCTTCAAGGGATTTTACAGCCTTCCACACAGCGTTGCGGCTCACGCCAAGCTTTTCTGCGAGAGCAGCGCCCGATATGTAGTCTCCGCCTGCGCCGGCAAGAGTGGCGAGCAATTCCGATCTTACGTTCATGGTAAATGTTCCTTTCGGTAATATTGATAACATTGTACCACAAAAAGATAAAAATTTCAAGATAAAAAGTATAAAATAGATCCTGAAAGTGTGAATTTTTTTGCTGATACGCAAAAAAGGACGGTTTTCCCGTCCTTTCTGCTGTATAATATTTACCGTGCCTCTTTTAAGATAAAAAACATCCCATTGCTGTTACAGTTCTTTCTTCACTTATGGGCGGTATCGCTGACCTTTGCCTGTTTTGCAGCTTTTCCTGAGTGCTGCTGCTCACTGTTTTCGTATGAGCAGAGATGTACGGCTGCTATAGCTGTAGCCATAACCACAGGAGCGATACAGGGCAATATCCGGCGTATGTACATATCGCTTACCGGCAGGAGGGAGTATTTGTCTGTCCATCCTGCTTTGTTGGCATGAGTGGCAAGACGGTGTAGCATAGTCAGACAGAGGACAAGTCCAGGAGCTGAAAGTATTATCGAAAGTATATCTGTCGTTTTTTTTCTGAAAAGGCATAAAAAGGCTCCGGCAGTCATCATAATGGATGATATAACAAGGAATACCCCCGTTTTTGCAAGAATTTCCCCGTAGCTGCTGCGGTTGTAAATAAGTCCTGCGCCGCTTAGAGTAGTCATTGCGCATGAGAACCACAGACTGAGCACCATCATTGCGACTTTCAGAGCGGTCATGAGGCGGAATCTCTTTGCAGGTGAATTTTTCATATTTTTACGGTTCATATTTACTCCATAAGTACATTTCGGCTGTGTGTATTTCACATTAATAATATTACATAGCCGAAGCATAATAATTATGTTCCTCCGGGAACATGAAAGGAAAAAATAAAAATGTTGCTGAAAAGAAAAATAATAAAATCAGCCGCAGCCTTATTATCTGCCGGATTTATCGGATTATTCGGAATGGCAGGATATTATTCGCTGCGGCTCCCGTCGGCTGTAACGGTCGAAACTGGAAAAACCTTTAAAATAGCAGAATATCCCGAGCTGAGCTGTTCGGCGTCCTTTGATGGAGCAGTTCCTGCAGCAGGAAATTGTGCAGACTCAGAGCAGGTAACACTATCCCTTTTTGGTGTTATACCGGTAAAGAATGTGGAGGTGCGCCGGGCTGAGGCTCCTGTATTTACACTAGGCGGAAGGCCCTTCGGCATAAAGCTCCTTATGGAAGGGGTAATGGTCACGGATCTCGACGACGTTGAGGATGAAACTGGCGTTATGGGCTGTCCTGCGAAGAAAGCAGGGATATGCACGGGAGATATAATACGTCTAGCAGACGGTGAAGCTATCACCTCAAACGACGCTTTGCAGGCAATCATTTCTTCCTCAGGCGGAAAAGCAGTGAAGCTTTCCGTAGAACGGAGCGGAAGGATATTTTCCGCGCTGCTTCAGCCTGTATTCTCCCGAAAGTGCGGCTGCTACAAGGGCGGTATGTGGGTGCGCGACAGCATCGCAGGAATAGGAACCATGTCATTTTTTGACAAGAGTACTGGCTGCTTTGCAGGTCTCGGGCACCCTGTATGTGATTCAGACACTGGAGGTATAGTTCCCATCCACAGCGGAGAAGCGGTGCCTATTGAGATAACAGATGTACGCCGTGGTGCAAAGGGCTCTCCCGGAGAGCTACGCGGCAGCTTTGCTGCAGGGGAAAGCTTCGGTGTCCTCGATGGCAATAAGACCAGTGGTATCTATGGTAAGCTCACGCCGGAGGCTCTTGAGGAGCTTTCCGCAGAATGTGATGAGTTCACAATGGCATACAGTCAGGATATAAGGGAGGGCCCTGCGGAGATATATACTACTGTATCCGGCGAAAAGCCTCAGAGGTACTCTGCTGTGATAGAACGTGTGGACTATGGCAGCTCAGACTCGAAGAATATGGTGATAAGGATAACCGACAAAAGGCTTCTTGAAGCTACTGGCGGCATAGTTCAGGGCATGAGTGGAAGTCCTGTGATACAGGACGGCAGGCTCGCTGGAGCGGTCACTCATGTTTTCGTAGCCGATCCCTCACGGGGATATGGGATATTTGCCGAAAATATGGCAAAGGGAATGTATTAGGCTATAAAAGTTGTGCCTCCGATAACCTTGCCGGCAGGCAATAAATAAAAGCGGGCGTTACTGAACGTAACGCCCCAAAATATAGTCTTTTTAATTATCTGTTCTCTTCGCTGAAGCCGCTGTCAACAAGCTCGATAAGTGCGTCAACTGCTGCTTTCTCGTCAGCTCCGTCTGCGATAACCTTTACATTTGTACCGCCAACGATGCCGAGGGAAAGAATTCCGAGTAAGCTCTTTGCATTGACTCTGCGCTCTTCCTTTTCAATCCAGATTGATGACTTGAACTCATTTGCCTTCTGAATAAAGAAAGTAGCTGGTCTTGCGTGGAGACCGACCTGATTCTTTACCATTACTTCTCTAACAAACATAAACAACTCTCCTATTCTCTGTGGTTACAGCCCCTCTCATTTTTATGCAGGACTGTGTTGTCGTTTGCAATTGTTTTCTTGCTGACTTTATTATACATTCTATTTTTTTCTTCGTCAACGGATTTTTTCGATTATACTTCATCTTTTCTCTAAATTCTACATTTAGATTAAATGTGAACGAATTTTTATCAACTTGCTTGTTTATTATCACTACAAAAAATGTTGATTCTAATTGTTGAAAATGCATATTATTCAACGCGAGATTATGTTGATTTCTTCTAAAGGGAAAATGTTTTTTTGTATATACAGCCAGTTAATATGTGGAACAGCAATAAATGTTAAACTTAAACCCAAAAGCGCAAAAAACGCTCAATCATTATTTAACTTGTATTTAGCTAAAAGATCTGGACGCCTTTCAGCAGTGAGTCGGAGACTTTGTTCATGTCTCCATGCCTCTATATTCTTGTGATGACCGGTGAGGAGCACCGGTGGAACAGGTTCTCCCTCCCACACTTCGGGACGGGTATACTGGGGATATTCGAGGAGACCACTGTATATGCTCTCGTCTGTGAAGCATACCTCGTCGGATAGTACTCCCTCGCACATACGGGCAACTGTGTCCGCAACTACCATGGCTGGGAGCTCGCCTCCTGTGAGTACATAATCACCTATAGACAGCTCCTCGTCAACTATTTTGTCTATGACACGCTGATCCACGCCTTCGTAGTGGCCGCATATAAGAAGGATATTGTCTTGTTTTGAAAGCTCTATGGCGCGTTTCTGGTCGAAGATCCTGCCCTTCGGAGACATATATATAGTATGTGGCTTTGTGCCAAGATCCTCACAGATAGCCTTATAGCAGTTGAATATTGGTTCGCACTGCATTACCATACCCATGCCACCGCCGTAGGGAGTATCGTCTACCCTACGGTGCTTGTCAAGGGTATACTCTCTTATCTGACGGCAATGAAGGCTTATTTTTCCAGCTTTTCGAGCCCTTCCGACAATGCTTTCTCCGAGTACAGCCTCACACATCTCGGGAAACAGTGTGGCAATCTCAATATGCATAATTTTCTCCTTTATAGTGCGGGACTGCATTCAATTGCAGTTTCTGCATTTCTATCATATAAGCTGTACGCTTTCAGCGATAGCGATAACCTCGTCCCAGTCAGTTACACTCATGGAAAGGATATATCGGTGACGCTTGTCCCTTTCAGGGTATATATTTATAAAAGCGGTCTGTCCCTCTGGGGTGTCTTGAGTAAGCAGGAAGCCACGGAAGCCTACGCCGTCAACGGGAAAGAACTTGATCTGATCCATTTTGTCTGGTATCATGTCATTCTTGCAATTCATGATCTTATATACTGTTTTTGCGTTTTTTCGGCTACGGAGGTCGAAGTCATCCATAGTCAGCATAGCTGCAAGGCGGACGAATTCGTATTTATTTTCAGGAGGCGTTTTCTGCATTTTCTTGCAGTAGCTTTCGAGATCCTCGTGATCTATGCCTGTCATATCGAGAAAGTCATAATTCTCGCCAAGAGTGTCCACGCATACGGATACAAAGAGGTTATCGTCTTTGTTGCCCCACATTACAGCGTCCTTTTCGTCGGTGCGGACGGGCTCCATACCCTTCCAAGCAGTTATACGCACGCCAAGAGAGGAGTAAAGGTCGTAGCCATCGGACAGTTCTGGCAGTTCTTTTGGGACATCATACCATATACTTCCGGTCTCGTCAAATTCGTGCTTTGTCTTATAGTAGTAGGGAAGTCCAGGGAAGAAGTATGCGCATACTCCGATAGCGGCGATGATGAGAAAAAATAGTATGCTTAAGATCTTTTTCATGATAAATGCCTCCTTTTTGGCTGTGTTGAGCCTGTTTTCTTTTGTTCTTTTTATTTTTCTGTTTCTTTTTTATGCATAAGGTGTATGCCGATGTGTCCGATGCCGAGTATTATCGCTGCTGCGATAAGGAAGACATTGCAGGCATAAACTCCCAGCAGGAGTGCGGCAAATACAGGCAGTGAAGCTCCTGCCAGCGGAAATCCGCAGTAATCCGAGTACATATCTGCAAGGGTGCGACTGCTTCGGAAATACTTTATCCAGTATAGCTCGTAAATGATCATGAGCACAAGTGCAAGTATAATATAGCCAAGCCGCGGTGAAAATGAAAAGCGATCTAGGCGTCGGTTGGTAAGCAGAAGTACGCTTACAAGAACTTCGCCTGCACGTTCAAGTGTGAGGAGCACTTTGTTTTCATGCTTTGCGGACTCCTCATAGCCTGCGGGCTGCCTTTTGCTCCATAAAACATTGGGTATGAAAAGCATTAGCAGGAATACTATGCCCACGAACGATATGCCCCATTCCGGGAGCGGTTCCCAGCCTCGGTAATACTTTGTCGGAAGCAGAGTAGTACTTATATTATTGCCGTAATGCTCCTTAAGTGCTCCTGCCATTCTGTCCGCAGATAAGTCCGCATGATATGTGCCATAGATACCCATTATCTCAGGTTGACCGATATTGTCATACTCCCGGATAAAGTTTGATATCATATAGGGCTCGCGCAAAGCTAAGAATTCTGATGGGTTAACACTGTATGCCGTTTTTGCCTGCTCGATGTTTTCGAGAGCTATACGTTGGTTCTCAGAATGTGTAAGATCGCCTGAGTTCATTTCTGAAATATATTCAAGATATCTTGCGCCTGTGGTCATATACTGGTGACCAATATCGGTGCCGTGGAAAATGGTTTCCGGATAATCACGCTTGATAGTGTGGAAAAACTCCTTATAATCAGGCGTATTGCTTGCAGTGCCCTGAATCTCTTCAAGCATCTTGTCAAGTATCTCATCATTATCGGACTGCATCCAGATATTAAGGAATTCTCCGTCATAGTAGGGAAGTTCCAGAAAAAGGTGGCGTATACCTTTATTTTCGTAGCAATCCTTCCAGTATTCAATCTCCATATTGTAGTATCGCTTCACACCGTGCTCTTCACCAATCAATATTATATCGGCGTTTTTGTTCCTGTAGTGAGACGGAAAAAACAGCACAGACCAGACTGCAAGCCCGGCGAATAACACTGCAAGTACAGTGATAGATATGATATTGATTTTCTTCATATCTCAGTCGAAAAGCCCGTCGAGGGGACGAATAGTCATTATGTTTTCGTCGGTATCGGTAGATATCACAACATCGGCAATGGCAGGAACGAGATATTCCCTATCCTGTCCCTTTATGACGTAGACGTCGTTTGCACCGGTCTGCATTACGTCGGCGATAGTGCCGTAGACCTCCGCGGTGTCCGCGTCTCGGACCTCCATACCGATAAGGTCCTGTATGAAATAGGTATCCTCGTCAAGTTCAAGGTCGTCGCGGTGCATATAAAGCACCTTGTTGCGGAGCTTTTCCGCAGCCTCGGGAGTATCCACGCCCTCTATCTTGGCAATGACCGTATTTTTGAATACACGGGAGCGCTCAATGAACACTTCATCGTGCCCTTTTCCTATGAATAACCTGTCGAACTCTGCAAGAAGCTCGGGGCTGTCGGTGTAGGGCATTATCTTCACCTCTCCCCGTATGCCGTGGGTGGTGACTATCTTGCCCGCTTCGAGGTATTGTTTTTTCATATCTTATCCTTTGTTATTCAAGCTCTATAGAGCTGATTATCTGCTTTGCAGTTGTTTCGTCGCCGCATTTTATCGTGACTAAATATGAGTTCAGGTCATCTCCATCAGGAAAAATGGACAAATTCCATATATCTTCATATCCGTTGCGATGTATTCTGCCGATATATTCTGTGAAGTTGCTGCTTTTGAGCTTCTGCATATCTTCGGCTTCCATTGCTTTTTCCTTTAGATTGGCAAGCTCGAAAAAGATATCCTTATTTTTTCCGCGGATTCTTATACAGTCTGCAGAGGTGATATATTCCCTTATGTAAAACAGAATCTTTGAGCTGAAGCCGTACTGTGGCGGTTCTGTCCCTATTAATCTGAAAAAATCTTTGTAATCTTCTTGCTCATATTTATATATGTCCCACGGGTCGTAATCCTGAAATGAAGCAAGGGTTTCATCTTGTTCTTTGTTGTTGGTTTGCAGTACAACGAGCTCCACTTCTCCAGATGCCGATTTCAGACCGCTGCCGCCGAGTTTCAAACTGCAATCGGCTGGTGCTTTAAGTTTAATGCCATCCAGTGTAAATTCTTTAAAATCGGCTCTGACAGATACGAGTTCAAAAGCATTTGGCTTTTCATTGATATGCTTGTATTGGTATTTCACCTTGAAAAAAGAGGGAAGTCCCGGGAAAAATATGAATATTACAAGTGAAGCAGTGAGCAGAAAACCGAGAACAGCTCCGCCGATAATGAGTGCTTTTTTCATTGTATCTCCAGTATTTGCGGTTGGTGATTAGTGCTTAGTGTAGAGGAGGATACTATCCGCCTGATAATACTGCAGTATAACGGACGAACAATGTGCGTTCCTAAATGCTAATGGCTTTTTGCGCTGACTAATTTTTCATTTCGAAGCTTTCGCCGAGAATGTCCTTGTTTGCGGCGAGAATAGGCTTTATACACTCAGTAAGGAACTCATCAACCTGCTGTGAGCTTCTTCCTGTGTAGTTCTCGGGCTTGAGAACTGCGTCAAGCTCCTCCTTTGTTACCATGAACATAGGATCGGCTTCGATGAGTTCGCAGAGGTTGTTGTCAAGACCCTTGACCTTTACATTAGCGCCTGCCTCCATTGAGTAATCCATGATACGGTCGTGGAGCTCCTGACGGTTTCCGCCCTTCTTTACGGCGTCCATCATAATGTTCTCACTTGCCATGAAGGGAAGCTCTGCCATAACGCGCCGGCGTATCATCTCGGGATATACTACAATACCATTAGTAACATTGAGCATTATATTGAGTATAGCGTCAACGCCGAGGAATGCCTCTGCTACGCTGATACGTTTGTTTGCGGAGTCGTCGAGAGTCCTCTCAAACCACTGCGTGCCTGCTGTGAAAGCAGGGTTGAGGCTGTCTATCATCACGTAACGTGCGAGAGAGGTTATTCTTTCACAGCGCATTGGATTGCGTTTGTAAGCCATTGCGGAAGAACCTATCTGCTTCTTTTCGCGGGGCTCCTCCATTTCCTTGAAGGACTGGAGTATACGCATATCGTTGGAGAATTTGCTTGCGGACTGTGCTATATCGCTGAGGAGCTCTAGCACCTTTGAGTCCACCTTGCGTGAGTAGGTCTGACCTGATACAGGAACTACCGCGTCGAAGCCCATTTCCTCTGCAATCATCTGTTCTAACTTCTTTATCTTGTTGGTATCACCCTCGAAAAGCTCCATAAATGAAGCCTGAGTACCTGTTGTACCCTTGGAGCCGAGGAGTTTAAGTGTGGACATACGGTATTCGAGGTCCTGAAAGTCCATGAGGAGCTCGTTGAGCCAGAGAGTAGCCCTCTTGCCAACTGTGGTGAGCTGAGCGGGCTGCAAATGAGTATAAGCAAGGCAGGGGAGATTCTTGTACTCGTCTGCGAACTTTGCAAGGTTGTTCATTACGTTGAGAAGCTTCCTACGTACTACCTTAAGAGCGTCGCGCATGATGATAACGTCGGTATTGTCGCCTACGTAGCAGGAGGTTGCACCGAGGTGTATGATGCCTGCCGCATCGGGACAAGCCTGTCCGTAAGTGAATACATGAGCCATAACGTCATGGCGTGTTATTTTTTCGCGCTCAGCTGCCATTTCGTAGTCAACGTCGTTTATATGCTCCTCAAGTTGCTTAACCTGTGCCTCAGTAACAGGCAGCCCAAGTTTCATTTCGGCTCTTGCCAAAGCTACCCAAAGCTTTCTCCATGTGGTGAATTTTTTATCCGCAGAGAAAATGTACTGCATTTCCTCACTTGCATAACGTGTGCAGAAAGGGCTTTCATAGCTGTTGATGTTGCTGCTCATGTTGATCTTACTCCTTTAGAATAAAAATTGATGTGCGCTTTAAGCGTAAAGAATATCACTTTAATTATATCATCATAAATCTTTCGTGTCAATAAAAAAGGCGGCTGAGAGCCGCCTTAGTTTTGATGAAATTATGCCTGATTTCTGTATAATTTATACATCATCCATATAATCGTTTCTGTAATTGTCAACATGTTCGTCCAGCTTTTCATTTTTTAATGTAAGCTCTGTCATTTGGTCTGTGGCTGTCTGCTTAAGCTTGTCGAACTGCTGCTTATAAGGATCCTGTATCGCAATTTGTTTGCTGTTCATATCCTGTTCAAAGAATCTTTCGTTGAAATGTGGATAGTTGTCCTCCTTTTCGAGCTTATGGAAGGTATAGTTGGTCTTCATGTTTACCGCTGCTATTAAGAGTATTATCACAAGAAGGAACAGATGTATCTTTGATGTATAGCCGATAGAGTCAAATTTGAAGTATTTCAGATATTCTCCGTTGGCATATTTTTTGAAGACGTAGAGTATAATCTGGTTTAATATGGCTATGGCGCCAGTAAATACGACGAAGAGGTCGCTCCTTCTGTATGCCGCCTGCCATGCGCAATATATACCTACCGAATAGACTATAAAGCTTTCAAACGTCAGGAATATGGTATCATCCGCAAAAACGCTGCCGAGCATTAGAAAGAATGAAAGCAGCGGAAAGAATGTCAGTGCAAAAAGATATGCTATGATAAGTTTTGTGTAGGTTTTGTTGCATTTATTGAGCAGAGTGCGGTTGTGGGCATACTCCCTTGCCTTTGCCTCCTTATCACGATAAACATCAGATCTATCCATAATAAAACTCCTACAAGAAGTTAATATCAGTATTTTGAATCCAGCATTTTTGCCATGAAGCAGTATACTATAGAAAATACAAGGCTGAAAATAGCTGTGCTCTTGTCGCTTGTGACTGCGAAAGATATGATGTTCAGAAGCATAAGGACCGCCGCGAGTTTGTAGCACAAACCATAATTTCTTTTAAGTCCCTGAACAGCCATATAAATAACAAGAAGAGTCGGTATGAGCAACATAAGCGCCGTGAAAAAAGCTACACCGCCAAGGGCGGCGTCGGCTCCTCTTTTGCCTGCTGCTGCAGTGCCTGCGGCAGAGATACCTGTGAATGTGATCACAGCAATTATGCCGTAATACACCACAAGAAGTATGTTGATAATTTTGAATGCCTTTGCCATTTAGATTTTCCTCCTATATCATAAATATATATCAGACCGCCGCCTGCATGGGAAGCGGCAGGTATGACCCATTATATTCTGTCGTCTGTGTGGACGATGACAGTATTTTCCAGCAGCCTGAATCCCATATCGGCTGCCGCGTCGGGAACGCCTCCCGGAAGTCTGATACCACTGTCAACAGCCGGAACTGTTGCAGATGGCGTCTCCCTGCGTTCCTTTTTTATGATAATGCTCCACATTATCAGATTTATTATAACGAACACCGCGGCAGCTGCCACGATGACAAGTATCTCTCCTGTAGTCATAGTTCCTCTCCTTTGAGCGGATAGCTGCGTTTGAAAGTTTGTCAGAATTCGGGACGGAACAGAGCGACTGTGATATTATCGTTTTCCTCTCTTGCTTTGACTGTGTCTATGAGCTCCCTGAGCTTTTTCTGCATATCTGCCTTTGTGACGGTGCATTCTGGAGAAAGCTCTTCAAACAGCTCTTTTTCGGTAAGTACATGGCGGAAGCCGTCAGAGCATATCATATAGTTCGCGCCGCTTTCAAGGTCTCCAAGTTTTACCTCCGGGAATATATCTGCGGTGACGCCAACGCACTGCACTAGGGCGTTCCTGCGGGGATCTGTCTTAGCTTCCTCGGGAGTCATTCTGCCGTTTTTTACCTCGCGGTTCACGAAGGTATGATCGTCGGTGAGTTGGCTGAGCTAGTCAGATATCTTGTAAATACGGGTATCGCCAACATGGAAGGTCATGAATTTCGAGTCTACGGCTATTATGCCTGTAGCTGTGGTGCCGAGTTGTATATCCTCGTGCATACCGTAGTCAACCATAATGGCGTTGAGCCGCCTCAGGCGGCTTATTACGTTACGGGCTGCGGTCTCCCAGTTCCAGTCGGGAAGCTCGAATGGGAACTCGCTGTCGAACCAATCCGCAAAGCTGCGTATGACCTCAGCGCTGGCGAGCTCTCCACGGGATAGACCTCCCATTCCGTCACATACTAGTATAAGAGCGGCTTTTCCGTTGCCTGTTTCAGCTGTCTTGACGCATACGCTGTCTTGATTTATGTATTTTGAGATGCCTGCGTCTGTATCGCAGGCTGCTATGTATTCCATACTGACCTCTACCTGTCTGTGAAATCGAATTCTTCGTTGGAAAGTCTGAGCACATCGCCGTCCTTTAGCTTTATTTCCCTTTCGGGAAGGAGGGGAGTGCCATTGATGTATGTTTTGTTGGTGGAGTTGTTGTCCTCTATAAAGCACGAGCCGTTCCGGGTATAGATAGTGGCATGAAGGCGGCTCACTGTTCGGTTTTCTGTGACACAGAAGTCAACGCGGCTGCGTTCCTTACCTATCTTGAAGACTGGTTTGTCGATATTTACTGTGACTCCGGTTGTGCGCCGTGTAATAGTTGGATATCTCTGTTCTGTATGAGGTATCTCTTTTTTCACAAGCTCCGGGAGCACCTGCTTTTTTTCCTCTCTGAGGGAAGGTATAACCTTTGGCTCAGATTTCTGAACTGCCGATAACGTAGGCCTTTCAGTTCTCTGCGCCGAAAATTCGTGAGTGTCTCCGCTTTGCTGCACAGGAGGCAGTACTTTCGGCTTACGTACCTGTTGAGCTGATTGGGAAGCAGGTCTGCTGAACTCGCTCCTGTCCGTAAGTGTAAAGAGTTCGGGAGCTTCGTTGTGTATATAGTTCTTGGTCTCGTATATACTGAAACTTGGCTTGCTTATGACAAAATTCATGAAGCTGTCAACACGGTCGTAGTCATAGCGGTCACTGTAGCTTGCGTAGGTGGATATCTTACGCAGACAGTTGACGATTCCGTCGTTGGTGGATTCGTTGTACCATAGAGGGAGATAGAAAAGGTGTATCTCCTTTGTTTGCCGGTCTATGGTGATATAATTCGGATCAAGCATGATATTCTGCATATTGAAGCCACATTTCTCTGCAACCTCAAGTATATCTAGAAGATTTGACACTATCCGGAAATACTGTGTCTTGTCTATGCCGCTTTTCAGCACGTCTATAAGGGGAATGCCGTGAGCACCGGTGTATACAAGCTTATCGGCGGACTGCGCCGAGGGAACGAGCCAGCCCTTTATGCGGTTGTCAATAAAATAGCGGTATTCGGGTTCGTTGAGCATTTCACTGCCAGTGAGTCTGCATACTATATATACCTCTCCGTTTTTCTCCGAGAATTTAAGCTTAGCCACGTTACCACTCCTTTCAGCTGATTCTGCAATATATTATACAATATAATCATTACAAAGTCAAGATAATAGGGGAAAGGCAGTATAAGTGTAAGCTGAAAGCTATGCATAACAAAAAACCGCCCCGAAGGGCGGTCTTAAAAATTACTTTGAGCTTTTTTTCTTTGCTTCGGACTTGTTCTTCCACCATGACCATGTTACAGGTGCAACAAAGAGTGATGAGAACGTACCTGAGATAAGACCCATCATAAGCGGTACAGAGAAGCTGAGTAGTGACTTGTAGCCTGTTGCCAGAACAACAATAGTGATGACGAGCATAGTACCGATAGTTGTGATAGATGTTCTGATAGATCTTGTAAGCGACTGTGTGCAGCTTACATTGATAAGCTCGTTGAGTGAAGCCTTCGGCATGAGGTTACGGTTCTCTCTGATTCTGTCGTAGATAACGATAGTGTTGTTGATAGAGTAACCGAGTATGGTGAGTATAACGGCAACGATGTTGGAGTCAATGCTGAAGCCGCATACTATGGTAGTTGTGAAGGCTACAAATATATCGAGGCAGAGTGCGAATATCGAGCATACACCGGCTGACCAGCCTCCGATATTTCTGAATCTTACAGCGATATATATGATAACGATGAATGCTGCAAAGAGTACTGCGATGAAGCACTTGAGCAGGAATTCACGTCCCGATGAGGGATTAACATCGTTTGAATCGTAGATAACGAGATCGTTTGAAGCAAACTTCTCTCTGAGAGCTGATGTGAGCTCCGTCTGTCTGTCGGCTGTAAGTCCCTGATCGGAGGTAAAGGAGATAGTTACCTGCTTTCCGCCTGAGTCAAGGCTCTCACCTGTTCTTACCGTAACTGTCGAGCCTACGATTTCCTTTACAGCGTCTGCGACCTCATTTGTGTTGATGTCGCCCTGATATGTGTAGGTTATGAGGGTACCGCCCTTAAACTCGATAGCGAGGTGGATGCCTCTGATTATCGCAGCTCCGATGAATACCACAAGTACCGCGATGACAACACCGAGGATAAGCTTTTTCTTGGAACAGAAGTTATAAACCTTTGCGGGAGTGCTTACGCTTTCCTTCTGAGTATTTTTCTTGCTCATTTCACGTCACCTCCGTAAAGCTTTCTGTTTTTGAAGCACTTGAACTTGGAGAGTGATGTTACCATAAGTCTTGAAGCAAATACTCCGAAGATAAAGTTGCAGATAACGCCTGCAAGCAGGGTAAATCCGAAGGAGTAAACAACGCCCTCAGCAGTAGCGCCGAATGCGAAGAATATAGTCTTATTGAGTATCTTCGAGAAGAAACTGTCGGGAACACCAAAAGCTCCCATTAGGATAATGGCGATAATAACATTTGTGATGTTGCCGTCGAGAATAGCCGAGAAAGCCTTCTTGTAAGCGATTTTTATAGCGGCGTCAAGGGACTTGCCTGTTTTGAGCTCTTCCTTGATACGCTCACCGGTGATGATGTTTGCGTCAACGCCCATGCCGACTGCAAGTATAATACCTGCGATACCGGGGATAGTGAGTGTTGAACCCTTCATAAATCCGAACCATCCGGTAACAGCTGCAAGAGAGCCTGCTACCTGACCGCAGAGTGCGATAACGGCAACAACGCCCGGAAGTCTGTAAAGGAATATCATATATACTGCTATACAGCAGAAAGCGATGAGAGCTGCAAGGAGTATAGCGTCGAGTGAACCCTCACCCATTGTAGGCGATATGGTCCTGAAGCTCTTGGTCTCCATTTTGAATGGGAGAGCACCGGAATTGATCTGATTTGCAAGCTTTGCTGCGGTTTCTGCGGTAAAGTTGCCTGTGATCTGAGCTGAGCCGTCGGTGATAGTGCTCTTTACGGTAGGAGCTGAGATCATAGTATTGTCCATCCATATAGAAATAGGCGTATCTGAGCCTGACAGCTCTGCTGTAGCGGCAGCGAATTTCTCAGAGCCTGATTGCTCGCCATTTTCGCCGTTTTTCTTGAGCTTAAGGCTTACAACGTACTCAGCGCTTTTGCCGTCGTCTGTCGGAAGATATCCCATCTGAGCGGATTCGATATCGTCGCCGCTAATAACGAGTTCACCTGAAGGTACGGTATTTCCGTCTTCGTCGGTGGTGGTATCTGTGCCCTTACGGAATGTCAATTCAGCCATTTCGCCGAGCTCCTTAACGGCAGCCTCCGGGTCGAAGTTTGTTTCGCCGACCTTCCAAGGGAAACGAACGATTATTCTGTCGCTCTTAATATCGCTGTAAACCTCGTTATCTGTGATACCGAGTGAAGAAAGTCTGGTCTTGATGACTTCTGTTGCGGAATCGAGCTGTGCCTGATCCGCGTCATAGTCGCCGGCAGGACCGAAGGTAACGTCAACGCCGCCCTTGATATCTATACCAAGACGGATATCGTCAACACCCTTGACATAGGTAGTTCTGTTATCGCCATAGAGCTTGTCAATGCCCAGTATCGACGAAACAGCAAACAAAGCGATAAAAGCAACGACAATGAAGAAAGTTTTTTTGCCTGTCTTTTTCACAGTCATGCCTCCTAAATATGGGGCTTTTTCCGCCTTACCGAAGCTCTTCGGAAAAGGCATGAGCCCTTATTTCCTGTCTCTTTGACAATTACATTAATTTTACTATATTTTTGCAAAAAAGTCAAGTATCTGGACTGAAAAAATCCCCATTTCAAAAATATGCACAATTAAGAACAGAAAATTTCGGAATTATGAACAAATTAGCCGCTGGACTGAAGGGCGGCGAAATAATATCAGCCTGTGCTGTCTTTAGTCAGTTTTCCGACAAAGCCCGGCTAGTTTTTATTACGATACCCATACGAGTTTTTCGTGGTCAAGGAGTACAGCTTCGTTTTCAGTGTTGATTGTATAGCTGTAGCAGCGTTCATATCGTTTGCCGAAACGCAGCGTTATGAAGGCTGCTCCATCCTCAGTGGTATAAAGCTCAGCTGACGCTTCTTTGAAGTACATACCGTTTTCGGTCTCGTCTGGGACGGTGTCAAGAGCTACAACTTCCAGTCCATGTGAAGAATAACGGAGCACAGCTTTCCTATGTGATACCGGCTTCCATTCTTTGCATTTCTGGACTTCTCCGAGCACTATAACTATACTTCCGGGCGGTACGCCGAAGCCTTTTCCGTTTATTTCTTCATTATAGACCGTGTTATAATGCTCTAAGCATTTTTTTATAAGTGCGTCGCGCATAGCGTTTTCCATAGTCATTACTTGCCTTTCCTTTAGTCGTTAGGTGTCTGCAGAAAGAAACAAATTGGGATTCCGATGGGAGCCACAATACTAATTTCTATTCACTACTTATAAAAATGCACTCCAGGTACGGAGTGCATCTGATCTTACTTGAAATGTTTCTGTGATAGCTTAAGGCGGTTCATGGCGCGGTTGAGAGCAGCCTGAGTCTCATAGTACTCCTTGATGCTCTGCTTCTGCCTGAGCCTCTCCTCAGCGCGTTCCTTAGCTTCCTGAGCGCGCTTGATGTCTATCTCCTCAGGGAGCTCACAGGTGTCCGCGAGGATTATTGATGAATCCGGCATTACCTGTATGAAGCCCTCGGATATAGCAGCGTACTTCCATACTCCGTCCACAAGGTATTTCAGCTCTCCTGTCGGGAGGGAGGTAACAAGTGGCTCATGTCCTGCCATTATACCGAGAAGACCGTCGATAGCCGTTATAACGAGGTGCTCGACCTCTCCGCTGAAGAAAATGCGGTCTGTTGCGATTATTTCAAGGTGAAAGGTCTTTGCCATAACGGGTGCCTCCCTTAACTTTCGTCCATTTGACGGGCTTTCATAATAACGTCGTCGATAGTGCCTGCCATGAGGAAGGCGGCCTCCGGGTACTTGTCCATATCTCCCTCGATAATAGCCTTAAAGCCCTCGATAGTGTCCTTAAGAGGTACGTACTTGCCTTTTAGACCAGTGAAGTTTTCGGCAACGTTGAATGGCTGAGAAAGGAACTTCTGTATCTTTCTTGCGCGGTATACCGTCAGCTTATCGTTTTCGCCGAGCTCCTCCATACCGAGTATGGCAATGATGTCCTGGAGCTCCTTATATTTTTGGAGTATCTCCTGAGTCTGTCTTGCGACTGCATAATGTTCCTCGCCAACTATTTCAGGTTCTAGGATACGGGAATTCGATTCAAGAGGGTCTACAGCCGGGTAGATACCCTGCTCAACTATTTTACGGGAAAGTACTGTGGTAGCATCAAGATGTGCAAATGTTACCGCAGGAGCTGGGTCTGTCAGGTCGTCCGCAGGGACGTAGACAGCCTGTACCGAGGTAATGGAGCCGTTTTTTGTGGAGGTGATACGCTCCTGTAACTCGCCGACCTCGTTTGCCAGCGTTGGCTGATATCCAACGGCTGAGGGCATACGTCCAAGAAGTGCTGATACCTCAGAGCCAGCCTGTACGTAACGGAAGATGTTGTCGATAAATAGAAGTACGTCCTTGTGTTCGCAGTCGCGGAAATACTCAGCCATGGTAAGACCTGTCTGAGCTACGCGCATACGCGAGCCGGGAGGCTCGTTCATCTGACCGAAAACAAGAGCGGTCTTTGAGATAACTCCAGATTCCTGCATCTCGTTCCAAAGGTCGTTTCCCTCACGGGAACGCTCTCCAACGCCGGTGAAAATAGAGTAGCCGCCGTGCTCGGTGGCAATATTGCGTATGAGCTCCTGAATAAGGACGGTCTTTCCGACTCCGGCGCCTCCGAAAAGACCTATCTTACCGCCTTTTGCGTAGGGAGCTATAAGGTCTATGACCTTGATGCCGGTCTCTAGTACCTCAACGACAGGGCTCTGATCCTGAAAGGTAGGAGCCTTGCGGTGTATCTCCCATTTCTCTTCTGTCTCAACGTTGCCCTTCTTATCGATAGGCTCGCCGAGGACGTTGAACATACGTCCGAGAGTCTGCTCGCCCACAGGTACTTTTATACAGGAGCCTGTGGGAGTTACCTCCATATTCTTGCTGAGTCCCTCGCTGGACGCCAACATGATACAGCGGACAATATGATTGCCCATGTGCTGAGCGACTTCCATAACGCGTATTTTGCCGTCCACCTCAACGGTGAGCGCGTCCCTTATCATAGGGAGCTTTCCCGAGCCAAACTCAACGTCTATAACAGGTCCGATGACCTGAGTTATTCTGCCTTTTTCCATTGTTTTCTCCTTTTGTTTAAGAGAACTTGTATGTGCGCACTTTGTGCGCCCGAGCATGTAGCCATTAGCCTTTGTTTATCACCTTGTAGTGGCGGTGTTTCGTCGCCCCTAGCTTTTGCGTTGTTTGCGAATGCACCCTGGCTCCCCTACGTATTATTCGCTGATAGAAGCCGCACCGCCGCAGACCTCGGTTATTTCCTGAGTGATAGCTGCCTGTCTTGCACGGTTATAGAGCAGCGACAGGTCCTTTATCATGTCCTTGGCACTTGTTGTAGCAGCGTCCATAGCGGTCATGCGCGACTGCTGCTCGCAGCAGAAGGCTTCCACCATAGCACCGTAGATTATGCCCTTGGCGTACTGAGGTATGAGGTAATTCATTACTTCCTCTGGAGAAGGCATGAAAGAAGCCTTAGGCAGCTTCTTCATAGTACCATCGGCAGCCTTGCCGAAGTGCTTTCTCTCGAATGGGAGAAGTCGGAGCGTTCTCGGTTCCTGAAGGCTTGAATTGACCATATCGGTATATATGAGGTATACCTCGTCCAGCTCCATTTTCTCAAACTTATCAAGTACTAGCTCGGCTATTTCGCGAGCTCTGTAGAGGGTGGGGTTCTGAGTAGTATAAAGAAACTCTCCGTCCACGTAAGCCTTCTTGTCGCTGCCGATACGGCGCTGGAAGTGCATTCTTCCCACTTGTCCCATGACGAAAAGGTAACAGTTGTCGATATCTGCCGCTTCCTCAAGCTTCTGCTCAGTGTATCTGAGTATATTATGGTTATAGCTTCCGCACAGTCCTTTGTCGGCGGTAATGACGATATACCCTTTTTTTCGCTTGTCCTCGGGGATATCCTGACGCCTGTCGAAATAGAGTTGACGGGTATGGGGAGTATGCTCCAGAACGCTTTCGATTGTTGACTGTAGCTTGTAGAAGTAGGGCTCTGTAGCCTCAAGAGAGCTCCTTGCCTTTTTCAGTTTTGAGGAGGACATGAGGTACATAGCATTGGTTATTTTGAGTATCTGCTGGATACTTCCGATCCTTTCACGGATCTCTCTCATATTGGGCATAGCTTCACCGCCTTATTCTTCAAAAGCTGTGAGTATTCTTTCGATACGCTCTGCAAGGTCGTCGGTGAGAACTTTATTCTCCTCTATCTCGGTGATGATGTCCTGACCGTAGCTCCTAATGTAGTTCATAAGGTCTGTGCGGTATTCTCTCAGATCTTCAAGGGGGATGCCCTTGAAGAAGTCATGCTGCGCCGCATAGAGGATTATGACCTGCTCGTAGTGAGGGAGCGGATTGTAAAGAGGCTGCTTGAGCAGTTCTGTAAGCATACGTCCGTGATTGAGGAGCTCGGTTGTAGACTGATCGAGTTCCGAGGAGAACTGCGTGAATATCTCCATTTCCTTGAACTGTGCAAGGTCTATACGGAGATTTCCAGAAGCCTTCTTCATAGCCTTTGTCTGAGCTGCTCCGCCTACACGGGATACGGAAAGTCCGTAGTTCACGGCAGGACGGAGACCGGAGTTGAAAAGCTCGCTTTCCAGGAATATCTGACCGTCTGTTATAGATATTACATTGGTCGGGATATAAGCGGAGATGTCACCTGCAAGAGTTTCTATTATCGGCAAAGCTGTCAACGAACCGCCGCCGTGCTCGTCGTCAAGACGGCTGGAGCGTTCAAGAAGTCTCGAATGAAGATAGAAAACGTCACCGGGATATGCTTCACGTCCCGGAGGACGATGGAGAAGAAGTGACATGGCTCTGTAAGCTACGGCGTGCTTGGAGAGATCGTCGTAAATTATGAGTACGTCCTTGCCCTTTGACATGAAATATTCTGCTATAGCAGTTCCCGAATAAGGAGCTATATACTGGAACGGCGCAGGGTCACTGGCAGACGCGCAAACAACTACGGAGTAATCCATAGCACCGTACTTTTTAAGGGTATTTACTATCTGTGCAACGGTGGAGGACTTCTGACCTATGGCAACATAAATACAGATAACGTCCTGTTCTTTCTGGTTTATGATAGTATCAACGGCAATGGAGGTCTTTCCAGTCTGACGGTCGCCGATTATGAGCTCACGCTGACCTCTGCCAATAGGGAACATCGAGTCTATGGCAAGTATACCTGTCTGTAGCGGTACGCTTACAGGTTTACGCTCGATAACACCCGGAGCCTCGCGCTCTATGGGGAAATAGTCCTCTGCCTTTATCTGCCCGAGGCCGTCAATAGGCGCTCCGAGAGCATCAACTACTCGTCCGAGAAGCTCGTCGCTCACGCCGATACCGGCTCTCTTACCCGTTCTGATAACGGAGGATCCCTCTGTAAGTCCGTGGTCGTCGCCGAGGAGAACTACTCCTACTGTCTTTTCCTCGAGGTTCTGAACTATACCGCGTATACCTGTCTCAAACTCAACAAGCTCGCCGTACATTACTGAATTCATTCCGCGTACCCTTGCGATGCCGTCGCCGAGACGAGTGACGAAGCCAGTCTGTGTGGCTCCTGATTTTACGTCAAAGTCGCGCACCTCGGTCTTGAGTACAGAGATTATATCGCTGTTCTTGCTTTTTGATATTGAGCCGACATATTCCGTAGCCTTATTCTGGAGTGTGTCCTTCATAAGTCTTAGGCTTGTACGGTAGCTCTTGTCGTATTCAAGGTCGCCGGCGTTGAGTATGAAACCGCCTATGATATCGGGATCGTGCTTATACTCTATATCAACATCTTCTTTGACAAATCTGTCCATGATAAACTGTCTCAAGTCAGCCTGCTGTGACTCCGTAAGGGGAGTAACATAGCGTACCACAGCCTTTATGCTGCCCTGCTTGTCAAGAAGTATACTGTCGTATTCGTCAAGTATCTCGCCTATTCGCTCAATAGCTCCACCGCGTACAGCGTTCATCATGAACTTCTGCATTGATTCGGGGAAGAGCTTGCTTATAACGGCTCTTTTCTCGTCGTGGGTCACGAGGGGATTTGAAAGTGTATCCGCAAGGTCGGGACAAGTCTCGAGCACCTTCCTTGTATCGGAGCAGTCGGTCTGGGAAACTTCAAGATGGACGAGCTCTTTCAGTAATTCTCTGTCTGCGTCGTTCATTTCTTACCCTCCTCCTCGGAAAGGAACTTATCCACGAGACGGCGGTTCTTTTCGTCGTCTACGTTTTCACCGATGATCTTTGAAGCCGCTTCTATGGCGAGGTCTGCAATTTCAGACTGAGCCTGACGCAGAACGCGCTTTCTCTCGTTTTCGATTGTCTTGTCAGCGTCTGCGACTATCTTTTCAGCTTCCTCCTGAGATTTCCTTATTATGGCGGTTCTCTCGTTTTCGGCGTCCTCATGAGCTTTCATTATGATTTGGTTAGCCTTTGCCTTGGCGTCACTGATTGAGTTCTCATACTGCTGACGGAGCTCTTCCGCTTCTTCCTTTGCCTTTTCGGCGGAATCCAGGTTATCCTGTATAGTACGGGTGCGGTCGTCCCTGATTTTGTTTAAAGGTTTGAAAAGGAATATCCTCAGGAGCACAAACAGTATCAGGACGTTTGCAACAGCCTCGAAGATGCTCCAGAATTCAAATTTAAGCATTTTATGCCCTCCTTAGGTCTGATTGCTTATTATGCTTTGCCTATGATCATTATCGCAATAACAAAACCATAGATAGCGGTAGCCTCTGCGAGAGCACAGCCAAGCAGGAGAGCTGTTCTGATGTCACCCTTTGCTTCAGGCTGACGGGCGATAGATTCTGTAGCCTTAGCAGTAGCGATACCTATGCCGATACCAGCGCCTGCGCCTGTAAGAACGGCGATAGCAGCGCCAAGTGCGATGAGTCCCATAATAATATCCTCCCTTGTATGTATTATGCTTTACCTATTATCATGATAGCAATAACGAAACCGTAGATAGCAGTAGCCTCTGCTAGTGCACAACCAAGCAGGAGAGCTGTTCTGATATCTCCTTTAGCCTCGGGCTGACGAGCGATAGATTCCGTAGCCTTAGCAGTAGCGATGCCTATGCCGATACCAGCGCCTGCGCCTGTAAGAACGGCGATAGCAGCACCAAGTGCGATAAGTCCCATATTTTATACCTCCGTAAAGTTGAGTTTATTCTTCCTCCATGGCTTCAGCCATATAAAGAGAAGTAAGGAATACGAATACATAAGCCTGTAGAAGTCCGTCGAAAATGTCAAAGTAAGCGCTTGCTATAACAGGCACGCCTATTGCTGCAATCCCCTTTTTTACAAGCTCCATAACGACGAAGGCTCCGAGTACGTTACCGAAAAGTCGCATACAAAGCGACAGCGGTCTTGTCACAAGGTCAAGCAGATTTATAGGGTTAAGGAAGCTTTTCAGCCATTTAAGTGGACCTTTTTCTATTATAAATGATAGCTGAACAAAGATTATAGCCATGCCAGCTAAAGCTGCTGTGACGTTTACATCCTTTGTGGGCGGAACAAAACCGAATAAGCCTATGATATTGGCAAATGCTATGTAAATTATCAGTGTTTCAAGAAAAGGCAAGTACTTTTTTCCCTTATGACCGAGGATGCCAAGAAAGAAATTATCCAGCCAGTCCATTATCCCTTCCAGTATGCACTGAGAGCCAGTAGGCACTTTTTTCATCTTGCGCGTGAGTATTATGGACAGCAGAACTAATGCGCCCATTATTATCCATGTGACAACACATGATTCGGCAATAGGTATCCCTCCGAAAATGGGTATGGTAAAAGCCGTTTTTGCTTCCAGCTCTTCCATGAGATTGTCCATTATAACACCTTCTTTCCTGCGTGACTGCGCCAAATAATAATAAAACGGAGACTGCAATTACACAAATCTCCGTTGATTGAGTCTTGATAAGGTACAGATATATGTCCGTCGGACTTTTTCAAGCTGCGGGGAATATCCTGTCCACTTATATATAATATAACAAAATTGATATGTTGTCAAGACTTTGAGAAAAATTTCACATTAAAAATGTTATTATTTTCCGTCACCGTCGGCGAGCTTAAGAGCACGGTCTATACGTTCTATAGCTCCGGAATTGAGCTTTTCCGCAAGCCGGACGCGGTCTATCTCCTTTTTGAAGGAGTTCAGCTCGTCAGCGATGCGGCGCAGCACCTCGGCGGTCTTTACCTGCTGATCCTCCAAAGCGCAGACGCGCTTTATGAGAGCGTTTATATTTGTGGCGAGTAGCTCGTTGGCGTTGTTCTGATTATCGCCAAATTCCGTCAGCTTTTCGCCAGCCTTAAGGGTACTTATCTTTTCATGTCCGGTAAAGGTAAGCATTTTATCTTTTGTCAGCTTCATATCAGACATTTTGTTCACTCCTTTTGTTCAGTTGAGAGTCAATGTGTCGCCTTGCGGCGTTAATATCACGATTTGCTAGCTTTGGCAGCTTTTCATGTGCCAAGTGACAAGCCGTAAGCCATAAGCTTTTCGCGCCAGAAGTTCAGCGTATCCTCTACGGTCTGCTCCATGCTTATCTCTGCACGCCAGCCAGTATCGTCGAGTATCAGCGAAACATCGGGCTCTATTATAGGTATATCCGAAGCTCTCATACGGTTGGGATCCTGTTTTACTTCTATCGGCAGCTTTGCGAAGGAAAGGGCAGTATCCAGTATGTACTGTATCGTCACAGCCTTGCCTCTGCCTACGTTGTACACGGCTCCACTCCTACCCTTTTCACCGAGGAGACGGTAAGCTTTTACAACGTCCCTGACGTCAGTGAAATCGCGCATAGCCGTGAGATTTCCCACGCTGATAACGGGCTCACGAATACCCTTTTCTATTTCTGCTATCTGTTTGCAGAAATCAGAGATAACGAAGATATCGCTCTGACGCGGTCCTGAATGGTTGAAAGCCCTAACCATTACGATGTCCATTTTGTAGGCACGGGCATATATTTCGCCAATCATGCCCTGACAAGCCTTTGTGGCAGCGTAGATATTGCCGGGATTGAGGGGCTCCGACTCCTTAAGCGGACAGGCTCCCTCGCGGATATAGCCGTATTCCTCGCCGGATCCTATGAGAAGTGTCCTTACATCCTTTTTATTGGCTTCTCGTAGCGCTTCCAGCACATTTATAGTGCCGATTATATTTATCTCAGCAGTGAGCTGCGGCTTTTTCCATGATACTGACACCGAACTCTGTGCGGCAAGATGATACACCACGTCGGGAGCGTTTTCGTCAAGTATCTGTGATATATCGTCTTTGTTCAATATATCAAGTACATGGGTGCCACATTTTTCGGTTATTGTCTCATTAGGCAGACAGGTAGCGTGAACCTCCCAGCCTGCGGAAGCGAGCTCGCGGATAAGATAAGCTCCCACGAAGCCAGCCGCGCCGATTATCAATGCTTTCAAATGTCTGCCCTCCATTATCTAGTTGTACTATTTCAGAAGCTCATAGAGCCTATTGAGTATGGTCTTTTCGTTGAATTCTTTCTGTACTTTTTCAGCGGCTGCTTTACCGTACTTTTTCCGGAGCTCCTCATTGTTTACAAGCGTATTTATCGCCTCTGCAAGAGCCTTAGATGAGGACGGCGGCACTGTTATGCCCGTCACTCCGTCGAGACTGACGTATGGAACGCCGGATCTCAGCGACGTATTTATGACCGGTTTACCGTATATCATAGCTTCGAGCTGCACTATGCCAAAGGCTTCGCTCGGCGCTACAGACGGCAGCACGAAGATATCACAGTCTGCGTAAGCCTGTTTAAGCTCCTCGTCGGGGAGAAAGCCGAGAAAGTGTACCCTGTCTTCCATGCTATGAGCGGAAACGAAGCTCCTGAGCTTGTCGCCCAGCTCTCCCGTGCCTGCGATGAAAAGCTCGCAGCCGCGTACCTTTTCAAAGGCCCTGAGAAGGACGTCTACGCCCTTGTAGTAGACGAGCCTGCCTGTGAAGAACACCTTCAAGCAGCTTTTGTCGTTCGCTCTTTCGGTGAGAACATGGCTTCGCGGTACGGAGATATAATTCTCGGGAGTTATCCCGTATGGAAGTATCCTGCACTTCTCCTTGAATTCAGGGAGATAGAGGGAGTGCTTAACGTGGCCCTCCGTAGCGGCGAGTATGATATCAGCTCTTTTTAGCAGATAGCGCATGAATGGCTTATAAAAAAGCATGAGCTTTTTCTGCTTTACGATGTCGCTGTGCCACGATACCACGACTTTTCCTTTGTAACCCGACAGCAGCAGAGCGACGTCTGCAAGAGGAAAGGGTACGTGTATGTGTACCACGTCGGCTTTTTTCGCCATTCGCCTGAAATTGCGGATAAACGACAGGGATACAGGACATGAGAAATAAGTCCCGAAGCTTCCAGACCTTGTAAGGTCTACTCCGCACATTTTCTCACGGATAGTTTTACCTCTTCCGTCGCGGCATACAAGAGCCTTGACTTTAACGCCCTCAAGCTTTCCGAGTTCCTCGGAGTACTGGCGTATAAGGGTCTCTATACCACCTATATGTGGAAAGTAAGCCTTGTTTACTTCAAGTATGTTAAGCTGTTTTTTCATTTTGCAAGCTCCCTGTATACTTCCATGAGCATTTTGGCGGAACGCTTCCATGTGAAGCTCTGAGCTCGCTGAAGTCCCTTTCTGCCAAGTTCTGTGCGTAGATCTTCGTCGCAGTATAGCCTGTACATACCATCGGCAATACTTTTTGTGTCGTAGGCGTTGCATATTACAGCGCAGTCGCCTGTTACCTCAGGGAGAGAAGCCTCTCCGGAAGCAAGCACCGGTACTCCGCAAGCCATAGCCTCAAGGGGAGGCATACCAAAGCCCTCGTACAGTGAGGGGAAAACGAATGCCAGCGCTCCACACATAAGTGGGTTCATATCCTCTGAAGGGACGTATTTCGTGAATATGATTCTGTCCGCCAGACCAAACTTTTCAACTTTGCCGTATATGCCCTGGTCCAGCCAGCCCTTGCCACCTGCAAGAACGAGCTTTGGAGCGCTGCCCCCTGCCTTTTTTATAAAGACTGAGTATGCGGTTATAAGGCGTTCGAGATTTTTACGTGGCTCGATAGTGCCCACGTATAGGAAGTAGTCGCCTTCAATTCCAAGTGATTTCTTTACCACAGGTATCCGTTCAGGAGCATCACAGGGGTGAAAGCGTTCGAGGTCAACTCCGCATGGAACGACCCTTATCTTATTTTCGTACCGGGGGAAATACTTTATTATCTCTGCCTTTGAGAATTCTGAGTCAGTAACTATAAGGTCGGCACGCTTCATGGAGCATTTCAAACCTATATCCAGCATATATTTAGTTCTGCCGCGGACGGTCCCCGGAAAGGACTTGTATACCATGTCGTGAACGGTCACGACCTTTTTCCCATGTACGAAAGGTGGAACGATGTAGTTGAAAAAGTGAGTGATATCAGACTTTCTGCCAAAAAAGAATGAATACGGCACGGGCAAGAAGGTGCTGACGGCGCGGTAAGCAAAGCCCGAGAACTTTGAGGTGTTGAGCTTTATGCCCTTCCCTGCAAGTTTATTGACGCGTTTTACGCGCTCCTCATCACCACTTGTGAAGAAACTGTATTCATATTTGTTTTCAGGATATAGCTCTGCAAGAGCCTGAGTCTGTCCGAGCTCACACCAGCCTATTCCCGTCATTTTATCGCTGCATATAGGTACAGCGTCGAAAGTTATCCTCAAATCAACTTCTCCACCTTTGATGTGTTTTTATTGTATTTTTTTCTCGATCATCTCAACAAGATCGGAGATGTAAGCATCGGTATCCTCGACCGAAAAGCCGAAAGCGCCGAAAAAGCCGCCCTTTTCGGTGCGAATCGCAGACTGTTTTATTCTTTCAAGCTCTGAGAGCGCCTTTTCACGCGGCATTCCCTCCTCAACAGCGAGCAATAGCCCATTCAGTGCGTCTAATTTAGCAATGACACTGCCTTTGGAATAGCCACCCTTTACGCTCCTAAGTACCTCGAATCCCACGATGAGACCTCCTTGAAAAAGCTTTTATATCAGCCAACAGCTTCCTTTATCTTTATTTCCTTTTCAACCAGTGCAAGGTCGTTCTTTACCATGCGCTCAACCAGCTGTGAGAAGCTTATATCACGTTTCCAGCCAAGTGTCTTTTCAGCCTTTGACGGGTCGCCGAGGAGTATATCAACCTCTGCCGGACGGAAGAACTTCTTGTTTACCTTGACGATGGTCTTTCCGTTTGCCGTGTTTATGCCAATCTCGTTAACACCCTCGCCTTTCCATTCGATGTCTATACCAACGTGTTTGAATGCGGTCTCAACGAATTCGCGGACAGTTCTTGTCTCGTTTGTAGCGATAACGTAATCGTCGGGCTTGTCCTGCTGGAGCATGAGCCACATTGCGCGGACATAGTCCTTGGAGTGACCCCAGTCGCGCTTAGAGTCCATATTTCCAAGTTCAACACAGTCCTGAACGCCCAGCTTTATACGTGCTACGGCATCTGTTATCTTGCGTGTGACGAACTCTATTCCCCTTCGTTCAGACTCGTGGTTGAAGAGTATTCCCGAGCAGGCGAAAAGTCCGTAACTCTCGCGGTAATTCTTGGTTATCCAGTGGCCGTAAAGCTTTGCGACACCGTAGGGACTTCTGGGATAGAAGGGAGTTGTCTCCTTCTGGGGTATCTCCTGAACAAGTCCGAACATTTCCGATGTGGAAGCCTGATAGAAGCGAGCTTCCGGCTTTACGATGCGGATAGCCTCCAGCATATTTGTAACGCCCACAGCGTCAATGTCTGCGGTGCCGAGGGGAGTGTCCCAGCTCGTAGCCACGAAAGACTGTGCAGCAAGGTTGTACACCTCGTCAGCCTGTGATATCTTCATGGCGGATATAAGCGAAACAGGATCAGTCATATCAGCGTATATGAGAGTTACTCTATCCTTGAGGTGAGCGATGTTGCCGTAGTCGGCAGTGGCCTTCCTTCTCCATATACCGTAAACGTTGTAGCCTTTTTCAAGCAGAAGCTCTGCAAGGTAAGAGCCGTCCTGACCTGTGATGCCTGTGATAAGTGCGTTCTTCATTATTGTTGCTCCTCCGTAATATTCATACTGCCGTTCACACAAGCTCGTTCCTGTTCTGTTCCTTGAGCTGTGCTATGACTTTTTTCACGTCCTGCGTGTTGTTCTTTGAGCATACGAGCAGAACGTCGTCGGTATCGACGATTATTATATCTCTTGTGCCGACGGCGGCGATAAGTCTTTTTCCGCCGCATACAGTAGTGCGCTTGGTATCGACTGTGATAACATCGCCATCGATGAAGTTATTGTCGTCGTCGGTCTCATTTATGCGTTCAACAGCCAGCCAGCTTCCAACGTCGTCCCATCCGAAGCTACCGGGGATAGTATATATATGACTGGCTTTTTCCATGATACCGAAGTCTATGGACTCGCTTCTGAAGGCTGTGAACTCTTTAACGAGAGTATCCTCGAAGCCGTCAGTGCCGAAAGCCTGTCCTATGCGCATTGCACCTTCGTATATATCTGGCATGAACTCCTTGATATTGTACATGACAGAGGATATCTTCCACACGAACATACCGCTGTTCCAAAGATAGCGTCCAGACGCAAGATACTCCTTTGCAGTGGGGAGATCAGGTTTTTCTACAAAGCGCTCCACAGCGTATACATCACCCTTTTCCTCGCCAAAGTTGATATAGCCGTAGCCTGTTTCGGGGTACTCTGGAGTGATTCCGATAGTTACAAGGCGTTTGCCTTTTTCGGCTGCCTTTACAGCCTTTTTGAGAGTGTTGATATATATGTCCTCATAGCCGATGAGGTGATCCGATGGGAGCACGAGCATTATCGCGTCATCGTACTTCCTGCTGATGACTGCAGCCGCAAAGGCTATGCAGGGAGCAGTGTTCCGTGCGCAGGGTTCCAGCAGGACATTTTCCTTCGGCACTGCTGGGAGCTGGTCGAAAACGAGCTCTTTGTAGGCTGCGTTGGTAACGATGTAGATATCCTCCGCTTCGACTATGGGGAGAAGACGTTTTACCGTCTTTTGTATCATGGTTTCGCCGTCCTTTGTGAGGGAGAGGAACTGCTTTGGACTGGCGTTGCGGCTCTTCGGCCAGAAACGTTCGCCTCTGCCTCCTGCCATGATAACTGCTGTGATCTTCATTTGGTATTTTCCTTTCTTTCGCTGCTCTTCGGCATTAGGAGAGCTTCTGTGGTCTCCGCGTTGTTTTTCGGTGGGAAGAACATTGTTTTTAATGTCATGAGTATTATCTGAAGATCAAGACGTATAGAGTAATTCTCAATGTACATCAGATCCATTTTCAGCTTGTCGTAGGGCGTAGTATCATAAGCGCCTGTTACCTGAGCATAGCCAGTGAGGCCAGCCTTTACTTTGAGCCGGAAGCCGAATTCCGGCATTTCTTCCTCGTATTCCTGCGTGAGCTCTGGCCTCTCAGGACGTGGACCTACTACCGCCATATCGCCCTTGAGGATATTGAAGAGCTGAGGAAACTCATCAATACGGAATTTTCTGAGTATTTTTCCTACAGGAGTTATACGGTCGTCCTCCTCTGTGGCGAGCTGTGGCTTGCCATCTTTTTCCGCGTCTACTATCATGCTGCGGAACTTGTATACGTAGAACTCTCTGCCGTTGAGGGTAAGTCTTTTCTGCTTGTACAGTATTGGTCCGCGGTCGTAGAGCTTGACTGCAAGAGCAGATATGAGCATAAATGGAGTAGCCGGTATCAAAGCGATGATCGAGAATATTATATCGAAGGTGCGCTTTACAAGCTGTTGTTCAAAGTCAAGGCCGTAGTTGCGGCAGAGCATAAGGGGAGTATCGAAGAGGCGTATGTCATCGGCACCTCTTATTATAATATCCGATATTTTCGGGGCTAAATACGCACGCTTGGAGTGTGCGAAGCAGAATTTGAGGTAGTCATTGCGCTGCTCATCAGGGATATCACAGATGATAGCGCCCTCGTATTTCATTATTAGTTCCTTGACCTTTTCCTCAGGCTCGTTGGTGCTGATAGATTCGCATATCATGTATTTGTCCACGCGCTGGCTCATTTTCAAAACCAGTGAAGCCGCACGGTGGCTGCCATAGATTATTACCAACTTTCTTGGTGGATATATCATGAAATAGAGCTTTCCTGCGAGTAGTGTCCACAGCGCTATGATCCCCATATCCACGCAGGACATATAGACTATTGGCATGACCTCCATGAAATGACGGCCGATAAGGCTTATCAGAAAGTAGCTGACAATATTCACGCACAGCATTGATATCATCTGTGCGTAGAACATATCTGTTTTTTTTAGATAACCCAGCTTGAAGCCACCGTATGCTCTGAAAAAGAGCCATACTATCAGGCAGTATATTGCGATGAGCACCCAGTTGCCTCGTCTGTAGTATGGAAGCACGATTACCGCGCTGTATTTCCTATACCAAACGAATGCAAAAAGTCCCGTTATCATAGCGAGAAGAAGTATTCCCGAGATAAAGGTGACGAACCTTTTGTACAAATCTTTGTTTTTATTCATAATCCTTATCCGCTCCTGTGCGGATCCAGTCTCCTTCTGATTCGTATATGTTTTTTGAGCAGCCGCAGGAAGCTGCACAAAGTTATTATAACAAATCGTCGGAGTTATGTCAATATTAGTTGACATATTCGGCAAAAAATGAAAACCAAAAATTGCGGCGTCAGTTTGTGCCCTGGGGAGGAAACGTCTTCCTGCTCTTAATTCGTCAATTTTGTTTTCGAAATGTTGCAACCGGGATAGTAATGCTCCAGTATCTCGCGCCAGTTCTTTCCTTCGGAAGCCATTGCGTTTGCACCATACTGGCTCATGCCAACGCCGTGACCGAATCCCTTTGTGGTAATAGTTGCTCCACTGCTGTCTGCGGAGTACTCAAAGCTTGCTGACCGGAGTCCGAGAGCGTCACGTAGCTCTCCGCCGGTGACGGTCATATCACCAACAGAAGCTGTTAGCACTGTGCCAGAATCCGATACGTTCAGAACCTCTATCCACTTCTTTATGTCGTCACCGAGGACAATGCCGGGAAAGGCTGATCCAAGGGCTGTTCTCAGGTCCTCGTGGCTGTAGTCCTTCTTCTCACGGAAATGGGGCGCTGTCAAGTCGTACCGGCTGTCCACCTCTACAAGATAGTCAACGGGAGCTCCCCATACGTTTTCTGCACTTTCTGTAAAACCTGGGGACATGGAGTGAAAGGCGGCTATGATAGGTGCTTCATCGTGGGTGATTATGTAAGGGAGAACCTCGTCTGTTGCGGCTGATATCTTTTCATAGTTCTCGTCAAACTTCTCTCCGAAGCACTCCTTAGCGCGTTCCTTAGTGAAGAAGCCCTGATAGACTGCGGTATCGTTGGAGAAGTCTGCGCCTCTGAGTTCTGCAGTGGGGGAGCTCCTCTCGCTTAGGCGACGGCGCTCTGCATAGGTATGGGCTGCCACTGCCTGTGCTTTGAGAGCTTCTTCACCGAAGCTTGCAGGCATTTCCGCGCATACCGCCCCTATGACATATTCGCGGATGGGCACATCTATGACTTCGCCACTGATGGTGTCCAGTACCCTGTATGGCTCGCTGGAAAAATCAGTTTCTCTGCTGTCGGCATCGCTGCTGAACACGTACTCTCTGAGTTGTACTTTGTCATCGGGAGCTGCTTCAGGTCTTCCCGATATACATGCTGGAACTGCTGGTATCGTCACAACTGAAACAATGAGTAGCAAAGCTGCTACAGCGTATTTTTTCATACTTGTCCTCCTTTTCTGCCCACTTTCTTATTAGTATAAGAAATAATGTTTGACATTAATCGATAAATGGTGTATAATTGATAGTGAATATGTTTTAGGAGAGTGATCAGGATGCCGTCATTCATTTCGGGCGCCAATATTACAGATTTATGCAGCAGACTTGCTGAAAATACCGTTATAGATCAGAACCTTTATGAAAAATATCATATCAAGAGAGGTCTACGCAACAGCGACGGTACCGGCGTCATGGCGGGTATTACCAATATATGTAATGTTCACGGTTATGTTATAAACGAGGGTGAAAGGGAACCTATCCCTGGCGAGCTCATATATAGAGGCTATAACGTGAACGACCTTGTTGAGAACGTTGAAAAGGACGATCGTTTCGGCTATGAGGAAACAGCGTTTCTTCTCCTATTCGGTCATCTTCCAAACGAGAAGGAGCTCAAGACCTTCAGTTCATATATCTCTGTAAAAAGAGACCTTCCCAACGGCTTCGTGGAGGATATGATACTGAAGGCTCCGTCCAAGAATATAATGAACAAGTTGGCGCGTTCGGTGCTGGCACTATATTCCTACGACGACGAGTGTGAGAACAAGGGACTTGAAAATGAAATGCGTACGGCGGTAAGCCTTATCGCCAAAATGCCTGTCATCATGGCTAATGCCTATCAGGTAAAGCGCAGGGTATTCGACAACCAGAGCATGATAATGCATCCCATAAATTACGAGGAAAACACGGCTCAGTGCATACTTTCTCTGCTCCGTCCCGACAGAAAGTACACCAAGGACGAAGCTCAGATGCTTGACCGTCTGCTCATGCTACAGGCAGAGCACGGCGGCGGAAACAACTCCACCTTCACCTGCCGGGTGCTCACCTCCTCCGGCACAGACCCCTACTCTGCTTATTCTTCTGCTATATGTTCACTTAAGGGCCCCCGTCATGGCGGTGCGAACCTACAGGTGATAAATATGCTTGACAACTTCAAGGCGAATATAAAGAACTGGGAGGACGAGGGCGAGGTCGCTGACTATATGCGCAGGACTATACTTAAAGAAACCAACGACCATTCGGGGCTTATCTACGGTATGGGACACGCGGTATACACTATCTCCGATCCGCGTGCCGTTATTCTGAAGAAAAAAGCTTTCGAGCTTGCAAAGGGAAAGGATATAGAAGCTGAATTCCGACTTCTTGAAACTATCGAGCGACTTACTCCCGAGGTGTTTAAGGAGATGAAGGGTAGCTGTAAGGTAATGTGTGCGAACGTGGATATGTACTCAGGACTTGTTTATCGTATGCTGGGTATCCCCGACGAACTGTTTACTCCGCTTTTTGCTATCGCACGTATGGCGGGCTGGGCTGCACACCGTATGGAGGAGATACTTACGGGCGGAAGGATAATCCGTCCTGCCTACAAGGCTATCGCAAAGGAAAAGGAATACATAAAGCTCTCAGAGCGCGAATGATATGAAGAAGATCTCAGCGGTCATAACAGCCCTTGTTACTGGGGCTATCCTTACGGGCTGCACCTTTGGTGCGAGCATAGATACCCTCATGGCTCCGCCGAAGCTTAGTCTGGATCAGGAACAAATATACAACGAGCTGGGTTCTCCCGAGACCTCTATAAGACTCAAATATCCGAAGTCAGGTAAATACCTTTCAGCCTTCATAATTGAGGATATTGACGGCGACGGCGGCGACGAGGCGATAGTTTTCTACGAGCGCCTAAACCATGCTGCGGACGAGAATTCTCTCCGTATAAGCGTCCTCGACAAAAGAGAGGACGGCTGGCATTCGGGAAGCGATATACCGGCTGAGGGGAGCGAGGTCGAGGAAGTAATAATCTCAAAGCTCGGTGCAAACAGCCGCATAAATATAATCATCGGTACGAGCACCCTGAACCGTTCAGAAAAGAACGTGGCTATATATAACTACTTCAATGATACTCTTATAAGGGAGCCTACACTTACTCTCCCTTATTCCTATATAGGAGTCAACGACCTCGATATGGATGGTCAAAACGAGTTCCTGAGGCTTGCGAGCTCCTCAAACGGCGAGCCTGCCTTAGCCGAGGCGTACAATCTCGACAAGAACGGTAAGTATCACAAGATGTCCCTCCAGCTCAGCGATAGCTACAGCGATTTCGATATAAGCTACGGTAAGCTCCCAAACGGGAAACTGGGTATGTACATCGACGCCGCGGCAGGCAATGGTATGATACAGTCTGAGGTGGTGTATATGCAGGATAGGACGCTGCAAAAGGTGTCCGGCACTCCTGAGGAGAGCACGGCTACCGAGAGATCAGCAGGCTGCCGCTGCTTCGACGTTGATAGCGACGGGAGCATAGAGATACCCTTTCAGAAGACGGCTCCAGGCAACGAAAGAGCTGCCGAAGGCGAACAGCTCAAGCTGACTGAGTGGATGAGGCTCGATAGCGATATGAAGCTCAGGAAGTGCTATACCTCCTACTACAGTCTTAATGACGGGTATATATTCATATTTCCGGAGAAATGGTTAGGAAGGGTCACGCTAATGCGCGATATCGTCAATGACGAGATAGCTTTCTGCACCTACAGCAACGGAGGCATTGGAAGAGAACTGTTGAAAATATACTGTGCAGAGGATGCTCCCTCCCGGGACGACAGGATATCCAGCGGATATATGCTCATGCACACAAAGGGTGAATCGGCTTATCTTGCTTATATACCTTCGGGCAGTCACGCAGACGGCGATGGTCTATCGCTGACCGCCGGTGAGCTTGCTTTGGGATTCAGATACAGAGACTGATGCTGCGGCAGAAGCAGCGATTTTACATAAAGGAGTGAAACCTTATGAAACGTATACTTATCTGTGAGGACGAGGATACTATCCGCGAATTCGTGGTCATAAACCTCAAACGTGCCGGCTACGAGGTAGTCGATGTGAACTGCGGCGAGGACGCTTTAAAGACCTTCGAGAACGAGCACGGAAACTTCGATATCGTCCTGCTTGATATAATGATGCCCGGTATAGATGGTTTCACGGTCTGCAAGAAGATACGTGAGAAGAGCTCAACTATCGGCATAATCATGCTGACTGCAAGAACGCAGGAAATGGACAAGGTTAGTGGTCTTATGATTGGCGCTGACGATTATATCACCAAGCCCTTCTCACCCTCCGAGCTTACAGCCCGCGTAGATGCTATATACAGGCGTGTCTGCATGAGCTTCATTAAGAACGAGAAGCAGTCTGTGATAGAAAGTGGCCCTTTCGTGCTGAACCTCAAAAGCCGCACGGTTACAAAGGATGGCAATCCTATTGAGCTCACGCAGGTGGAGTATCAGATACTTGAGTTTTTTATGAACAACAAGAATACCGCTCTTGACCGCGCCAGCATACTCAACCATATATGGGGCGAGAGCTATTACGGCGACGATAAGATAGTAGACGTTAACATAAGGCGTATTCGTATGAAAATAGAGGAGGAGCCCTCCAACCCAAAGTATATTATAACTATATGGGGCTACGGATACAAGTGGAATGACGGACAGTAATGGCTAAGCACAGTATCACCAGACGCTGGATATTCAACAATCTCGGTGTTGTCGTGCTTGCAATACTCGTCATAGATATGGCGATAATCTACGCTGTGCAGAATTATTTCTACAGCTCTGCGAAGCAGTACCTTGTTTCTAAGTTAAACGCTGTGACAAGTGTACTGAGTATACATTCGCAGGACAGCTCTGCAAATTTTTCAGCTGAGATGAGAAAGATGTTGGAGACCTTCAACGAGAAGGACAAAATAGAGCTCATGGCGATAAACTCAAAGGGAAGAGTGGTACTGACCTCATCCGGCTTCTCGCCAGAGGCTGACGACCAGATGCCCGACTACGGCGAGGCTCTACAGAAAAGCGAGGGCGACCATATATACCGCCTCAGCGGCGGAGAAAAGGTGCTTGCGGTATCCGTGCCCATAGACTCCATGAGCAGGGAGTACAGCGCTGTTAGAATGGTTACCTCACTTTCGAAGATAGACGATACCATAAAAAATTACGCAGCGGCGATAACCATAGTCTGCCTTGCTATAATTCTTATCATAGTGATAACCGGTCTATACTTTGCAAGGTCGATAGTAAGACCTATCAGGCAGATAAGCGGAATTGCCCGTAAATTTGCAATGGGCGACTTCTCCACACGTATTGAGAACGACAGCGATGACGAGATTGGCGACCTCTGTACAGCCATAAACAATATGGCTGACGAGCTCTCTGCAACTGAGGCTATGAAGAATGAGTTCATATCCTCGGTATCACACGAGCTGAGAACTCCCCTTACTGCCATAAAGGGATGGGCTGAGACGCTCATGATCGACGGCGGTGGAAGTCCTGATACAATGAAGAAAGGCGTAGGAGTAATAGTCAACGAGACTGAGCGTCTTTCACAGATGGTGGAGGAGCTCCTTGACTTCTCCCGTATGCAGAACGGTCATTTCACTCTCCAGAATGCGAATATGGATATACTTGCCGAGCTCGGTGACGCTGTGCTGATATACAGTGACAAGGCAAGGCGCGAGGACAAGGAGATAATCTATAACGAGCCTGAGATGCTACCCTTCGTGTACGGCGACAAGAACCGTATACGTCAGGTGTTCATAAATGTTATAGACAATGCGGTAAAGTATTCCTCCGCAGGGGATACCGTTACCATAATGGCTTACGAAAAGGGCGGCAGTGTGGTGGTAATGGTCACCGATACCGGTTGCGGCATAAAGAGCTCAGACCTTTCAAAGGTTAAGACCAAATTCTACAAGGCGAATCATACACGCCGTGGCTCCGGAATAGGTCTTGCCGTTGCGGATGAGATAATCACCATGCACGGCGGAACTATGGATATAACCAGTGAGGGTGAGGGCAAGGGAACTACTGTTGTAATAACCCTTCCTGCGGTAAAGTCGTAAGGCGGATACAATATTTGATTCAATAAGGTGAAAACATGGGAAAAAGCGATAACACACAGGAAAAATTCAAATCAAAGATAGGCGGGCAGGCTCTCATAGAGGGCATAATGATGCTGGGACCTACAAAGGGCGCGATGGCGTGCAGGCTTCCTGACGGTACTGTTGATCTGGAAACATGGGACGAGAATAATGGAAAGAACGCCCCGTGGTACAGAAAGGTGCCTCTGGTGAGAGGTTGTACGGGCTTCGCCGTTTCTCTTGTCAAAGGATATAAGTATATGATGAAGTCTGCGGAAAAGCAGATGCCCGAAGATGAGGAGGACGAAAAGAATAAAAATAAGCCTGATACCGGTCATGAACCTGCAATAGCTGGTGGAGCTTCGGCCAGTGTTGACAGTACAGCTTCTTCAGAGGAGAAGACCGAAAAGAAAAAGGAGGGCTCTGGATACGATTTCATCATGTATCTCGGCATACTCTTCGGAGTAGTCCTTGCTCTGGGACTTTTTGTCATGCTCCCAAAGTGGCTAGTGGGGCTTATCCCCTCTGTAAAGGAGAATCGCTTCCTACGCTCTCTACTTGAAGGCGTGGTGAAGATAGTACTGTTCGTTGCGTATATGTACCTTACAAGTCTTATGAAAGATATACGCAGGCAGTTCATGTATCACGGCGCAGAGCACAAGACTATCGCCTGCCATGAGGCAGAGCTTCCGCTAACAGTTGAGAATATCCGCAAGCAAAGCCGCTTCCATAAGCGTTGTGGCACGAGTTTCATATTCATAGTACTTATAGTCAGCATATTTGTGATGTGCTTTGTTCCTTTTACGGTAACATGGCAGCGTATAGTGGCTTCACTGGTGCTGCTGCCTCTTGTTGTGGGTATCTCCTACGAGTTCATACGTCTTGCGGGAAATAACGACAACCTTTTCACGCGGATACTTTCCGCTCCCGGACTTGCAATGCAGCGCATAACCACACGAGAGCCCGATGACAGTATGATCGAGATAGCGATAGCTGCTATGACTCCATGTATCCCTCAGGATAAGGAGGAGGACAGGTGGTAAGCAGAGGCGAGCTTTCTGCCCGGTGCCGTGAGCTCATAGCTCAGCGTGATGAGGATTCAGCAGACTTTGAGACAAACTGTATCTTTCAGGACATACTAGGAGAGAAGTTCCCAATGTTCGCTCCGAAGGAGCCTGTTCCAGACGATAAGGCTTCAGAGATACTTTCTGTCGCAAAGCGCCGCTCCGAGGGATATCCCTTGCAGTATCTCCTCGGACAGTGGGAGTTCTGGGGCTGCAATTTCAAGGTGGGCGATGGTGTGCTTATACCTCGTCCTGATACAGAGACCCTTGTGGAGCAGGTACTCGATATATGCCGCAGGGAAAAGCTTACATCGCCTAAGATAGCTGATCTTTGTAGCGGCAGCGGCTGTATAGCTGTGGCGCTGCAAAAGGAGCTCCCTAAAGCTGAGGTATACGCTGTGGAACTTTCGGAAAAGGCTCTGTTCTACCTGAGACAGAACACAGTGCTGAACGGCTGCGGTGATATAAAAATAATAAGCGGCGATGTACTAAAAAGCGAAACAGCCCATCAGATAACAGGACTTGATGTGCTTGTGAGCAATCCCCCTTATCTTACCTCGCAGGACATGAGCGAGCTCATGACAGAGGTGAGGTACGAGCCCGAGTCCGCTCTTTTCGGTGGTGAGGACGGTCTCAACTTCTATAGATCCATTACGGAGCTATGGAAAGCTTCGATAAATGAAGGCGGATATATCGTTTATGAGTTCGGTTTCGGGCAGCATGACGCCGTAAAGGATATACTTGAAAAAAACGGATTCACCGAAGTTGAGTTTCGGTGTGACGGTGCAGATATAATAAGAACAGCAGCTGCTTTAAATATCAAAACCCTTAGTCGTTAGGAGACGGATTCGCCGATTATTACTGGAATGATAAGGGCTCAGTAATGCAGGTTTTGAGAAAAGAAAGGATAAGCTATGAAGATCGCTGTATTCTCTGATGTCCACGGAAACCTTGAAGCATTGAAAGCAGTTTTTGGACAGATAAGAGAACAGGACGCGGACCTGACAGTGTTCCTGGGAGATATTTTTCAGCGCGGGAATGAAGAATTAGAATGTCTCGAAATACTGAAGGAAAGCGGGATAATCTGTTTAAAAGGCAACTGTGAGCTATATGCGGAACACGAAGTTGATGTTGATCCCGATGTGGAATATCTTAAGGACTATTACGACGGGATAAGAAGTAGGCTCACAGAGGAGCAGATGCGGTTTATAAAGCAGATGCCGCTGTTCTATGAGACGGAATGTTACGGACACAAATTTCATTTTTCACACTTTCTGTTTCTTGATATTGAAAATCCCTATCCGTTTTTACCGCTGTCAAGCTTAAAGGATGGCACGTTCGACAAGGCTTGCGAAAGCGGATATGTAAATAAGTACGATCTTGCTGTGGTCGGTCATTGTCATCAGAATTTCGTGAAGGGAAAAGTGGTCTCTATTTCAGCTTCGGGGCTGGAGGGAGCTTCTTATCTTCTCGTCGAAGCAAATAAGGACACTGTCGGCTTTGAACATATCAGCATTGCATGAACAGACGGCGGACATAAATGGATTTTCAGGAAATTTAAAGCTTAATAAATTATAATACATTACGGAGGAAATACCAATGGCAAAAAAGGAACTTGCTAAAAAGCCTACAGTTGTTAGAGTTACAGCGGTAGATGATAAGAAAGCCGCTCTTGACGGCGCTCTCAAGCAGATAGAGAAGAAGTACGGCGTAGGCGCGGTAATGCGCCTCGGACAGACAAAGACATTGAATGTTGACGCCATACCCACAGGCTCCATGACTCTTGATATGGCGCTTGGTATAGGCGGCGTTCCGAGAGGACGTATTGTTGAGATATACGGTCCTGAGAGCTCCGGTAAGACTACAGTTGCACTGTCTATCGTGGCTCAGGCTCAAAAGGCTGGCGGAGAAGCCGCATTCATCGACGTTGAGCATGCTCTCGATCCTGTCTATGCAAAGGCTTTGGGAGTAAATATCGACAATCTCCTTGTTTCACAGCCTGACAGCGGTGAACAGGCTCTAGAAATAGCGGAGGCTCTTATCCGTTCGGGAGCTATTGATGTTATAGTACTTGACTCTATTGCTGCTATGACCACAAGAGCTGAAATAGACGGCGAAATGGGAGATCTTCACGTTGGACAACTTGCGAGACTTATGTCCCAGGCTATGAGAAAGCTCACAGCGGCTATATCAAAGTCTAACTGCGTTGCCATATTCATCAATCAGATACGCGAAAAGATAGGCGTTATGTATGGAAATCCTGAGACTACTCCCGGCGGACGTGCCCTTAAATTCTATTCGTCGGTACGTATAGAGGTAAGAAAGGGCGAGGTGCTTAAATCAGGTACTGATGTTATCGGAGCATGTACACGCTGCAAGATAGTAAAAAACAAGGTAGCTCCTCCCTTCAAGGAGTGCGAGTTCGACCTTATGTACGGCAGCGGTATCTCCCGTACAGGAGAGGTCCTCGACCTTGCTGTTGATCTTGATATCATCAAGAAGGGCGGCTCATGGTTTAGCTACAAGGATCAGAAGCTTGGACAGGGACGCGATAACGTAAAGGAGCTTCTCCAGAACGATGAAAAGCTCATGAAGGAGATAGAGGATCAGATACTGGCGAGAAAGGACGAGTTGAACGCTTCTGCTGCAAAGAAGAGCAAGCCCGTATCGAGTTCGGCTGTTGAAAAGCCGATAGAGGAGGGAGGCACAGGAGCCTCCGATGATGATGTTCTTGCAAGCTTTGACGAGAACTTTGAGGAGTTCACGCCGGCTGAGGAATAATGAAGATAATATCCGTCGCGCGTTATAAGGGCGTGACCTACGAGGCGGAGCTGGATGACGGTCGTAAGCTCTATCTCCATGCAGATATAATCACTGATTTTGGTATAAGAGCGGGCATGGAGATAGATAGGGATACTTTGAAAAGAATCGTCTATGCGTCCAATTTCCGCAGAGCCTATCAGCGGGCTCTTTATCTCCTGGATTACAGAGACTATACTTATTCGGAAATGTATGGTAAGCTCATTGAGAACTATAAAAGCGAGCCGCTTTGCACTGCGGTGATGAAAAGGCTCACTGAGCATGGCTTTATAGATGATGTGCGATATGCTGATCGTATGGCGCGGAAGCTCGTTGAGATAAAGCGGTTTGGCTTCCGCCGTTGCAAGCGTGAACTCATGCAGAAGGGAATCAGCGGATTTATTGCAGAGGACGTCCTTGCTCCCTACAGTGATGTTTTCTGGGAGAACCTTATGGAGCTAATGAAAACCAAACATTCCCGATATCTGACAGATCGTGAGGACAGAAAAACAATAGAAAAGGTCAAAAGCGCACTTGTGCGATACGGCTACGATTTTACAGAGATTAACCGCGCCGTTAAGGAGTATTTCGAGAGCGCTGAGGACCTTGAGGAGGAAAACTGATATGGCGATCAAGGTGGGCATGGTGTCCCTTGGCTGCTCGAAAAATCTTGTAGACTCTGAGCGTATGCTCTACAAGCTAAGGAGCCACGGCTACAAGCTTGTAACAGAGCCGGGGCTTGCCGATGTGGCAGTCGTCAATACCTGCGGCTTCATAAAGGCTGCAAAGGAAGAAGCTATCGAAACTATACTCGAATTGGGAAAGCTCAAGGAAGAGGGGAGTCTCAAAAAGATTATCATAACAGGCTGTCTTGTAGAAAGGTACAAGGCGGAGGCTGCGGCGCAGTTTCCCGAGGCGGACGCTGTTATAGGAATAGGCGATACAAAGGATATAGTCGATATCCTCGACCACGTCCTTGCTGACGAGCGCGTTGTGCGCTTTGCTCCTAAACTTGACGCGGAGCTTTGCGGAGAGAGAATAATATCCACTCTGCCCTTCTTTACTTACCTTAAAGTCGCGGAGGGCTGTTCGAACTGCTGTACCTACTGTGCTATTCCAATGATAAGGGGAAAATTCCGTAGCGTCCCCATGGAAAAGCTCATAGAGGAAGCAAGATTCCTTGCTGACAACGGCGTTACGGAGCTTGTTGTCATCGCGCAGGATACGGCACAGTACGGAAAGGATCTATACGGTGAGCAAAAACTGGCGGAGCTTCTCACAGAGCTGTGCAGGATAGACGGTCTCCGCTGGATACGTACTCTGTACTGCTATCCGGAGAGAATAACTGACGAGCTTCTCGATGTTATCGCCCGTGAAGAAAAGTTGGTAAAGTACCTTGAGATACCGATACAGCATTGTAACGGTGATATACTATCAAATATGAATCGCTGGGGCGATGCCGAAAAGCTGGAGGCGCTTTTTGAACATATACGTGAAAAGATTCCGGGAGTTGTACTCAGGACTACACTTATTACAGGCTTCCCCGGTGAGACCGAGGAACAATTCGAGGAACTTGCTGAATTCGTGAAGAGAGTACGATTCGACAGACTGGGATGCTTTGCTTATTCCCGTGAGGAGGGCACCAAGGCTTATGATATGCCTAGTCAGGTAGATGAGGAAACTGCTGCACACCGTGCGGATATCATAATGGAGCAGCAGATGCTCATTAGTTGCGAGAATAACGAAAAGCTCATGGATTCAGAGCTTGAAGCTGTTGTTGAGGGCTTTGACAAGTTCGGCGAGTGCTGGTTCGGCAGAACCCAGCTCGACGCTCCTGATATTGACGGAAAGGTGTTCTTTACATCGGAAAAGCCCCTTGAGATTGGCGACCATGTCAGAATAAGGATTACCGATACACTTGATTACGATCTTATTGGAGAGGTGATAGACTGATGAATCTGCCAAATAAGCTGACTCTTATGAGAGTCCTTCTTATACCGTTTTTCCTTTTGTTTATGTACATAAATGTGCCGTTTCACTATGCAATCGCCCTTATAATCTTTGCGGCTGCCTCCATAACGGACGCGCTTGACGGAAAGATTGCAAGATCGAGAAATCTCGTTACCAATTTTGGTAAGTTCCTCGATCCCCTTGCGGACAAGGTACTCGTAATAGCTGCGCTGGCGGTATTCGTGGAGTTGCCAGAAGTAAGAGTGGGTGCTGTTCCGTTTATTATCATAACTGCGAGAGAGTTCATGGTATCTGGACTGAGGCTCCTTGCCGCAAACAGCGGCATAGTTGTTGCAGCCGGTATATGGGGCAAGCTAAAAACTGCCTTTACTATGGTGGCTATAATAGCTATACTTTTCTGGCTAAGCCTCTGCTTCGACTTCGGTATAAACTTTCCAGAGGCATTCAGGAACGCGGTAGATAACATACTTATACCCGTACTTATTTGGATATCGACAGTTCTGACTGTGATTTCTGGTGCGGTATACCTTAAAGGCTACTGGAATCTTATTGACTCCGACAAGTAAAGCAAAAGACCCTTTGAAAGGAGAATATGATGAAACACTGTGCAGGTCAAGTTAAATACCTTGCAGCAATAAAGGAATTATCAGAAAAGGAAGAGATGGTGCGCTGTGTCAGTATAGCGCGTCATCTCGGAGTTTCAAGACCCAGCGTAAGCAAAATGCTCAGGTGTCTTGCAAACTGTGGACTGGTCTATGAGGACTTCTGCAACAGCGTTGTCCTTACTCCTGAGGGAGAGGAGACCGTGGAAAGGCTGTTCTCGTCCTTTGACGAGGTATATATATTCTTTCACAGGTTTTTGAAGCTCCCGCGTGAGGAAGCTCACGAACAGTCTATCAAATTCATAACGGAATTTCCGCAGGATACCTGCGAACGTGTGAAAGCACTCATAAATCGTACTCTTAAGAAAAAAGAAGCATAAATAAATCGGTACACATAAGTATCGTACTTATATAGAAGTCAAGCCCCGGGTCATACGATGACCCGGGGCTTGTTCAATCATTTCAGTGAATGGTATATTTGTTGTGGCAGTGTTCCACTGCTCGTAATCAAACACTTTTATAGTGCTTATCGTTTATCACATAAGCTCGCAGATAAGGTTAGAGAACTCAACAGGATTATCAATGCTCATGCCCTCGATAAGAAGAGCCTGATCGTAGAGGAGTTGTGCGTACTTGCCCAGCTTTTCTTTGTTGCCCCCCTCACTGAGAGTTTTCAGCTTACTGAATATCTCATGGTCGGGATTGATCTCAAGCACTCTCTGCGCGTGAACCTTCTGATCGGTAGGCATTGAATTGAGTACCTTCTCCATCTCAAGGGATATTTCGCCCTCACTGGTAAGGCATACGGGGTGGGATTTAAGTCTCTGTGATATAGCAACCTTCGTTACCTTGCCGTTCAGAGCTTCCTGAAGCTCCTTGAGAAGGTCTGCGCTCTCTTCTTCCTTAGCCTTGATTTCTTCCTTCTTTTCGGGAGAATCAAGACCAAGATCGTCAGCGGATACTGACTTGAATTCCTTCTCCTTGTACTTCATCAGCGACTTTATAGCGAACTCGTCGATATTATCCGTCAGGTAAAGTATCTCGAAACCGTTGTCTTTTACCAGTTCTGTCTGAGGAAGCTGCTCGATACGTGCTGTGCTCTCTCCTGTTGCGTAGTAGATGTACTTCTGATCCTCGCGCATACCAGTAATATACTCATCAAGAGTTACCAGCTTCTGCTCGTTTGATGATGTGAACAGGAGAAGATCCTGGAGCTTTTCCTTGTTCATGCCAAAGTCACTGTAGATACCGTATTTCAGCTGCAAGCCAAATGCCTTCCAGAACTCCTCGTATTTCTCACGTTCGTTTTTGAGCATCTTTTTCAGCTCGCTGCTGACAGTCTTTTCGATGCTCTTTGCTATAGCTTTCAACTGCCTGTCGTGTTGCAGCATTTCACGGGATATATTCAGCGAAAGGTCCTCACTGTCAACAAGTCCCTTTACGAAGCTGAAATAGTCGGGGAGAAGGTCTGCGCACTTGTCCATTATGAGGACACCGTTTGAGTAGAGCTGCAAGCCCTTTTCGTACTCCTTTGAGTAGTAATCAAAAGGAGCCTTTGACGGTATATAAAGCAGTGCGTTGTACGCAGGCATTTCATTGCTTATGTGGGAATATTTGAGAGGAGCATTATAATCGAAGAACTTTTCGGTATAGAAGTGCTTGTAGTCCTCCTCCTTTAGCTCGTTCCTGTTCTTTTTCCAGAGTGGGGTCATGCTGTTGAGAGTTTCAACCTCGATGTAGTCCTCGTACTCTACAGGGAAGTTCTTCTCCTTTTCCTCTTCGGTCTGCTCCTTGGGACGGCTGTGAGATACTTCCATTTTTATAGGGAAGCGGATATAGTCGGAGTACTTGGTGATAAGAGACTTTATCCTATACTGGTCGAGAAATTCACCGTAGTTCTCGTCCTCTGTATCGTCAAGCATTTCGAGGATTATCTCGGTGCCGGCGTTTTTCTTTTCGTCCTCGGTGATTGTATATCCGTCAACGCCCTCGGACTCCCAACGGTAAGCCTTATCGCTTCCATAAGCTTTGGATATAACGGTTACCTTCTTTGCAACCATGAATGCCGAGTAGAATCCAACACCAAACTGTCCGATTATCTGATTGTCCTCCTCAAGCTTATTTTCGTTCTTGAACTTGAATGAGCCGCTGTTTGCGATAGTACCGAGGTTGTTTTCAAGCTCCTCCTCGGTCATACCGATACCGTTATCGGTTATTTTTAGAGTGCGGCTGTCCTTATCTGCGGATATCCATATTGCGAAATCGTCTTTATTCAGCCCCACCTTGTCGTCGGTGAGGGATTTGAAATACAGCTTATCAATAGCGTCGCTTGCATTGGAGATAAGCTCGCGGAGAAATATCTCCTTATGAGTATAGATCGAGTGGATCATCATATCGAGCAGTCTTTTGGATTCTGCTTTAAACTGTTTGGTTTCCATAAAAAACATCTCCGTAGTAAATTGATTAGCACTCTATCTCGTAGAGTGCTAAAACAAGTATATAACTTTTACATGGTGAAGTCAAGGAAAAGAGAAAATGTTTACAATTTGTTCATATTTTAGAAGAAACAAATCGTCTTGACAAATCCCTGTACAATGGTATATAATATTTTTTAGAGTTTAGACTTAGAGCTGTCTATGCACTAAGCACTAATAACTAAAAACTTATAAAAGGCGTAGCAGTCAGAGTAGCTTTTCTGCGGATTTTCAGAGAGTGTGTGGCAGGTGCGAGCACACAGTCGGGAGAAGTGAAGTGCGGCTGTCAGCTCCGGCAGGGAAGCTGTATGTGTGTATCTGCCAGCGTTTCGTCCGCGTTAGGGATAAGATGAGTAAAAACGGAGTGGAAACGTGCTTTTGCGCCTCCGAGTTATGCCCGTGCCGGCGGTATGAGCATTTCTCGGAGCTTTTTGTTTTAAGGAGGCGGAAATGGAAATAATAAGGTATCCTTCGGACGAGGCGGTAAATGAAGCTGTCAGGAATGAAAGCAGGTTCCTTGCGGCTGTAAGTCTTGACGGAAGCAGGGCTTATGTAGGTGCGGCAGACGACGCGGGAGATCATATTGCTCTCCTTGAAAGCTTCGGTGAGGAAAGTCCATCGTGCTTTTTTAGGCTGGGCTTTGACAGTATTACGGCTGAATGGATATTCTCATGTCCGCGGAACTATAAGGGAATAGCTGAGGAAAAGGAACGCATGGGAGCTTACTACCGCGACGGACTCCGTATTATCCCAGAGTTCCTTGTAATGTTCGGATTTTTCTCAAAGCTTAAAATAAAGAATCCGCCCCCTGAGATATGGGAAATATAATCGTTTTCTGTAAAGTCGGATACTATCCGCACGTTAAATACGCAAAAAACTGCGGACGCAAAATATGCGCCCCTACATATATAAATGATTCTGGAGGAAAAAGTGATGCAGTTATATAATTCACTGTCACATAAGAAAGAGGAATTTGTACCTCATACTACGGGAAAAGTCAATATGTACACCTGCGGACCTACCGTGTATCATTTTGCACACATAGGTAATCTCAGGAGCTACATCATGGAGGACGTTCTCGAAAAGTACCTGCGCTTCATCGGCTACAATGTGAACCGCGTCATGAACATCACAGATGTGGGACATCTTACCAGCGATGGCGATACAGGCGACGACAAAATGCTTAAGGGTGCTAAGCGCGAGCATAAGACTGTCATGGAGATAGCCAAGTTCTATACAGATGCATTTTTTGAGGACTGCAAGAAGCTCAACGTCAGAAAGCCAGATACAGTAGTTCCGGCAACTACTTATATCGACGAGTTCATACGAGTTATCAGTACTCTTATGGAAAAAGGCTATGCTTACGAAGCTGGCGGAAATATATACTTCGATACTTCAAAGCTTGAAAAGTACTATGTTTTCAACGATTTCAACGAGGAAGACCTTGCAGTAGGTGTTCGTGAGGGCGTTGAGGCTGACGAGAACAAGCGCAATAAGGCTGACTTCGTGCTCTGGTTTACCAAGTCCAAATTCGACGATCAGGAGCTCAAATGGGACAGCCCGTGGGGTGTAGGCTATCCGGGCTGGCATATCGAGTGTTCATGCATAAGTATGAAGAACAACGGCGAGTATCTTGATATCCACTGCGGCGGCATCGACAATGCTTTCCCTCATCATACCAACGAGATAGCGCAGTCTGAGGCATACCTCGGACACAAGTGGTGCAATTATTGGTTCCATGTACTCCACCTAAATACAAACAGCGGCAAGATGAGCAAGAGCAAGGGTGAGTTTCTGACGGTATCGCTTCTTGAAGAAAAGGGTTACAAGCCAGTGGTATACCGTTTCTTCTGCCTACAGTCACACTACAGGAAATCGCTTGTGTTCTCGTGGGAGAATCTTGACAACGCTGTAGCTGCATACAACAAGCTCACAGAGAAGATAGCTCCGCTTACAAAGGAGAGCGGTGGAGATATTGACAAGGCTGAATATGATCGTCTTATGACAGCTTTCAATGAAGCACTCGGAAACGATATCAATACAGCTATGGGCATAACTGTTATATATGACGTTCTGAAATCAAAGGCAAATGCAGCTACAAAGCTTGCACTTATAAATGAATTCGACAAGGTAATGGGACTTGACCTTATCGCAAACGCCAAGGAGCTTGCAGACAATGCAGGTGCGGCTTCTGCTGATATACCCGCCGAGGTACTTGCACTCGTTGAACAGCGTCAGGCTGCGCGTAAGGAAAAGAACTTTGCACTGGCAGATGAGCTCCGTGATAAAATAGCAGCTCTCGGCTATGAGGTCAAGGAAACAAGACAGGGTACTGAAATCAACAAGTTAAATTAAGCGATATGTGATTTGAATGCATAATTCATAATTATAGGTGTTCGTCACATGACGGATATAATGAATAATTAAATACGTCAGCGTGATACGACCCATTAATTATGTATTATGAATTGAAAAAAGAACGGAGAATCCCAATGGCACGACTCTATCCCCTTTTCAGCTCCAGCAAGGGCAATTCCACATTTATCGGCACTGAAAAGGGCGGTATTCTTATAGACTGCGGCGTCAGCTTTAAACGGCTCTCTGAAGCCCTTGAAGTGAATAATATACCGCTGAGCGCGGTTCAGGGAGTGTTCATAACCCATGAGCACTCCGACCACATCGCAGGTCTGAATATGCTCACAAAGAAGACTGGTATGCCGGTATACGGACAGAAGCGTACTCTGCAAAGACTCTGCGACAGCAATAAGATAGCGGTGAATTCGCCAGTTATTGATTTAAACGGCAAGACCATAAGCTGCGGTGGTAGTGAGGTTAGCTGTTTTGATACTCCTCATGACGCCATACAGAGCTGCGGCTACCGCATACATACCTCTGACGACAAATACTGTGCGATATGCACCGACCTCGGTCACGTTACCCCTGAGGTGGACGAAGCCCTTACAGGCTGCCGCATGGTACTGATAGAAGCAAATTACGACGATTATATGCTGCGCAGAGGTCCATATCCGCTGTACCTGAAGGAGCGTATCCTCTCGCAGAACGGTCATCTCTCCAACGACGACTGCGCTGTTCAGGTGGGCAGACTCATAGAGCGAGGAACTACACATTTTCTTCTCGGACATCTCAGTCAGGATAACAATCGTCCCGATATTGCTGACGGAACTGTACAAAGAAGCCTTGAAAGATTCGCAAGAGGAAGGGACTATCTTCTTGGTGTAGCTCCTGTTGAAACACAAGGAGGAGCGGTGATATTCTGATGAATATAAATCTGATAGTCATAGGAAAACTGAAAGAGGACTATCTACGCAGCGCCTGCGGGGAATACATCAAGAGGCTGGGAAGATACTGCACCTTTGAGCTCCATGAGCTGGACGAGTGTCGTCTCAGCGATGACCCGTCAGAGAAGGAGATAGCTTCGGCACTGAAAAAGGAAGCAGAGCAGATTAAGAAGTATGCAAAGGGCATGACAGTACCGTTATGTATCGAGGGAAAGCAACTGACAAGTCCCGAGCTTTCGGAGAAGATAAGCTCAGCCGGAGTGAGCGGACAGAGCACGGTCACTTTCATTATTGGCAGTTCATTCGGACTTGATCCAGATATAAAGTCCATGGGAGCTTTTAAGCTTTCAATGTCGAAGATGACCTTTCCGCACCAACTTGCAAGGGTAATGCTCCTTGAGCAGATATACCGCGCATTCCAGATTTCTGAGGGTGGGAAATACCATAAATGATAGCTGATTTGCAGGAGACGATATTTGTATTGCCACGAATTGAATATGTTATTTTGACAAAAGCGGACAAAACTGTCCGTTTTTTGCTTTATATAGCATAATGGCAGCTTTTTACTTGACAGTATAAATGGCTTGTGATATAATTAAAAGATACTATGGAATTTTATGCGCTTTTGACGGAAAACACCGCTTATCAGCGCTTTAAGGAGCATTAAATGAGTACGATAAAAGAGCTGTATGCATACAGACAAATGATATTCAGCCTTGTAAAAAAGGACCTTCGAGGACGCTATAAGGGTTCAGTCCTCGGCTTTCTATGGACCTTTATCAATCCTCTTTTCCAGCTGATAGTTTATACAATAGTCTTCACACATATACTCCCGAACAATGCTATAGAGAAGTATTACCTTTATCTTTTTGTTGCGCTGATACCGTGGATATTTTTCTCCTCTGCGATAACAACTGGAGCAGCTTCCGTTTTGGCACAGAAGGATCTCGTGAAGAAGATATACTTTCCTAGGATGGTCATTCCAATATCCTACGTGACCAGTTGCTTTGTGAATATGCTACTGAGCTTCATAGTAGTATTTGCAGTCATAATCATAACAGGAACAGGCTTCAACTTCCTTGCTCTGCTTACACTTCCTGTAATTATGATAGTTGAATATATTTTTGCGCTTGGAATGTCCCTGCTGACCTCGGCTGTTACCGTTTATTTCAGAGATCTCGAGCATATCCTCGGTATTGTGGCTATGGGCTGGATGTATCTTACTCCTATAGTGTATCAGATACCTCCGGGGTATGAAAAGTATTTCGATCTCAATCCCATGACGCATATAATCGACTGTTACAGAACAGTGCTCTACAGTAAGCAGGTGCCCGACCTTTCAACGCTTCTTCTGGCGGCAGGACTGGGAGTATTCTTCCTTATATTCGGCACATTGGTATTCAACAAGCTACAGAAGCATTTTGCGGAGGAACTCTGATGGCAGAAAATGAAATAGCAATAGAAGTCAAAGACGTGGCAAAGAGCTTCAAGGTATACCTTGACAAGGGCTCACAGCTGAAGGAAAGGCTCCTTTTCTTCAAAAGGAACAAATATGAGGAGCGAAAGGTGCTCAGGGGTATCAGCTTTAAGGTGAACAAGGGCGAGGCTATCGGTCTTATCGGCAGGAACGGCTGCGGCAAGAGCACTACTCTTAAGCTCCTGACAAGGATAATGTATCCCGATTCGGGAACTATAAAAATGAACGGCAGAGTTTCAAGCCTTATCGAGCTTGGAGCAGGCTTCCATCCGGATATGAGCGGCAGGGAGAACATCTACACCAACGCTTCCATATTCGGACTTACCAAAAAAGAGATAGACGCAAGACTACAGGATATAATCGACTTCTCGGAGCTTGACAGCTTCATAGACAATCCCGTCCGCACTTACTCATCGGGAATGTATATGCGCCTTGCCTTTTCCGTAGCCATAAACGTGGATGCGGATATACTCCTCATAGATGAGATACTTGCGGTAGGAGACGCCAATTTTCAGGCGAAGTGCTTCAATAAACTCAAGGAGATAAAGTCTCAGGGCACGACTATAGTCATAGTATCACATTCTCTCGGACAGATAGAGCAGATATGCGACCGCTCTATATGGATACTGGACGGTCTTATCCGCGCTGACGGAGATCCCAAGGAAGTAGACCTTGAATATCTCGACTTCATGAGCCGTGAGATGCAGAAGAATATGAGCAGCGTCAATAACACCGGCGCCTGCGAGACAGAACGTCACGGCAACGGAAAGGCGCGTATAGAGAAGGTTTCCTCATTTAATACAGAAGGTGAGGAGCAGTCTGTTTTCCGTACCGGAGATAAGATAGTTTTCAGGATAGACTACAGCGTGAAGGAAAAGGTGGAGGATGCTGTTTTCGGCTTCGGAGTATTCAACAGCAAGGGCATATCCTGCTACGGCACCAACACAAGGATAGAACGCTTTGACACTTACGATATCGTCGAGGACGGCATTGTGGAGATAGTTCTGGAAAACGTCCCACTGCTCCCCGATGTGTATACCTTTGATTTTACGATAGAATGCGGCGACGGCATACCTGTGGATTACTGCCGCCATATATACAAGATAGAGATACTGTCGAGCGTCGGAGATGTGGGCGTGGCAAGGATAAAGCACAGCTTCGGGCTTGACGATAACGTGGTCAGGAACGAGAAAAGGGATAAATAACTTTTTGGCGGTCGGGAACTGCGGGGCGTTTGCGGTATAATAAGTAATTGCGAACGCCGTATACAGAATAAATCGCCGGAATATTTATATATCCGAGAAAAGTAACTGAAAGGACATAAGCAATGGACAATATAAATATCGAGCAGATAATGGCTGATATAAAGAGAGATATAAAGGAAAAGGGTCTTACTCCGGATATGCTCAGCTTTGAGGATATCCCCTACAAGAAGACCGCTCAGGGCGGCTCTCCTGCGGAGGCTGTGGACTATGTGACATCACATTACTATGTGCAGCCCTATCAGGAGTTCACCGGCAATCCGGTGAAGGTATTCTTCAAGAAGGCTCTGCGCAAGGTCATGAGGTTCTATGTTGACCCTATCGTTATGGAGCAGAACGACTTCAACGCCAATACAGCCATAGCTATAAAGGCTATATCCGAGGACAAGTCAAAGGACATGAACAACAGGGTCGAGACACTTGAGATAGTGAACAGGGAGCTTGCAAAGCGCCTCGAAAAGCTGGAGCGCGAGAACGCAGAGCTCCGCAGCATTATCACAAAGGAGCAGGCATAATGCGCGTAGTACAGCTCCTTACCACCCTCTCCTTCGGCGATGCTATAGGCAACGATACCATAGCCCTTAAGGGCGTTATCGGCGATATGGGCTACAAAACCGACATCTACGCTGAGAATATCGACAAGCGCCTCCCCGACGGCATTGCAAAAAAGGCTGCAAAGCTCCGCGACTTGAAAAAGGACGACGTTCTCATATATCACAAGTCTACCGGCACAGACCTTACCTTCAAGCTTGAAAAGTACAAGTGCCGCAGGATAATGGTGTACCACAATGTAACTCCTCCGGAGTTTTTCCGCTCATACAGCATACCTGCAACACAGCTCACGGAGCTGGGCTACAGGGGAGTCGAGTTCCTCCGTGACAAGGTGGACTATGTGCTGGCAGTATCGGCGTACAACAAGTCTGAGCTGCTTAAAATGGGCTATACCTGTCCTATAGATATAAGACCGATACTTATAAAGTTTGATGACTACATGAAGGCTCCTGACGAAGCTGTGATAAAAAAATACAGCGACGGAAAAAAGAACCTTGTATTCGTGGGACGTATCGCTCCCAACAAGAGACAGGAAAACGTCATAAAAGCGTTTTACTGCTACAAGAAGCTGAATCCGGATTCAAGGCTCATACTCGTCGGCTCCGCAAGGGGCATGGAAAACTATCAGGAGCGCCTTGTGAAGTACGCAAGGGCTCTCGGTATAGGCGACGACGTTATCTTTCCGGGACATATAAAGTTCAGCGAGATACTTGCATATTACCGCCTTGCCGACGCATTTGTCTGCATGAGCGAGCATGAGGGCTTCTGCGTACCCTTGGTGGAAGCGATGTTTTTCGACGTTCCCGTGATAGCCTACGACACTAGCGCCATATCTGACACCCTCGGCGGCAGCGGAGTGCTCCTCGACAGCAACGACCCCGTATACGCGGCGGCTGTCATAGACAGGGTGCTCACCGACGACAAGCTCCGGGAGAGCATTATCGAGGGTCAGCGCAGACGTCTTGAGGACTTCTCCTACGAGAACGTCAGGGCTGTATTTGAAAAGGAGCTAAGGGGCTTCATAGAAGGCAGAAAAGGATAAGGAAATGAAAAAAATAGGATTTGTTATCCCGTGGTACAGTGAGAAGATACCCGGCGGAGCCGAAATGGAGCTACGCGGTCTCACTACACATCTTCACGAGGCAGGAGTAGAAGTGGAAATGCTCAGCACCTGCGTGAAGGAGTTCTCCGCTGACTGGAACGAGAACTATTTCAGCGAGGGCACTGATACGGTACACGGGTTCACTATAAGGCGCTTCAAGGTAAGGAAGCGCAATACAAAGGCTTTTGACGCAGTTAACGCAAAGCTGATGAAGGGTATGCCTGTCTCAGCTGATGAGCAGCATACATACGTGGAGGAAATGGTGAACAGTTCCGACCTCTGTGAGTATATCAGAGCTCATAAAGACGAGTACAGCCTCTTCGTGTTCATACCCTATATGTTCGGAACGACCTTCCACGGCTTGCAGGTCTGCCCCGAAAGATCGGTGCTGATACCCTGCTTCCACGACGAGCCTTATGTGTATATGGACGTATTCAAGCCGGTCTTCGAGAACATTGGCGGTATCATATACCACGCAAAGCCGGAGTACGAGCTGGCAAACCGGGTATTCGACATGAGCAGCGTAAAGCAGGGCTGCCTCGGCGAGGGAGTATATACCGACCTCACCGGTAATGCTGCTGATTTCCGGAGCAAATTCGGCATAGACAGACCTTTCGTGATATACGCTGGAAGAAAGGACGAGGGCAAGAACGTACACACCCTTGTGAAGTACTATTCCGAGTATGTGAAGCGAAGGGATACCGATCTTAAGCTCATTCTCATAGGCGGCGGAAATATAGATCTGCCTGTCGAGCTTGTGAAGCAGAAGAGGATAATCGACCTCGGCTTCATAGATTTACAGGACAAGTACAATGCTCAGGCGGCGGCGGAGTTCCTATGTCAGCCCTCTACCAACGAGAGTTTCTCCCTTGTCATCATGGAGAGCTGGCTGTGCGGACGTCCGGTGCTGGTGAACAGCGGTTGCGCGGTAACGAGGAATTTCGCCTCAGAGTCCAACGGCGGACTTTATTTCGGGGACTATTTCGAGTTCGAGGGCTGTACGGACTGGTTCCTGAGCAATAAGGAGAAAGCGACGCAGATGGGCGAAAACGGCAGAAGCTATGTTCGCAGCAATTTTGCATGGGACGTTATCGTGGATAAATACATGAAGTTTTTCAGAGAAGTTAGCGGAGAAAAGGAATAATGAAAAAAATAGCTCTTGTCAATCAGAGATACGGACTGGAAGTTAACGGAGGCTCGGAGTACTACACCCGTCTTATCGCCGAAAGGCTCACAGACAGCTTTGAGGTTGATATCATCACAACAAAGGCTCTTGAATACACCACATGGGATAATTACTACAAGGCTGACGAGGAGGAGATAAACGGAGTAAGAGTGCTTCGTTTCCCCGTGGCAAAGCCCCGTGCAAAGGACTTCAACGACTATAACGGAAAGTACCTGCGTTCGGGAAATTACAGCACTGAGGCTGAAAAGATATGGTTCGAGAAGCAGGGGCCCTACTCTCCTGCGGCGATAGACTATATCCGCAGCAGCAGGGACAAATACGACGTTTTTATCTTCGTCACCTATCTGTACTATCTTACCGTCACGGGACTTCCGGAGGTGGCTGAAAAGGCGGTGCTGATACCCACAGCCCACGAGGAGCCCTATATACATTTTAAGACATTCGAGAAGCTGTTCACTCTCCCGAAAGCCTTCGTTTTTCTCACCGACGAGGAAAAGACTCTGGTGCAGGGACTTTTCGACTGCAAGGACATTCCCTGCCGGGTAATGGGTACGGGAGTTGAGGTGCCCTGTGAGCCCGATGAAGCGGCATTCCGAAGCAAGTTCGACATCGAGGGGGAATACCTGATATATGTGGGACGTATCGACGAGGGCAAGAACTGCCCGGCAATGTTCAGATACTTCATTGAATACAAAAAAAGACGTCCCGAAAGCGGGCTTAAGCTGGTGCTCATGGGCAAGCCGGTATGCGATATACCATCCCATAAGGATATAATCAGCCTCGGTTTCGTCAGCGAGGAGGACAAGTTCAGCGGCATAGTCGGAGCGAAATGCCTCTGGCTGCCGTCAAATTTCGAGAGCCTTTCGATATCGGTGCTGGAAGCGATGACGCTGTCGGTGCCTGTTATAGTCAACGGCGTCTGCGAGGTGCTCAAGGGGCACTGCATAAAGAGCAACGGAGGTCTGTATTATACAAATTATTTTGAGCTTGAAGGCATACTCGACTATATAATGTCCCACGGCAGGGAGTACGGGCTCATGCGTCAGAACGCAAAGGCTTACGTTGACAGTAACTACCGTTGGGAGGTAATAATGGAAGGCTTCAGGGAGGTTATCGGCAGAATATGAGCGAAAAAGCAAAGAAAAAGGAACGCAGACTGCCTGCGTTCAATCCCCGGTATATCGTAACTCTTGCGCTGGCGGCGCTGATATTTTTCATGAATATACCAATGGTCGGCAAGTGCTACAGCCCTTTCGTTTACAACGACGAAATGGGCTACTGGATGCACGCAGCCGAATTGGCAGGACTTGACTGGAGAGGTGTTTCCGAAACGGTAGGTTGGTATTCCTATGGCTACAGTCTGCTGCTTCTACCTCTGGTGAAGTTGATATCCGACACAGTGCTGCTCTACCGTGCGGCTCTTGTCATGAATATAATAATGGACGAGATTTGCTATTTTATGTTCATATATATAATCAGGAGGCTTTTCCCGAAACTGGAGATACTTCCTGCAAGTGTTGTTGCGGCGGCAGGAATGCTGTATACCTCATACCAGTTCAACTCAGGCGTGGCATTTTCTGAGACTGTCCTGCTGCTTGCGGCTACGATAGTGACCTTACTCATAGTAAGGATAATGCAGAAGCCCACATACATAAATGCAGTAAGCCTCGGTCTTTTCAGCGTGTATATGTACATGGTACACAACAGGACTATAGGCATAGTCGCGTCCGTGGTATTCGTTTTGGCAGCCGCTGTTGTTTGCAAAAAGATAAAGCTCAGTCACGGCGGCGCGTTCATGCTTGCTCTCACAGCCGGCTTCATAGCCGATAAGCTGATAAGGAGACGTCTTGTCAGCGCCCTCTGGAGCAGCGGCTCCTCCGGAAATGACGCAGGCACAGTTTTTGAAAAGATGAAGATAGCCTTTTCCTCAGCCTCCGGCTTGTATAAGCTGATTGGAGTAATGTCGGGACAGATCTTTTCAATATCGGCAGGCACCTTCTGTCTGGTGCTGTTCGCTCTGCTCATAATGGCAAAGCGTGGAGCGACAGGCTTATATAATGCGCGGAAAGCGATTAAGGGAGGCAAAAAGCTCTTCGAGACTGCTGACAGCAGGTTCTTTATGTTCCTGTTCATATTCTGCGCGTTTATATCTACATACTTCATCAGCTGCATTTTCATGATAGATTTCCAGCGTATCGACCATATCCTGTATACAAGATACTTCGATATAGTTGTGGGACTGCTTATAATGATCGGCATAATTTTCCTGTTTGAAGCCGATAAACGGGATGTGCTCATTATGATGTTCATACCCTTTATCATGAGGCTGGGAGCCAGCGGAGTTTCAAGGATACTGCCCCTTGTTGAGGATCAGGTCTTCAACAAGGTCTGCGCACCGCCTATATGCAAGCTCTTTGAGGAAAATCATCAGTACTTCCATGGATTCATAAGCTATTCGCTGTCATGGTTCTTTGCACTTGCGGCTATATCCTGTATGCTCAGGTGGAAAAAGCTGTGCATATACCTTTGCTCAGCGATATGCGCAGTTCTGTTCACTGTCAATACTCCCAGCGCACAGCTTGCTATAACTGTGAATCAGGAGGCTTACGAGGGCGACCGTGCTCTCTGCGCAAGAGCGAAGGAGCTGCCTGAGAAGCAGATATATGTAATTCGTGACGCAGGGACCTTCATATCTTTCTTACAGTACGAAATGCATGATATACGTGTTGAGGTAACAGAGGACCCCGACGCCATCAGCGAAGAGGGATATATCTTTGCTCCCAACAGCGACCTTATAGAGCTTATGGGACATGAGATCATCGACCGCTCCGACAGGCATATAATCTATTCCACATCAAAGACGGAAACAGACAGCATAAATATCCCCCTCGACTTGATGAACGTATTCGACACCGAGTGCTATATACCTTCCGAGGACGTCATAAATAGCTCGGAGGAATTCAACTATCTATGCTACGGACCGGGGCTGCGTCTGGCAGAGGGCTCCTACTCCTTCATGTTGGATATGAGCTTCTCAGGCTACTACGGTGATGACGAGATAGGCTATGCCGAGATAAGCAGTGATGCCGGCGAGACTATATACGCTCACGAGGAGATAACAGCAGATATGCTTGGAAAAGACGGAAGGCTGGAACTCGACCTCGATGCAGAGCTTGAGACAGAAACTGAGAAAGCGGAGATAGTGGTATATCTTTATGAGCCTGAGAGTATATCCGCAAGACTCAGATCCATTGAAGTAAAAACGGAGGGCTAAGAAAATGAAGCTTATAATCCAGATACCGTGCTATAACGAGGAGGAGACCCTCGAGCTGGCATACAGCGACCTACCGCGGCATATAGACGGTATCGACACTATAGAATATCTCATAATCAACGATGGAAGTAAGGACGGGACAGTTCAGCGTGCAAGAGAGCTGGGCTTTCATCACATAGTTTCCTTCAAGAGAAATAAGGGACTTGCCAAGGGATTTATGGCTGGTATAGATGCCTGCCTGCATCTTGGCGCGGATATAATCGTAAATACCGATGCTGATAATCAGTACTGCGGAGCGGATATCGAAAAGATAGTTCGCCCCATACTTGACGAAAAGGCGGATATAGTCATAGGCGAGCGCCCTATTGACAAGACTGAGCATTTCTCATGGAAAAAGAAGAAGTTCCAGCATATCGGAAGCTGGGTGGTCCGAGTTGCCTCGGGTACTGATATACCTGACGCTCCTAGTGGATTCAGAGCCTATTCAAGGGAGGCTGCGCTGAGACTCAACGTAGTCAACGAGTACACCTATACCCTTGAAACTATAATACAGGCAGGTAACAGCAAGACTGCCATGACCTCAGTCCCCATAAGGACGAATCCCGAGACTAGACCTTCCCGTCTGTTTTCCAGCATGTGGCGCTATATGAAGCGTTCCTCCACTGTCATAACCCGTTCTTTTGTTATGTACAAGCCGCTGAAGTTCTTCATGACTATTGGTTTTGTGCTCCTTCTCTTTGGAGCTGTGCTGGGAATAAGGTTTCTTGTGCTCATGGCAATGGGCGAGGGCGGCGGACATGTACAGTCTCTTATACTTACTGCAATACTGGTGATGATGGGCTTTCAGACCATTACCATAGGTCTGCTCGGTGACACTATCTCGGCAAACAGGAAGCTCCTCGAGGATGTGCAGTACAGAGTAAGAAAAATGGACTGCGGAAAGAGCGACGAGGAAATGAAGAATGAAAAATAAGAAGAAAAAGATAGTGATGATAGGTCCCGTTTACCCATATAAGGGCGGTATAGCCCATTATACGGGAGCAATGGTTAAGAACCTGAAAAAAGATTTCGATGTCGAGACTGTGTCCTACAAAATGCAGTATCCGAAGCTGCTTTTCAAGAACGAGCAAAAGGACTTCGACAACGATCTTTTCAAGATACCTGGGACCAAGTATCTTATAAACACGGCAAATCCCATAAATTGGCTTATTTCAGCGCATAAGATAAAAAAGATGAAGCCGGACCGCATAGTCGTGCAGTGGTGGCATCCTTATTTTTCGCCCTGCTATACCGCTCTTTCCTTTATGCTGAGAGGGATACCGAAGATATTCGTCTGCCATAACGTGTTTCCGCACGAGCGTTTTCCTATGGACCGTTTACTTACAAAATGTGCCCTGAAAAGAGGCTCGGCTTATATAACCCATTCCGAGAAGGAAGCCTCCGACCTTAAGGAGATAACCTCTTCGCCAGTGTACGAGGCTACGGTACATCCCGTATACAACGCTTTTAAGATACAGAATATGGGCAGGGAGCAGGCAAAGCAGGAGGCAGGCTCAGCTCCGGATAAAAAAATGCTCCTTTTCTTCGGCTTTATACGTGATTATAAGGGACTGCGCCATATTATAGACGCTATGCCGGAGATAGTGAGATACGATCCTGGTATAGAACTCTGGATAGTAGGTGAGTTCAGAAGCGACAAGGAAGTCTATATGGAGCAGATAAGAAAGAGCGGAGTTGAGAGCAGTATAAGGATAGTTGACGGTTATATCCCGGACAGCGGCATAGAGAAGTATTTTGCGGCGGCGGATATAGTTGTACTGCCTTATGAATCCGCTACACAGAGCGGCATAGTGCAGATAGCCTACGGATTTGAAAAGCCTGTTATCGCCACGGACGTGGGAGGTCTCCCAGAGGTGGTGCTTGACGGAAAGACAGGCTATATCGTACCTCCTAAGGCCCCCCATGCCCTTGCAGAGGCTGTATGCCGCTTCTTCCATGAGGGAAAGGCGGAGGAGTTCACAGAGAACGTCCGCAGGGAGGCTTACAAGTATTCATGGGACAGAATGAATGAGGTAGTTCAGCGACTTACAGAAAAGACTGGTGCTCATGAAGGATAAGCTCAACGTAAAGAAGCTGGTGAAGCTCGCAGGACATCTTGTAGTGATACTGGCGCTCGCCTTTGTTGTAAAGAAGATAATCGACATGGACATAAAGCCAGGAGACCTCAGTTCTCCCCGTGTTATCGGAGCCTTTGCGCTGAGCCTTGTGATACAGGCGGCACAGATAATCATAGCCTGTTTCCCGTGGCTCATGTTCACAAGGTCCCTTTCCGGCAGGAAGATACCCTATTCTGCGGCTATGCCCGTGTATACACAGTCGAATATATACAAATACCTTCCCGGAAATGTCTTCCAGTACGTGGGACGTAACAAGCTTGCTGCGGACATGGATATAAGCCATGTGGACGTAGCCTGCGCGACCATACTCGACGTTTTTTTCTGCGTGTTCTGGACGGGAACGGTATCGGTCATACTTCTCGGCAGCAAGATAGCTGAGCTCCTTGAAAAGTACGGCAGGAACCTGTTTATTGCCGGAGCGACAGGGATACTACTTCTGGCAGCGGCTTTTGCAGTCGTATGGCTAAAATTCCGCGGCAGGCTCCAGAGCCATCTTTCACGCTATTCAAAGGCGTTTAAAAGGAGCAACCGACCGCAGTTCCTGAGTGGAATATTCTACTATTCCGCCCACAACATCGTATCCGCGGCGATGTATTTCTGCTGCATGGCTCTGATAGTGCCGCAGGCAGGCACAAAGGAGCTCCTGACGCTTACGGGAGCTTTCCTGTTTGCGTGGATAATCGGTTTTGTCACTCCCGGAGCTCCCGGCGGTATCGGTATACGCGAGGGCGTTATGCTGTTTGTCTGCGGAAACAGATATGAGGACAGGATACTGCTCTTCGTACTGGTAATGCGCATAGCCTCGGTGTTTGCCGACGTAGTGGCATTCCTTATCGGCAGGATATACGCCAAAGCCAAGAGCCGTTAGCCCTTAGCTTTTAGGGGCGAGTTCCGCTCGCCTGCCAATAACGCAGTAAATAACATGACCTCATTGTAGAGAACGCCGTCTTGGTGTTCCTTTTGTTTATCTGTCCGCGAAAAACATCATAAAGTAAAAAAAGCAGCCCAAAAACAGGCTGCTTTTTTCAGGCGGATAATATCCGCCCCTACAATTCTAATCACTATTCACTAATTACTAACAACTCGGGCTGTCGGGGACGCCAGTCCCTACGAGCTAATGGCTAACGGCTCAGGCACCGTAGACCTGCGAGGCTATATCCACGGTCTGCTTTGCATCCTTGGCGTAGAAATCCGCGTGTATCTGCTCCGCGTAGGAAGCCGTGAGAACAGCTCCGCCCACCACGGTCTTACATTCGGGGTATTTCTCGTTGAGCTGGCGGATAGTCTCAGCCATAGCGCCGAGAGTTGTCGTCATAAGGGCGGAAAGTCCAACAAGGCTCACCTTGTTCTCAATGGCGGCGTTTACGATAGTCTCCGGGGGCACGTCCTTGCCGAGGTCTATGACCGTGAAGCCGTAGCTGTCAAGGAGGACCTTGACTATGTTTTTGCCGATATCGTGTATATCCCCGTGTACCGTGGCAAGCACCACTTTGCCCTTTGATACGCTCTCGCTGTTTGCGGAGGAGAGTTTCGTCTTTATGACCTCGAAGCAAGCCTGAGCAGCTTCCGCTGTGAGTATCAGTTGGGGCAGGAATATCTTGCCCTTTTCAAACCTTGCCCCTGCGTTGTCAAGTGCAGGTATGAGGTAGCCGTTTATTATCTCCATAGGGTCGACGGTGTTCATGAGCTCCTCGGCAGCCTTTACGGCTTGGTTTTTCAGACCGTTCTCCACCGCGTACATTATGTCGGGAGCGCCCTTGTCCTGCGCAGGGGCAGGAGCCTTCGGGGCATTGTCGTCCTGAGCGTATATGCTTATGAAATCCGCGGAATTTCGATCGATTCCTGCAAGGAGACGGTAAGCTCTGACAGCTCCGATTATGCCCTCGATATTTGGGTTTATGATAGGCAGGGTAAGACCGCTGTGGAGCGCCATAGTGAGGAAAGTCCTTGTAATGAGCTCGCGGTTGGGCAGTCCGAAGGAGATATTGGATACGCCGAGAACAGTGTTCAGTCCCAGCTCTGTCTTTACCCTGTGGAGAGCGTTCAGTGTTTCCATAACGCCGTCCTGTTCTGCGGAAGCCGTCAGGGTAAGGCAGTCTATAAATACGTCCTCCTTGGGTATGCCGTACTCCATAGCGCGGCGGAGTATCTTCTCAGCGATAACAAAACGTCCGTCGGCAGTTTTGGGGATACCGCCCTTGTCGAGAGCAAGTCCAACCACGGAAGCGCCGTACTTCTTGACGAGGGGGAGTATAGCCTCAAGGGAATCGTCCTCGCCGTTTACAGAGTTTACTATAGGCTTGCCATTGTATACACGGAGACCTGCTTCAAGCACCTCAGGGATAGTGGAATCCAGCTGTAGGGGAGTGTCGCATACGCTCTGTATAGCCTTTACGGCAGTCACCATCATTTCTTTTTCGTCTATGCCGGGAAGTCCCACATTTACGTCCAGTATCTCCGCGCCTGCGTGTATCTGCTCAACTGCCTGACCGAGGATATAGTCCACATCATGGGCGAGGAGAGCTTCCTTGAACCGCTTTTTGCCGGTTGGATTGATACGCTCACCGATAACACGGGGCTGATTTATTGTGACGCAGTTCACGGCTGAACAGGCGATACTTGCGCGGACTATCCTTCTCGTCTGCCTTTCCACGCCGGAAAGAGCCTCTATCATAGCCGAGATATGCTCGGGAGTAGTTCCGCAGCAGCCTCCGAATACGGTAACTCCGGCATTTGCCAGCTTTACGGCGCTCTCAGCGAAGTCCTGAGGATCTACGTTGTATTCATTTGTAACAGGGTCGGGAAGACCGGCATTGGGCTTTGCGATGACCGGCAGGGTCGTAAGTGCACATATCCTGTCAAGAACGGGGAAGAGCTCCTCAGGACCGAGGGAGCAGTTGACGCCTATAGCGTCAGCGCCCAGACCCTCCAGCACAGCCACCATACACTCCGGGGATACGCCGGTGAAGGTACGCATATTCTCCTCAAAGGTCATAGTTACGAGCACCGGCTTGTCCGAGTTCTCCTTTGCTGCGAGAACAGCGGCTTTTACCTCATACAGGTCTGTCATAGTCTCTATAACGATAACGTCGGCTTCTTTTCCTGCTAGAACGAGCTCTTTGTACACCTCGTAGGCGTCCTCGAATCTTAGGGTACCGGCAGGCTCGAGGAGCTGACCAATAGGACCGAGGTCGAGAGCGACGAGAGCTCTGCCTGCGGCGGCTTTACGGGCGTTGGAAACGCCTGCGGAGACCACCTCTTCCACTGTATGACCGCTTTTAGCCAGCTTGAAGCAGTTGGCGCCGAAGGTATTTGCGTAGATTAAATCGGCTCCGCTTTCAACGTACATACGGTGTATGCGCATTATAGCTTCTGGGTCGGTTATATTAAGCAGTTCAGGTACGTGCTCGGTTTTTATACCGTGAGCCTGCAGCATGGTGCCCATGCCACCGTCAAGGAATACGAAACTGTTGTTCTCAAGCAGGGAATAGAATTTTTGGGACATATTTATCTCCTTATTCTGACTTAAAAGTGCCTATGCATCTGAAATTGCTTAGGTTCTCATCAAGGTCGCGGAGCACTGCCTTTACGCTTGGGTCGGAGAGCTTTCCGCTGAAATCGAGGAAGAACATTACGTCGAAGCTTCCGTCGCGTATGGGACGGTTTTCTATCCTAAGAAGGTTCATGCCGTTCACGAAGAATTTGGTCAGCAGACGGTAAAGACTACCCTCCCTATGAGGGATAGTGAGCATTACGGATACCGCGTCGGAATCCTCTGCTACCTGTAGATCTTTGGAAATTATTATGAACTGAGTGCGGTTTATAGTGCAGTCTGCTATATCACGGGCAAGTATCTCAAGACCGAGTCTCTCAGCGCAGTCCTCGGAGCAAATAGCTGCTATGGGTTCTTCGCTCCTAAGGACTTTTTCTGCAGCTGTGGCGGTATTGCTGTACTCAGCCTTTTTTAGTTTTGTCCTGCTGAGAAATACCTCGCACTGCGAAAGAGCCTGCCTGTGGGAGTAAACACAGGAAATATCCTCTATTTTTGTGCCGCTTTTAGCAGCAAGGCAGTGGTTTATCTCAAGAGTGACCATTTTCACGATATAGAAGGGGTATTTTGCCATTAGGTCGTAGGTGCTGTCAACAGAGCCTGCGGTGGAGTTCTGAACAGGTAAAACGCCGTAGTCCACTTCTCCTGCCTGCACAGCCTTGAAAACGTCCTCAAAGGACGGATAGAAGGTGAAATCTCTGTCTCCAAAAACAGTTCTTGCAGCTGATTCCGAGTTGGCACCCGAGGTACCCTGACAGCCCACCTTTTTTGCACCTTTAAAATCCGGGGCTGCATAGCTGTAATCCGTAGAGTCTGAAAGGATAGCACGATTCTGTAATATCTTGCTTATGTCCATTATATTGGTGAAAAGAGCTGTGGTGCCGTTTTCAAGCTCTCTGTTTCCGGTAAGCACCCTAATGCGCTCAATGATCTCCTGTTCGCGTCCGCCCTGAAAAACGGGCATATCATGCTGTTTCTTGAAGTCGGCGACTTCTTTGCAAAGCTCCATTCGCTTGAGAAAAAGTGATAGGATACTGCTGTCAATTTCGTCTATCCCGTCGCGAAGCTGTTTAAGATCCATAAAAAAATACCTCCGATTTAAGCCCTTAGCTTTCAAACCTTAGCCTTTATCCTTTAGCTCTCTGGACAGTCAGCTAAGGGTTAATGACTAAAGGCTTAAAGCTCATTGATATACCTCACATATTATAGCATTTTTTTTTGTAGAAATCAATAAAAAAGGGATAAATATATTGCAAAGGGTACTTGTTTTATGTTATAATAATATAGTGTATGGTGAGAAACTGTACTCTTATGAACTTTTAAACAAAAAAACAGGTAAAAAACATTGAAAAAAGTCAGAATACTGGGGATAGATCCGGGCTATGCCATAGTTGGATTCGGAGTCCTCGATTACGACGGCGTAAGGTTCACGCCCGTTGAGTATGGGGCGGTGCTGACGGAAGCCGGAACGCCCTTTCCCGAACGGCTCAAGGCTATACATGAGGATATCGAGTACATATTCGAGAAGTTTTCCCCCGAATGTATGGCGGTGGAGCGGCTCTACTTCACAACGAACCAGAAAACGGCTATAGACGTGGCTCAGGCGAGAGGAATAACTGTACTTTCGGCTGCAAAGCGTAATATCCCCGTATCGGAATATACTCCTCTACAGGTAAAGCAGTCTGTAGTTGGCTACGGAAAGGCTGAAAAGAAGCAGGTCATGGAAATGACAAGGCAGATACTCGGCCTTGCGCAGATACCAAAGCCCGACGATGCTGCTGACGCTCTTGCTATAGCGATATGCCACGGGCACAGCATAAGATGGAGCTGAAAAACTGAGAATGGAGAATTGAGAATCAATGATATACAGTGTAAAAGGTACCCTTACGGTGAAGGAGCTAGGCTTTGCTGTGATAGAATGCGGAGGAGTAGGCTACGGCTGCCGTACTTCATACAATACAGTGTCTCAGCTGGGTGATATCGGCAGCGAGGCAAAACTGTACACATATCTCTACGTCAGGGAGGACGTTGTGGAGCTCTTCGGCTTTGCAACGCTTCAGGAGCTCAGCTGCTTCAAGCTGCTAATATCCGTATCCGGTGTGGGTCCGAAGGCTGCAACGGCGATACTCTCGGACGTTACTCCGGAGAAGTTTGCTCTCCTTGTAGCTTCTGGCGACAGCAAGGCATTCACAAAGACAAAGGGCATAGGTGCAAAAACAGCTCAGAGGCTTGTTCTTGAGCTGAAGGACAAGATATCCTCGGAGTCCATAAGCGGAAGTATAAGCAGCGACGCTGCCGCGCTTGCTAGCATACCGGCAGGGGAGGCTTCATCGTCTGTGTCGGAGGCTCTCGAAGCACTTATGGTGCTGGGTTATACTCAGGGAGAGACAGCTCCTATACTTGGAAAGCTCGACCCTTCCCTCAGTACACAGGAGCTTATAAAGGAAACATTGAGACTAATGGCGGCAAAAAATATGCGCTAAGAAAATATACAGGTAAGGAAGGTTACTGTTATGATGAATCTTGACGAATTGCTGAAAGCGGCAATAAAGGACCCCTCACAGCGCTCATTGTTCTTGCAGACCCTCATCAAGAGCGACGTATACGTTATATGCAAGAATCCTGTCAAGCAGGAGCGCGACCGTGCAGAGGGCGGTATACAGCTCGAACTGATAACCACCCAGAATCCCGACGGCGATATCTTCATACCCTTCTTCACAAGCTACCGTGCGCTCCAGCAGTTCGCAAAGCGCTATGTTGACTGCTATAAAATAAACTGCCTGCGCCTTTTTGACCTTATACAGTCGGTATCGGCGGTGCTCAACCCCAATTCCTACGGCAAGGAGTTCTCGTCGCAGGAGATAAAGAGCATACTCCTGATAGCCCGCAATCTTAAGATAAAGGCTATCTCCTACAACGAAGCCGATATTATCAGCTACCGTCCTGTGGAGCATTCCGTGGATCACATCATCAGAGCTGCCTGCAAGTTCCTTTCAAAGCAGCCCAACGTTGATCGCGCCTACATAATGGAGATGATAAAGGGCTGCGAAAAGCCGCAGATACTCCTTGTGCTGGACATGATGGGCAGTACGAGAAAGCTGTTCGTTCCGCTGTCAAAGTACCTCTCAAAGGTCGTAAAAGCCAATGAGCACCTGTGCTTTATCAGCTTCGAGCAGGACATGGGCAAGAAGGCTGCGGAGACCGTAGAACCCTTCTATGTCCGCAAAAAGAGATTCTTTGAGAAATAATACAGAGGTGTTCACTTGATACAGACAGAGGATATGGAGTTCGCTCCGAGGATAATAACTCCCGAGAATACCGCCGAGGACAGCGATACGGAGCTCAGTCTCAGACCGCAGACCCTTCACGAGTATATCGGACAGGAAAAGGTGAAGGAAAACCTCGCCATATATATCGAGGCTGCAAAGCGAAGGAGCGAGCCCCTCGACCATGTGCTGCTGTACGGTCCTCCCGGACTTGGAAAGACCACTCTTTCCTCCATAATAGCACATGAGCTGGGTGTGAACCTCCGCGTTACCACAGGTCCGGCGATAGAAAAGCCCGGCGACCTTGTATCGCTTCTCACCAGCCTTTCCGACAACGATGTGCTTTTCATCGACGAGATACACAGACTGTCCCGCGCAGTGGAGGAGATACTCTACCCTGCGCTGGAGGACAGAGTTATAGACATAATCATAGGCAAGGGTCCCTCTGCCCGTTCCATACGCATGGACCTCAAGCCCTTCACGCTCATAGGCGCTACCACGAGAGCAGGACAGCTTTCGGCTCCGCTCCGTGACCGTTTCGGCGTAATACAGCGCCTTGAGCTTTATACCAAAGATCAGCTCACGGACATCGTGAGAAGAAGCTCAATGATACTCGGAATACCCTGTACCTCCGACGGAGCTGCGGAAATAGCCGGCAGAGCAAGAGGTACGCCCCGTATAGCCAACCGCCTTCTGAAAAGGGTGCGTGACTTCGCCGACGTCATGGGCAACGGTCAGATCACTCAGGAGATAGCTTCCATAGCCCTCAGCCGCCTTGATATCGACAATCTCGGACTTGACGGACTTGACAGGCGTATGCTTGAAATGATAATCAGAGGCTACGGCGGCGGTCCTGTGGGACTGGAGACCCTTGCTTCGGCTATAAACGAGGAGAGCGTTACCATTGAGGACGTATGCGAGCCCTTCCTTATGCAGCTGGGCTTCCTTGGGAGAACTCCCCGGGGAAGAGTTGCCACAAGGCTTGCCTACGAACATTTGGGCATAAAGCTGCCGGAGCAGACACCGGAGCCCGGAGACGGACAGCTGAGCTTCTGACGACGCTCCCGAATGGGAGAAGGGGTAGAAAATGCTTATAAAGGGTTCAAGGAGATACAATCTCAGACATAACAGCGAGAGAGTCGAGCAGCCTGCCTTCGGAAAGATGATAAACGGGCAGGGTCTCGGGCTCGTGTCGCGGCTCAGGTACGGTATATGTCCCATGAGCTTCAACGGCTGCGAGGTCATCGCGGTACATAATGCGCTGGTATACCTCGGGAAGCCTCAGACGATAGGAGACGTAGCCTTCTATATGGAGCGCTTCCGCGTACTTATGGGCTTTTTCGGCTGCAACGCCTACTGCCTCGGCAGGGCTCTGAAGCATTTCGGAGCCGACTGTGAGAGGGTAAAGACCACCGAGGGCGCAAAGGCTTTTGTGATCACATTCTGGACGAAGCGTCCACTGTTTTCGATGATACACACGGTTCTGTGCGTGAGGGAGGCAGGTATGATAAAGGTATACAACCGCTACAACAACGTCGGCACAGTCGAGCTGTGCGGGAGCATTGAAGAGGTAGCAGGAAAATACCGCCCCATAGCGATATATAAAATAAGTTGAGAGTTTAGAGTGGAGAGTTGAAAGTCGTCTCTGAACCGAGCTTTATCAAAGACCTTTTAAGGAAGTGTGTTGCTCAGATAAATCGGAATTTATTACTTTAGGAGGTCAATACCATGGGAAAGAAACAATTTTTAAAGGAAGTATAGTAATCGGCGATCCATCTTATTTCGTAAAATCTGAAAGTGATTGGGAGCTGTGCGAATTTGGTAAAAAATTAGACGCATTAGGCTTTTCGGATTATTTATTTATTGAATTTCCAGACGATCCCCAAGTTGTAGTAAATGAAAAAACTCGTGAAATATTAGGCGGTATATGTCAAGACTCTGGCATTATTACTATCATATATAAAAACGAACTCGAATCTTACAATCCAAACTACGAAAAGTCTTTTTTTAGTAAGAATAACAGAACAATTATTGATGATTTTGAGGGAGAGATAGAATATAGAACCGTACCAGTCAATATAAGCGGATATTCAGATACAGACACGATAATAACAGGAAACGGAAATATTATTTTCAAGTCATGCTACAAAGAAGATCTGTAATAGTATCTGTTTAAAATTCTGATTTATCTGAGTAGCATATAACTCTCAACTCTCAATTTTCAACTCTTAACTCAAGAAGGAGATTTCATTAATGGCAAGATTGTTCGGTACTGACGGACCGAGAGGTATTGCGGTGACCGACCTCACCTGCGAGCTGGCAATGCAGACCGGAAGGGCTGCCGCCACGGTACTTGCGAATAAGGGCGAAAAAAGGACCAGAATACTTATCGGTAAGGATACACGCATATCCTCCGACGCGCTGGAAGCAGCGGTATGTGCAGGAATATGCTCTGTCGGTGCTGACGCGGAGCTACTTGGGGTAGTCCCTACTCCTGCGGTAGCTCACCTGATAATCGCTCATGAGGCGGACGGAGGGATAATGATATCCGGAAGCCATAACAGCGCCGAATTCAACGGACTTAAGATATTCTGCGGCAGAGGTCATAAGGTAATGGAGGAGGCAGAGGACGAGATAGAACGTCTTGTACTTTATGCTCCGGGGGAGATGAAGTCCCGCAAAAACGAAGAGGTGGGACGTATCATACATTCAGAGAGCTCTGCTGCGGCGGAATACACTGAACACGTAAAGAAGGCGGCAGGTACCGATCTCAGCGGTCTTAAGGTCGCTGTGGACTGCGCAAACGGCTGCGCAGCATACACCGCAAGGAAGCTTTTCAGCGATCTCGGTGCGGAGGTGCTTGTGATATACGACAAGCCTGATGGCACCAATATCAATAAGGACTGCGGCAGTACTCATATACAGCACCTCATGGAGTACGTGACGGAGAACGGCTGCGACTGTGGACTTGCCTTTGACGGCGACGCAGATCGGTGTATAGCTGTTGACGAGCAAGGCAGCATGATAGACGGCGACAGACAGCTCGCCATATTCGCAAGGAGCATGAAGGAGGATGGCACTCTTGAAAATGGTACCGCTGTGATAACCGCCATGAGCAGTCTCGGATTGCGGAAATACGCCGCTACAAACGATATAAGGCTTGTGAGCTCCGGAGCAGGCGCAAGGTACGTGCTTGAGCGTATGCTTGAAGGAGGCTACAGACTGGGCGGAGAGCCAAATGGACATATCATATTCCTCAGCGACAGCGGAACAGGAGACGGACAGCTTGCAGGGGCAAGGCTCATGGGCATAATGAAGAGGAGCGGTTTTAAGCTTAGCCAGCTTGCAGATGATATCCCGGCTTACCCTCAGGTTAAGCTGAATGTAAGAATATCACCGCAGTTCAAGGAGTTGTGGAAAAACGAGAAGAGCGTCACGGAGCTAATTGAGAGGTTTGAGAAGGAGCTCGGCAGCGAAGGAAGGATAATGGTGCGTGAGAGCGGAAAGGAGCCTATCGTCCGCATAATGACCGAGGGCACCGACTTCGGCAGGATAAACGATATGGCTGTTGAGATAGCTCAGCGGATAAAGGAAAAATGCGCGGCTGGTGAATAACAGCCGGTGATATAAGGAGCATTCATTTTGAGGACAGCAGATAACTGGAAGGATTACAGTATAATAGATACGTCTGACGGAGAAAAACTGGAAAAATGGGGCGGTATAAGCCTTGTACGCCCAGATCCGCAGATTATATGGAAGACCGAGCGGAATGATCCCCTTTGGAAAAATGCGGACGGTTACTATCACCGCTCCAATCAGGGCGGCGGAAAGTGGGAGTTCCGCAAAAGACTCCCGGAATCGTGGAACATAAGCTACGGAGATCTCACCTTCAATATCCGCCCCACAGGCTTTAAGCATACGGGACTTTTTCCTGAGCAGGCTGTGAATTGGGACTTCATGGCAGATAAGATACGTAATGCAGGACGTGAGATAAACGTACTAAACCTGTTTGCATATACTGGTGGAGCAACTCTTGCCTGCGCGGCGGCAGGGGCTTCCGTATGCCATGTTGACGCTTCAAAGGGCATGGTTCAGTGGGCGAGGGACAACGCGGCGGCTTCCGGACTTACCGAAAAGCCCATACGCTGGATAGTGGACGACTGTGAGAAGTTCATAGCCCGTGAGATACGCCGCGGCAGAAAGTACGACGCTGTGATAATGGACCCTCCCAGCTATGGAAGGGGTCCCGGCGGCGAGGTGTGGAAACTGGAAAACTGTGTTTACGATCTTGTAAAACTGTGCTCGGGAGTGCTATCCGATGAGCCACTTTTCTTCCTGATAAACAGCTATACTACTGGACTTTCACCGTCAGTTATGGGGTATATATTAGGCAGTGTGCTTACGGACAAATTCGGTGGCAGAGTCAGCTTTGACGAGATAGGGCTACTCGTAAAGTCAACGGGAATGACGCTCCCCTGCGGCTCCACCGCCATCTGGCAAGCTGAGCCAGCTTGACCGCGTCCACGCTGACGCTCGCAAGCTCGCTCACAATTATCAAAAATGAAAAATGTACATCGCTTACAGCGCTATTTTTAGGGGCGGCGTTCCGCTGCCCGAAAAAACGATAAGAACGTTTGCTTGAAAAATGATATAGGAGAAATTATTATGGGAAAAGAAGAAAGATTTGTAAGGATATACAGTCAGAGAACTGTTTTGAGGACTATCGAAATATTTGCTGATACGGTAACAGGGGTAAATTACCTGTATCAAACATGGGGGAATACAGGCGGTATGTCGGTGCTTGTGGACAAGGACGGCAAGCCTGTTGTGTCATCACCTGAGGAAATAAAGGCAATGAAGAGATAAGGACAGAATATGAAAAAAACACTGATAGCATATGCTGTGGCAGCAATGGCGTTTGCCGCAGTATCATGCGGAGAAAAGAAAACAGACAGCTCTCCGGAGAGCGGAAGCCCGGCGACGACCGCCGAAGAATCGGCAGACGAGCTGATGAAAGATATGCTGAAAAAGTCTTATTCTGACAATGCGGATATGACCGCTCAGCAGACAGAAAAATACGATATCCCCGACGGCTGGAAGGAAATAGAAGTTGAAAGCCTTAAAATATACGTCCCGTCAGCTGTTGAGGAGCTCAGCGCCGACCCCGGTACGAGGAGATTCGGCGATAAGGCGGAAGGGTTATACCTGATAACCTCGCCTGCCAAGGAATATGACGGCGGACTGGCACTCAGCGCATTGGATCCCGACACAAGTGAAGAAAAGGTCAGTCTGGCTTTTTCGGAGCTCGGTATAGAGTACAACGGTACAAGGCTGTCCTTTTTTAAAGCTGCGCTTTCACTGACTGACTCTGACAAGACCTCTGAAAACGCCGAGGCGTATGAAACGGCTTTATCGGCAAAGGAAAACGAATTTGCCTTGGATAAGGAAATATACGTGACAGAATCGGAGGGACATCCTATATATATCGAAGTCCGTAAGGATTTCGGACTTAAGAACAGAAAGCCTTCTGTTTGCGCTGATTTCTTTATTGATGAAAAAACTGTGCAGTCGGTCACTGTCAATGCAGAGACACTGGAAGAAGCTCTGCGGATAGCTGCTAATTTAAGACTGGCTCAGGAGCAGGGATAAATATGGAAAATATAATCGAAATAAAAGGTCTCCACTTTGCCTACGAGTCCGAGGACGAGGAAAAAAAGCCCGTCGAGGTCCTCAAGGGCATAGATCTTGACATAAAGCATGGGGAGTTCGTGGCAGTGCTGGGGCACAATGGCTGCGGAAAATCCACCCTTGCAAAGCATCTGAACGCTATACTGCTCCCCACTGAGGGAACAGTCACGGTGGACGGAATAGACACAAAGGACGAGGAAAAGCTCTTCGACCTTCGTCAGAGAGCCGGAATGGTCTTCCAGAATCCCGACAACCAGATAGTTTCCTCCATAGTCGAGGAGGACGTGGCATTTGCCCTCGAAAACCTCGGCGTACCCTATGAGGAGATGCGCAGACGTGTTGACGACAGCCTGAAAGCTGTGGGAATGTACGAGTACAGGCTCCATTCTCCCAGTCAGCTATCCGGCGGACAGAAGCAGAGAGTGGCTATAGCAGGCATAATCGCCATGCAGCCAAAGTGTATCATACTCGACGAGCCCACGGCTATGCTGGACCCTCAGGGTCGAAAGGAAGTCCTTGCCACCATACATCGCATGAACCGGGAGCAGGGCATAACCATAGTCCTCATAACCCATTATATAGACGAGGCTGCGGACTGCGACCGTGTTGTGGTCATGGACAAGGGAACGGTAGTCCTTGACGATGTGCCTGCAAAGGTATTCTCGCGGGTGGAAAAGCTGAAAGCTATCGGGCTTGACGTGCCTCAGGTAACGGAGCTGGCATGGGAGCTGAGAAAGGCAGGCTGCGACATATCACCCGAGATAATATCGGAGGAGGAATGTGCGGCGGCTATAGAAAAGCTGTTCGCGGACTGAAAGGTCTGACGCTACAGGAAAGAAAAGGAGAATAGAATTGGCTATCCTTGAAACACAGGAACTTACATACACCTACAGCATAGGAACGCCCTTTGAAAAGACAGCTGTGGATCATGTGAGCCTTCAGATAGAAGAGGGCGATATGGTGGGCGTTATGGGACATACCGGCTCGGGAAAGTCCACTCTCATACAGCATTTCAACGGACTGCTGAAGCCTACCTCCGGAAAGGTGCTCCTTGACGGAAAGGATATATGGGAGGACAAGGACAAGATACGCGACGTCCGCTTCAAGGTGGGACTTGTTTTCCAGTACCCGGAGTATCAGATATTCGAGGAGACTGTCTATAAGGACATCGCCTTCGGTCCCAGGAATATGGGGCTTGACGACGCCGAGATAAAGCGCCGCGTCCATGAGACCGCACGTGATATCGGACTTTCGGAGGAGCTCTTCCAGCGTTCGCCCTTTGAGCTCTCCGGCGGTCAGAAACGCCGCGTGGCTATAGCCGGCGTTATGGCTATGGAGCCGAGAGTGCTCATACTCGACGAGCCCACCGCAGGTCTCGACCCTGCCGGCAGGGACAAGATACTTGAACATATCAAGCGCTATCACGAGCGCACTAAGAATACTATACTTATCGTTTCCCATAGCATGGAGGATATAGCTTCTTTTGCGGACAAGATACTCGTCATGAACAAGGCGAAGCTCTTCTGCTACGACGAAACGGTAAAGGTCTTTGCAAGAGCCGGTGAGATATCGGATATCGGTCTCGACGTACCGCAGATAACAAAGGTCTTCGGAGAGCTTAAGCGCAGAGGTCTCGACTTCGGCAAGGAGGTCTACACAGTAGGCTATGCACGGGATCTTCTAATGAAGCACCTGAACGAAAGGAAGGTACGCTGAATGCTGAGAGATATCACTATCGGACAGTACTTTCCCGGCGAAAGCGTAATACACAGGCTGGACCCGAGATTCAAGATAATCATTACGCTCATATACATCGTGATGCTCTTCTCCGGCGGCAATTATGTATGCCTTGCCATAGGGGCGGTGTATACCTTCGGAGCTATATTCCTATCGCGTATACCATTCAAAATGTTTGTGAAGAGCGTAAAGCCTCTGCTACCCTTCCTGCTTATAATGGCGGTGATAAACCTATTTTTCATGAGTAGCGGAGAGGTATTATGGCAGTGGAGATTCATAAAGGTGACCAGCGAGGGACTTAATGCTAGCGTATTCATGGTGATAAGAATAGTTCTCCTCATTATGGGTACCTCCCTGTTGACCTATACTACGTCGCCTGTCACGCTTACTGATGCCATAGAGCGACTGCTCTCGCCGCTCAGGAAGGTTAAGTTTCCGGTGCATGAGCTGGCAATGATGATGTCTATTGCGCTTCGCTTCATTCCTACCCTTATAGAGGAAACTGACAAGATAATGGCTGCGCAGAAAGCACGTGGAGCAGAAATAGATACAGGAAGCTTCACGACGAGAGCAAGGAACCTTATATCCATACTTGTCCCCCTGTTCATCTCCGCATTCAGACGCGCAGACGAGCTTGCGACAGCTATGGAATGCCGCTGCTACCACGGCGGCGAGGGCAGAACAAGATTAAGACAGCTCAGGTCCGCCCCGAGAGACTATATCGCTCTTGCGGTGACAGTACTTTTCCTTGCGGGAGTTATCTTGATTGGAAAGCTGCTCTGATAAAGACCTTAGAGAGGAAAACAATGAACAAAGAACAAAGAAGAACTGTTGCGCGAATAAGGCTGGAGCAGTTCAGGAAAGGCAAATTTTACTGGATATTCTGCGAAAAAGGCGTAGTATACTTGCTGCTGTCCTTTCTGATACCGTTTTCGATAATGCTTTACGCATTCGGCGTGTTCGGAATACACCCCTTCGGAGACAGACAGATACTTGTAGTTGATCTTTGGCACCAGTACTATCCGTTTTTCAGGGTGGTGCATGAGAAGTTAGCGACAGGCGGCTCTTTCATGTACTCGTGGGAGAACGGACTGGGCACGAATTTCTTATCGCTCATATCCTACTATGCGGCAAGTCCGCTGAACTGGATATCGTTATTCTTCGGAGACGGCGGCGAAAGGGACGCGCTGACATTCATACTTGCGGCGAAGATAGGCTTTGCCGGAGCGTTTTTCAGTTCCTTCCTGAGATATACCTACAGGCGTAATGATTTGTCATTATGTCTGTTCTCGGTGGCTTATGCTCTGAGTAGCTATACTCTCGGCTATTACTGGAACGTCATGTGGTTCGACACAGTAGCACTGTTTCCACTGGTGATGCAGGCCATCGTGGCTATTTGCCGGGAGGGAAAGTGGAAGTTATTCACATTTTCACTTGCCCTGTCTCTTATAGCCAACTACTATATAGGCTATTTTACCTGTATATTCTCGGTACTTATGTTTGCGGCTGCAAGCATTATCGAATGCAAAGGCATAAAAGACTGGTTCAGGAAGCTCTTCCTGATGATACGCTCCTCAGCGTTGGGCATAGGTCTTGGAGCTTTTATGCTCCTGCCAGCGTATTACGGCTTGAAGCTCACTTACAGCGTAAATAATACCATGCCGAAGGAAATGACCTTCTACGAGGACTGGAAGAAGATATTCGCGCACATGCTCTCTTACGATGAACCCACAAAGGTGGACGGACTTCCAAACTTCGCCTGCGGCATGCTGGCTGTGCTCCTCTTCGGAGTATTCCTATTTGCCTTTGGCATAAAGATAAGGGAGAAGATATCCGCTCTTTTAATGCTTGGTGCCATAGTCGTGAGCTGCAATATGAACATACTAAACTTTATATGGCACGGCTTCCATTTTACCAATCAGATACCCTATCGTTTCGCGTTCATATTCAGCTTTGTGCTTGCTGCTGCGGCGTTCAGGGCTTATGATGTGATACTTTCAAGGGGTATAAAGATATACCACCTCATACTCATGCTCATTGCTCCTGCGACGGTCTTCGTACTGAACAAGGTCTCTAAGGGCGTGGACTACAGGTTCGAGGGTGCTATAAAGAGCTCAGCTATAATCACGGGAGCCTTCTGGCTTATATTCATAGCCGCAAAGGTGTTTCCTTTCAGAAAGCAGAAAAACCGCAATCTGCTCATGACAATCGCTCTTTCTGCGGCGATGTTCAGCGAATTTATCAGCAATGCGCAGATAGGCGTGAAAACTGTTGATACCACGGGATACAATGATTATCCTGCCAACTATCAGGAGGTAGAAGCACTTCTAGGGTACGAGAGGGAGAATGACAGAGCTCCCTTCTATCGCACGGAAATGAGCTACACCTATACACTTAACGACAGTGCGCTTTACGGCTACTACGGACTTTCACAGTTCTCGTCGGCTGCTAACGTGTCTGTCACTACTCTGTGCAAGCGCCTCGGGCTTTATGCTTCTGAGGCAGGCAACAGATACTATTATAGGACCAATACTCCGCTTGTGAACTCTCTATTTGGAATAAAATACCTTGTAAAGAAGAGCGGAGAGCTCAACTCTGAGGAGTGGGCTTTTGACAATATAAGGACGGAGGGCAGCTCGAATCTCTATAGGAACCGATATCCTCTTTCGCTGGGATTCATGGTCAGCGGAGAAATAATGGATATGGAGGACAACGGAGCTGCGAATCCCTTTGAGTACCAGAATAAGCTCGTAAGTCACCTTACAGGTACGGAGGAGGTGCTATTCACTCCCCAGCCTGTGGCTCTTGCAGAGTACGACGGGCTTGAGATCAACAAGAACGGCTACGGCAACTACACCTTCCGCAATGATACCGAGGAGCCCACCGGAAGCGCCACATATACCTTCGACTGCCTTGATGGCAGCTATATCTACGGCTACGCCAACGGCACGGGCGGAACTTGCGACCACCTTGAGATAAAGTGCGGAGAGGAACTTGTAGACTCCGGAAAACTTATAGAAAGCTATCCTATACTGTTCCCTATGGGCAATGGTCAGGCAGGAGAGAACTCGACTGTGAAGATAACCTCAAACGAGAAGCACAAGTCGGGCAACTTCAAGCTCATGGTCTATGCCCTTGATAAGGATAAATTTGAAAACGCTTACCGCGCTCTCGCTGACGAGCAGCTTGAAATAACAAGATTCAGTGACCGTAAGATAAGCGGAAAGCTCAGTGTAAAGGAGGACGGAGTACTTTATCTGTCAATCCCATACGAAAAGGGCTGGAGAGTATATATCGACGGTGAAAGAGCTGAGACCTTCAAGGTGCTTCAGGCTATGCTCGGAGTAAAAGTCGGCAGTGGTGAGCATGACGTAAGGATAGAATATACCCCTGAGGGTTTTCCTCTCGGAGTGACTTTATCTTTCCTGTGTGCTGTGTTCACAGTACTTCTCATTATTGGCGACAGACGCCGTATGATGCGCCGCAGGAATCATGCGGCTGCAATGCAGCTTGCTGCGGAGAACGCTCCGGAGCCCTCACCCTACAGACAGGGAGCTGCGATATACGACCAGTTCGGCATACCGAGGCCCGAGGACCATATAGGTAGAGTCGAGGACTCGGAGATAATACTCTACGATGGCAGCAGAGCTGCTGAAAAGGAGGCGGATAATGCGCAATTTGAAGGTAATGACAGCATACAGAGGCACTAATTATCACGGCTTTCAGCGTCAGGAAAACGCCATGACAGTTCAGGAGGTGCTGGAGAGCAAGCTCTCAAAGGTACTCAACGAACCTGTGAGCGTCACAGGCTGTTCAAGGACGGATACGGGAGTTCATGCGAATATGTTCTGCTTCAATGTGAAGACCAGCAGCAAAATTAGCTGCCTTGGCTTTTGCAGAGGAGTGAATGGAGAGCTCCCTGAGGATATATCCATACTCAGCTGTGAAGACGCTCCGCCTAATTTTCACGCCAGATACGACTGTAAAGGAAAGGAGTATATTTATAAGATGCATTGCAGCGAGTCGAAAAATCCCTTTGCAGCTGATCTTATGCTACATTACAGGAGAAAATTCGACATAGAGGCTGCACGGAAAGCCGCAGTATACCTTGTTGGAACTCACGATTTTTCATCGTTTTGTGCTGACTGTACAAATGTTTCCACTACTGTAAGGACTATTTATTCCTTCAAAATAGAAAATCGTGGAGATTCTGTGATAATGCTTGTAAAAGGCAACGGTTTTTTGTATAATATGATTAGGATAATCGCAGGTACAATTATTGATGTGAGCGAAAAAAGAATAGCTCCCGACGATATACCTGCTATACTCGCCGCAAAGGACCGACTTAGAGCCGGCAGAACGGCAATGGCTCACGGGCTGTACCTGAACCGTGTGTTCTACAGCGAGGAGGAGCTGATGAGAGATATATAAAAACAGAACAAAAAAGGAGGTGCCAGCGTGCCGAAGGTTTATGACGTCGTCGATGAGAGAAATCAGATGAAACGTCGGAAACGACTACGGCGGCTGATGTTGATACTGCTGGCAGCCGTTGTCGGAACGGGTCTTTATTTTACCCGCGATAAGTGGTATAATAAACTAAGGGGCATAGGAGAACAATACAGGACTATCGTAAACTCGGGTCAGCTGGCTGAGGGTAACTTTCCTATAGAGGTTAGTAGTGGAGCGGATTATCAGCTTAGCCTTACAGGCAGGAAGATGATACTGCTCAGTGACACGTATACTTATTACTATGATACCGACGGAGCTCTCAAAAAACGCCGTCAGCATACATACACCAACACAGTCCTGCGTACTGCGGGGGGACGAGCCCTGCTGTACGAACAAGGCGGAAATGATTTTAGCGTAGAGGACGAGGATCAGGTCTTCTATACCAAGACTTATGCAAAAAAACAAATACTCTTCGCAAGAATTAGTGAGGAGGGCTATGCAGCTGTAGTGACCACATCGGATAACTACAACTGCGAGCTGAAAGTGTATGACAAAAGGGGAAAGGTCATATACGGAAGACAGTGTATCGAAAGGGTCAGCGACCTTAGCTTCATAAACGGAAGCAAAGGTTGCGTGCTGGGATATATCTCAGCGGAAAACGGTCAGCTCGTTACAAAGGTTCAGAGAATCAGCTTTACCGAGAAGCAGGAGCACTGGACATCCCCAGGTCTCAATACCCTCGGACTCAACGTTTGCGGATACGAAAGCGGAGCTTTCGTTATCGGGGCGGACGCTTGCGGCTATGTTGACGATAACGGTCAGATAAGCTCGTACTACTCTTACGACGGCGAATACGTCGCAGGTGCAAGTGAGGACGGCAATTCAGCAGTTATAGTAAATAACGACGATAGAAGAAAATACGTCATGGCTCTTTTTAGCGATGAAAACGCTGAGGCTCTTGAAATAGAGCTAGACGAGCCTTTGATAGACGTTACCATTTATGAGGATCTGGCATATGTTATGTGTCAGGGAAAGATTATGGCTTACGATTTCCGCGGCGGACTTCGCTCCATTGCGGATGTAAGCGACTCATATACTGGCTTTGTACGCAGCGATGATCATATTTTTCTGAAGGGCTACAATAAAATAGACCGTATAGATTATGAAAGCTGACTCTGATAATGGATCAATCTATTACCCGAAAGGAGGCAGCGTCATCGGATGTGATAGGCGCAAAATAGTATGGGAGTACAATTTTGGTGGTTTTACGATGTTATCGTAATAGCTGTAGCAGCGATATGCATATTTATTACAGCGAAGAAGGGTTTGCTCAAGGCGTCTTTTGCCATAGTAGGCTATATATTTGCAGTATTCCTCAGCTACTCTGGCAGTGCAGGCATTGCTGACACCATAACTGAGCACGCAATAAGAGGAAGCAATATAAAGAAGCTTCATCAGACTCTGGTGGATTATGAGTATTCTTCAGAGCTGGCTATGAAACTGGAGGGGCTGGGTTATAATCTTTATGTTGATCGCAGCACTCTCGAGGAAATATATTCCAAAGGCGAGGACGTAGATAAGAAGATTTACGATTACCTGAATAAGATAAATAATAAGAAAATAGATGAGGAGGACGTATTCTACGAAAAACTTCACAACTGCTATGCTGAGTCCGTAAAGGGTCTCATATCAAGGCAGCTTACTCAGTATTCCGCAGAGTGCGCAGCAGAGGAGATAAGGAAGGATCCTGCAACCTTCAGGCAGTTTCTGCAGATCGTCAGCGATCCCGAGCACAAGGAGCCTGGAGCTGTATTTCTAGTGGATCACTACCTGATGAAGCCATACAGGACCTACGTCAGACTCATTATATACCTTATAGCGTTCGTGTTGCTGCTCTTCCTTGCGCTGGTCATAGCGCGTGCGGCTGCAAGACACGACCATATTGAATACAACGTCATGACCTATATTTCATGCGGTATCATAGGTATCGCAAAGGCGGCGACTATAGTTCTCGCCATTGCAGTCATGATAAGACTGTACGTGATAACGGGCAGCAACAAGATGCTGTTCTTCAATCACGATGTTATTGAAAAGAGCTATATCTTCAAATATATCTATCAGATCGTACAGAAATGGTAGTACAACGGATATGATGCTATGTGCCGTTTCCTCCGCCTTTCCGCGGAGGAACGGTCATAATTAACTACAGGAGGAACTGCCTGATGATAATGTGCAGTAAATGCAAGAAAAGACCTGCGGTGGTGTTCATCACCTCTGTTCAGGGAAACGAGAAGAAAAACGAGGGACTCTGCCTTTCATGCGCGAGAGCACAGAATATCCCGCAGATAAAGGAATATATGGATAAACTCGGTATAACCGACGAGGAGCTGGATCAGCTCTCAGATCAGATGCTGGGTATGCTAGACGGCGACAGCTTTGAAATGGGAGGGTCAGGAGTGCTCCCCGATTTTATCACCAATATGTTCGGCGGAAATGATTCTGAGAGTGAGGAAGGCGAAAAGAACGGCTTCGATCCGAGAAGCCTCTTCGGTGGAAAGAACTCTGACGACGATAAGCTTTCAGACAACAAGGAGAAAAAGAGCTCTCTCTTCGGCAGGAACAAGGAAAAAAAGACTAAGGAGCCGAAATTCCTCGGCAGCTACTGCACTAACCTGTCACAGAAGGCGGCTGATGGCAAGCTGGATAATATAATCGGCAGAGATATGGAGATAGATCGCGTTATACAGATACTTTCAAGACGCACAAAGAACAATCCCTGCCTTATAGGTGAGCCAGGCGTCGGTAAGACCGCTATCGCAGAGGGTATAGCCCTGCGCATAAACGAGGGAAATGTTCCGTTCAACCTTGCGGACAAGAAAATATATCTTCTCGACCTTACGGCTCTGGTTGCTGGTACTCAGTTCCGCGGACAGTTCGAGAGCCGCGTAAAGGGACTTGTGGATGAGGTAAAGCGCGAGGGAAATATCATACTCTTTATCGACGAGGTTCATAATCTTGTGGGCGCAGGTGACTCTGAGGGGTCAATGAATGCTGCAAATATCCTGAAGCCTGCCCTTTCAAGAGGTGAGGTACAGGTTATCGGTGCAACTACCTTCGGCGAGTACAGAAAGTATATCGAGAAGGACTCAGCCTTGGAACGTCGTTTCCAGCCTGTTACCGTAAACGAGCCTACAATAGAGGATACAGTAGATGTCCTCGTAGGTATAAAGAAGTACTACGAGAAATTCCACAGGGTACACATCTCTGATTATCTAGTAAGAGTCTGTGCTGTGCTCTCGGAGAGGTATATCACAGACCGCTTCCTTCCGGATAAGGCCATAGACCTCCTTGATGAGAGCTGCGCTTATGCTTCCATACGTTCTCCTGAGATAGGTGATTACGAAAAGTGCAAAAAGGAGATAAAGGTGCTGGAGGATATGGAGGAGTCCATATCCGAGCAGGAGGAGATAGATTATAAAGCTCTTGCTGAGGTCAAGGGAAAGCTCATACACCTTCGCGAAAACGCCGAGGAGCTCAGAGCAAAGGCTGAAAACGTGAACGTTGAGGAATCCGACGTTACAAAGGTTGTCGAGCGATGGACGGGTATCCCGGCAAGCAAGATAGCTGAAAACGATTTCCTCAAGATAGCAAGGCTGGACGAAGCCCTCAAAAAGCGCATAGTAGGTCAGGAGGAAGCTGTAGGTGTCCTTACCAAGGCTATAAAACGTACAAGAGTACAGCTCAGCAAGCGCCGCAGACCTGCTTCATTCATATTCGTAGGTCCTACAGGCGTGGGTAAAACAGAGCTCGTAAAGGTGCTGGCGGAGGAGCTCTTTGATTCTCCGGATCCGCTCATTAGGCTTGATATGACGGAGTATATGGAAAAGCACTCTGTTGCGCGTATGATAGGCTCACCTCCCGGTTATGTCGGCTACGACGAGGCTGGACAGCTTACAGAAAAGGTGCGCCGCAAGCCTTATTCGGTAATACTCTTTGATGAGATAGAAAAAGCTCACCCAGATGTTATGAATATACTCATGCAGATACTTGACGAGGGCAAGGTGGACGACGCTCACGGAAGAACTGTCAACTTTGCGAATACTATAATTTGTATGACCTCAAATGCTGGTTCTACCGACAAGAGCATAGGTGTGGGATTCAACCGTACAGAAAATGAAATAACACGCGAAAAGGCTATGAAGGGACTGAGAGACTTCCTGCGTCCCGAGTTCATAAGCCGTATCGACGAGATAGTTGTGTTCAAGGACCTCACCAAGGAGCATTATGCAGATATTGCTGCCCTTACTCTCGACGAGATGAAGGAGCCTCTTGCTGAAAAGAATATATCTCTTGAGTATACAAAGGATGCTTTGAATCTCATTGCTGAGAAATCATTTGGCAAGTCCTACGGAGCAAGAGATATACGCCGCGTTATTCGTCAGGAGATAGAGGACAGCATTGCCGACCTGATAATAGAAAAGGTATCGGAGATAAACAAGATAGTCATATCTGTCAAGGATGGCAGCTTTACTGTTACTGGCAGAAAGGAGAAATCCAAAAATGAAGCGTAATATCTTTGCAGCTTTGCTTGCGGTGGTTGTTGCTGCCGGTACTGCTGGCTGCTTTGAGAAGAAAGAGGCTGTTGCAAACAGCAGTGGAAAGACTGGAGCAAATACAGCTTCTGACGACCAGTCTGCCGGTACCCCTGAAGGTACTACCATGACAGAGAGCATGGAGCTCATGCGTCTGAAATATGCGGATGTTCCTGAGGCTTCCAGCGGTCCTGTGATAAAGATAAGCGATACTACCGCAAAGCCCGGCGAAATGGCTGGGGTGACGGTATCTGTTACAGGTGCAAATGAAAAATGGAGTATGTGCGGTATCCATATAACATATCCAGACGTTCTCGAATGTAAAATGGAAAATCCCGAGCAGTTCACAGTGGATTACGAGCCGGGTGCAGCTATCAAGAAGAGTGCAGGTTTTGTTGCTATGGACTGGGAGCTCAATCTTGCGGACGAAATGATACGCAATAAAACAAGGTCCGTATTCTTTACCACCATGTTCAAGGACAACGACGGTAGAGACGGAGATATCGCCACCTTTTTCTTCAAGGTGCCGGACGACGCAAAGCCCGGAACAGTCTACGATTTTGGCTATTACTACATGGAGTCGGATATGTTCCGGAATATCGAAAATGACCAGTCGTTTGAGAAATATGCCTTCGAGCATCTTCAGGGCGGAAGCATTACAGTAACATGATAACAGGGAGCTGCGGCGCATAAGTGCGGCAGCTCCATTTTACGCGGAAAGGATAAAACATAAATGAATAAAAAGGAAACTGCGGAGATAAAAAAGAATTTTTCGGACAAGAGCGGCTTCTTCATAATGGAGCGTGTTCTTACGGCTTTTATTGACGCTGAAAAGAATCTTCGCTATCACAATGTCAGCTCCTGTCTCACTATGCCTGTGGAAGAACACGACGTATACGACGAGACTCTGAAAAAGGTCCTTAATACCAACGTTGGAAAGGCTTTTACCGAGTATGAGTTTCCAAATGAGGCTTACGACGAGGGTCAGCCACAGAATATACTTTATACCCTGCTGACATCAGAGCTCAAGGACGATATAGCCTGCGAGGAATTCCTTAACCATATCGCAAATAACATCGCATACACAGGTCCTTTTGCAGTAATAACTTCCTACTGTACCTACACTATACGCAAAAAGGACAAGAACGATGAGTTCGCAGAAGGAGAGGACGAGATGTATCGCTATATCCTTACGGCGATATGTCCTGTAAATACCAGCAAGGACGGTTTTATTTTTGACAGTGTTGGCAATGAGATAACCAAGAAGGTGAATACTGAGCTTATAATCAGTAAGGCTCCCTCAGACGGATTCCTTTATCCGGTCTTCAGCAATAGGAGCTCCGATATTAACCACGTTATGTACTATACTAAGAACGTGAAATCCCCAAATGTTTCGGTAGTTGAGAATGTATTGGGCTGTACCTTTGTAATGTCTGCTCAAAGCGAGAAGAGCAGCTTCCAGAGCATACTCAAAAACGTAGTTGGCGAGGAGCTTGACTATACTATTATTAAGACGGTAAACGAGAAGATTCAGGAGGTTGTGGAGGAAAACAAGGACGACACTGACAAGGTTGTCATCGACAACGTCAAGTTAAAGGATATACTTATAGATGTGGGTCTTCCCGAGGAAAGACTGAATATGGTGGAGCCCGTATACGAAAAGGTCTGCGGCACCGCTCCTCTGACAGCGGCTAATCTCGTGGAGACCAAGACGGTTCTCACATCGCCGGGTATAACCGTGAATATCAAGCCCTCCGCGGCGGATAAGGTCCGTACCAGCGTAGTTGACGGTAGACGATGTCTTCTTATCGACATTGACGATCCAACTATCGAGATAAACGGTCTGCCCGTTACTCTATGACAGCTATCAAATAAAAAGCTCCTTTTCTATAAGGGGTGAAATGGCATGAAATGAAATTCAATGTAAAACTATTGAATATTTTAAGTTCTATCTATTACAGAAAAACAAGTGCTTATTTATGTAAGATTTGCATAATAAAGTGCAGAGTACTAGAAGTGGCACATACAGTGCAATCCTAAAATAACAACCAAGGGATGACAGTGGGGTGGCGTTGCTTGCATCGCCACCCCACGATGTTGATTACCAGTAATGCGAAGAAACGCCGAAAAAAGGAGACCGTAAGGTCTCCTCTTCTTAGTGATTTTCCTTTATTGCGCTTTTGGCCTTGGCTACGATCGTTCTGTCATTTTCATAAGACAGTATATTCGCTGCATAGGATATGTCTACCCAGCGTATATCCGCTATCTCTCCCTCCTGAGGTGAAAAATCGACGTTCTTTGCCTTAGCAAGGAAGTAAACGACGACCTTGACGGTGTCCTTTTTTGGTGAGTAGGTCACCGTTTCCCTGAATGTTGGGTCAATTATTACGTCGATGGAGGTTTCTTCCATTATCTCACGACGAGCAGTCTCGACCTCAGTCTCTCCCTTTTCCACGTGTCCCTTTGGAAAGGACCAGTGACCGCTGTTGATATGCTTTATAAGCAGAATTTCTGTATTGCCATGATACTTCCTGTAGACGATCGCGCCGCATGATTTCTCGTGAAGCATACTTTATCCTTTCTTGCCCCGTCTTTTCGGGCAGAATAAAAGCAGACCTCAGATTTAGGTGCTGCTTTTTTATGTTGTTCACAATTATTATAGCATATTTTGTCTATTTTGTCTATACCCGACTTTGTAAATTTGTAATGAATTTTATCAAAATCTGGTATTGCCTGTACAGTTCTAAATACCAGATCTCTGGAATATCATTATATAAAGCATTATTCAAGGAGGTCTGCATTTATGGATTTGAAACTTACAAAAGAGACTGTTCCTGTTGCCGAGATAATCTGCGATACAGTTCAGGAGCAGCCTGTTGAGCTTGATTATATCCTGCCAGATTACTGCCCCGATATCTTCCGGCTTATCCGTTGTGAAGCCGTTCCAGTCATCACGGAAAGCACGGTTAGCGGCGATAGGCTCACCTATGAGCTGAGGTGCGATATACATATCCTCTACTGCGACGAGGACGGTTCGACAGTCCAATCGGTGGAGCAGCAGAGGATTTTTACACGTATAGTGGAGTTGGGGAAAAACGCGGAACGACCAGATGTAAGGATAACTGCCAAGACTAATCATATAAGCTTCCGCGCTGTTAACAAGCGCAGACTCGATATGAGGGGAGCGGTGTCGATAAAGATAAACGTTTCGGGAGAACAGGCGCAGGAGGTCGTATCCGACGCTGCAGGCATGAATGTACAGCTCAGAAAGGTGCCTGTAAATTATGCGGCTCAAAGGCTGTCGGCAGTTAAGAACGTACGTATTGAAGAGGATATAGAGCTAACGGCGGCTCAGCCGGATATCATCAGCGTGATAAACTGTCGGTGCAGTACGGAAAAGTGTGAGATAAAGCTAATATCCGGCAAACTACTTGCAAAGGGTGAGGCGGACGTGGAGCTCATCTATGCAGGGGAAAGCGGCGGCGAGATGTACGTGGAGCCTATGAGGTTCTCCATGAGTTACAGTCAGATAATAGACGTGGAGGGGCTTGATGACAGCTTCGACTGCTCTGTGTCTCCAGAGGCGGTGAGTTGCGATGTTGGTGTAATAAGCGGTAGCGATAACCGCGTCCTGCGGTGCGAGGCAGAGTTGAGGCTCTCTTGCAGGGCGGTGAAGACTGCTACTGTAATGATAGCTGAGGACGCTTTTTCAACAGTGTACCCGTGCAGTGTGGAAATGTCAGAGATTAAGGCAGAGCAAATACCCATAGTATATGATGAAAGTATACGGCACAGCACAAGGCTGGCCGAGGGGGAGAACGTGCCTCTGAAAATATACGCGATGTGGAGCGAGCCTAAAAACATTAACGCTCATATAGGCGAGGACGGGCAATCTGTGGTCATTAGCGGTATGCTCGTCTACTCCATGGCTGCCAAGGAGTGTACAGGCGGTATCGCTATGCCCGACCGTGAGGAGGCTTTTGAGGAAATTATCACTCTCCACGACTATATTAGCGGCGCAGAGGTCGCGGCAGAGGTGATTGTCCGCGAGACCTCCTATGATATCTCTGCTGAAGGAGTACTTACTGCAAAGGCTGATATGGCGGTCAGGCTGTCGGTGTACAGCTCAAACTCCATCAGAGCGGTCACGGACATAGCAATAGATGATAGTTCACGGAAGGAGCGTGACGGTGATTACGCTATAAAACTGTATTTCGGAAGCGAAAATGAAATGGTATGGGATATTGCAAAGCGCTACAGCACAAGCGTTTACGCTATAATGGAGGAAAACGATCTTAATGGCGACAGACTTGAAAACGGCGGTATGTTGCTTATACCGATAGTATCGTGAAGCAGCTCTGTGGGAGCGATGTTCGCATCGACCAGTAAAATATTGATAATCGTGGACTGATGTAGGTATCAGTCCCTGAAAATATAGATTAAGGAGCAAAATATGGCTAAAGATATATATAGCGATATCGCCGAGCGTACAAGCGGCGATATCTACATCGGCGTGGTGGGGCCGGTGCGGACGGGAAAATCCACCTTTATCAAGCGCTTTATGGAGTCGTTGGTGATACCTAATATCAGCAGCGACTTCAAGAGAGAAAGGGCTCTTGACGAGCTGCCTCAGTCTGCTGCAGGAAAGACTATTATGACTACCGAGCCGAAGTTCATACCCGAGGAGGCTGTTCGTATCGACCTCGGTGACAGTGCTTCATTTAATGTTAGGCTCATAGACTGCGTGGGATATATTGTACCGAGCTCTCTCGGCTATATCGAGAATGAACAACCCCGTATGGTCATGACTTCTTGGTTCGACGAGGAGATACCATTCAATATGGCTGCGGAGATAGGTACTCAGAAGGTTATAACGGATCATTCTACTATCGGGCTTGTTATCACTACCGATGGCACTGTGACAGATATACCACGTGTGGAGTACGAGGAGTGCGAAGAAAGAGTAATCCGCGAACTGAAAGAGCTCGGCAAGCCATTTGTGGTGATACTCAATACCGTAGAGCCGGATTCTGTCGAGGCAAAGGCTCTCGCGACACGGCTCACGGAGCGTTACGATACAAAGGTTGTTCCCGTGAACTGCCTGAGTCTTGATGAAGAGGATATACGTGATATAATGCGAGAGATACTCTTCTCATTCCCCATAAAGGAAATAAATATCCGCACGGCGCGGTGGATAAATACTCTTGGGAAGGGGCACTGGTTAAAATCTGAGATTCTGGGCTGCATACGCAGTGCTGCTAAGGATATAAGGCTTGTCCGTGAGGCAGAGGACGCAGCTGCGGCTATAGCACAGTGTCCAGACGTAATAAAAGCAGAGATAAGTGGAATAGATCTTGGCAAAGGAGCTGTTACCATAACTGCCGAGCTTGACAACAGTCTTTTCTATCGTATACTTGGAGAAACTACGGGTATAGAGATTGAGAGCGAAAGTGACCTTATGCCCTTGCTGTCGGAGCTCAACGAGATTCGACGCAAATATAAGCGTATCGAGTCTGCCCTTGCGGAAGTCGAAGCTACGGGCTACGGTATCGTAATGCCGGAGCTGGAGGAGATGTCCTTAGAGGAGCCGAAGATAATCCGGCAGGGCGGTAAATACGGTGTAAAGCTCAAAGCCTCAGCACCGTCCATACATCTTATGAAAGCCAATATCAATACGACTATCAGCCCAATTGTCGGTACAGAGCGGCAGTCCGAGGAACTTGTGATGTATCTTCTTGATAGCTTCGACGACGACCCGAAAAGGATATGGGAGAGTAATATCTTCGGAAAGTCCCTCCACGAGCTGGTCAACGAGGGGCTTCACAGCAAGCTTTGCAAAATGCCTGTAGATGCGCGTATGAAGTTGCAGGAAACTCTAGAACGTGTCATAAATGAGGGATGCTCTGGGCTTATCTGTTTTATATTGTGAAAAAAGCCCCTCTGTGCTGAGAGGGGGCTTTTAGACAAGCGGATTTATGCGGTAGCTTTTCACCTGACGACTGCTCCGTTTTTCTTATGTTTACGTGCGGAGTTAGGTGTGACTTTTATATAAATAATGCCACGAAGTAATGGGGGGCAAGTTCTGCACAAACAAGAAAGCCGTGCTGCCTAAGCACGGTTTTCCTGTTCTGATTTGTCCCTTACAATTCAGTTTTTAAATTATATCAATCTGTGCGGCGCGTTTGTGCAGATGCACCGCACAGATCAACATCGAAAAGGAATTATGATTATGCGAGCTTCCAGTAATCAAATTCGCAGTCGCCGCTGAATATCATGTAGATATCCTTAACACCTGTTACGTTATTCTCAGTAGCTGCGAGTTCGTTCTCGCTGCCGTTGAGCTCGCCGTAACCGATGCAAGTACCTGTTGCAGAACCTACACAGAACTTAACTACTGCGTTGCCGCTGCCCTTGACTGTGATAGAAGATACTCCCTTGCTGAGGTCAACGCCGCTGACCTTGATCCAGTCGCCCTTCTTAGCCTTGACAGTTGTGTTGCCTACACCGCTTACGCTTATGTTTTTAGACTGGTTGGACATTGTCTCAGCTTGTACAGTCTCATAAGCGTTGAGATTTTCAATCTGGCTTACACCATTCTGTGAACCGTTACATGTAATCTTTCCATTGCTTATAGTTGCCTTATCAATACAAGGTGATCTGTAGTTAAGACCCTTGCCGCCGTTAACGCCCATACGCATTTCAAGCTGACGTGAGTGATAAAGTACATAGTAGCTGCCCTTGAATTCGATAATTGAGTGGTGATTATTACCGCCGTTATCAAGTCTCTGTGTAGCTGTATTCTTGAATACAACACCCTGGTACTGATATCCGCCGAGCGGATTTGTTGATGTCATGTAACCGATATCAGCATTGCTGAATGACTGACCGTTTACATTTGCACCACCGGGAACATTCCAGTTGTGGCAGAATGAGTAATACCATGTATTACCGATCTTGATCATGCTTGAGTCTTCGAAGAGGTAAGGTGTACCGGGATCGATAGGTGTACCTACGATTGAGATCATGTCATCGCCAAGCTTAGCGATACGTCCCTGCTTTGTATTAGCAGCCTGTCCATCGGGAACGCCGCCGCCATAAGCAATGATAGCTGTATCTGTATCCGGATCATAGTAAACGCCGGGATCGAAGAGCCATGTTACATTACTGTTAGGTGTGTTTCTTGAAATAAGTTCATGACCAAGAGGATCCTTTACATTCTTGGTGAATGTCGGGTCATCAGCTGTGATAACACCGATACCTGACCCATTGTTTGCAAAGTAAAGGAAGAACTTATCCTGGCCGTTGATCTTTTTCCATGCAGCATCAGGAGCCCATGCATTATTAGCCCATCTTGCAATAGGTGTGCCGTTTACTCTTGTTTTTGCAACAGGAATCTGACCGTGGTCTGTCCAGTTTACAAGGTCTGCTGATGATAAGCAGTTGATATAGCCTGAAGAATAATCGTTTTCAATAAGCTGACCATTCTTGTATGCGAATTCATCAGCTGTTGTGTAAACGTAAAGTCTGCCGTCGTATACCATCCAGCCTGGGTCAGCGCCGAAACGCTGAGTATAGATTGGATTATTCTCGCTTTCCTTCTTAAAGCTTTCTGCGAGTGAAATGCCGCTGAACTTAGCCTCGTACTGTGAGGGGTCAAGTGTAGCAACTGCCGGTTTATTTACAGGGAATTCACTGATCTTGCCGAGAATGAATTTCTGTATAAGAACGAGGTCTGTCACGTCAAATTCTCTGCTCTGGTCAACATCAGCAGCCTTCTGAGCATTTGAATCGCTGAATCCGCCCTTGACGATAGCTTTTCTTGCTTCTACCATATCTAAAGAGTTGATAATACCATCGTAGTTGATATCGCCGAGGTGGAGAGTTGTAGATGTCTGTCCGCCAGAAGAAGTCTGTCCGCCGCTCGGGAGGTCAGGCTGTCCTGCGCCGTCTATTTTTGTGCCCTTTGGAGCTCCGACAACTTCGTCGATATAGAAGTCAACGTACTCGCTTTCATCTGTAGTTTCAACATAGATCTGCATATTTGAAGCGCCTGCCGGGAGAGTATAGCTTGTATTTGCGAGCTGTACCCAGCTTCCCTTGGGAGCGGATGCAAGTGCAATCTGATCGTAGGTTGTTGTACCTGAAGCATCATCATACTGGAGAGTGAACTTGAACTCCTGTGTATCTGATGAACCGCTTGTATAGCAGGCATTTGCTGAGAAGCTGTAGGTCTCGCCTGCCTCGAATGCTCTCGAGTCAAGTGATAATGCAGCACCGTTCCATGAGTTTGTTCTGCCGCTTACATAGAGAGACTTGCTGCCAGCGTACTTGGTGCTGCTGCTTGTCTCAACAGAAGCAGCGCCTCTGCCTGACCAACTGTCCGTACTGCTTTCAAATGTGCTGTGGAACCAGTAGCCCTCATCGTTGACTGTTGCAGGCTCAACAGGCTTGGGAGTAAATCCGCTGCTGCCAGGACCTGTGTAAGGGATACCTACGCCCCAGTTACTGTCTGAAACGAGACTTGTAAGAGCTGTGTATGCAGCCTTGGGCTGGTTGCTTCCGTCATAGAGGAGTCCGTTGCTTCCGGAGCTGAGCCATGAGTTAGCGTCGTTGGGTCCCCAGATCTGAATAAGAGTTACCTTGTTGTCGTGACCTGCGCTGTTCCACTGCATAGCGTGCTGGAAGATAGCCTTGTATTTGTTTGCTTGATCCTGATATGAGTACTTTCCGTTCTCAACGCTGATATCGAGCTCTGTTACCTGAACTTCGATGCCGAGATTGAGGTAATCGTCCATAGCCTTGAGGTAAGAATTGGTATCGCCCCATGCGTTGCTTGCAGCAGCGTTTACGTGGGACTGCATTCCCATGCCGTCCAGCACGCCCTTAGACTTAAGGGGCTTCAGGATAGAGTTTATGATACTATTCTTTTTGCCATCGGCAAATTCGTTATAGTCATTATAGAAAAGCTTACAGGTAGAAGGAGCGTACTTTCTTGCATAAGTGAAAGCCTCCTCGATGAAGCCATTGCCGCCGTATACCTGAACCCAGGGTGAGTTGCCGTTGCCGTAGCCGCCGCTTCTCGGACCACCGTTACCTGCGTCTGAGATACACTCGTTACATACGTCGTATGCGTAGAGATCAAGGTCGGGGTATTGTGTTGCGAAAGCTTCGAACATGTGCTGGATATAGCTTTCCATACGCTTGCTCATGGTGCTCTTGTCTACCCAGCTTCCATTCTGCTGGAGGTTGCTCTTGAAGAACCACTCAGGAGTCTGGCTGTGCCATACAAGAGTGTGTCCTCTGAAAGCAAGCCCGTTCTTTACGCAGAAATCACATATAGCAGCACAGCTGTTGAGGGATACCTTTATATTGGTATCCGATGAGCCGCTCTGTACCAGAGTAGCGTCTGGCTTTGTCTCGTTCTCGCACTCCACAGCATTGTGATCCTTAAGGATTATTCCCTGTATACCACTGTTGCTGATAGTACCTCTGTTGAAGATATTGCCTACGCGGAAATAGTTTGCGAATTCGTCCTTAAGTCCCTTACCGGAGGGAGCAGCGTGTGCCTCGTTAGCCGCTTTATCTCCTGTGATAAGGAATTCGTCGAACCTGAAATCCTCAGTCGAATCGTTTGTGATCTTTAGTCTGAACTCATAGCTGTCCTTTGAAGCTGTATAGCTTCCACTTAGTTCAGTCCATTCACCTGCAGGAACATCCTTTGAATCGAGCTGAACAGTAGTCTCCTCTCCTGTCTTCTCGTCGATAGTCAGCAGTGAAAAACGGAACTTCTGAGCTGTCTCGCTGTAAACCTTTACACTGTAGGTGTATTTGTCGCCGCCAAAGAGATAGAGTCCCTTTGAGGAAGCCGCACCGTCAGATGATGAAGTACGTCCTGAAACAATCATGCCTCGTGATGTTTCAAAACCTGCTGCGGTCTGAGCTGTCAGCTCAACGCCGTCGCCCTCTCCGCACCAGCCTTCATAGTTGCGCTCGAAGTCGTTGTAAACGATTTCAGCAGCATAGGTGGGCGCAACCACATTGGGCAGGACGGTAATCATCCCTGAAAGGCAGCTTGCAGCCGTAAGGCTTGCAACCAACTTTTTTACTTTCATACATTCTCCTCCTCATTAATAATGTATATATTTTTCGTTCAACGGAATGATATATTTTATATCATTTCATGCTGTTACTCTATTCTACAATATTTGTAATGATAAATTCAACCCCAAAAATAAAGAATAGGTGTAAAAAATGCAGACAAACTAAAAAATATGTAGAAATTAAAATATTTTCGGTTAAGAAATTGGTATTTATGACATGGAATTGCAATTGTTCAAAAAGCAAGCCTATATGCACATTATGTTGCGTAAACAGCGTGGATTAGGGAAAATTAAGCTGATATCCGTCACTTTGCTTAATTTGTATTTACAAATTTGTGTATTGTGACTATTACGGGGCTGTGAATAAAATGTTTCGGTACTGAGTTTACGGTAAAAATCATAGGATACTATATATAATAGTAATCTGCGTTTTTTGCACCTGTTACCCAAAAATAAAGAAAGTTGTGCGGATGTGCGATAAACTATTGCAAAAAAACAAAATAGATGTTATTATAAAGCTATAGGAAATGTACGGTTGGTTTTAAAAGTTGTACGTACAATATTAGATAGGGGGCAGACAAATGAAAGTATCAGACGGCTATTGGATGAACAAGGTGGGTTACAATGTGCACTGGGCTTCACAAATCTACGAAATAAAAGTGGACGAGCGCTCTGTCACGGTCTATGCTTCGGCAAACTATATCTCGAACAAGGGAATGACCCTCGGAGGTCCTGTGCTGACAGTGACCTTCACATCAACCCTTGAAAACAGCATAAAGGTCAGGATAGAACACTTTTCAGGAGTTGCTCCTAAAAAACCTTCCTATACGCTTTATGATGACGGTAGCTTCAAGCCTGTCATAAACAGGCTGAGCGGAGGAGGCTGGGAGCTCATCTCCGGTAAAACGTCGGTACGTATCGGTTGCGAGAAGAAAAAATGGGATATATCCTATTATTATTGTGGCAGACTTCTGACGGAATCGGGATGGCGGACTACCTCAATTATAGAGGAGGAGCAGTGGCACAGGAGAAATACCGAAGCAGAACAGTCTCATGAGCGCTTCTTTGCCCGTTCAGATAACGGAGGAAATATCTATATACGGGAAATGCTGGGACTGTCCGTGGGAGAGTATATCTACGGCTTCGGTGAGAAGTTTACTGCATTTGTGAAGAACGGTCAGACAGTGGACGTGTGGAACAATGACGGCGGAACCTGTTCCGAGCAGAGCTACAAATCTGTGCCATTTTATGTTTCGTCTCGGAGCTACGGGGTATTCGTGAATAACACCGATAGGGTTAGCTTCGAGGTGGGCAGTGAGAATGTTTCTCATACTGCCTTTTCTGTGCAGGGGGAGTCTCTTGAATACTTCATATTCGGCGGAGATACTATTGCCGGCGTTATAGAGCGGTATACAGCTCTCACAGGCAGACCTGCGCTACCGCCACCATGGTCCTTTGGGCTGTGGCTGTCCACGTCCTTCACAACTGATTACGATGAAAGGACGGTGGCTTCTTTTATAGACGAGATGAAGCGCAGAGATATCCCCCTCGATGTTTTTCACTTTGACTGCTTCTGGATGAAGGAATTCCAGTGGTGCGGTTTTGAATGGGATGGGGAGAAATTTCCAGAGCCCAAGGCTATGATATCTAGGCTCAAAGCAAAGGGGCTGAGGATATGCGTATGGGTGAATCCCTATATCGGTCAGCGCTCGGCAGCCTTTGCGGAGTGTGCGGAAAAGGGTTATTTTCTCAAGAACCGTGACGGCTCCGTCTTCCAATGTGATATGTGGCAGCCGGGTATGGCTGTGGTAGACTTTACCAACGAGGACGCCCGGAAATGGTTCGCAGGAAGGATATTGGAACTTGCCGAGCTAGGAGTTGACGCGGTGAAGACTGATTTCGGAGAGCGTATCCCCACAGATGTCATATACTCCGACGACTCCGATCCCTACTGTATGCACAACTATTACTCTTTCCTGTATAATAAGACCGTCTTCGAGGCTCTGGAGGCGGCAAAGGGCAGGGGGAATGCCTGTCTTTTCGCACGGTCTGCGACCTCAGGCTGTCAGCAGTTCCCGGTACACTGGGGCGGAGACTGCTTCTCATCATACAAATCCATGTGGGAGACTCTCCGGGGAGGGCTATCACTGTGTATGTCTGGATTCGGCTTTTTCTCACATGATATCGGCGGCTTTGAGTCCACGGGAACCCCCGACCTATACAAACGCTGGACAGCCTTTGGGCTGATGTCCACACATTCGCGCTATCACGGAAACAGCTCATATCGTGTGCCGTGGCACTTTGACGAGGAGAGTTGCGACGTTGCACGGCATTTTGTGAAGCTAAAGGGCAGACTCATGCCCTATCTCTGGGCGAATGCAGTAAAGGCTCATCTAACAGGAGTTCCAATGATGAGGGCTATGGCTGTGGACTTTGGATACGACAGAAACGTCCTTACGGTTGATACTCAGTATATGCTAGGGGATTCTCTCCTTGTAGCTCCTGTTTTCAGCGAGGATGGCGAGTGCAGCTTTTATCTGCCGTACTGTGGTGTTTGGACAGATATACAGACCGGCGAGACACTTATCGGTGGTCGCTGGTACACGAAAAGGTACGATTATTTCGGTATGCCCCTCTATGCAAAGCCGGGTTCTGTAGTAGTTTACGGAGAATATGACGGAAGTGCGGATTACGACTACCTGAACGGTATGAGGATAGTTGTTTACGGTCTTGAGGAGGGAATGACCGCGGAAGCGTCAGTATACGACAGTAGCCGCAATCAGAGGGCTGATATCAGGGCTGTACATAGGGGAGACTGCATAGAGCTGACGGTGACAGGCACGAACAAACCCTTTACCGCGGAAAGCTCTCAGGGGACGGATATAGTTGTGATAAACTGAAAAGTTAATGTATTTCTCTTTACTTTTGCTGTGAATTGTGATAAAATAAAATACAGACATTCAGAACGGAAGGAAGGGATAAAAAATAGATATCAATGAACCTCAGGGATACAGCGCGGAGTACGCTGCTCTGAACCATGAGATATACGATCTTACAAGACGGCTCGAGGAAAAGGACAGAGAGTACAAAAACTCTACAAAGATAGATCTGCGCGATCCCTTCAGGAACCCTACGGAGTTCAGGTGGTACCGGGACGACTATTCCGAGATACTGCCGTGGGCAACAATGCCCGAATTTTCCATACCATTCGAGCCTGCAAATGTGGAAAAAAGCGCCATAAGACGTTTCTACAACATAGGAGGCTTCACGGCACTGTTTCACTTCTTTGCTTCCAGCGTGTTTGCACTGACTCTTATGCTCGTTGTAAAATGGATGCTCATAAAGCTAAATCCAGGCGCTGCGTCGGGATCTGTGACGCATTATATGAGGAAAAGCTCAATACTGGCTGCTATCAACCTCGTCACCTATTTGTTTGCAAATGTGGGGTTTGCGTTTATCGGTCTGAAATGGGCGAAAATAAAGCCTTCTTTCATGATAAAGACCAAGGATTACCACTTTTCTGACGCTGTGCAGCACTGCTTTGCGGGAATCTTTATATGGTATACTGCGACGATAATTTCCACGGGTATAGAAAATGTATTTTCAAAGTACGGATTTTCGACAGATGTCCTGGATATGGATTACGGCGAGACGGGAATCGGATTTGCGGTACTGCTGATATACAGCTGCATCATTGCTCCAATAACGGAGGAGATATTCTACCGCGGCGCTCTTATGAAGATATTTTCTAAATCCAATCAGCGGTTCGGCATATTCATGTCGGCGCTGTTCTTCGGACTTGCCCACGGAAATCTTCCTCAGTTCACTCTTGCCTTCCTTATCGGTATATTCTTGGGACATATTGATATGAAGCATGATTCCATAATCCCGTCCATAGTAGTGCATATACTTATCAATACGCTTGTGACGGTGATATCGGAGTTCAAGGGGAACACCATTGTAATGGGACTGTTCGGGCTCAGCATGATATTATGCTGCATAATCGGAATAGTGATGCTGGTGATATTCAGGAGCGAGTGCAAACTGCCTGTTTCTACTCCTGCACAGAGCCGCAGAGGCATAGCGGTTGCCAAGACCTCAGTGGGCATAATAGCTGCCGTAGCAGTCCAGACCATATATACGATACTGATAATCTATCAGACAAAGGTGAAATAAAGGCATATATCATGCCGAAAGCTTTGATTAACGTACAAAAAACGCCATAGCCTGCGACCTTAGGTCGTGACAGGGACTATGGCGTTTTTTATTTGCTGTGTTAGACATCCGCATCAGAAGCTTCTTCTTGTACAGGAACTTCTGAAGGAGCTTTTTTTGATATCATGTAAAGCATTATCGCAGTGGCTGTGCCGAGCACGACTGTCGTGATGAGGCTGCCCTCTATGCCGAATTTGCCGCCTGTGAGCATGGCATGTGAGGAAACAGGAACGCTTCTGAATAATGATTCCGTGTCAGATGAGCCGCTTACACTTATACCGTAGATATTGCCCTGGGCGAAGTTCCATACCGAGTGTATGGCGCATACTCCCCATATATTGTCTGAATATATCATATAAACAGCTGCAAAAACTCCGAAGAGAGTGAGGTTTATAAAGGGTAGCACGTCGAAGCCGGGATTCATTGCGTGAGCAAGGGCAAAGGCGACTGCGCTTACTATGACAGCAATCAGAGTATGTTGACCGCTGCCTCCCACGGAGGTCATTAGATAGCCGCGGAAGATGAATTCCTCGCTCATTCCTTGTATTATGAAGCCCACAAGGAAAAGTGCAAGTATTCCGAAGTGTACATTGGTGCATATCTTTATTTTTGTTATGCCGAAAAGTGCGCTTGTAAGGGCTATCAGTGACATCATTGCCAGGCCTACGGCAATTCCTGTGAAATAGTGTAAGAAAAAGCTCTTTTTTCTCGCTCCCATGGAGTGAACGGGTCTCATCTCAACGCAACGGCAGTAGAATATTGCCGCAAGAGTGCCGAATATGGTTGAAAAAAGCGACGGTATCATCACTCTCGGGGAACCTGCGACTTTTGCCGCGACCTTTAGCGATTCCTTAAGGCTGAAATTCTGGGTGGTACCGATGTATTCCTGTATATCAGCATTCTCAAGCACAGCCTTTGATGAGAATATCGCCGAAGAAAGGGATTCAAGAAAGACTATTATCAAAAATACAGCTAAAAAGCATATAATTATTGCGGAAAGATTCTTTGAAGCGTGTGATTTTGAGGCTTCACTGAACATTTTTGGTCTGTAATCAAACATAAGAAGCACCTCCGTAATTAATTTTACTATGTTACATGACGATTGTCAAGACGCCACACGGGCTTTGCTTTTTATTTGACAATATACCGTGAAAATGATATAATAAAGTTTAGACTATTTTTTGAGAAGGAAGGGGTATGCCGATGTACGGAACTATTCTATCACACGTCGGAAAATACAGGAAGCAGGCTCTGCTTGCTCCTGTTACTATCATAGGGGAGGTGGCTATGGAGGTCATTATCCCGACTGTAATGGCTATGATAATAGATAACGGTGTAAAAAAGGGAGATATAGGCTATATAGTGAAAATGGGCGGACTCATGGTGCTTATGTCAGTATTCTCGCTGTGCTTCGGAGCTCTTGCAGCGCGTTTCAGCGCAGTTGCAGCTATGGGCTTTTCAAAAAACCTTAGAAGTGCGCTTTTCCACAGAGTACAGGGCTTCTCTTTTGCAAATGTGGATAAGTTCTCAACCGCTTCGCTGACCACGAGACTTACCACGGATGTTACAAACTTGCAGAATGCCTTCATGATGTTCGTGAGAATGGCTTTCCGCTCGCCTATAATGCTTATATGCGCCACTATCATGGCGGTAAGGGCGAATGCAAGGCTCTCAGTGGTATTCCTTTTTGCTATACCACTCCTTGCACTTGCAGTATTCCTTATAATGACCAACGCTCACCCGAGATTCGAAAAGATGCTGAAAAGATATGACGATATGAATGCAAAGGTACAGGAAAACCTTGTGGGAATCCGTGTTGTTAAGGCGTTTGCCCGTGAGAAGTACGAAAACGAGCGTTTCAGCGAGAATACGAAAAACGTGCGCCTTGCACAGTTCGCGGCGGAAAAACTAGTAATACTCAGTATGCCCTCAATGCAGCTGGTAATGTACGCAAGTATAGCGGCTATACTCTACTTCGGCGGTCACATGGCTGTAAACGGGGATATCGAAACAGGTGCTCTTTCAAGCTTTATCATGTATGTGGGACAGATACTCCTGTCGCTCATGATGATATCAATGCTCTTTATAACATTTGTTATATCGAGAGCTTCCTTGCAGCGTGTATACGAGGTATTGAAGGAGGAGCCTGCAATCAAGGACACTCCCGCCTCAGAGGTAACTGCAGAAGACGGCTCGGTATGCTTCGAGAATGTGAGCTTCAGCTACTATGGAGATATGAACAATCTTGCTCTTGACCGGATAGACCTGAAAATAAGCTCCGGTGAGACTATAGGCATAATCGGCGGCACCGGCTCCTCAAAGACCTCCCTTGTACAGCTGATACCCCGTCTTTACGAGGCTACTGACGGAAAGGTCATAGTCGGCGGCCACGACGTTAAAGAGTATTCGCTGAAAACTCTACGTGATCAAGTGGCAATGGTGCTTCAGAAAAATGTTCTGTTCTCGGGTACCATAAAAGAGAATCTCCGCTGGGGCGACGAGAACGCAACTGATGAGGAGATGCAGGAAGCCTGCAAGGCTGCCTGCGCTCACGAATTCATAATGAGCTTTCCCGACGGCTACGATACTGATCTCGGACAGGGTGGCGTTAATGTTTCTGGAGGTCAGAAGCAGAGGATCTGTATCGCAAGGGCACTGCTCAAAAAACCTAAGATAATTATACTTGACGACTCCACCAGCGCTGTGGATACGGCTACGGACAGCAGTATCCGCAAGGCTTTCCGTGAAAAGCTGGCTGATACGACGACTATAATAATCGCTCAGCGTATAAGCTCAGTTATGGATGCTGACCGGATAATCGTTATGGATGGTGGCAGGATAACCGATATTGGTACTCATGATGAGCTCATGCAGAAAAGCGAGATATACCGCGAGGTATACGATTCGCAACAGAAAGGAGCTGATGAATAATGCCTCCGAGAACTCAGAGACCTATGGCCAAGCCAGAAAATACGCTGGCTGCCTTGAAAAGGATATTTACATATATGCACGGATTTAGACTACAGTTCATACTTGTGGTCATCGGCATATTTATCAGTTCGGGAGCAGGTATCGCAGGAAATTACCTGCTTAAGCCCATAATCGACAACATTGAGGACGCCCTTAAAACAGGAAACTGGAAGTACGGCAAATTCATCGGAATAATCATCGTTATGGTGGTAATATACGCCTGCGGTGCGCTTTCAACGCTGTTCTATCAGCGAATAATGCTTAAAATATCAACAACTACACTTATGCGTATCAGGAATGATCTCTTCTGCAAAATGGAAATGCTTCCCATACGTTTCTTCGACAAGCACACTCATGGCGAACTAATGAGCCTTTATACCAATGATACGGACGCTATTCGCGAAATGCTCAGTAACAGTATCGCACAGTTCATAAGTTCTGCTATAACTATCGTTGGAGTATTCACTGCCATGCTGATATACAGCTGGCGGTTAACAATACTTGTCGTGGCTATGCTCTTCGTTATCTTCAAGGTGATAGGCTTTGTGGGCTCAAGGAGCGGAAAGGGCTTCATGGCTCAACAGAAGGCACTTGGAAGTGTCAACGGCTACATTGAGGAGATGATAGACGGTCAGAAGGTAGTAAAGGTGTTCTGCCACGAGGAGAAGGCTGATGAGGAGTTCGACAGGCTCAACGAGGAGCTTTGCAGGGCTTCAACTCACGCTCATACCTTTGCGAATATCCTCATGCCCATAATGAATAATCTGTCGTATATACACTATGCGGCTACTGCTATCGCAGGCGGTATCATGACTGTAAAGGGCATAGGCGGCATGACCGTGGGTACGGTCGTATCCTATCTCCAATTTACACGTTCATTTTCAATGCCTATAACTCAGGTATCCCAGCAGCTCAATTCAGTTCTGACCGCTCTTGCAGGTGCTGAGAGGATATTCCGTATCATTGACGAGGAACCTGAGGCTGATGAGGGCTATGTGACCCTTGTTAACGCCGAGATATCGGCTGATGGAAAGATATCCGAGACCGACAAGCGTACCGGCAGATGGGCTTGGAAGCATCCTCATAAGTCTGACGGAACGGTTACCTATACCGAGGTTCGCGGAAATGTTGAATTCGATGACGTTGTATTCGGATACGAGCCCAACAAGACCGTCCTCAACGGTATCTCGCTATATGCGAAGCCGGGACAGAAGATAGCTTTCGTAGGCTCTACAGGTGCCGGAAAGACTACCATAATCAATCTCATAAACCGTTTCTACGACGTGCCTGAGGGCAAGATACGCTACGACGGCATAAACATAAATAAGATAAAGAAGGATGACCTGAGACGGTCGCAGTCCATAGTATTACAGGATACACATCTATTTACGGGTACTGTTATGGAGAATATCCGTTACGGCAAGCTAGATGCTACCGATGAGGAAGTATACGAGGCTGCCAAGCTGGCAAATGCCGACAGCTTCATAAGACATCTCGAAAACGGTTATGATACCATGCTGACTGCTGACGGTTCCAACCTTTCGCAGGGACAGAGACAGCTCCTTGCAATAGCTCGTGCGGCTGTTGCGGACCCACCGGTACTCATTCTCGACGAGGCTACTAGCTCTATAGATACCCGTACAGAAGCACTCATCGAAAAGGGCATGGATTCCCTCATGGAGGGGAGGACAGTGTTTGTTATCGCTCACAGGCTCTCTACAGTACGTAATTCCCACGCTATCATGGTGCTGGAGCACGGAAAGATAATCGAAAGAGGAAACCATAACGAGCTCATAGCTCAGCACGGCAAGTACTATCAGCTCTACACAGGTATGTTCGAGCTTAGCTGACGGGCCGGAAAAGAGGTAATATATGATAATGAAAAGAAATGCAGCTCTTGCCGCAGCATTTTTGCTTCTTGTATGTTCTCCCTCGTGCAGCGGCAAAAACAGCGCTAAAAAGATAGGATCCTTTGATGTGGAGATGCCTACAGCTGCCACCACAGTAGAGGGTGTTGACATCAACGACGCCGTAGAGGCTGTTTCCGGAGACGCTTACCTTGCCATAGTTGATGAAGCATGGGCGGTGCAGTACCTTGGCAACAAGGATGAGAACGGCAGCGAACAGCTTTCTTATGATGCCGGAGTTGCTCATATAACCGGCAACGGTGATTATACTGTCAGCGTTACCGCTGATACCAATGGCTTCCGCTACGACGAGACAGGAGATATCAACGGTGATTATACCATAAAAGGTATAGGCTTTGCTGCTGTTATCATAGATAATGCGGAGGAGGTACTTCCTAATGCGGTCATAACCATAAACAGCGTAAAGGTTGACGGCAGGGAACTTGAGCTCAGAAAAAAGAGCTATACCAATACTGAGGGCGGCTCTGTACGTGCGAATATATTTAATGAATGGGTCAGCGATGACAGTCTTCCTGGCGACGCAAGGACTGCGGAGGGAGCTCTGTTCATAAATTATGATACAAGTACTCCGAGCTCTGTCAACGACGGCAGCTATTCCGCACAGATAATAGATCGTGAGGAATTCGGCAGTTGGAAAAATGTTGAGGTAAGCTTCACAGTCTCAGGACTGTAAAATCACAGATTGCTCTCAGGGATTTTTCAAGCAGTTCAGTTTTCTATCACAAAATAAACATACGGGCGGTTTATAATACAATCATGGAAAGAGAACGGCGGCAAGCCGTAATAAACATGAAGTCTTCATTTTTTCATATAAACCACCCTAAAGGTCAAAGCGTCCGCCACGGGCGCTTTTTCCGTGTATTGTGCAGTATTGACAATCGTGATTGACATATTACCTAAGCTATGATATAATTAATGTGTATTCACCGACCTCTGTCAGACGGTCGGTGCCCCGAACGACCTTCGGGGAGGCGTGGACTCTTTACACAATAGGGTATCTGTGCGCTGAATTCCTTTATGACAGGCTACAGAAATTAAAAAATATTACCGGATACGGAGGAAATAACAATGGAAAACAATATGAAGGAAATGAATCCTATATTAGCAGATTTCTGCGGACTTCTCGAAAGCCATAATGTATCCTACGAGCTCAACGAGAATGACGAGAATATGATGAGATTCCGAACAAAGCTCCCTCATCATGATACTGCTCCCTACGTTCTTGTACACTACAATCCTAAGAACAGTGCGCTGAGTCTTGCTCTCAGCAGAATAGCTCTCTTTTCCAGTGTAGGTCCTGATCTCTATCAAATCGTGAACGAGTTCAATGCAGACCCCGGCAACTTTGCCTGCAAGATGTTCATCGACAAGGACGGACAGATAATTGTACTGACGAATGCTATCCTAAAAGGCGAGAATACAAGGGATCAGGTGGAGGATTATCTTAATATCTGTGTGCTTGCTCTCGACAAGTATCTTGGAAGAATACTGGAACTCATAAATAATAACAACAATAATTAACGAAATATCGCTAAAAATTGAATTATTTTTAGGATAAAGACAGATCAAATTTACAAATGGTATTAAATTTATTGTACAAAAAGTAGATTTTTATTGTGAAATCTGACAAATCAGGCATTTCACTCTTTAAAAATATATAAACTTGTGCTAAACTATAATCAGACAAGAGTATGTTTTAAAGGGAGGTGTTTGTATGAGTACAATGAAAAAGTTATCGTGTAAAATCACTGCTGTTACAGTATCTTTTATCATGATGCTCTGCGTGCTTGTCAGCTTCCCTGTCAGTGTTTCTGCCGAAAAAGAGATAGATTACCCCGGAATGGCAGAAAGCCTTGCGTATTTTATTAATATTGAAAGAGAAAAAGCAGGTCTTGAACCTCTGAAGGTAGTTCCGTACCTCAATAGTCTTGCTGCTGTACGTGCGTTGGAGTGTACGATAAAGTTCAGCCATGACCGTCCGGAGTACTCAATAGATGAAAACGGCGAAGAATACTACGGTTTTGATTCAGTTATAGATTACAGTTTAGTACCGTGGCTTTGGGCAGGCGAGAATATTGCAGCCGGAAATTCAAATGCCGAGGCTACCTGCGCACAATGGATGGCTTCTGATGATCACAGACTGGCAATACTCAATTCCCACTATACCCATATAGGCGTGGCGTTATGTTATGTGGAGAACGATTCGAATCCCGATCATTATCATTACTACTGGGACGCAATCTTCGTTGGATGCGGTATTGAATTTGAAGGGCAGTATACTCCCAAAAGCACAAGGATCGTGCCTAAGAGCCCGGGCGATGTCAATGGCGACGGCGTTGTCAATACTTTTGATCTCATAACAATCAATAAGTATCTGGCGAACGAAATATCGCTGAATGACCTTCAGCTTGAAAGTGCTGACGTACTGGGTGACGGGAAGATAACATCTTATGACGCGACCGTGCTTAGGAAGTTTATACTCGGCGAGTGCCATACTCTGCCGATAACAACCGATATGGTCATGGATATACTTTTTAAAGGAAATAGTTGAGAAAAGGATGAAATAAAAAGGTGTGTTCATGGTAAAAGCGGCTGAGTAATCAGCCGCTTTTACGTTGCTGTGATGATAAAAAACGGGACTGCATCGCAGTCCCGTTTTTTATCAAATTAATCTCTTCTGAAAATATCTCTTGTGTATACCTTACCCTGAACATCGTCGAGACAGCTGTCGTAGCGATTGGCTATGATAGCGTCTGACTGAGCCTTGAATTTTTCAAGGTCGTTGACTACAACGCTTCCGAAGAAGGTCTCGCCATCCTTGAGGGTAGGCTCGTAAATGATAACTGTCGCGCCCTTTGCCTTGACGCGCTTCATAACTCCCTGTATGGAGGACTGGCGGAAATTGTCGCTGTTGGACTTCATTGTAAGGCGGTATACGCCT
>JAGCWY010000141.1 GCA_017961625.1 Ruminococcus sp. | reverse complement strand
TCTTCCAGAATATCAACCGCGGATTCTACCATTCTCGGACAAATATCCTTAAAAAGTCCATTCTCCCGGGCATAGAGCATCCCCGCTTCGGAGGATATGTCACAGCCAAGTATATCCTTGCAGATATATGAAGCATTCTTTTCTTTGAATCTGTCCATAAACTCAGCAGCCTTGGGATAAGCCGTTGCTTTATAGTCGGGGCCGTCTCCGTATTTCAACCCGATCACCATGATTGCCCCGGATACAGCACCACACACTTCACCTTTTCTCACGCCCCCGCTGAAACATGCTGCCACTTTCATAGCCTGATCTACCGTCAGCCCATAATCATCCGCGTATGCTCCAAGAACTGCCTGCGAGCAATTGAATTTTTCATAAAATATCTTCATTGCTTTTTCTTTGTGTGTCATAGATCTTCACTCCGCTTACTATAGTTTTTTCTGCATCCATAACAGATCATACCATCTGTCAAATTTCTTACCTATAGTCTTCATGTGAGCTGCTTTTGTATATCCCGATCGTATATGAAACTTATAGCTGTCATGTGTGAGATATTCATCCTCTTCATCACTATAGGCGGCTCCTGCAAGCAGGTTGACTATGCCCTGTTCTTTAAGCCTTTTTTCCAGCTCTTTGTACAGCAACGAACCGATACCCTGTCTGCGATAATCCTTATCAACATAGATAGATGTTGTTGCTGTCCAGTTATAAGCTTCTCTAGAACTATATGGTCCCGCATACGCATAGCCGACGATCCTGTCTTTTAATAAGCACACCATATATGGATATTTTTCTTTTGTTGTCTTGATCCTGTTTTCAAAATCTGCAACTGACGGAACTTCATATTCAAAAGAAACAGCGGTATTCAGAACATAATATGAATATATCTCCACCAGTTTTTTAGCATCTTCGGGATCAGCGTCCCTTATAAACAGTTCTCTTTCCATATTACCTCCAAAGACAATTAGTAATCACCCATACGGATATTCCTTGCTAAGATCTATCCTCATTGATACAATACCATTTTCCTCTGATAATTCTTCGTATCCCAAACGTTTATATAGGCTATATCCAATTCTCATAACTTCCGGTTTCGTTGTGAAAATCAATTCCTTAAACCCAAGTTCAAAAGCCTTATCCGTCATTGCTTTGAGCATTATCCTTGCATATCCTTTTCCTCTGTATTCCGGTCTGATAAACAGACGCTTTCCTTCACAGGTTTCGTCGCTTATTTTCTTTATGGCAACACAGGCAATGGGTTTATCTTCTTCATATCCTACTATTATCGCTCCACCTGAATAATACCCAGGCAGATCATTCAATTCCTTATCAAAGGAAACAAAACAGCTTTCTGCCCCTTTGATATGCGAATACTCAACAAAAAGCTCTTTCACAATATCAGGATTAGTACACTCTTTCGTTTCAAAAAGCATAATATTCTCCTCCATATCCCTGACATCTTCTATAAGAGTTTTTCAACGTACTTAGCTTTAAGAACTTTTCCGGCTGAAACTTCTTTTCCATCAATTATAAGAGCTGGCATACTCATCACCCCAAAACCCATGATCTTTTCCATATCCGTGATATACTCTATCTCCGCATCGATCCCTTTTTTCGCTACTGCTTCTTTTGCAGATGCAAGGAGAGCCTCACAGCTTTTGCATCCTCCACCTAATACTTT
>JAGCWY010000140.1 GCA_017961625.1 Ruminococcus sp. | reverse complement strand
GAACCCAGCTCACTTATTCCTGCTTTGAATCCGGTTTTGTCTATCGCTGTATCGAATTTTAATGTTCCGTCAAAAGCCACACTGATCCCTCCTTATGGATCGTGCGGCTCATAGGCTCATTGCACTTGTTTTCCGTTTTTAATTTTCACTTCAAATACTCGCTTACAGCTCCTTGTACACATGACGTATACCCCGGAGCATTCTGCGGTATTGCTGTATAATATAGTTTTAGCTCCGCAGTATGGACAGCGGAGCCATTTTCTTTCCGTTTCCGGAATAGGTATTTTTTTCATTTTAAACCTCAAAAACAGCGCTGATATCATCGTCGGTCATTTCGTAAGGTATGGCGATCTGTCGCTGTATCCTCATGATCCTGTGACGTTCAGCATCGTCTTTAATTCTGCTGAGATCTGCGGAACGATAAGCTATACGCTTCTGGCACGCAGAATCATCAGGCAGAGCAGCCATAAGACATCGGAAATGCCACCAGTGCATTGATTCGTTAAAGAGATCTATTCCATAGTAATGCAGGAAGTCTCCCACAATGTACTTTGCATCGTATTTCCAGCTGAATACCGGAGGCTTGTTCTGCATTTCGCAGTCTTCTTCACATTCATCATCCTCCGGCTTTTCAGGGTCCAGAGCTTCAGCTCTATAGAATGACAGCAGCGCCAGCATTAGTTCTTCTGTCATATATTCCGGTTTATCTAATAGCCACTGAACTGCGAATCTTACTTTTTCCTCCGCAGTCAGGCTACTGTCACCGATCATATCGGCGAATCTGATCCATTCCTGAAAATCAGTTATCACACGGTATTCTCTGCCGTCTGCTGATACTGTGTCAGGTAATGGATCATATAGGATATTCACTTTTTCTTCCCGGCGGCTCTGCGCTGCTGGCGATTGACAGGTGTGTATTTCTCGATACGTTTCGCTCTGTCCATTTCTATACCAACCTTCTGTGCGTTGATGAAGTCAAGAAACTGATAGTATATGTTTTCATATACATCAACACTTGTCGGAAGGCCATTGAATATCTTTTCCGATGTGCCTGCTCCGAATATATCATCATATAACTGCCGGAACAACTGGCAATACTGTCTTATTCTTTCGGAATTCTTTCCGTCTTTCGGAAGAGCTTTCTCGTTCTCTTCCATTTTTTCAAACGCATTTTCACAGCGCTCATTTGCATCGGCATCCTGTAGATTCAGCTCAAGACTGATACCGTTTATTTCCCATATCTTATGGCTCATAGGCTCATCTCCTCATAATTTACTGTGGTTCTTCTTCGTTTGTCTGTTCTTCGGAGTCGCCGTCGGAGTTATCCTCCGACGCTTCTCCGGCTACCTATGTAGTTTCTGTGAATGTACAGGTCTGCCAATCGTCTGAAGATGTAGCAGTACCCTGTATAAGCTCCCCCTTAGTCTTGAAGTTGCCGCTATATGTGTACACGTTGATATTATCGCCCTCCGTAGAAGGGATAACAGCATAATCACGCTTAGTCGCTGCGCCGGTGTCAATGTCAACGACAATAATGCTTCTTACTGCATCGTCGCCGATGAGCTCACCGTCCGTTATGCTGATGATGTCAGTCTGTACAGCCTTGTCAGTATGACGGTCGAATGCGTAGGAAATTGAGGGAGAATATCCCACAACGTCCGACTCCTGAAAAGGTTCGTCAACATACTGGCGGTTGTACTCAATAGGGTTCTTGTTAGTTGTGAGCTGCGTGAACTTAGGCATTCTTGTGAATACAATAGTTGTTGTACCATTATTCACTGTTGGAACGCCGTAGAACGCAACCTTCTTGTGTCTTGCAACTATTGACATAGTCAATCCTCCTCGTATAGTAATCTCAGCTGTATCTGATAACGGGCTGAGTTGGCATCCTCAGAAAAGGAATACCCTCTTGTAAGTACCTCGATGCTGACAGGAGATCTTCCGTCTCCCATATCAGGCAGATTTCCGGTCTGGTTATTATCCCAGATCCAGCTTTCAAAATCTTCATAAAAAGAAAGATTCTCGATAGCCTGATTAACATCAGCGCTGAAATACTCTCTTGAAGCGAATATGAACAAGAACTGCTTCACACAGTCCCCGTCAACATACTGCGTATATATCGGATCGCAAGGAACAGTCTCGACCATATACTCTACCGGCTTGTCACCAAGATAGTCTACCGTCAGGCAGCCTTCTTTTAGATCCGGATAGCTGAAAATATAGTTTCTTACGCTCTCAATAATTGGTGTTTTCATCGGGATTTCAACCCTTTCAATATATCTGCCTTATGGTCGGCTTTCATGCGCTCCAGCCAGAATTTACCACGGTTAGCTCCAGAAAAGCCTTTATTTATGTAATATTCCTTTCGGGCAGTTGGCTCTGTGTTAATGATAATACCTGGCTTGTCTACCTTATGAGCTTTGCTCATTTTTCCACGATTTTTGAAGCGCTTCATAGCAATAGGTGTGTAGTCCGGCAGATACTTCAAGACTTCACTATCGATATAGCTCTGCGCTGAAGCAAAGTTCTTTTCTGATTTCTGATTGAATTCGGGAGATAAATCCAATCCTTTGTAATCAATCATACTATCACTCCAATGTCAGCTCTATGTGCCGAACTCGTGGTGAACCGTAGCGAAGATCCTTGACGTTCATAACCGTAAGAGCTGTAGCCGGTGGAGTCGTGCTTTCGATAATTCCACAAACCACTCTATCATCTTCCTTCGGTAAGTAGTCTGTTGAAAAATCCGGGATATTAACGAAAACCGACCGCTTCGGTCTTCTGTCGCTGCCGTCAGTCTGACCTGTAGACGGCTCCCAGTATATGGCTCCTGTAGTGTGCTTAATGTATGAAGGTGCTCTGTCTACAGTAACCTTCTCGTATATCGTACATCCCTCACAGTTCGTAAACATCATATCACTCCTCTCCGGTATTATATAGATCAATAGCTCCGAATACCTGTCTCATAAGTCCGAGCTCTTTCAGCTCGTTTCTAAGGAAATACAGTGACTGCCCTGCATTGAGGTACGTCATACTGATACTGTAGTTTCCGTTCGATTCAGAGCCTTGTGTTGCTGCCGGAGCACTATCAGCAATGCTGTTAAGTGCTCTGGTTACCGCCTGGATAACTATGCCCTTGACGGCATCACCATAGTCCTCACTGGCAGCGATCAAAGCATCAAGGTTTTTGCCGTGCTTCGCAGCAGCAAGCCGGAGCTTTGATGACGCAGTGTTAAGCAGTATCGTTGCTGCTTCCTGCTGCTGTGCTGTCAGACTTATCCCCAGCGCTGTTATGTCGCTTACGCTTGCGTAAACCTTTCCCATTTGCAGCCTCCTTCTCAGCAGGAGCATTGCCCTCAGCCTTTTCAGGTGAGGGCTTGTCGTTTCTGCTGACTATCCTGTTATGATAGACCATCAGACCACTCCTTATGCGTTGTTGCAGGTCAGGCCTGACAGATCATAGAGCTGTGTATTGGTGTAGGTGCTACCATCAGCGCCCTTTGTGCTCTGGACAACCTTGAGCTTCTGAGTGTTCTTATCAGAAATCTTGAATACACCGTTTTTATCCGGATCATCAATGAGCTCAACAAGTCCACTGCCTGCTGATGGTTCAAGTCCTACCATAACCGATGTTGAATCAGAATCGATATTTGTAAACTTAACAGCGAGGAAGTTACCAGCACCCCAGTCTGTAGCAAGAGCACCGGTGCTGAGATACTTAAGCGTACCAGTGATAGCACCGTTGGCAACAGTTACACCAGTCTGAAGATCCTTGACCTGTGTGCCGAACATGTCCGTCTCACCGTCTTCGGCTGCTACGGTGAGACTTGTCAGGGGTTTGTAGCCACTACACGAGAAAATGATGCAGCATCAAGGATTCCCCAACCTACATAGCATTCAGATCTGAGGACAATCTCGTTTGTGCGCTTAAGATCGCCCTGTCCGTCAGGATCACCATAAGGAATGATCTCAAATGTTACGTTCTGAGCATAGCCCCACTTGAATGCACTTGCGAAGTCACCGACAATAGCTCTGTCAAGGCTGCTGCCGAAAGAAACTGTGCTATTGATGTCAGCTGTCATGCCGCCGAAATTTCCAGGATTTGCACCGTAGCGGAATTCAGGATACATAGGCGCATGAGAATCGTTCATTTTCATAGCACCGAGAGCAGAACCGAATGCCGGTGCCATAGCAATACCGGTTATGTCTCTCTCTGCAAGCTGGATAGGTGCAACAGCACTGTCGATATTGTCGTCAGGTGTCGAAGAATTGTAGGTAACAGTGTTTGTGATAGTGAGATCGAAGCAGTTATCACCTACGATGCTCGAAGCTACATTAGTCGCAGGATTTACGCCGTGAAATGCGGCAATATCGAATCCTCTTGCGATCTTCTTCGCAAAGCCATCATTGAACGCCTGAAGAATAGGAAGCTGCTTCTCTTCCGTCATCTTGAGAAATTCCTCAGTAACTCTGTGCTGATAAACGAACTTGATAGGCTTGATAGTAACAGATCCTGTGGCAGCGTCACCGGCAGGCTTCTGAGCACCCTCGCCGACGATAGAAGCTTCGCCGTCCATAGAGAATGTCATTACGTCGATACCAGCGAACGGCATAGGATCTCCGCCGCAAAGTTTTGCAAGTGTTGATTTACCCTTAACCTTGTTGAAAAGGTCTTTTACAAGTTCAGGCTTGAAAAGGGTTCCGGAAGTAGTTTTGTTTCCCATAGTCTTATTCCTCCTTAGTTGTTGTTGATCTCACGCAGCATTTCAAGTTCTGCGGAGCTCTTGGAATCTGTGAATGCTCCTTCGCCGGAGTATCTCGGTGTGGGCTGATGCTTGGGCGCTGTGAAATACTTTGCGAAGGTATCAGCGTCCTTGTTGATCTCGTCCTCGGTCTCGCCGGAGAGCTTTTCAGCAAGCTCGAAAGGAATGCCCTTTTCGTTTGCTGCCTTCATCTTCATGGCAGAGAGCTTATAGGACTTGTTCTCTGTGCTGAGAGCGTCAACAGCGGCCTTGCTGTCGTCACGCTCCTTAGCAAGTGCAGCAGCTGCATCAGGTGAGAGCCAGCCCTCATACTTCTTGACAGCCTCTGCAACGGCTGCCTCGACTGCGCTCTTTACAGCGGCATCGAACTCAGCCTGTGTGGTGATAGGTTTGAATTCTGTTCCCATTGATTTTTCCTCCTTTTCGGGGATATATTTCTTTGTAACTCCGGCATTTATCTGTGCCGGAACAGCAACAAAGCTCCATTCGTAGACATCTGTGATGTCGTCAAGGATAACGTGACAGCCGTCATGCCCCTTGTGATGTTCGCACTGAGTGATTCTTCTGTCGCAACCGCAAACTGAACATATTCTCTTATTTGCTGAACAACTCACGCTGACTTCTTTTTTGATGCCAGCATCTATCTCAGTGATGAGATCCTTATTATTGTCGGTGCGGACTATGTAAGCCATACCTTTGAGCCATTTATAAACGCGTCCATCCTTTGTGAGTTTTATGGGCTCGGTAATTACTTCGGTATCAAATACACGGGCAGTCTGATTGCCAGAGCGTGGATCATGGTCGAATATACCGGTCTTGCCGACAAACAGCTTGCTCATTGTGAGCAGTGCTTCGTCAGAAAATCGCTCCTGATCTCTGTCTATATCATTGTCACAGAGGTGAACCGGAAACGCATATACCTCTTTTTCGGTAAATGTTCTGCGAGTGAACTGGTTTATTTTTTCAAGTAATGTCTTATCCATATTTCCTCCTTAGTAGCAGATACGCTGCTTTTTTACTTCTTTTGCTGTAGAACATATCCAATGAGCCAGTGATACTGATTCCAGCAACGTTATATCAATACCTTCCGTCAATGCTGCGTAGCCATAGCCTCCGCTTGAACCTATAGCTCTATGCTCAGAATTCGATACCGCCTGAGTAAGAGACGGCTGTCCGGAGTGGCAGATGCTGCCCTCAAAGAGCTTCTGCTCAAATAGGGCGTTAGCTTCAATAACCTCCGAGAGCTTCGGAAGTACCGCTTTGCATTTGACACCTGCATCCTTCATGTCGCTGGCAAGTATATCCTGATGACCTGCTCCGTCAATGACTACCTTTGTGGCATGAACGCTGCGGAGATAGTCGATTATCCATGCATTACCGTCTCGGACAGGTCGGCAGTCGATGGCCTCAACGAAGATTTTACCGTCAGGAAGCTTGACCGCCACAGACAACGAGACATTTGCTGTGACCTTAGCGTATTTCACGCCAAAGAAAAGTCTTACCGGAGTTTTCAGCTCTGGCTTTTCTATCTTGTATTCGTCCCATTCCCTGCGGCTGATCGCTGATTTCTGACTATATGTAAGCCAAAGACCTAATCGCTGGATATTGTCATCAACCTGGTCATCGCCCAGCTCATCTTTGATAGTTCTCTCGCTGAGAATATAACCCAGAGAAGGATTTGTCTCATACCACAACTCAGGATCATGTGCATCTGTCAGCCTCGGCACCGACCATTCAGCCCAACCGCCACTCTCATTCTTGCCATTGAGAGTGTTTTTTCGATAATTAAGAAAGACTGTACCGGATGATACAGCCGTTGGCGGAGTTCCGCACATCAATGTCTGAGGGTTCTTGCTGTCGGTTACGACATATTTAAGAGCACTTTCCTGATCGGAGGTATACTCCTGAGCTTCGTCTATGATAAGATCGTCATAGCCTTCACCCAGACCGCCTTTGCTTGATCTTGTACGGAAATTGATTACGGCTCCGTTACCATCAAGCCATTCGATAGTCTCAAGGCCGTATTTCTTTGTTGTCTTGTAGTCAACACCCTCCTGATATCCTGCCTCAGAAAGACGATCACAGCATTTGCTCCATGCGTTGCTTGAGGTCGTCGTTCTATGCGCTGTATACAGAACACGCCTGCCGTGAGTTACGCCCCAGATAGCACGCATGATAAGTATTTCTGACTTACCATTTCGACGAGGTATGGACCATCCGTACTTTATATGCTTCCACAGGCCGTTTTCATCAACGGCCATTATGTCTTCAAGCATAAGTTCCTGCCATGGCTGAGCTTTTCTTTTCGATCTGTTGTAGATCGCTACAGCTTCAGCTCCAAGGGAGACTAAGTAAGGCAGGACAACCATTATTGTAGGAGTCTGCCTTCCAAGCCGTGTCTCGGTCATTCAGACAACTCCTTTCAATTAAGGCTCAAAGGCTCAGCGGAGAGCCTCCGCAGGCGTACACGCTGCCGCTCGCAAGCTTGCTCTCTCTGTACAATATTGCTACGTCAGATATTTTTCCAGTCAAAAGTCAATGGCAGCAGCCGATTAGAGATTACCTCAGTACCGGCGGAGAAGTCCTGCCCCGGTTTGATCTTATCAGACTTCTGTCGATTACAGGTGAAATGTGCAAGCTGAAGATTACTCAGATCGGAAGGATGTCCGCCCTTAGCGACTGGAATAATGTGATCTATGGTTGGGCTCAGAGGATGTGGAAACTTGAAGCCGAAGTCAACCGGCTTGCCGCAGATGCCGCACACCCGCTGTGTCGCATAGATCTTCTTTTTGTTTGATTCAAACTGTGCTCGCTGGGTGCCGTTGTGATCCGGTCTCAGGTTGGGCTTTGCCATATCTCACCTGCTTTCGGGGTATAAAAATAGCACTTGCCGCCGACATTCGTGTCGGTCGCAAATGCTTAATGTTCTTTAAGTTCAACGCTGAATACATGGTCAAAGTTATATATTCCTATCCATGCGCCTTTCTGCTTTATGATGACTGACTTTCCGTCATAAGCGTAATCGTCCCATTCTCCCTTACCGTAGGAGATCGTTTCGCCGCTCTTGAAGGTGATCTCTATTCTGTCAGCGTGTTCCATTCCCTCACCTCCTTCAAATGGGTATAAGAAAACCGCCTAATTACTTAGACGGTTTGGTTTTAATACCACATTATTAATTTTTCCGTTGCAGATATATTTTTACCTATCAGAGATTTAAGATATTTTTTTGCGTGGTTGATATGAGAAATGCACCACTCATACCCCTGTGGTAAAACGCAATCCTCAAAGTCTGAAGTTTTTTCATTAAAAGATAGGCTCATTCCTTGTTCGCTATCTTCCAAATACGCTGTGCAAGTAATATGATTATTATTCCTTGCTATTCCTGTTAATTTTATCATAGTATTCACGAGCCTCCTTTTCGTAATTATACTTTTTTGTGGCTATTAAATGTGCTTCTGCCTGTGAATATCCACGGCTCATTAGTTCTTTTTCCATTTCTTCGTGCTTTATCAAAGTAAGATCGTGGGGAAGAATATTTTTGCCGTCAATCAGTCTTTGCCACGATTGAGCCATTTTGTAATCAGGGTCGAAGTAATCATATCTATCGCCTAAATCGTGTTTTTCATTGAAGATAAAGTCCTTTATTGACTGGATAGTATCTTCTGAATAACCAGTATTCTCAGCAATATGTTTAACATCAGTCTGCATTTTTCTGACAGATTCGTAATATTGCTCAGCGTGCTTATTTGCACGATCACTGTCAGGGTTTAACGCACCGCTTGTTGCTCCGCTTACTCTTAGTCTACCACCATTCACGCCATTTGTCAAGATTTTCGGCTGATTTTTAGCTTGCAACTCCGCAGCCTGCTCCGGTGTGAATCTGACCGGTTCTGCTGCACCTGTTCCTGTCTCCGGTACTTCCCATGTCCGCTTAGACCAGACATCCTGTCTTTGCTTCCCGTTCTCAAAAATGGTCTTACAGTCGCAGTTATCATGCCTGCGGAATACATCTTCCGGCATTTCATCAACGTTATATGGATAACGTCCTGCAATATTGCTGCACCATTCGCAACATTTCGGAACGGCTGTTCTGACGATGTAGCATTTCAGACCGGCATCATTCCGGAAGGATGCGTTCTTCTGCATATAGTCGTCATGATATGACTTTGTTATCGTCTCGGTTCCTGCTCTTGCACGACGCTTGATAACGCTATCGGCGACTGTAGGATCCACAAGAGAATGAACATACTGCTGTACACGTTCAGCCGGGAATGCTGCTTTCTGAGGACGGATATGTATACCATTCTTTTCATCGAGAGCTCCCTGTACCTCTGCAAGCACGTCGTTCAGATCATTGTAGCCGTATTTCAGAAGCTCCGTTGCGACTTCCTCTCTAAGCTCTTCTGGTATGTCAAGCACGTTCTCCGACATTTCCTTTCCGAGAATCTGAGCGAGCCGGACGGAATAATCAGCGGTATCGTTGAAGTCTGCTGATTGTTTTTTTACACGCTTTATCAGGGCCCTGAGCTGCGGATCACTGGCAGCTCTTGATTCAACGAGAGCAACAAGATCATTCATTGTCGCTCTCCAATCCTGTCAGGCGGCGGATATTGCCGTTGCCGATGAAGTCAGGCACAGCCTGATTTATCTTCAAGATAGCATCACCGGCAGCGCCCAGAGCGGCAGCATCAGGCTCGAATATCGGCAGCCACTCAGGTACAGTATTCGCAAATGCCCTGCGTTCGTACTCGAAATTATCACGAATACAGGCGGCAAGATAACCGGCGTTGAGATAACCTACGCCGATAGTCCTCTGAGCTTTGCGTGAAGTGAGTCTAAGCGATTCGTGGCTTGCCCTTATAGCGTCATAGCTTGCAGGGTTGTCGGTAGTGAATCCGAGATCGTCCAGTGTCAGCCCTGTTTCTCCTGCGAATACCGAGGCGTAGGCTTTGAGTTGCTCCGCATATGGAGCCATGCTCTGCTGCTGGAACTGCCCTACAGTCGGTTTTTCGCCTTCCTCATCCTTGCCAATATTGAGGAATGAGGACATCGTTGCAGCACGGTTGTTGAACTCAGCATCGTCCGACAGTCCGAGGATATACTTCTGTGGGAAGCTGTAAAACTCAGCCGATACGTCCATACGCCTGAACGTCCTGAGAACAGCCTGAGTGATGTGCATACAAGTGCGGCTGATTCGGCTGTGTCCGAATGGACGCTTTGCATCCGGTCTGTTGATGACCGGGGCGAGCAGAGCATAAGGAGCCTTATGAACGAATGTCAGGCTCTCGTCAAGCCTGCCATTGACATAGTAGTCGGTCTGATACGGACGGAAGTATGCTTCCAGAATAGGTGAACGGCTATACTCATCACGCTCAAGAACGGCATATCCCTCAGTGAGCATCTTCGTCACCGGATCAATAGTGCCGGTAGCGTTGCTGCCGTCAATGACCTGCATTGTTGGATAGCCGGTATCGTCTTGCCCGATGTAAATGAAGCTGCACGAAGATATAAGTGCCGACAGCACAGAATCATCCAGAAGCACGTCTGAGTTGTTTAGCTTGTAGATTTCGTTCAGCCCGAAATCATCATTGCTGAACTTGTCGAATACGATACGATCAGCCACACTGTCTACAGCCTTAGCACACCAACCAAGAGAGTAAGCGAGCCAGCCGAACTCCTTCGGAAGTATGCTACTCAGTTCACTGACTGAGACTTTCATATCGTAGTAAGCGTAGCGAGTGAGTACTCTCAGCCGCTTCGCATTGAGTTTCTTTTTCAGATACGGCAGACCGTATTCCATAAAATTTCACCTCTTATTTTGGTGCTTGTCGCAGATTAATGAGCAGTGACCCGGTGTAGTCCTGCTTAATATTTAAAGGGGGTACCTCCCCCCCATAGGCAGATACAGAAATACCGCTCCTATTGGAACGGTACTCTGTAAAACTGTAGGAAGTTCATGCCAACTGGCTGGTTGCAGAAGCTGGACTCGAACCAGCGACTTCAAGGTT